>JBKDKR010000079.1:0-42570 GCA_046344995.1 Pirellula sp.
AGAACAGGAATTAGCCGAGCTACGTGATCTGACTGAACAGAGTGATTCAATGGAAGCGATCCGAGTGGCGATGCGCGATTACATTCGCTACGCCCGTCGAATGCGACTCAAGCAACTTTCTGGTCAAGTCGAAATGATCGACAATTGGGGTCAGTTAGAAGAATCCGAGGTTGGCAATCTCAATGACGATTCCTCCAAGTGATCTAGTTCTTATCGACACTTGTATCTGGGTAGGTTTCTTCAACCGAAATCAGTCAGCCGAACGGATTACTGTTGATCCTTTTCACTGAAGGGACTACATGACCTTGAACCTACTTGGGATGACTGGCGAGTAGTCGCCAAACTGGGACGATAACTTGTTGCTAATGGACACCGGTTACCACTGACCGACCTTGCAATTGCAGCCATCGCACTTAGAAACGACTGTTCCGTCCTCACAACCGATCCGTACTTCGATCTTATTGCGGGGTTGAAACGCTTTTCACTTTAATAATGATGTAGCTTCAAGCAGTTGTGCCCGAGGGATGGCTACGACGACGATCCCTAAACGGATCGAATTTGCGAGCCTTAGTTCATGCATGATTTGTTGCTATGGAAAGATATCGATGGGGGACGGATTAGCCCCAGTTTGCTCAATAAGCTGATATACTGCAGTCATGTCAGTTTCCATTCACTTTCACCCCGTTGATAAAACGCCATGGACGAGCAATCGGACCAAGATAGATCCCTGTCGACGAATGACGAGGGGGGTAGCCTTAGCGACAGTACCAATCATTTCACATTCAAAATACCTGCTCCGAAAGAGAAGCAGAAGTTGTCGGACGAGCCGTTACCCAAATCCTTTGGGCGATACCGCGTGGTCTCGATGCTCGGAAAAGGTGGCTTTGGCGCGGTCTATCGCGCGGTCGATAGCCAACTCCATCGCGATGTCGCGATCAAGGTCACCCATGGCTCGTTGCTTGACCCATCCCTCCGCGAGAACTTCCTCACGGAAGCCCGTATCGTTGCAGCGCTGGATCATCCGAATATCGTGCCTGTTCACGATGTCGGTCAAACCGACTCGGGTGACTTTTTCGTTGTCTCGAAATTAATCGACGGCAGCGATCTCGCCTCGCGTATGAAACTGGATCGCCCAGATCGCATTTTGTCCTTGCGGATTGTGGAGCAGATCGCCGATGCACTGAACTATGCACACGCCAAGGGGCTCGTCCATCGCGACGTAAAACCAGCCAACATTTTGCTCGATCGGCAGGATCGGCCTTATCTGGCAGATTTTGGCCTGGCGCTGCGTGAGACGGAAAAGCGACGCGAGGGGGAGACGGCGGGTACACCGGCATACATGAGCCCCGAACAAGCTCGCGGTGAAGGGCATCGAATCGATAATCGCAGCGATATCTATAGCTTAGGTGTGGTCCTCTATGAATTGATTTCAGGGCGTCGCCCCTTTCGGTCTGACAACGCAAGGGATCTTATGAACCTCGTAGCGACCGAAGACGTTCGTTCGCCTCGCTTGTTCGACGATAGTATTTCTCCCGATCTAGAACGTATCTGCATGAAGGCCCTCGCACGCCGTACCAGCGATCGCTTTACCGTGGCTCGCGATTTAGCGGACGAGATTCGATGGCTATTAGCCAATCATGCTCCGACGCCGGGACAGCGTTCCACGGCGATATCAACTCCCGCGAGCACCACACCTATGACTCCGGCAACTCCGAATACCGCGGAACTCGATGCTCGTTTTAACGATGCGACGCCAACTGGCCCCACTCGAGTCGTTCCTAAAGGACTTCGATCGTTTGATGCCTCCGATGCCAGTTGCTTTCTCGAACTGCTCCCCGGACCCTTCGATCGCGAGGGGCTTCCCGAGGGCATTCGCTTTTGGAAAACGCGTATTGAAGAGACGGACCCGGAGAGGACGTTCAAGGTCGGCTTGGTCTATGGTCCCTCTGGTTGCGGTAAATCCTCGCTTATGAAAGCAGGGTTGTTACCGCGTTTGAGTCCCAAAGTGATCTCGATCTATATCGAGGCGACTCCCGATGATACGGAAACACGTTTACAGCGTGCAGTGCGCAAAGCGATTCCCGATGCGGAGGGCTCCTCGCTCAAAGAAGTCTTGAGCACCATTGGTCGGCGTCGTCTAGTTCCCACAGGTGGGAAGCTGTTGCTGGTTCTCGATCAATTTGAGCAGTGGCTGTTCGCGGAAAAGAACTATGCCAAGTCATCGCTCACCGACGCACTTCTGCAGTGTGATGGGACGAACGTACAAGCGATCGTCATGGTGCGCGAGGACTTCTGGATTTCGGTCAGCCGATTCCTGCGGGAATTGGACGTCCCGATTGTTGAGCGAGAGAACAGCGCGATGGTCGATCTATTCGACATGGATCATGCGGCCAAGGTGTTGGGCTTGTTTGGCAAGGCGTATGGGAAACTGCCCGATAGCACTAAGGATTGGAGCCCAGACCAGAACGAATTCGTACGACAATCCATTCAAGGTTTATCGCATGATGACAAAGTGATTTCGGTACAGATCGCGCTCTTTGCCGACATGATGAAGCAAAAGCCGTGGACAACTGCGGCCTTGCAGTCGGTCGGAGGTATCGAAGGGGTCGGTGTAACGTTCCTCGAAGAGATGTTTGGGTCGCGGCATGCCCCGATTCAGCATCGGCAACATGAGTCTGCCGTGCGTAGCTTGCTATCGGCACTGTTGCCCGCAGCGGGTACCGACATTAAAGGTTCGATGCAGAGTGCCGCTTTGCTTCAGAAAGCTGCTGGATACGAAAACAAGCCCCGCGAGTTTCAAGATCTGCTTGCGATCCTCGACAAAAATCTTCGCTTGATCACCCCGGTCGATGACAGCAGTGGAGCCGATGGCGGCACATCGCGCAGCTATCAACTAGCTCACGACTATATGGTTCCCTCACTGCGCGATTGGCTGACGCAAAAGCAACGAGAAACAAAGAAAGGCCGCGCGGACTTGAAATTAGCTGAAAGGGCGGCAGCGTGGGGAGTCAACAAAGAAAGCAAACAATTACCGACCGTCGTAGAGTGGTTGCAAATCCGTCGCTTTACCGAGCCGATGAAGTGGAAGGCTGGTGAAAAGTTGGTGATGCAGCAAGCCACACGGCATCACATGCAGTGGATCGCCTTGGCCACCGCGGCAGTAGTGCTTCTGGCGTGCGGAGGTTGGTTCGTGTGGTGTGAGACATTAAGACAGCAAGAGGCAACCCGCATCGCGGGACTTGTCGATACCCTCACCAACGCCGAGCCCACGCAGATTCCCGAGATCGTGAAGCAGCTCAATGCCAATCCCCAGGTCGCACAAGTCGCCGAGGAATACCTGGCGCCGAAATTGACAGTCGATGGAAAAACCCCCGACGACCAACGGGCGCGGCTGCATGCCCGATTGGCAAGCGTCGCGCGCGATCCGTCGCTGGTGGAACCGCTGGTCGATGAACTGCTCACGAGAAAGGCAGACTACATCCTACCGATCCGGCAACTGCTCAAGCCTTCGGTAACGAAAATACGCGAATCGCTGCAGGGCCTCCTGCAGGACGAGAAAGCCGATCCGCAGCGGCGGTTCCGCGCGGCGTTGGCCCTGGCCGATTATGTGCCACCGTCCGATAAAGAAACCTGGACCGAGTCGCATCAAGCGTTCGTGGCGCAGCAATTGGTCTCGAGCAACGCGGAATTCCAGCCGATCCTACGCGAAGCTCTGCGGCCGATCCAAAACAAACTGCTCAGCGATCTGGAACGGATCTTCGGCGATTCAGCGGCGAGCGAAGCGCAGCGATTGGGCGCCGCCAATGCCATGGCCGACTACGCCGCCAACGACCTCGGACGATTGACTCAGTTGCTGACCGTAGCCACACCCGAACAGCACGCGGTTCTCTACCCCTTGGTCTCGGCGGTTCCATCGCCCGAAACCATTGCGCAGCTCAGCGAAGTCGCAGCGACGCCACCGCCGGAGGATCTCGGCTCGGTACCGCGTATAGCCTATGGTCAGCGCCGAGCCAATGCTGCAGTGACGATGCTGAGGTTAGGTGAGAAAGAAAAAGTCTTGCCCGTGTTCGACTGGACCGACGACCCCGAGGCGATGACGCAGTTCATTGTCCGTTGCAAACGTCGCGGCATCACCATCGACACCCTCCTCGACCTCCTCGCCATCCCAACCCAGACCACAAATCAGCCGCAGGGCGCTAGCCCCCGGTTCTCCACCGCTCGTTACGCTCTCCTGCTCGCCATCGGCGAATACAACCCCACCGACATCCCCCCCACGCGTCGCGAAGCGCTGATTCAACAACTCGCTGATTGGTACGCCAACGACCCCAACTCAGGCATCCACGGCGCATCGGGTTGGCTGCTGCGGTATCTCGGCGAGAAAGAGATCGCCGACCGCGTCGATCAAACCCCGGTCCCCTACTCGCTGGACCGCGAATGGTTCACTTTGGCTATCACGGTCAAACCGACACCGCCACCCCCACCAAAACCCGAGAAACAGGACGAGTCCGATTCGCCTAATCCAGACACGGAGCCCCAACAATCCGAGCCTCCACCAGAACCTCTCCCACCCAAAAAGTTCTACTACACCTTCATCGTTCATCCGAGTGGGGAGTACACGATCAGCTCCGTCGAGGATGAGGACGGTCGAATCAAAGGTAACGAAGTTCGTCACACAGTGACGTTGACACGCCCGTTTGCTCTGCTGGATCGTGAGATCACGTTCGAGGAGTTGATTGCCTTCTCACCGGAGTTTGCGGGGGACATGAAGCAATTTGACGCCGCGCCCGTCGATGCGGGCTTCGGGGCGCACTGGTATGATTCGGTGGCGTTCTGCCGCTGGCTGGGTCAGGAGATGGGACTGGCAGAAACGGATCAGTGCTATGCCGATCCGGAGACACTGGACAAGGAGCAATATCCTCGGGATCCGCAGGAGACCTCGTTCCCGCGAGACTGGCCGTTGGATTTATCGAAGCGTGGGTTTCGATTGCCGACGGAGTCGGAATGGGAGGTGATGGCACGGAGTGGATCGCGTACAGCGTACGGTTATGGCAGCGAGGTCGCATTGCTGGACCGCTTTGGGTGGTTCACGGATAATAGTGCGAAGAAAGTCCATCCGGGCCGGGAGAAGCGACCGAGCGTCCGAGGGTTGTTCGACCTGCATGGGAGCCTGTCTGAGTGGACCCATGATTGGAACGGTGACTTTGGGGCTTCGCCCCAGACCGATCCTCTGGGTGCTCGAACTGGCTCGAGCCGCGTGAGCCGCGGCGGCGGTTGGATCAACGGTGCCGCGAGCTGCCGGTCGGCGAACCGCAGCGGGGATGCCCCGACGGACCGCCGCACGACCATCGGCTTCCGCCTTGCTTTAGTTCCTTCGGGTCCAGCGGGCTTGGTTCCGGCGGAGCCGGGTACAGGGGAAGCGACGGTAGCGGAGGGTGACCGAAGGCGAGAGGAGTGAGGGACGAGCGACGACGCGTTCGGACAACCCGTAGCGAATGTCTCGTCGTGCGGATGCCCTTCTTGGCTCCCTTTCGGCTCTGTGCCGATGAAAGCATGACTGCGTAGCTATCAACAGCAAAGGCTCCCTCTCCTCCCCTCTTATTCGGCTGGCCTGCGGCCAGCCGAATAAATGAATATTTTGTGGGAGCAGGCTCCTGTAGCCGCTCAGTCACAGCCCCCTGGCACAGGGCCAGGGGTGGCTTAAAGCCAAAAAAAATCCGTCGGTCTGTACTAGGAATCGGGGCTGCATGATGAGCCTCAGGCCAAGGGTATTCTTTGTTCACCAGCGTGCCTGCCCCGACGGAAGCATAATCGAATCATCCAAGATCGATTTTCTTATCTTCGCAGGCAAGCCTCTTACGATTTCACGACATCACTTGCTATAGAATTGGCTGAATCGTTCTCTTGATACCACGTTGGTGGGTATGAGATCGGTGTCGCTTTTGAAAGTGATAGCCCCAGTTGATGAAGTTCGCTCACTTCTCGGAGGCGATTTGCAATCGCAGAACTAGACATGTCCACACGGTGGGTAGTCGAAAACTCCCTGTCCTTCATATCCTTATTCATCGTTTAAAGAGTCTGCACAACATCTCTCGACAATGTCTTCATTAGACCGGAACATCATTTTCGTCGTATCGACGATGCAAAATTCCAAAACAATCGGCCAGAAATGCAAAAACCCTGGAGGGTACCAGGGTTCTGATGCGTTCTGGGGCGACCGTGATACTCCCAGAAAATCAAACGGAGAGGACAGGATTTGAACCTGCGGTAAGGAGTTAACCCTACGCCGAATTAGCAATCCGGTGCTTTAGACCACTCAGCCACCTCTCCAATTGTGTATCCTATTGTGCCAAATCCGTTTTTCTTCGCAAGCTCGGTTAGGCCATTTCTTGCAACTCTAAACACTCATCTCCCGCCAATTCACCCTTGCATATATGCCATTCCGCATCTTCCCTATATTTTTCCTGCTAGTCACAGTCCTTTTTTCCTGCCTTTCGGGACTTTGCCGCCTACAAGTTGCCAAGTGCGACCAACCGACTCCCCGCAAAGCGGCGGACAACGCGGCTCCCCCCAACGTCGTTTTCCTGATTTCCGACGATCAAGCGTGGACGGACTACGGGTTCATGGGGCATCCCGCGATCCACACACCTCACATCGATCGTCTTGCTAGTCAAAGTGCCGTCTTTCGAAACGCTTACGTACCAACCGCGCTTTGCCGCCCCTCTCTGGCCACAATTATTAGCGGAAAATATCCCCATCAGCACCGAATCACCGGCAATGATCCGGCTCCGGAATTGGCGGATACCAAGTCCGCGGAATACAAAGCCCTGCAATCCAGACTCATAGGATTTATCGATCAACAACCTCTTCTTCCTAAGCTACTGGCAACTAAGGGTTATCGATCCTTTCAATCTGGCAAATGGTGGGAAGGAAACTACGCCCGAGGGGGCTTCACTCACGGCATGACTCGCGGATTTCCTGAACCAGGAGGTAGACATGGAGATGACGGCCTCACCATCGGCCGCCAAGGTCTCGGACCGATCTTCGAGTTTATCGATTCCTCCGCAAGTGCGAACGAACCGTTCTTTCTCTGGTATGCACCGCTTTTGCCCCACTCTCCGCACAATCCACCCGAACGGCTTTTAGAAAAATACAAAGCGAATTCTCCGTCAATTCATTATGCTCGTTACTATGCCATGTGTGAATGGTTCGACGAATCGATTGGTCAGTTACTGGCTCATCTCGACGCCAAAGGGCTCAGCGAAAACACAATCTTTGTCTACACCGGTGACAACGGTTGGTTGCAATCGGACAAGTCTCCGAACTATGCGTTGCGTTCCAAGCAATCGCCGTATGATGGCGGGGTTCGCCAGCCGCTACTGATTCGCTGGGATGGCGTCATTAAGCCTCGCGACTATTCAGAGCTAGCCAGCACAATCGATATCGTACCGACGGTTTTTAGTGCGACAAATTGCCAGCCGCCAAGTGAATTGCCAGGTCTCGACTTGTTGCCGCTCATTCGAGATCAGCAACCGTTGAAGCGTGATGCAATTTGCGGAGAGGGTTTTGCGCATGATGTTTATGATCTGAATGACCCAAACAAATCGCTGCTATATCGTTGGGTTCGACGGGAAAAATGGAAGCTAATTTTGACAAGCAACCTAAAGTTAGGTCGTTACGCCGAGAGCCACCCAAGATCGGAGCTGAGACCGCAGTTGTTCGATCTTGAAAAAGATCCGTTTGAGGAAGTCAACATTGCTTCGAAGCATCCAGATGTTGTCGCCGACTTGGTCAAAATGATGGATGAGCTATGGGATTTGCCTACGGAGGGGATGATTCTCGAATGGAAGGATGAATAAGCTTAGTAAGTCCTTTTAGATCGGGGCGGAGATTGGTATTCTCATGGAATGAGCATTTCTCAAGAATCCAGGGCTGCCCAGAACTCGCCCGCCCCGAAATCTCCTGCAAACTCCACCGTGGCGTCCAGATTTTCGCGTGCCTATGGTGCGCAACTCTTGTGGCGAGATCTCAAGCTGAAGGATCGTTTGGCCATTCTTTCCAAGCTTCGTGAATTGCTGGTTCGTGATCGGTTGATGTTAGCCCAAGCGATCCAGATTCCCAATCGCCAGAGCTATGCCGAGACTATATCTGCCGAGTTAATGCCATTAGCAGACTCTGTGCGCTGGTTATGCCGCCGTGCCCGCCACATCCTTAAGACTCGTTATACACAACGTCGACACACGCCGTTATGGCTTGGATTGCTAGAGTCTAGCGTCGTACGCGTCCCTCACGGGCTAGTCCTTATCATTGGGGCAGGTAATTATCCGCTTTACTTGACCGGTGTTCAAGCGTTGCAAGCTCTTGCGGCAGGCAATGCGGTTGCATTGAAGCCAGCTCCTGGAGCTGAGTTGGTGACCGAACGATTTGTCGATTTGCTCAAGGAAGCAGGCGTGCCAAGTGACCTGTGCGTACTATTGGATAGCTCGGTCGAAGCAGCACAAGACGCCATAGAAGCGGGGGTAGATAAAGTGGTGCTCACCGGCAGTAGTCGGTCTGGTCGCAACGTACTAAAGCAGTTGGCCGACAGCTTGACTCCGGCCACGATGGAATTGAGTGGTTGTGATGCGATGTATGTGTTGCCCGGTGCTGATATCCACCGCGTTTGTGACACCATTGCATTTACCTTGAAACTTAACGGCGGGGCGTCTTGTTTGGCACCACGACGCATATTTGTTCCCCAAAAGACCTACGAAGTTTTCCATAGGCTTCTATCACAGAGACTCACCGCAGAATCGCAAAAGGAATGGCGCACACAAATCCCACGGTTGGTATTTCAAAAGCTACAAACCGGTGTCAAAGAAGCTGTCCAGGCTGGGGCCCGTGTCTTCGAAAGCCCGCACGCAAATATTGCGTTGACCACCTCAATATCGAACCTATCGACGACAACCTCGGAACGAGTGGATGGTGTTTCGATCGGCCACTTGGTCCTAACCGACATGAATCCGACGATGAGTTTGTGCTCGGCTGATATTTTTGCTCCACTCGTCATGATCGTTCCGGTCGCCGATTGGGCCGAGGCGCTTCAATTTGACTCAATGTGTCCGTATGCGTTGACGGCGTCGGTGTATGGGCCACTTGAGGATGCATTGCGAATGACCAAGTTCATCTCGGCGGGTTCCATCACCATTAATGATGCGCTAGTTCCCACGGCCGATCCACAGTTACCGTTTGGTGGTCGAGGGGAAAGTGGCTTTGGGGTCACTCGCGGAGACGAGGGATTGTTGTCCATGACTGTGCCAAAAGTAATCACGATTAGGAGAGGAAGTTGGCTCCCCCATTTGCAGCCCTCTTCTCCAGCAGATGAATCCCTTCTAGACGGATTGCTACAATTCAACCACAGTGGTAGCCTTCTAAAGCGGTTACTCGGCCTAAGGCAAACGATTCAAGCGGCCATGGCTTCGAGGAAGAAGCCCCATAATTAGCCCAAAAGACCCATAAAAGGAAGATTTCGAGCATGATTAAGCAAGCATCGCGAACATTGCAGGTAGGTGTCGTCGGCGGTGGGTTGGCGGGACTCGCGGCTGCCTGTACGCTCGCCGCTCGCGGCCACAAAGTCACCCTGTTTGAGAAGAACGCGTGGGTCGGCGGCAAAGCCGCAGTTCATGAACAAGACGGTTACCGTTTCGACATGGGCCCCACGATTTTGACCTTGCCATCTGTGCTTAAGAGAATTTTCAACGAAGCGGGCAAGAAGATTGAGGATTACATGCAATTGGTCCCGCTCGATCCACAATGGCGATGCTTCTTCGAGGATGGCAGCGCTCTCGATTTGGTTGCCAACATTAAAGCCATGAAAGAGAATCTTGATAAGTTCTCGGGCAACACGAACGCTGGGGCTGGATACGAGCGTTTCATGCAAATCTCCAAGCAGTTGCATAGCGTTTCAGACAAGTTTTTCTTCTGGCGGAGCGTTGGTGGCATCGCCGACACGATGGAGGTAGGCGGAGCATTTTCTGCCTCTGTCCTCAAGGATGTGCTTAGTCTGCGAATGGGACGATCGGTGGCTGGCCTAGTGCGCTCATGTGTACCTGACGAACGTGCGGCACAGATGATCGATCACTTTACTCAATACGTTGGGTCTTCGCCTGAAGCATCTCCGGCGGTCCTTTGCGGTATCGCTCACATGCAGACCGAAGAGGGAGTCTGGTATCCAATCGGAGGCACTCGTGCTGTTCCAGTCGCGCTCGAGAAATTGGCTCGTGAGTTAGGTGTTGAGATTCACACCGAGACCGACGTTGCATCGATTCAGAACAATGGTAAACGTGTTACCGGCCTGACAACGACTAAAGGTCAGTCGTTTACCTTCGATGCATTGGTATCCAATTGCGATGCCGTGAGAACTCACCGTGAGCTGCTCAGTGGATCGGATACCCAAAAGAAATTTGACAAACGTCGTAAGTACGAACCTGCTTGCTCGGGAGTGGTTCTGTATCTCGGTCTAAACAAGAAATACGACCACATTCTGCACCACAACTTTGTGTTCTCGAAAGACCCGCACGAAGAGTTCGATTACATTTATCGACAAGGCAAGCCTGCCCCAGATCCGACGGCATATGTTTGTGCCCCATCGATTAGTGAACCCGCAGTTGCACCACCGGGTGGAGAGGCTCTGTACATTCTTGTGCATACTCCCTATTTGCGACCTGATCATGACTGGTCAAAGATGCTTCCTGAGTACAGAGAAGTCATTCTCGACAAGCTTGAGCGAACCGGCGGCATGAAAGGCATACGAGATCGAATCGTCTGCGAGTCGTCGCTTACCCCCGAAGGCATTCACAAACGATATCGAGTTCTCAACGGTGCGATCTATGGCTTGGCCAGTCACGGGAAATACCTCGGCGCATTTAAGCCAGCCAACCGGTCTAAGGACCTGAAGGGGCTCTATCTCGCTGGTGGCGCAGCTCACCCAGGCCCAGGAATGCCGATGGTGCTCATGAGTGGATGGATCGCTGGCGACACCGTCGATATCGACACCCAGGCTGGAAAGCTCGAACTCGCTGGCTCCGCCAGCTAAGGGCCGTAATAGATCAGGCTGATCCGACCGATCCGACTGATCCGACTGATCTCTTCTAAAAGACAGGCGTAGCCTGTCGTCATTCCGATGTCGCCGAATCAATTCGACGACACTGTTACCTAGGAGAGCATTTCAGCACTCCGCACGTTCCCTGCCACATTGCTCATTCTTTACTTCGTTTCATGGAAACGAGCCGATTGGCACAGCCTTTGTTATCTAAATCACCGTCACAGTTGATACGACCGTAAGGTCGACGGAGATTTAGAAACAGAGGAAGCGGAAATGAAAACCAGTGCATTAGTCATCTTTTTGGGCGTGGCCTTTAGTTGCGTAGCATTCGGATTTGCTGGCGTTGTTCAAGCCAGCAATCCATGGTCGAGTGAAGTAGGCGAAGCGAAAGATGTTCAGCGAACAGCCGCCGAAATCACCCGCAGATTGAACGAGGAACACCCATTCGGCCCCGCCGCAGATGATGCCAGATTGCTAGAACAACAGTCTTCGCAGCTTCTTCGAATCGTCCGGGATGGTGCGGATTGGAATCGAATCATGATATCGTTAAACAATACCAAAGCTGTCTTCTGCAACCTCAAAGCGGTTGCGAATCAAGACTGCAATACCCGAGACGATCGAAGCTTGCAACGAACCATTGAGGCCTTCGATCGAAGATTCAATCGATTAGAAGCCGCATTAGTTCGACGGTACGAGAAGTTGACCCCAACAGTCTGCCCACCTGTGTTGCGTCATCCGCCAATCCATGTTCCACCAGTTCATATTCTTCCAATCACTCGACCACCCGTTCATCGTCCTCCAGTCCATCAAGTGCCCCCGCACTACTATCACCGAGAGCAAATACCATCTGGGGTTCCGAGCTATCGCGTAGAGTTTTCACACGACGAAGGCTTCGCACAAGAAAGTCCCCATTACCATGATCACCGATTGAATCGACCTGCGCCAACGAACCGATCGGCGGGGCGTCAAATCATGTCAGTCGTAATCAATGAGCTAGTGAATCGATTGTAATGAGCAATACTGCGAAGTGTTTCGCGTGGTAACCTGGGGCTGCTACGTCATGCGGAAGTAGCGGCCCATAAGAAAAGTCGGAATTGCAAAGAGGCAAATAAGGACTCCAGGACCGGTGTCCGCGAACTGCAGAGCGATCGCCGCATCCAAAAACAGAATCGTCAAAATGGATTGCTTTATTGCCGGTACCAAGCTGGAAACATTCGGATGCTTCACAGAATTAACAACTCGCATCGCCCAAGGTGTCGCTAGCAGAGCGATCAAGATCGGAAACCAGTCTTTTGAGCCGAGACGTTGATAAATGTCCGGTGCGATGAAGCTCGCCGATGCTGCAATCGACACTACCCCGATCACGCTTACGCTCCAGCACATTGCTAGACGTGCTCTTGATTGAATCAGCATCGATTCTTTTCGGGCTGCCAGGGTTAATCCAACGACAAACAGACCGTGCCCTGCCAGCAGCAACCAGCATCCCGGCATCATCGAGCCCATTAGATTCTCGTCGAACTTAATGGATACGACTCCCAGCGCCATGCCCAAAGCCAAATTAAGCAATCGGCACAAACCCATTAGCCATGGCCCGAGAATTGTTTGCTTGAGTCGGCTGTCATAGGCCAAGATTGCAGCGGTTAGCCAAACGGCAATCCCCGCAGGTACGAAGTGCAGCGGCACCCAAAGATTGGACCCGAGCGATTCTCCACTCGCAAACAACCCAGCTGCAGCGGCAAAGAGTATCCCGGCTCCAAAAAGTATCCAACTGACACTCGCAGCTTCCGAAACAGATATTCGTTCTGATACCAGCGGACCGAATCGTCTTTGGGCTTTATCTCGTTCCACATCGTTGACATCGTTCATTGCCATCCCTGCCCAGTACAAGGCGACGGATGCGAGCGAAATGAAGAGTACAGGTAGATAAGATTCGGAGGAGCTAAACCAAGGGCCAACAACAAAACTGAATCCAGCGATGGAATCGGCGCATGCTGTAAATGTGTTCGGCACGCGAACTAACTGCATCCAGTCTTTAAGTTGAGCCATTACCGCCTACAAACTAGCGAGCGCGACGTTGAAACTCTTTAATAAGCTCAGGAACAGGAAGACCGATCGCACCCCGGCCTTCTTTCAATCGGAAGCTTACATCTTCTTGAGTTGTTTCGTTATCGATGTCCCAGAATAGCTTCTTGAGTTCGGGGGAAAGAGGCTCCGCTGAGCGAACCAATCTCATTCCAACCATGCGTGCTGGATCGGTTGTGAACCACCATGGGCTCAGAGGTACATTGGGATCGCTTTCTTTCCAGTCTTCGTCAACCGATCCCATTCGAACCGCTGCTCTCAGGCGATCGGCCGAATCTTGCCAGCCACCACCCTTCACGCAACGAGAATCTTGTTCGGTCGGCCATGCCGTCCCGTCTTTCCAAGAGAGTTTCTTGCCCCCGCGGTCACCGAAGCCCGCTGCGTCGTATTGATCAATGGTCCATTCCCACACGTTGCCGTGCATATCGTGAAGGCCAAAAGCGTTGGGAGCCTTGGAACCGACCTTGGCTGCAGCCCCCTCAGCATTGTCTGTAAAGGTTGCGTATTTTTCGAGTTCTGCGGGATCATTGCCAAAGCAATAAGCCGTTTTTGATCCAGCTCTCGCCGCATGTTCCCATTCCGCCTCGGTCGGCAGTCGATACTCAACGCCGGTGATGCCACTGAGCCACTTCGTGTACTGCTTGGCAGCATATTGAGTCATCGTTACCGCAGGCTGCGATTTATCTTCGCCATACTCAAACGTGTGAGCGGGGTCATAGAGCGGAGTCGGAACGGTGATCGCATCGGCCCGATTGTCATCGTTCACAGTTCGAACGCCCTCGCCCGCAAGTCGCTTGAACACGTCATACATTCGCATGAAAGTTTTGTATTCGCCCCAAGTCAACTCGGTCTTGGCGACCCAGTAGGGTGGTAAGGTCACAGTGAACTGAGGCCCTTCGTCGTCTGTTCGCCCCTCTTCGTCTGCTGGCGAACCGATAGTGACTTCTCCACCTGGCACTGGAATCATCTCAAACTTAATACTGGTTCGTTCGATTTCATGGGTGTAGGGCACCATGAAAACGCCATTGTATTCCACAAATGGTCCCGAATCGGGCTTCATTTTGCTGATCCCCATGAGGGTTGCTTCGGCGCTGGCTTCCTGTGCCATTGCAGTCGTGCAAGGCGATGCGGAAACCGTAAATGTTGAGATCAAGCTTGCCAGTAAAAATCGTTTCATCGCGAAAATCTTGGGTGAATCGTGTTGTGCTGTTCTGCTACAATGGACTGCCAACCGCCTTAGGTTAACCAACCATTCTCACTCCGGCTAGGCAAAAACAACCGCTCGTTTCCTACGTTACCAGGATTTTTCTGTCATGCCCTCAAAAGTGAACACATCGAACTCCGGAATATTGCCCGACAGCCCCTCGCGAATGGTGAATTCCCCCGAATTTCTGCAGAAATGCCAGGAAATCCGCCAAAGGGTGCTTTCTAAGTTTGAGGAGGAGTCGAGTCGAGCCTCATTTTTTATGCGCTGTTGGCTAAAATGGCAGGCTGAGCGTCAAATCAGCTTAGAGATTCGTGAAATCTCGCCTAGCGATTACGCCATTTGAGTCGCGTTGATCAAAACAACTTAGGCCTTGTCAAAGTGCTAAACGAAAACACCTCACGCAAACTGGATTTTGTTTCTCGTAAAGTAAATGAAATCGTGGATCTTGTATTGCAACATCGCCTGGTCGCTATTCTGCGTTTACCTGACTTGACTGATGCCGTTCCGCTAGTTCAATCACTTCTTGATGGAGGAGTTCGACTGATCGAGTTTACGCTAACAAACCCAGAAGCAGGAAAAGCGGTTGCACGTTGCCGCTCGGAGATCAAACAATTTGATCACGGGGAGGCTGCGATTGGAATTGGGTCAGTTCGAACAATCGATGAGGCGAGGCTGGCACTGGATTCCGGTTGCCAGTTTATTGTTACGCCGATTTATGCACCAGCTGTTATCAAAATGTGCAAAAATGCAAACACATTGATATGCAGCGGTGCGTTCACGCCGACCGAAATTTACAATGCTCATTCGGATGGCAGTGATATCGTCAAGGTCTTTCCTGCGCGAGGATTGGGACCGAACTACATCAAAGATGTTCTCGCACCGATGCCATTCTTAAAGCTCATGCCTACAGGAGGAGTCGATTTAAATAATGTTCAATCATACTTTGAGGCAGGAGCGGTAGCAGTCGGCGTAGGCGGCCAGTTTGTCGATGCGACCGCCATTAAGAACCGCGATTGGCCCGTGATAACAAAAGCGGCTCAACAATTCGTACAGGCTACAAGTAGGCCGTAACTGCGTCTAGTGTAGGCCGTAACAAGGCTTTGCGCAGTTACGGTATGCCTGTTTCTATATGACGCATGAATGACTAGTCGAATAATCTCCGGTGTGCTTGCCGTAACTGCGTCTCTTTGAGACTTGTTACGGCCTACAAGAGGGGACGACGATGAAGAGTTTCGACGTGCGTTAGCCTGTTCGGCTGTCGCCGAGGAACTCGCGGAGAGATCGCAAACCGCGTTTAAGCAAGCCTGCGACCGCCATCTCCGATTTGCCCATCTTTTCTGAGATGTCCTTTAGCGACAAGCCCTCAACATATCGCAACCGAATCGCTTCTTGTTGCGTTTCAGGGATTCGTTCAAGATGTGCTGCAAGCATGGCGGCTGTTTCATTCCGCATAACCCGCTGACTAGGCGTACTTGTCTCCGCAGGAATGATGTGTTCCATTCCCAAAGAGCTACCACCATTTTCGGATGGGATGGAGATTTTGGTTTCCATCCGAGCAGAACGCTTTTGCGTTCCCAGGTGTTGCTGGTGAGCCGTGTGGACATTGTTGCGAAGTATGTTTCGCAACCAAGCAAGCAGCGAATCGATTGATTCCCCGCGAAATGCACCGAAGTCTCTAGACGCTTCCAGAAACGTAGTTTGAACCACATCGGTAAAATCGAGCCGACCTCGCAGTCGTTCATCCAGATGCCGCTGGGCAATGACGTTAAGATAGGGGCGGAATCTCTCCAGGAGTTCCCCCTTGGCAACGTCGTCGCCCGCTTTGGCTCTCTCTAAAATCGAATGCGAGTCGAATACCATATCACTTCTTTGCCGTTACCAAACTACGCATTTGCCCCAGCTTCGAGACCTGCATTGAATCGAGCTGCAATCGGGAAGTAGACTAGCAGAATCGCTGACATAGCCAGCCCCAAAAGTCCGAAGTAGTAGGTCGGTGGCATCAGCGGATAAAGCTGCGTGATTGGTGCGTTGATGAGCAAGTTTGCAAGAAACACAACAGCCAACCAACATGCGGTTACGAAGCTTTTCATCGAGGCAGGTGCGGCGACGAAAGCCAACTCTAGACCGGTAATCGAAACGAGAACTTCACCCGCCGTAAGAATCAAATAAGCCAAAACTTGCCACCAAACGGTAACCCTTTCGGTTGGTTTAACCCAATCGACAACTTCGGTCACGATCGCCAGATCCCCTTCTTTGGGTTCTCCTGTCTTTACAACTTCAAGAACGTTGGTCCCATCTGCCAGATCAACCAGGCCTGCAACACTGCTCGTGAGAGGTACCGCTGGCTTGTCCGCGATAGCCAGCCCACCACCCTTGATTGTAAGCTTCTTTTTCGCGGCATCGTATTCCGAATTCATGCCGGTGATACTCGCTCCGCTTGTTTTTAAACTGTCGGTCATTTTGTCGAGAGCATCCGCTGAAGCAGGTAGCACGATGTATCCATCGGCAAACGTCATCTTGGTCCCCTTGATGGCGGTGCCAGCCATAAAGCCGGACAAACTCATGATGACCATGCTAAGTGCGGTAAAGCCGAATCCGATCGCAATTTTGTTGGTTGCTTTCACCGGAAACGCTTTAAAGATCGCAACGCTCAACGGAACTATGGCGATGATAAACAACGCATTGAACGCTTGGATCGAATCCGGCGGAACGGGCACGCCGAACAAAGTGCAGTCCATGTAAGTGTTAGCGAAGAAGATCCACGTGCTAGCGGATTGATCAAAAATCGCCCAGAAGAACATTACCGTCAAAAACAACAAACCGATGCGCTGAAGTGTTTCTAGTCTTAAGGCACGACGGTTTTGTCTCTCTTCCTCTGTCACTAATTGCTTGACAATGGGAACGCCGGTAATGGTCTTGAGGCCTTTGTCGGCGTCTGTAGGAGGTGTGGTTACTAGTTGGACGATCGTTTCGTCACCGTAGAATTTTTTGCCCAACGCGAAAATGACTAGGGCGAGGGCCATGAGTGCCGCTGGGAAAATAAAGGCAACTTGATAGCCATATTCATCCCGCAACCATGGCATCGATGATTGCGACAGAAAAGCACCGATGTTGATCGCCATGTAAAACCATGAAAACGCGGAGCTCCTTAACTGAGCCTGCCCCGGCCTCTGCTGATCATAAGTTAAGCCCATCAATGTCGAGATGTTTGGTTTGATCACCCCGGAACCCATGGCCAGCAACACCAAAGATCCCATCACGATAGCGGGGTTTTCGATACCAACGGTGAACTGAGCCAAAACGTAGGGCAAGCTGAACAGAACAATAGTCCAGTATTTGCCCAGAAAGTTGTCTGCGACCCAACCACCAATGAGAGGAAAGAAATAACATGCTGCGATAAACAGAGACATATATGTCCCCGCGTTACCTTTGTCGACTCCGAGCTTGTCGATCATGTACATCGCCAGAATCGCTCGCATGCCGTAATACGAGCACCGCTCGGCGAACTCACCCCAAAAGAAAAACCAAAATCCTACAGGGTGACCCGTCATTGCGTCACCACCTTGGTTTACAGTCGCCGATGCGGTTGAAGACTCCACGCACAACCTCTTTCATGATCAAATGGGAAAATACGTTGCGACCACTGTTCATCAGCGATCACCTAATCAAACTGGAACTTGTCTAGTTTATTTTGGTGCCAGTATCAACCCTCTGGGCGTTATTCCTATTCGAAATTTATCCGAATCTACTGGCTCAAGTTCGCTATTCTAACTCAATGTCTCCCAGGCGCTCGTTTGAAGTTGTATAATTCCGGCTCGACGCTCTTGCCGTGAAAGGTGCTCCTCTTCGTATCTTTCCCCCTGTAAAAACAGCTTTTTCGCACTAATCCCGCTCCGTTTGCCCTTAAAGGTATCCATGGCCGAGACACCTAACAAAGACTTTAAGCCCTTTGTCCCTGAGGACACGAATGTCCCGGAGCTGACCTGGGGGCCGCTAGTCATGGGGGCTCTTTTAGGGATCATCTTCGGCGCTTCGTCGATGTATCTGGTCATCAAGGTCGGCCTCACCGTCTCGGCGTCGATCCCGGTTGCCGTTCTCGCCCTGACATTCTTTCGCGTGCTGAGCCGCATGACTGGGTTCCGAAAGACGACGATTCTCGAACACAACATCGTTCAAACGGCTGGGTCTGCTGGGGAGTCGCTGGCTTTTGCGGTCGGGATGATCATGCCTGCTCTGCTGCTTCTCGGATTTGAGATCGATGTCGTTCGAGTCATGACCGTTAGCGTTTTTGGTGGGCTGCTGGGTATTTTGCTGATGATCCCGCTTCGACAAGCCTTTATCGTAAAACAACACGGCAAGCTGATTTTCCCCGAAGGCAAAGCCTGCGCCGAAGTACTGGTGGCAGGAGAAAAAGGGGGCGGGAATGCGATGATGATCTTCGCAGGCTTCGCACTAAGTTTTGTCTATCAACTACTGATGGGGGCTCTCAAGCTTTGGTCCGATGTGGTCTCGTTGGCATTGCATACCGTTAGTGCGACCGGCAAAGCGATCGGTCTTAAAGGAGCGAGCGTCGGACTCGAGGCTAGCCCAACCTTGCTCGGTGTCGGCTACATCATTGGACCCAAGATCTCTTCCATTATGGTGGCAGGGGGCGTACTGGCTTATCTAGTTATCGCGCCGATGATTGTCTACTTTGGCGAGGGGCTAACACAACCTTTGGAACCTGCAACAACGCTCATCAGCGACATGTCCGAAGATGATGTGCGGAGCAATTACATTCTTTACATCGGTGCAGGTGCAGTTGCGGCTGGTGGAATCATTAGCATGCTACAAGCGATGCCCGTCATTATTGGGGCATTGTTTTCTAGTGTTAGGGATTTGAGGAAGAGCAAACGAGAGGGAGTAGTTGGTCTTCGTACCGAGCGAGATATCCCGCTGCCTATCGTCTTTGGGGGCAGCGTTGTGCTCGTTCTGAGTCTTATGGCGGTTCCGCAATTGGGGCTAGGTTTCGGCTTCACTGGTTTCGTTGCGGCGTTGATGATCATGGTCTTCTCGTTTCTGTTTGTCACGGTTGCCTCGCGAATTACCGGGGAAATCGGTTCAACATCGAGCCCAATATCCGGCATGACTGTCGCGACGTTGTTACTGACCTGTTTGATACTGCTCGTTCTTGATTCGTTTGGCCTCGTAACCATCAACAAAGAGATCAAGCTTACGGCACTTACCGTGGCTGGTGTTGTTTGCATAGCCTGTTCGAATGGAGGGGCCACCGCACAAGCACTCAAGGTCGGTCATCTCGTCGGTGCAACGCCTCGTTCGCAGCAAATCGCGATTCTTATCGGTGCTCTAACGTGCGCTTTCGTTGTTGGCTTAGTTTTACTTGCCATGAACGAGGCTAATACCACCTATAGCAAGAAAGCGGTAGAGTCTTATGCGTCCGTGGTCATTGATACCGAGGGGCTTGCGAAAGGACGCGTTCAATCGGGACCGTATGCCACGGATACCACCGAATACTCCGTGTTGATTCTTGGGCGAGCTGAAACCGACAAGCAACTGCCACCAGGTAAATATCTCATAGATTCCAATGGCAAGCCTGCGTATCTAGTCGATCCGGCCATCAATGGTGTTCTTAAAAATGACGACGAAGGAAAGCCAACTACACGATATGAAGCACCCAAGACAGTTCTTATGCAACTCATCATCGATGGGATTCTTGATCGGCGACTGCCGTGGGGGTTAGTCATGATCGGTGTGCTCATTGCCGTGACGCTCGAACTGAGCGGAGTGGCGAGTCTTCCGTTTGCGGTGGGTGTCTATTTGCCACTATCGTCGTCGACCCCGATCTTTATTGGTGGGATGGTGCGGTACCTTGCTGATAAGTGGAAGGGTACGGCATCAGGTGAGGATGATTCGAGTCCCGCAGTGTTGCTCAGTTCTGGATACATTGCCGGGGGAGCCATCGCAGCGGTGTTGGTGTCGTTTATGAACTTTAGTCCATCGCTGACCGCTTGGTTTGCGGCTCAGGGAGTGTCGATTACAGAATCGCTTCCTAGCAAGGATTTGGTTGCGTTTTTGATGTTCTTGTTGTTAACGGTTTGCTTGACGCTAGTGGGAATGAGAAAATCGTCCAGCAGGTCGTAACAAGGCGTCCTGTAGGCCGTAACAAGGCTTTGCGAAGTTACGGCTTGCATGTGTCAATCTGATGGCTTATTGACTGGTTTAATGATACTTGGCGTGCTTGCCGTAACTGCGTCTCTTCGAGACTTGTTACGGCCTACGGGTGTGAGACTTGTTACGGCCTACAAGAGCGAGGGTTGTTATGGCCTGCTACTTGCTGGCCATGAGGCGGAGGTTTTGGACGGCGGCGCCGCTGGCACCTTTGCCAAGATTGTCGAGCTTGGCAACCAAGACCGCTTGGCCAATTCGATCGTTACCAAAAACTGATAACTCCATGCGATTGGTTCCATTCAACGCTTGTGGCTCCATGCGACCATTCTCGGTCGGTGGAACCACGCTAACGTATTCACAACCCGCGTAATGATCCCGTAAACAAGATTCTAGCTGAGCCGAAGTGCTAACCCCTGCTAATAAATCAAAATGCAATGCAATCTCAACGATCATTCCACTGTGAAACGCACCCACGGATGGCAAGAAAATGGGTCGGCGCGATAGGCCTGAATACTTTTGCAATTCGGGTACGTGTTTGTGTTGCAATTGAAGTCCGTAAACATCGAGTGGCGGTGCACTCTGAGTCTTGTCTGCTGATTCATAAGCCTCGATCATCTGACGACCACCGCCCGAGTAGCCACTGAAACCTTGTACCACGATTGGATAATCTTTTGGCAGCAGTCCAGCGGAAATCAAGGGACGCAAGAGCCCAATGCCACCAGTCGGATAGCAGCCTGGATTGCTTACGAAGTCTGCATGGCGTATCGCTTCTGTTTGATCGGCCCCCATCTCAGGAAAGCCGTAAGCCCAGCCTTCGGCCACACGGTGAGCGGTGCTGGCGTCAACAATTCGTGGACGATTGTTTGCGTCTAGAGAACCAACTAATGCGACGGTTTCTTTGGCGGCGTCATCATGCAAACAGAGGACAACGAAATCTGATTCTTCGAGAATCGCAAGCTTCGCCTTAGGATCTTTTCTCGCGGTTGGGTCAATGCTAACGATTTGAAAATCTTTGTCTCCAACAAGCCGCTCGCGAATTTGCAATCCGGTCGTGCCTGCTTCTCCGTCGATGAATACTTTGTGCATTGTTAGAAGATGTAGGGAATTGAGGAAACAAAGGTGGTCGGTCCCTCGCTTACGAACACGTGCTTTAATAAGCCGTGGGCGCGCTAGCGTCCGGTTGTCGGCCGTTAACCGTGGGCTAGCGCCCTGCGGCTAATGTTTGTTTTTCAAAACGCCATTAAAGCAACAAGCCCTTACGCTGTGGGTTAGGATTGTTAGCGGCGTTTTTCGCGGTCGCTCAAGGGGCGTCTCATGCGATTGAGACGACGCTTTTGAAGTGGACCCGATGGCATCTCGCCAAACGATTGCGGGGCCTCGGCAATTTCGACTTCTGCCTTGACTACTTTCAGCTTTCCATCGGTCGGCTTGGCAATAACTGGCTCAGACAGCGGATCAATCGCTAATAACCGATTGATGCGGTGCTCTATTTCGGTCAAGCGATCTCCTTGGCCCTTGGCGACAAAGGAAAATGCGATCCCATCTCGGCCCATTCGGCCTGTTCGTCCCACTCGGTGAACATAGTCATCGCTGTCATCAGGCAAATCGTAATTGATGATGTGCGAAATGGTTGAGACGTCAATTCCGCGACCGACGACATCGGTTGCGACCAAAATCTGAATATTGCCCGCTCGCAAGTCTTTAAACACCGCATCGCGCTGGGTTTGATTCATGTTGCCGTGAATCGTCGCTAACTGATAGGAGGCTAACTCGGGAATGCGAGGTAATCTGCTATCCAATTGCCTATGAAGTTTGGCTGTTCCCAGTTTCGTTCTGCAAAAGATAATGGTCTGAGGGGGTAACTCTCTCAGAAGCAAACTTACCAACGTCTCAAACTTCTGGTCTGCGCCAACCGTTATGTAACGTTGCTCGATAGTGTCGACGGACAAGTCCTTCTTTGAACAATCGACATGGACTGGCTCGAACAAATAGGTGGTCGCCAACTCTCGAACGCCATCGGCAAGCGTCGCACTTAATAGCAAGGTTTGGCGATTTTTTGGACAACTACGAAGTATCCGTTCAATAGCTGGCCGGAAACCAATGTCGAGCATTCGGTCGGCTTCGTCGAGAACGACACACCACAATCGAGATAAATCCAGCGTACGTCGACTCAAGTGATCAAGCACCCGTCCAGGAGTTCCGACGACCACTTGCACTCCCTCGCCAAGCTTCCGCGTCTGTCGACGCATGTGTTTACCACCGGCGACCTCTAAGACGCTTGTGGGGCAGCCCTCTGCCAGTTTCAAAAACTCGCCATAAACCTGGGCTGCTAATTCGCGAGTCGGAACTAGAACTAATGCTTGTGGGGATTTGGTCGACCGAAGAGGATCGAGTTGTTCCAAAATGGGGATTGCAAACGATGCTGTTTTGCCAGTTCCGGTTCTCGCCTGCCCGATGACATCGTAGCCCTGTAATGCCCAGGGGATGACTTGAGCCTGGATAGGGGATGGCCGTTCGTAGCCAAGTAATTTCAAGGCCCTTAACATGATCTTAGAAAGCTTCAGATCTTCAAATGTTTCGGGTAAGTTGTCAGTCACGGTATCAGGCAATTTGTCATCCATAAGCATCTTCCACCAGTTGGTGTCGTCAAAAACGCATTTTACGTTAGAGTTGCGAAGACGATACGCCGCTTTGAACTTATTCTCCGAGAATGTTGACGTACATGAGCGATTTTCCCCTTGAAATGTCCGACGACGCCCGCATTTGGCTGAACCGGACTTTGCAACAGCTGGAAAACGGATTGCAGTCGGAATCCCAGTTTTTGCCGTCCTTTTCAGATCCGACCGATCTCGTGTGGGCGGTTTTTGCAGCCCGAGAGCTGATCGAGTCCTGGGAAACCTACCATGCTGCAGAAACTCGATTCGCTCAGGCAACTTTGGAGCGACTAATCCAGCGCGTGGCCCAATGGCTTCGGGCTAGCCTGGGAGTTAGCAAGCTGCCGCCGGAGGAAATCGCATTTCAGAAGCTGATCACAGTTCAAGCTGCCACCGAACTTTTCCTTAAAGTCCGAAACAGCCGCCACGGAAACCTTGACGGTTCACTCCTGCAAATCGCTTTCGCTTCTGGTCATCCGACAGCGATCCAAATGGGCGTGGACTTTCTTTTGCAAACTCCCCCGCAAGCATGGACTTCGGCATCGCTCGCTCTCAGTCCACTCCTTCAGTATGAAGACTGGGATGTGGAGCTAGTCTTTCCACGGATCCTGGAAAGCAGTCAGCCCGCCATTTTGGCCTCAGCCCTCGACATTGCCAATCATCTTTACTCAACTGGCAGGCTAGATCCGCATCCCTGCGCGTGTCGATTCGAAGACGTTGTTTCACTCCTGGGGGGGATCGTGCAGCGATTGGGGTTGATGGAGGAAGATCCAGGCAAATTCGGTCAGCAAGCGTCCGAAGTCCAAAAGATCTTGTTTGATTCGGTGTCCCTTTGTGTTTCTCTGTGTCATACCCTTTCTTTGCTCGACAACGATTCTTGCATCGGGAAGCTCATGCAAGCTTCAGAGCTTCGGCATCGTCGTATCCGAACAGAGGCGGCTTTTGCTTTGGCTAAACTAAATCAACCGCGTGGAACGGATCTGCTAGTCGAACTGGCGGCCGATCCTGCTTCGCGAGCCCGAGCTCTGGCGTATGCGACCGAATTGGGATGCTCTGATCGGATCGACGATAAACACAAAACCATTCTTGCTCAAGCAGAATCGCAACTTGCTCATTGGCTGGCCCAAGTTGAGCAGATGGGGATCGCTCCCTCGCGGATTGAGTTTTTGGAACAACGTACTCTTCCATGGCCTGGTTTCGAAACGCCTCAGGAATGCTTTCTGTTCCGATTTGGGTATAGCATGTCTGACAGCGAGTTTAGTAACGTTGGGTTGGCGGGTCCCGTGGCTAAGGCCTTTGCGCAGGATCTGGCTAATATTTCAACCGACGATGCATTCGCCATCTTCGCAGGTTGGGATATTGAACACCCGGAGATTTATGAGCGAGATGCAAGTCGACTGCCAACTTCGGTGCAGGAGCAGGTTCGCGAGTGGATCGAAACATCGCTTGCTGATGAATTTGAATTCATTGAGCCAGCGTTTGTTGGTACCTTTTTTGAGCAGCAGGTGCTAGTCGGATTCGGAACTAAAGATGACCGCAAGCAGCCGTTCGCATATGATGGAACGGAGTTGGTGGTTTGTCCGTCATTGAAGACCAATTCCGATGCAATGCAGATGGTGTATTATCTTTGGCGAGGTAGAGCGTTTTTTCATGCGTTCGGATAATGTTGTTGGCTCATGGTCGACTGCGATTCACATCGGTGGGGCCCAACCCTCCGATAAGGTCGTCAGCAGGCCATTCGTCTGTCGGCGTTTCAGGGGACGCACCGCTTGGCGTGCCCCCTTTATCTTTTGTCTTCGATGATTTTGGTAAGGCTCGTCAATCAAAACTTAAGAAGAGATCTACCCCGTCACCTACGAGGCTTTTATCCAAGCGTTAGCTCGGCTGAACTCGACATAGCCTGCCTTTTTGTAAATATGCAATGCATGAGTGTTGCGTTGGTCGACTGCAGCTACCACTCGCGTAGCTCCTCGTTCGCTAGCCCAGTGCTCCACAAATTCTAGTATTCGCCCTCCGAGCCCCTTGCCTCGAGCTTGAGCAACAAGCCCTAAATAAACTAACTCCACAAGTTCGTTTTGGTGCGGACATAAAAACAAACAGCCTATCGGTTCTCCTGATTCGACAACAACCCACCATGGCAAATGGCTCTCTTTAACACACGATGCATATCCCTCAATGGTATTGTGCGTCGATCGAATCCCATTGAGTTCAGGAACATCTAGAGATCCGACGTAGGTCTGCTCGACAATTTTGGCAAACTCGTCCGAATCAAACTCGTTTGCATCCTGTAGTGTGAGGCTATCCCCAAGTTGGATGGCTGTATCACTGGACAAACTTGATGCGATGCCGGCTTTTGGCTTGGGGGAGTTGATTTCAATCTGTACTAACTCTGCAACTTCATTCAATCCTGCAGAGCGAAAGCACTCTTCGTATGCAGATTGTTCAGCCGCACTAAGTTCACCTTGAGTGATTACCGATTGGACAATCTCAACCTCCAGCGATGCATATTCCACTAGATCCTCGAGAAGCATCGCCGTGTCAGCGCGGCAAGCAGCGTTTTCGCAGTCTGGGAAATCAAGTCCGCCGATGATTGCCAACGCTCCTGGATGTAGAACCAGGTACCCAGACGAACCTCCAACAGAACGAGCTGCCAAGATTGGCCGAAGGTAAGTCGACCGGTTTGCGTGCGACTTTAGTCTTTCGATCAACGCTAGGCGGCTAGGCGGAGGAAGCAGTGCATGGCAAGCATGGACACAGTCTTCCCAATTGTCATACCATTCCACGGAGAGGATTCCTTATGATAAATAACATCCCCATCCAATGACGGTCGGACAGGGCACGAAACTAACTCATATCATACCGTGTTGAAGGTAGGGGGACTCGCCAGGACGCAAGCGACAGTGCTTATGCTGCTCGGCGTTGTTCTGCAACGGTTCCTGCGATCTGCTGTTTGTTCGTTTGGTCTGCGGCAATACGAGACTTCACCTTTTCTGCTTGTTGCATTACTGCAGCGTCTTTGGCTGCTTGTTCTGCGTCAGCATGCCTTTTCGCCGCATCTTTTAGTCTTTTGACTTTTTCCCGTATTTGCATAATCTTGAGGTTTCTGGCTGCAATCTCTTTTTGCTTCCGGACATAGGCAACGAGCAATTCTTGAAGATGCGATTGCAATTCAAAAGCTAGTCTTATTAGGACGCGAAAGGCGATAAATACCACCACGCCCCAAACCAACCAGCTCCAGAATCTAGAGTCCATTTATAGCACCTTAAGCAGCGGCTCGCTTGGTCGATTCATTCGCAAGCACGCTTCGGATGCGATCAAATTCCTCAACACTTGTAAAGTGAATCGTTATTCGTCCTTTACCTCTGCCTGATTGACTTATCTCGACTTTGGTTCCGAGCTTCATCTTGAGATCAGACTCGAGCGATTGGAGTTGGCTGCTCTTCGAAGGTCGACGATTCGGTACGATTCCAAGAATGCCGTCCTCGGACGCTGCCGTTGAAGCAACCGCTTCTGCAACTTGTCGTTCTGTCTCTCGTACGCTCCAACCGTGCTCTACGATCTTCTTAAGAAAAACGTGCTGCTCCTTAATACTACCCAAGCTGAGCAGGGCTTTGGCATGTCCGGCGGTGATCTCTTCTCGTTGAATTGCGTCCGTGATTCCCTCGGGCAATTCCAAGAGTCTTAGCAGATTCGCAATCGTGCTACGATCAATCTTGATTCGGTTAGCTAGCTCTTCTTGTGTGCATTTGTGTTCAGTCAAGTATCGCTTAAAGGACATTGCTTTCTCAACGGCGTTTAGGTCTTTCCGTTGGAGGTTCTCGATGATTGCGAGTTCAGCAACAAGCCGATCGTCTGCTACTCGTACCTCGGCACGAATGGTTGGCAACCCTGCATGAATGGTTGCGCGTAGACGACGCTCGCCGCTAATTAACTGATAGCGATCTTGGACTTTGCGAACCAGAATAGGTTGCAGTTGTTGATGCTGTTTAATTGACTCAGCAAGCGATTCAATTTCACCTTGGAGAAACTGTCGTCGTGGTTGAAACGGGTTGGGATCGATCAGATTGGTGGGAATCGATAACGCACCAGTGTCGGTTCGATCTGAATGCTTTACTGCCGACACGGGAGGATCAACGGGAATACTTATTGGTGATACCGCTGAACTCGCCTCGTTCGCCTTGGCTTCGCTGGCAAGTTGTCGAATAACTTCCGATCGTGTGGTGACAGAGGCATTTGCGGACGACGCTTCTATGTTGGTTGCATTGGTTGAAGCAAGTGGCTGCGCCGAACCTCGCTGCTGATTTGTCCCCATTGTCATCTCGGCTGCATTCTCTTCTATCGGAGTTCCGAGAAGTGCCGCTAACCCTCTACCCAATCGACGATCTTTAGTCACGATCTAATACCTCCATGCAAAGTTCGATGTATGCTCGCGTTCCGTGCGAGCGAGGTGCATATGCTAGCACACTTGTTCCGTGGCTTGGCGCTTCGCTGATTGCGATGTCACGTGGGATGACTGTATCAAATACGATGTCTCCAAAGAAATCCCGAACTTCGGAATCTACCTCGCGAGTTAACTCAAATCTTGGATCGTACATCGTCAAAAGAATGCCACCAAAAGTTAGGCGTCCTGGAAACTGCTGCATGACATCGCGAATGACATGAATCATCTGTGTCAAACCTTCCATGGCATAATACTCACATTGGATTGGCATGAGCACTTCTGTGCTACTTGCCAGCGCTGCTTGTGTGAGTTCTCCTAGCGAAGGCGGACAGTCGATAAAGACCGAGTCGTAATGTCCGAGCCCCGCTTCTAAATGTTGTCTCAGTAAAGTCCCTTGGCTTACGCCACCTTTGGCCAATCGGTCGACGTCTTGAAAAGACCGACAGCCCGGCATGAGATCGAGCCGACTTTTCTCGGTTTGAAGAATACTCTCACGCAGCGGAGCATCAATTAGCAATGGATGTCGCTCTGCGGGTGCGAGCCCCAATCCGCTCGTCGCATTGCACTGGGGATCCAAATCTACAAGCAACGTTTTCTGTCCAGAACTAGCCATTGCCCATGCGAGATTGATGGCAGTCGTGGTTTTGCCGACTCCACCTTTTTGATTTGCTATGCAAAAAACTCGAGGCATTTTGGACCGAGATGGCAACCAGGGGTGATGTGCGAACTTGAGATGCGTAGACTCGGTTATAGAAGAAAGACGTTCGGTGAGGGAATGTCAAAACCGCGGGATTAAGGGGCCGTCGTTTAACCGCACAGGCATCGCCGTGCGCAGTGGTCTCTAGGTCAGCCCCCCAGAAAAACGATTAGCGGGTTGATTGATTGAGCGGCGCTGGGTAGGGCTGGGTTGGAAAGATCAGCGCAGGGCGTAGCCCGTGCGGTTAAACGAGGGGGGCCTCATTACAGATTATGCGCCCGTCGTCAGCTGGATTAGATCGGGCTCGCATTTACTTTCCAATGTTTCTACTTCGCCGAGTAAACTGAATGCGGAAACATCGGTGATTCGGATGGGCAATAGCTCGCCAACCTGTCTCATGTTGCCGGCCCAATGGACGATTCGATCGCAAATCGTACGTCCCGTAAGCTGTCGCAAGTCTCCGGTTTCGTTCTTGCGAACAGACCATTTGCTCGGTCCCTCAACAAGGACCTCGACCGTTTCCCCGAGGAACCTCATGTTGTCCTCGAGGGAGATTTGATTTTGGACCTCAAGCAGCTCCAGATTCCGGCGATGTTTCTCTTCCTGTGGAATGTCGTCGGCGTAGAGTTCTGCACCTTTTGTTCCAGGCCGGACACTGTATTGGAATATGAAGCTGTTTTTGAAGCGGCATCGTTTCACAAGGTCGACGGTCATTTGAAACTCATCAAGGGTTTCGCCGCAGAACCCGACAATGAAGTCGCTCGACACGGATGGATTGGGGATGATCTCATTGATGCGATCCATCATTTCGTAATAGTCCGCCGTCGTGTAACCTCGCTTCATTCGCTTGAGAACGTTGTCGCTTCCGCTCTGTGCTGGTACGTGTAGGTACGGGGAACACTTGGGTAAATCCCGAACGGTTTCGAGCAGTTCTCGTGTCATATCCTTGGGGTAATTGGTTACGAATTTGATTCGTTCCAGGCCCTCAATCGGGTGGATTCGCTGCAAGAGATCGGCGAGTCGAGTCGTGCGGTCTCCATCGATGTGTCTGTACGAATTTACCGTCTGACCCAAAAGCGTTATTTCTTTTGCTCCTTGTGCGGCCAGGATCTTTGCTTCTTCGACGATTTGGTCTGGCGAGCGACCTTGTTCGGGGCCCCTCGTCATAGGGACAATGCAGTAGGTACAGAACTTGTCGCAGCCAATTTGAATTCGAAGATAGGCTTGGAACGGAGTCGGCCTCATCTCAGGATCGCGAAGTGGATCAAAGGTTTCGTGCGATCTTTTGATTTCGTCAACAGCTCCACCTTTGCGGTCAAGGCTTACCGCGATCTGTTGTTTTTCGCCTTGCTCCGCCAGTTCAATCATTTCAGGTATTCGATGTAACTGACCAGGCCCCACGACCAAATCAACAAAGGGTACCCTTTGAAAAATACTGTTCTGATCTTTTTGGGCCATACATCCCATCACGCCAATCACCTTGTTTGGATTAGCGAGTTTGAGCTGCTTGAGGTGGTGCAGATTGTTGTAGGCCTTTTCCTCAGCGTGTTCACGAACCGAGCACGTATTAAATAGAATTGCGTCTGCCAAAGCAGGATCTTGGGTCAAGTCGTAGCCTTTCTTTCTCAGAGAAGCAACGACCATTTCGCTATCCAAAACATTCATTTGGCAGCCAACGGTTTCGATGTAGAGTTTTTTAGTTGCTTCAGAACGAGTTGGCTCGGACATCGGGATTTTGAGAAATAAGTGATGGGGTGCAGTTCGAATGGAACCCGCTACCCTGGTTCCACCCCTGAACTCTACCAGCCCGTCGGATTAATGCAATACTCAGGTTCTGAGCGTTAGGGTTCCCCCAATCCGGAGGGGCGTTTATCGTGAAACATGGCCGCCCGCATCCCCCAAAGGGGGCAAAAGCGCTCGGTCGGATCCGACAGATCAGACAGATCAGACCGACCTTTTGGTTTCAGCGGCTGTTGCCGCCATTTCCGATTCGCAGCAATCGCTCCGATTCCCTAAGCAGGAACTCGATTTCCATAAACGGCTCGTGGCCTATGTCCTGCCACAGAATTCTACCATGGGCATCCACGAGAAAAGTACCGTGAAGAGGTTGTCCCTCAAAGTCATCGTAAGCCCGAAATCCCTTGAAAGTGTCCTGTTCCACGTTCGACAAAAGGAGGGTATCTATAGGTTTGTCGAAGTTTGCGATCCCCGTCCGGAGTTGGTCTACGTCTTCCGTGCTTATCGCGACGAGCTCGATCCCAAGGTTCCTAAAATCATGGATCCTAGGAGAAATCTGGGTTAACTGCTCCACACAGTGAAGGCAGCCTGATCCCAGGTACAAAATCGCAATGTAGGGCTTTCCTGCATACTGTTTTGACGTCATCAGTTTGCTCTCGGAAGTCATTGCGTGCCACATGGGGGCATTTGATGGAGCCCAGCGAAATGGGCCCAAAGTATCCAAATCAGGTCGCTCTCCGATATCTGAAGGTTCCTTGGTAGGAGATGTCCAGTCGACCACAATCCCCTTTTCAGTCAACACCGACTTAAGTCGATCCAAAACGCCTATTCCTGGTTCTGACTTGGTTGCCAAAGGCTTCAGTTTTTCTAAGACTTCCTGAAGCTTGTCTGCTTTGTCTGGCTGCAAGCTCAGCATCCAAGCTCCGCGTGCTAATGGAAGGACTTCACCTGGGCTATCGTTAAGTTTACCCTCCGCGATCTTCCAGGCCTCTGTTGCTTCGCCACACTTTGCCAGCCATTCCAGCCGAGTCCATTCTGAGACTACAGCTCGAGCTTTATGGGAATGTCGAAGTGCTTCGCGAAAGTCCCCTCTTGCAGCTGCTTGGTGGGATTCCAAAGCAGAAAGCCAAAAGGAAAGACGTTGTTTCCGATAGCGAAGGCTGTGGAGTTCTCGTTCCGCATTTTTTCGATCGTCTGACCAATTCTTGGCTTCATCTCCATCTGGACTTTTCCAGTCTTTGGACAATTCTTTCGGCAAGGCCGGATCATCCGATTTGCCGAACAATTCGATGGCCGTCGGAGGCTGGGCGGGTTCGGTCGAAGCTGCGGGAACGGTCTCGGGGGGGGCCTTGGCTGCTTCTGGGGCACTCGCTTCCGCAGAGTTGACGTCCGAGGTTGGATTGGATGGAGAGGGTTCAGATCTGGTAGCTTGGCTTGTGGCAGAGTCCTTCTTCAATTGATCGATAAGTTCAATTTTTTTGCCCTCTTCGGCTTCCAAGTCTTTCAGAGAGCTTTCAAGCTTTGTTTTTGATTCCTGAGCTACTTCCGCTTTTCCTGAGTATCCCGCCGAGATGGCTCGCCAGGCGAGTCGTTCGTCGTTGTGATGAACATCGGAATCTTCTGGAAGATAGTGTGTGTCTGTTACGTTCAGCAGTTCGCTCCATCTTTCATATTGAACAAACACTTGTAGCAATCGTTCTCGTCCGTAGAAGGTGCTACCCCGATTGCCAAAGGTGTTGTATTTCGGGTGCCTCGGAAGCTCGATCATATTTTTTGCTAGCGATATAGCTCGTGTAGGCTGACCGATTAGCATCAATGAACGGATTAGCCATTCGTTATTGTGCGCGTAATTATGTATCTGGTCTGGCATGACCCGGTCTCGCATCATGTGAGCGTGATCCACTCGTGCCGATGCTTCTTGTTGCCACGCCGCGTCACTAAATCGTTTCACTCGAGAATATGTATGGCCCGGCATGTGCCACATATGTGCGATACCTGAAGCGCTAGGACCGCACAAGGCTGCAGACTGAAGTGCCAATTCCTCCTTTTTGTAATCCCATAAATGGATTCGGAAATGGTGGGCCGGATGTCTTGGATTGGCTTGGAAGATTTGTGCAAGGAGTGAGTTCATCGAAGAGAAGCTCTGGATCTCGATTCCTTCGCCATTGTTTTGCCAGGCTTGCAGCACAATCATGGCCTTGATTTCGATGTCGTCAGGATAGTCGACAGCAATGCTGTCTAAATCACTAAGGTACTTTTTGAGTCGTGCCTCTTTTTCTTTCTTCCGTTCGTCATCGGATTTGGCGGGGGCACTGGCGTCGGGTTCCGTTGCTTGATCAACCGGTTTCTTGACTCGTTCATTCCATGCTTCTATTAAGCGACGTTCTTTTTCTGAGGCACGTTCGACGCGTTGCATCGCCTGCTGTATGAAGCCTTGTGATCGTTTTTCATTTTCGATATTCGCTCGGGCCATACCCCAGTAGGGCATCGGATGGTCCGCATCAAATGCGGCTGCCTGCCGGAAGGAGCGTTCGGCCTCAAAGTACCAAAAGCCATGTAACTGCGTGATCCCTTGATCGAAGAAACGTTGGGCCAGTGGGTGTTTCGACGAAATGGGGAAATGCACGTTACTCATGCCTTGCATCAAGTAAGCTGCTTGGCGTGGCCCTTCGTTAAAAGATTCGCCGTGCATCGAATGCCCTGGGGAAGGGCCTGAATTTACTTTGCTTGGTACGGCATGATCATCGATGGCACGTGTAGAACTGCAAATGCAGAACAGGGACATAGCAATGACGAGGCAGCAGACGCGACGAGACATGACAGGAACTGACTAAGGAGGGATCGAACACAATACGTGCGAAGCTAGGTTGCACGTTCGACGTCCATAGTCTGATTGATAGCCAGCAAAATCGCTAGTAGTTTGTTCGCCTATTATCGACTGTTTGAGTGAGGCTGTGTCTCAAAAGGATCGGCAGACCGTGATAATCGAGCCGAGTGTTCGCTCGATCCTGAGGTAGCGACTGAAATACCAGAATCTGGGGCGAGCTAAATGCGGGCGATTGCTAGCAATCTTTCTGTAGGTGCGTAAAAAAGCTCCCGGAATGTGAACGAGTCCTAGGGGGGCTAAGGACATTAGCTACGTTTCCGGGAGCATGGATCATACGCGAGCCACCAAACCATCCGTGGTGGCGGCCCGCAAAAGTTGGATGACAACTCAACCATTAACCACATCCTGTGGCTGATGGTTGAAAGGTGCTCGGAGCACATAACAACCAACGTTGTTTTCTTTCTTGGTCGCGTTTGCTGCGACGGCCGTAAGATAGAAAGGGACCAACCATTAGGTCAACAGCGCATTCATCCGATTCTTGAGACTTTGTAATTTTTATTTTCCAAGTTTGTAGAAACTGCCATCGGATGCATCGATCGGAACAAAGTTGCATGTTGAATCAGATCGATTCTGATTCTTAGTCGAATTAGGTTTACTCGTTCGTACCGACGACCAAACGATTCAGTCCTTATAGCAATCCTGCATTTCTCAACGGGATCTTCGCGGTTTGGGTTGCGACTAAGCAGGCAAAAAGAGTATAAAGTGGTAGGAACGTAAGCATTAATCTGCCGTTGGCACGTGTGTTGCTTTCGTTGTTAGGTAGTAAGGTTGTTGTTAGAGCTCAGATCATTCCTAATCAGAATGGTGAGCACCTTAGGATTTGTTTCGACAGTCGTCATTCAAGGAAGGAGAATGGATTAGCTCAGGTGTTGAGTAAACTGGGTCGATACCCCATCCAGCTTTCGCTCGAAAGCAATATCTATGCAAAGTCGACACGACCGTTACGGATGGTCTCCTGCGACAAGGACTGCATGATGATTACGGATCGAGCTTAAGGGTCAGTGGCCACTATCGGGTGGTGACCTTTAATAGTTGGGCAAGGTTGCAGTCCATTTGTCATCTCAACATCGGCGCCAACACAGTTGGCCGAGTCGATCTATTCCTCACGGGGGAGAACACTATGCAGATTTCCGGTAACTTTTCTATCTCGGGTATTGATGCTGCACGCAGCGCGTCACGAACAAACGCCATCAAGACAGCTCACGAAGAAACTAAAGCTTCGTTAGCAATGCCTGTTGATCAGCTTGAACTCTCACCAGAAGCTCTCGCAATAAGCGAAACAGCCAACAGTTCCGAAGTATTTCGGGCGGACAAGGTTGCGGCACTACGAGATGCGATCGCAGCTGGCGACTACGATTCGGATGAAAAGCTAAATGCAGCCTTTGAGATCATGCTTGATCGCCTAGGTTAGTAGTCAAATAAATCCCAACCTGCATCTCATCTCTAGCATTCGCCACGCGAATGCAGGGGCTACCGTAACGGTGTAAGCGGTACGTTAAGCGCGTCAACGGATCAGCGGCTCACCCACTACTTTGCATTCTCGCATCGTATCTAACGCCAACGCTCACAACGCTAAAGCGAACCGCTTGGCCTCTCTCTATAACCGGCATCAATCTTACAATCGTTAATCTCAACGATGAAATCTCACCCGAAAGCAAGCTAGTCCAAGCTGGGTAGTGCTATCTAACACGTGCCAATTATTCGACCGTTAGGCACCTTAAGGAACATCGTACCAACGGCGCAATCGTTACAACCGTCAAGGTTAGGTGGTCCTTTTTCGTTAGTCAGCTTAAATTACCAAGCCTCAGCATTTTTTCTATTCCATCCTCCTTAACCAGTCGATTTATGTCGCCTGTTGGGAATTGATTTCCTGATCGTTCACTTTGTTTATAGACCCGTGTGGCTGACTGCTCCGGTCTCGTCAAGAACGCCCTCGGTTCCGAGGGGACGAGTCGCCCCGAGCGAGACGTGAATTTCATGGCATGAATGATTCAAGCCAATGAGGTGGTGCGGATAGCGAGGGCGTCCATGGACGGGATCAGCCCGAGCAGATTTGTTGGCGGTCTATCGGTAAAGAGTAAGCGAGTCGGGCTTTTCGGGAATCAAGGCCTAATTAGGGCGGATGGCGATCAGAACATCGCCTCGCTGGAACATGTGTCCTGCGTGGTATTGCAACTCCAAGGAGAATGGGAATGAAGAAATTTTGGGCTCTTCCAGCTGTAGCAGCAATCGTGACTGCATTTGCTGGAGCTGCACAAGCCGACTGCGGTTGTGCTGTCAGCTATGAAAACTGTGGCAGCGGTTTGGTGGACTCTACAGGTCCAGCTACTCAAACCGTTATGCGTAAGGTGCGCAAAGTTGTCTACGAACAAGAAACGGTTCAAGGTTCTAAGATGGAGAACCAAATCGTTTACGAAGACAAAGTCGTGAACCGAACTCGATATGAAAGAGAAACACACAATCGTGAAGTTTCCTACACGGTCAATGTACCAGTACGTGAAACACACACAGGTGTGCGAAACTACACTGTCAAGCGACCTGTCTATGAGACGCACACAAAGCAAGTGACGTACAACGTCCGTCGCCCAGTGCACGAAACCCATAGCAAGGTTGTTAACTACACGGTCATGGTTCCTGTTCGTGAAACACACGAAAAGGTTATCAACTACACCGTGAAGCGACCTGTGTACGAAACACACAGCAAAGTTGTTAACTATACCGTCATGGTTCCTGTTCGTGAAACACACGAAAAGGTTGTTAACTACACGGTCATGAACAAAGTGATGGAAACACGTGAAAACGTTGTTAACTACACGGTCATGGTTCCTGTAACTGAAACCAAAGAGCGAACTGTTACCGAGCGAATCACCAAGCCTGTTAACTACACTAAGACGGTTACCGTCAAAGGTGGAAGCTGGCAAACAACTGAAGAAGAAGTTCCAGGTCCAGTCGTTCGTCGTACTGTTCGTGAGCCAGGCACTTGGGTCTTCGATCCTGCAACTTGCCGAAACGTATACTGCCCAGGCGCATGCCGAGTAGAATGCGTTCAGTGCCCACCAAAGAAGGTTTGCAAGAAGGTTTGGGTTCCAAGCTGCGAAACCAAGGAAATCAACTGCGTTAGGTACGAAACTGAGTGCGTAAGCAAGGTTGTTCCTTACACTGTAACTAAATGCGTTCCAGAGTGCCGTCAAAAGACTTGTACTTACAAAGTATGCAAGCTAGTTCCAGAGTGCCGTCAAAAGACTGTAACTTACACTACTTGCAAGATGGTTCCAGAGTGCCGACAAAAAACGGTTAACTACACCACCTGCAAGATTGTATGCGAGCCAAAGACCAAGGTTTGCACCTACACCACTTGCAAGATGGTCCCAGAATGCCGTCAAAAGACCGTTTGCTACACAACCTGCAAGATGGTTTGTGAACAAAAGGTTAAGGACGTTTGCTACACAACCTGCAAGATGGTTTGCGAGCAAAAGAGCGTTCCTTACACCTACACCACTTGCAAGATTGTTAAGGAATGCCGAACCAAGGTTGTTCCTTACACTGTCTGCAAGCCAGTTTGCTACCAAGAAACCATCAAGGTTGCTAAGTGTGTAAAGGTTTGTGTACCTTGCACCTACACCCGATGCGTTCCAAAGGTTGTATGCGAAGAAGTTCCTGTAACTGTTTGCTGCGATCCATGTGCTCCAGCATGTGATCCATGTGCAGCTAGCGGTATGGGAAGCGGAATTCGTGGTGGCTTGTTCAACGGCCGCCTACGAAACCTACTGAACGGTCTACGATGCCACGGTGGTTGCAGCTGTGCATCCGCCTGCGAAAGCGGTTGCGAAGCTGCTCCAGCTTGCGGTTGCTAATCATATAAGCTGAGTTTCACGAGTACTCCTTCTGACTGGTTCTGTTTACTAGTCAGCGGGTAATAAGTTAGGAAACGAAGCGAATAGAAGTCAATGAAAAAGGGCTGGTGACAATCACCAGCCCTTTTTTCGTTTTTGTTCGATGGAGTCGATGTCACTATTCTGGTTCGGGCAGTGCTTCCCCGAATGACTGAGCCACGTATCTCAATACATGGTAGCGCCCCGCGTTGGATGGTCCTGTCTTCGGTGCCGACAAAAGAGATTCTTCACGTTTGGGAGCAAAGGCATTGTGTCTGCAGTACTGGTCCAGAATAGGCGCGAGCTTGGCGTCAGTGAATCGCCCTGAGTATAAACGTCGAAAGGACTCGATGTAGTCGTTTTGAGACATCGCGTCTCTAGTGGATAGGCTAATCAATCCGTCGATAAGCTGTTCCATGCTCATGCGGGCATAAATAGACATGTTACTAGACTCCATAAACATAGAGTAGACTGCAATGCACATTCGGGGATATTGCATGCTGCCCAGTTCCGAGCCGTATAATGACCTGACCTCGCGAGCAAAAGCAGCTACGTCGTCTCTTGCGCCACGCCATCGTTCGACAAGCATGGGAATGGTTATCAATAATGGCTCAACGCATTCCGGATGTTTGGTCAATGCCTTTTGAAGTACAGCATCCGCCTCACTGAGGTCGGACCCAATTCCCAGGTGATAAAACAAAAGTAACACGTATGTGGCGTTGTTGGGGTCTGGTTTTCGGAGCAATGGAGAGATGTCAGCCCTAATCTTTTTGAGCTCTTGATCGAATCGCTCCTTGGCTTCGTAAGTGAATCGCGATTTGTCACTCCCGCCCAGGGCTTGCCAAGCAATAACCCTCCTGCGAAATCCAGACGAGAGAAGTGCGAGTTCACTGCCGTTTTGGTACCACTTGTTGAGTGCTTCAAGTCTTTGCTTGGTTTTTTCATTCGGAGTTTTGTTGGTCTCAATGTAGTACCATCTCGTTCCCATTTCTTTTGCGAATTGCGTATAAACGTCTTGCGGTGAGTAACCGTATTTCCACCAGAAATTGTTTTTGAGAATAAACTCCCCCAAAAAATCTAATTGCTCTGGGGCCATTTGCGTCATTGCAAATTCCATTGCATCACCCAGCAGTGATTCGTGAGAATTGAATTGCCATGGTACTCTTTTGCGAACACAAACTTCTTTTCCCGATTGGTACGCAACATAGCTGCCCGTAAGATTTAAGCAGATCGACTTTGAGTCAAATGGGATTTCATGTGCCACGGAAGTCGTGCTATAGGTGCAGTTGACCTCTGCGATGACCTGCTGCCAATCTCCTTGCTTCGTCTTTCTCATGGCGAGCAACGCTCGCGAGTCGCTGTCAACATTCGGAGATGTTGCTATCAACTGTACGGGATTCCAGGTCAAATCACCTTTCCGCCAAACTCGATCCTTGATCGGAGTACCAATCTCGCTGTGCCACCATTGGAAGACTTGTCTACCATGTAACCACTGGGTAGTAAACCTGCCGCAAACGACCTTTCGTTCACCACCGCTGTACTGAAGGTTTTCAACGATCTCTTTTCTACCAAATTCCAATCCGTCTAATTCGATTTCAGTAGGGGTTGTCTCATTCCAAAATGCGATTCGATCACCTTTGTCACTAATCGAAACATCGCTTGTAGCTGAAGATTTCGGATATTGAGCGATCTTTTCTAGATCCCCTTCCGTAACCAGTATTTCTCCCCCGTCACAACGGATAACAAGTTTGTCCAAATCTGACGCGATCGCGAACTGAACTATTCGACTCGGAAATTTACTCGTAGTTGCGGTGATTTGATCGTCGTCCACGTTGACGCGAGCTAATACAGTCGGAGTGGAAATGAAAATGCTCTTACCGTTTGCATCAAAAACCAATCGTTCTGCATTTTCAACCTTGCTGGATAGTTTCTTCTCTAAGCTACCTTTCGTAACGTTCCACACGGAGATCTCTCCTGCTTCGCAAATTGCAAGCCTATCGCCACTTCTGGAAATCGCGAAAACGGCTCGCTCTGACGACACCGGGATCCGTATGACCTCTTCCATCGCATCACGTGGTAACTTGACGCGATGGACAAGAGTTCGTGAGTATTCCGTTAGCCCTTCTGGAATGAATACTTCTGTAAGCTGCTGATCCAAAGGTTGTGTTTCAATAAACTCCTGGGCTTGCGCTCGCGTTGCATCAAAAAAATCGAACGGTGAGGGGGCGATGGAATCGAAGGAGGTCCTTCCGATCGGCCAGTTATAAGAACTTCGCTGAATTGCACTAGAAGCAAGTGCCGTATCAGACTTAATAGGTAGATTCTCAATTTGAATGGTCCTTTCACACCCTGAAAAACAGAATGTAAAAGAAGAAAAGAATACAATTGCCATGTGCTTCGGACTAAACATGACGAACGCCTTTATGAAGTTTGCTTTTGAATTACGAAATTGAACTACTTCCCGAGTTGATCGAGCAAATCGAGAAACTCGGATTTTCCGGTAGGCGACGATTTGTTATCAGTGGCACCTGATTCGGAATCTGTTTTTATCGTAGAACGAGGCGATCGGGCCCGTTGGTTTGTAGAAGACGAGTTGGTTACTATCATTCGAAATAGAACTGGGTCTAAGATTTCTTCATCAAGAACGTCCCATTCGGCGTCGACGCGTCTGGTTTGTCTACCATAGGAGACTGTATTCATACCCCTTGGTGAAGCGTTACGCTCGGACTCAAAGGATTCGTCAATATAGGTTGTATAAAGACGATTGGTTTTCATCGCATGCGCCAGAACCGCATTGTCAACATTCGCATCTCGAAGCTCCAGGGTAAGTGATGGTCGCTGGTCTACTAAAAAGCGAAGCCCTGTTCCTTCAACTTTGGATCTTTGCAATCCCAATCGAATAAAGCTTTCACCCATCTTGGTTGCAAGCGATTCAAGATCTGTCTTTGTCAACTCGGTGCCTTCTAAACCTACACAAGCTAGATTTTTGAGTTGACTTAACGCCTGAATCAATTCGGGTGTACACCGCCATCCATCGAGACGTATCATTTCTAAGCGATCTAGTTTTCCTATCCAACTGTAGTCGACTACGTCAGCATCACTCATCCGTAGCGTCAGGAACTTTAGGTTGCTCAAGGATCCAAAACTTTCCAAGGCCTTACCACTGATGGATTGATTCGTTACGACTTCCAGTCGAACAAGGTCTTTCATTCTGGATAGCTGGGATACAACGTCATCGGTAACATTATCCCCCGCGAGAATCACGCTATTTAGCCCCACCAATTGTCCAATCTCTTTCATTCTTTCGTTGGATAACTTTGTATCTACCAAGGACAACTTCCTAAGCTTGCCCATTTTGGCAAAAGGTTGAATTCGATCGTCAGTTACGTTTTCACCGCCGACTCCAAATATCTCTGTGGATTCTGATAGTTCAAGCAAACAATCTGTGGGAAGCGAGCCATAAACTACGAGCCCTTTCATTCGAGGTATATTCGATATATGAAGGTGCTTCACTGGGTGCTTTAAACCCAACACCGATTCGAAATTTGGAAGATCGATTAACCGGAGGGCTCGTAAGTCAAAGATACCACTTTCGGAGGCAATAGCCTTTAACGGGTGACCCTCGAGCCGAAGAGAATCGATCGATTTTCCCGTTGGCAACTGGAGAAGCTCGAGGTGGGGTAGACGCTTCAAAACAAAGCTAAGCGTTGCACCATCAATCACGGTATTTCCTACCCTCAATGTTTTTAATGATTCGCTGCCTGCAAGTTGTAGCAATTGAGCTTTTTCGATACCACATTCCTCCAAGGTAAGCATTTCTAGACGGGTACAACTTCTGAGTTTTTCAAAGTTGATTCTAGAGGTGTCGAAATCGGACAGGACAAGATGATGTAGCTCGTCGCTCTCGGTAAACTCGTTCAGAAGTCGAGTTCTCTTGGTCAGTGAAATTTGACCATGATCGTATTGCTGGTATTGGTTTCTTGAAAAGACTCTTGAGGTCACGATTACCGCTAGCTGGGGATTAAGTCCCTTTAAGTTGCAATCTTCTAAGTCAGCAGCATATGCCTTGATCTTCTTTAGTTCAGGTGCGTCTTCAATTCTCAACCTCCGAATCCAAACGTTGGTTGGGCCGCTTTGGGATTTAGACAATCGAGAAAGCCAGAGCTGTGAGTCGTCGAATAAACTACCAGCTGTTTCTATGGAATTAAGGCTGGGAGTATTTGTGATTTCGATATCGAATTGTTGAAAGCAATCGAGATCAACCTCCTGTAGAACAGGAAGATTATTGATCTTCAGTGAGAAAGTCGTGTCGTTCAACAATTCCTCGAACTCATTGATGCTCAACTCTTTTAACCTTGCCCAGCCATCAATCTCAAACGAATCACTTATCCCCCGAGGCGGTCTGGGGAGATGTAAAGTCTCTATTTGATTTGCCCAGGGAGGATTCGACAGTTCGGACAAGACTAAATCTGTGTGTACCAAGTTCATAAATTGGATTCGATGAACACCAGTCCACTGATTCAAGGCTGCAGAAGTAATGGAGGTTCGCATTAAATTTAGCGACCTTAGTTGGGACATTGTCCCAATGAACTGCAGTTCATCCGGCTTCGCCAACTGTCGACCCGATATCCTCAACGACCAGAGCCGTGGATTGGTTGCTAATGGAAACAGCCTGTCTGCATCAAAGGATGTCCCTGTCGCACTAAATTTCTGAAGATAAGGTTGAGCAACCGCTTGTGACAAAAAATCGTTCTCAGGTGAGTTCAGCTCGATCGCTACGATTCTCTCGTGCATTTTGAGAAAGAAGTCGGGAACTTTATCCTTTAGGAACGATGGCAATATTGGAGCCACATGCGCCATTCCTTGTTGCTCGTAGATTTTCCCTGCAAGCTCGTGGGATTGCAGTGATTTTTGATTCATCAATTGCCAATAAATAAGCCCTCCTCCGCAAAACGCGGTCAAAACCAACATATCTGAAACAGACAGTCTGATTGTGTCTGATTTGATAGTGGATGCTAGCGTAGATTTATGCCAGCGATAAAAAGCGACAATCGTTATTGCCAAGACGCAGCATAAGGCATTTAGAATGAATCGTGTGAACGAAAACAAACTCAGGGCAGGTGCATCCGTGTACTCGACGTGCAAATAGTATTCGAATGGCCAGCCTGCAGCCGTAAAGGTTGGCGACACTTCGGCATGGCCAAGGTCAAAGAAATTGTTTTCTAAGCCATAGAACTTTCCATCCAAGACCGAGAGCTTGTACGGAAAATTAAGTGCGATGGATATGGAACACAAAAGAAGCGTAATGAGGCAAAGCGAAATCTTTTGACTAATCGAGATTGGTCGTCGAACGATTGGGCTTGCTGGTAAGGCTTCGGGCGTAATTGAAGCGTGAGGCGTTTCATCGGACATCGCTTTTAATCCTGGCAATAGGGTACGTGAATTCCTGTGGAATCACCAAGGTGCGCCTGATAATAACCGATTCGGCGTTGTAATGCACATACTTTTTCAGGGGCAAAAAAGAATGAAGTCAATCGATCATTGACTGTTTCTATGTATGCTTTGCGAACGATTCGCAAGAGAGATCACCATTAGCACTTGGCGGTCTGGTAAAGCTGCATTAAACTCTCTGGAGTCTGGGAGGATGATATCCTTCTGGAGTAAATCTGGCTGTAGCGCAGCCTGGCTAGCGCGCTACCTTGGGGTGGTAGAGGTCGTGGGTTCGAATCCCGCCAGCCAGATTTT
>JBKDKR010000080.1:0-13346 GCA_046344995.1 Pirellula sp.
TGAAACAATTGAGGACAATTGTTCTACTATGTGCCGAAACAATTGAGGACAATTGTTTTACTTTGGTTGGATCTACTTTTTACCGCAATAGTCGATGGCCGTGGCTATCTCGGTCTTGAGGCGATTACGCTCTACGATGCGATCGATGTAACCATGCTCGAGAAGGAACTCACTGGTTTGAAATCCTTCGGGGAGCTCGATCCGAATGGTCGCTTTGATCGTCCGCGGTCCTGCAAATCCAATCAATGCTTTTGGCTCCGCGAAAATGAGATCGCCCAAACTCGCAAAACTAGCGGCGACTCCACCCATCGTTGGGTTGGTTAACACACTAATGTAGAGTCCGCCGTTGGAATGGTATCGAGCCAACGCCGCCGATACCTTTGCCATTTGCATCAAGGACAATATACCTTCGTGCATACGTGCACCTCCGCCAGAACCACTGACGATGATGAGTGGCAAGGAGTGTTCGGTCGCTCGTTCGATGAGACGGGTCAGCCGTTCGCCAACGACCGAACCCATGCTGCCCATGATGAACGCAGAATCGGTAACCGCGATCGCAACGCGACGCGCTCGAATCATACCGGTTCCGCATAATGCGGCATCAGTTAGACCGGTACGCTTTTGCTCTTCGGTCAGACGTTGTGCGTATGTCTTCTTGTCCGAAAACGATAGCGGGTCAGTCGGAAGCACGTGCTCATCGCAAATCTCAAACGTATTTTCATCGAGAAGCTGCCCAACACGCTCCCAGGCCGAGACGTACATGTGGTAGTTACACTTCGGGCAAACATTCAAGTTGCGTTCCATCTCTTTGCGATAGATGGTTTCTCCGCAACCAGGACATCGAATCCATAACCCTTCAGGGACTCCCTTTTTTTCCACTCGAGGATTTGGATTTTGCGTCGACTGACTTTGCACGGTACTCATCAGATTATTCTAGTCTAGATTTACGAATATGTTCTTCTCAAACTTACTTAAGCCTGCCCGAACACTCTGTTTCGAGCTGGTTGGGAGATGTTACGCAGGCGTGGGTTTCTGAGTCGATCAATTCCCAGGTTGCGTCATCTTGTTCCGATTCCCACATGTCCATAAAGTCGACTTCCTTCAAGCGGCTCGCAATCAGTGTAGCAAGCGGCTCGGGAATCACGACCGCAATGGTCTCTCCCTTATGTTTTTTGCACAATTTCGCGACTTGCTTCGAGATTCGAACCTCGGCTTCCGCCAAAGTCTCGCCCCCAGGAGGACAAAACGATCTTGGGTTTTCTTGCACTTGGCGGAATAGCTTGGGCTGCTGTCGTCTCACTTCATCGATCAGTTTGCCTTCCCATAAGCCGTGATCAATGTTTCTAAAGCAATCGCAAACTTTCCACTTTGCGTTGACGTGCTCAGCAATTTGTCTGGCTGTTTCCTGGGCCGATTCGCACGGGCCACAGTAAACATAACGAATGGGTATTTGCTCCATTTCGGAAGCAACTCGTTGCACCTGTTCAAGCCCATGGCTTGATAAAGGCATATCCAGGCACCCTTTGATTCGCTCTTGCTCGTCAAACGACGTTGCTCCCGGACGAACAACTACTACTCGACACATAAACAATTTCCAAAGAGGATCGAGGGGCGACTCATGACTTCATGGCCGCCTGTAAACGGGAGATCGCTAAGCAATAGTCGGGATGCCCGAACAATGCTGATCCGACGACCAGTAAATCCGCACCTGCTGTAACACATTGACCGATAGTTTTTTCGTTGACGCCACCGTCAACCTCTAGAAGGACCGCATCTCCGAGCTTTTCTCTCAAAGAAGACAATCGATCCAACGCTACGGGATTAAAGGCTTGTCCGCCAAAGCCAGCTTGAACGCTCATCACCAAAATGACGTCACATTCCGACAAATGAGGAGTCAGAAGGGACATGTCGGTTTGCGGATTGATCGCCAATCCAGTCAAGACTCCTTGAGCCTGAGTTTTCTGAAGTAACTCAGTCGGAGATGGCACGGCTTCGATGTGATAGGTAATCACATCGGAACCTGCATCGATAAACTGCTGGCTGTATCGAGAAGGCTCGCTGATCATCAAGTGCACATCGAGCACCAAATCGGTGATCTTGCGCAATGCGGAAACGATCGGCATTCCGTACGTCAGATTGGGCACGAAATGCCCGTCCATAACGTCAAGGTGGAGAACCTCGATGCCTGCTTCTTCCAAACGCCTGACTTCGCGTTCTAGATTAGAAAAGTCACACAACAAGAGGGATGGCAAGACTGCGGGTCGTGCTCCCTCAAGTATTTTTCTAGTCTTGTGTGACTTGCTTGCCTGTTCGGACATACCATCCAGTCCAAGTGTTACTGCGATTCGGTCGACCGCGTCGACATTCCGTTCACCACAGTGGCTTAAACGATAGTCAACACTGCCCATTTGGTTCAAGAGGCAAAACAGGCAGAGCCGAGCACATCAAGGCTCAGGTCTCGACATTTCCCTCTCTAAGTCCCTATGCGGTCGCACTTTACAGCTGGTAGGTATTTTCTTGCATGAAATTAGCCTTTGTAATACCAGGTCACTTCTTCGGTCCGAATCGGTTGTTGAACTCATTCGGATCAAAAGGATCCTTCTTTCCTTTGGCTGTTTCCGATCGCTCTAGTTTTTCAATAGCTCTCTCGAGTCCTGCGATTTCGGACGCGTCAATAATGGTTGGCAGATTGCCTGTCTTTGCTGGCTTGGAAAGCTTTGCGTTCGGGTCTTCCTCGCCAATATTGTTTCGAAGATTTAGCAACATCTCTTTTCTGCTGAGTGCTGACGCACCTGAAGCAGACGATTCGTCTAGAGGTGTTTGCAGAAGTGTGGGCTTACTGGGAATCGATGCGGGATCCAATGTTGCAGTCCCACCAGCTAAGGCCACTGAGGGAACAACTGGGTACGGGCTGAAAGCAACTTGGTTGGTATCGATCGATTTGATCCATTGCTCAATCCTGGCAATGGTGGCTTGATCTGATTCCTTTAATGCATTGAGAGTTGGATGCTTTTGAATACCGTGTGCATGGGTCGCATAGGCTAACAGCCTGCTCCCGCTTGGACGCTTTACATCAACGTACTTTAGGACATCGATCAGATTATTGATCGCCGTTTGTGAAGCCTGTTCACCGATGGGTTGGTAAATGTGAAAGTCCGATTTACCTGGCAATCCATGACAGCCCGATTGACCGCATCTTTGAACCAAGATGGGTGTGATGGTTTGTTGAAACGCCTTGCGCACATAGCTTGGCAGATTGTTAACGTTTACTTCGTCGGCCCCAGGTGATTGGGATTTCAAATCTTCAATGCTTGGTACGTTAGGCATCATTGCTGAGGCCATCTGTACATGTTCATCCGACGTGGACGTTGCTGGCTGTTGCGATACAGCGAGGGCTGTCTCCGGCTTGGATTCGCCCCCCATTGTACGTTGCTGTTCCGCCAAGTATTTTTGGACTGGTTCGGATCGTAGAATTGCGACCTTGATTTGATGCTCGAGCTGCTTCAGCTTGGATGAGGGCTCAACAATGCTGGAAAGCTCTTTGAAATGAAACAGCGCCTGTTCGATCAAGTCGTTCTGAACGCACCACTGCGTAATGTGCCAGTGTTCGCTTTGTCCCCATCGTCGAATGGAATTGATCTGATACTCGTAAAGTTCAACTTTAGAACCGGCAATGTGAACAACCGAATCCTTCTTAACGTGGATGGTATTCCCTTTTTCTAGTTGTACCGAGATTTGATCCCCGACTGGCTGAGTCACTCCGTGCAGTATGCCACCGTGCTCAAGAAGCAAATACGACTTGGTTTCGGGATCTTGAGCGCACATTGTCTTGGGCGACAAAACGACCAACCCCAATACGAGGGTTGCCATCTTTACGACAAAACTGCAGCGGTTTGCTTGCTCTAGAAAATGAGTCGCCATGAACCGATACCTACATCCCTGCTATGGAAAAACGCGAAACCACTCGGGTCATAGCAAAAAGGTCTGCGCCAAATCAAGGCAAGAAAGCTTGATCACAAGGTTCGTTAACGAAAAGTAGTGCTAAAGCCTAGATTTGGCAAACCTAGAAAAAGCAAGCATTCCCGCTCCAATTGCGAAGCTCCTCGATCCAACCCGGGCTAAAGCTGTTGGCTAAACGTATACCGTTCGGTATGCTAGGCGGGTTACCCCGATTTTTCGGTGGTCAATGTTATCAGAGATATCCCGTCCAATCCATCCTCGTCACCTCAACGTGTTACATGTGGTGAAGAGACAACCGATGAAATGTTCTTCTGTTTCTTTTTGCTGACCGCCAACAAAACAGAAGATCTCATTCATATCATTTTTGACAATCTCGGTCACGATCTGAAGCAGAATCGTAAAGAATTGGATAGACGGTAGTGTTTCTCAAGTGAAGCTGCATTCACAAACAAAATCCATTCTTAGCAATATTCATTCTTTGGCCGAGAATGCTTGGAGCGAGCAGTAATGGGCCGTGAACGGATGTGCAAGTACTGCGGTGGCAAACCGTACCGAGGGCAAGGTATCTGTCGTGAGTGCGAAAAGAGACCAAGTAGGCCGTAACAAGCCCGCTTTGGGGCGCAGTTACGGCACCGCACGCCAGCCAACCTGTCCACAAGTCAACAAATCACCGAGCGAGAGCAATTCCCCCTCGCCGTAACTTCGCTATCGCTTATTACGGCCTACAAAACCGTTAGGGCCTAAGACCTGAACAATTGATCAAGGAGCAAATGGTTTGATCTCAACGTCGTTCTTTTGTCTCGCGCCAGGGGTACTGCGACCGTCGCTTTTGTACTTCTCCAGAAGCGTCTTCAACTCCTGCACAACTTCAGGCCGTTCCTCATAACGATTGTCGCGCTGCGCCAGATCCTCTCGCAGGTTAAACAACTCTCCCGGCATGGAATGGGGTACATAGCTACGCTCCTTTTTGAGCCACGCGGGTTCTCCGTTGCCTCCATTATCATCACCACTTGGAGCATCAATGAGTACCCAATCCCCTTTGCGGATCGCGAACTTACCCCGGGCACTGTGATGCACAGTCGCTTCTCGAATCGGAGAGGAAAGCTTCTCGCCAAGCAATGCGGGCAACATACTTACGCTATCCTCTGCCGCGTTTTCGGGCAATTCATGTCCCAAGATTGCAGCCACCGTTGCCATGAAATCCGCATGGCACATCGTTTCGTTGCTCACGGCCCCCGAAGCAATCTTCCCAGGCCAGCGAGCCATGAAAGGAACGCGATGCCCACCCTCCCACGCATCACGCTTGGCTCCACGCAGATTACCCGAACTGCGATGACCAAACTGTTGAACGCGATCGTAAACACCCGGCCTCACCTCACCAGTCACTTCAGCTCCGTTGTCGCTGGTAAAGATGACAAGCGTATTGTCGGCAACTCCTGATCGCTCGAGTGCATCCAACACTTGCCCGACACTCCAATCCGTCTGATAGACAAAGTCACCATACACGCCGACCTTTGTCTTTCCAACAAATTCCGACGACGGCACAACGGGATAATGCGGCGATGTCAAAGACAAATACAGAAAGAACGGCTTCTTAGTTTGTGAAGTCTCTTCAATCCATTCCACTGCATGAGTAGTAAGGCCCGGGAGAATATCCTCTAGCTTCCATTCAGGTACCATCGGACCAGTAATATTAAAAAGGCCTCCGGGACTCGTCACCGATGGTATACCGACAGTTCGGTCATCGTTGATGAAACAGTAGGGAGGATAATTGGGTACGATGGTCCCAAAGTAATGATCGAATCCTCGTGCAATCGGCCCGTCACCTATCGGCTTAGTAAAATCGACATTACTAAGTGGGTTTTTGACCCCACCCACTGGCGGCTTGCCATCGTGAGTGGCATAGTTTTGCCCCAGATGCCACTTACCAATGCAGGCAGTGGTATAGCCATATTGCTGAAGCATTGCCCCAACAGTCAATCGATCCGCCGCAATAAGAGGCTTATCCCACGGACCAAGAACATTGCGTTGTAATCGGGTGCGCCATGCGTACCGACCAGTAAGCAAAGCATAGCGAGTCGGTGTACAAACCGCGGACGGCGAATGAGCATCGGTAAACCGCATTCCTTGATTTGCCAGTTGATCTAGACGGGGCGTTGCGATCTTAGACTCGGGGTTATAACACCCCAGATCACCGTAACCGAGATCGTCTGCAAGAATATAAACGATGTTAGGCTTGTCAGCAGCGAATGTCTGACCATCAATCACTATGCAACACAGCAAAATCGCAGCCAAGCTGCTCCAGTTTCCAAAACACATATTTGCACCAAGTTTCCTGATCGTATTCTAATCGTATTCATTCGTAGGCCGTAACAAGCCAGCCCGACGTAGGCCGCAACAAGCCCGCTTTGGGGCGAAGTTACGGCAATGCACGCCAGCAAACCTGCCCCAAGTCTGCGAACCACCGAGCGAGAACAATTCCCCTCGCCGTAACTTCGCTATCGCTCGTTACGGCCTACAGTGTCAACCGACACGCCCCAAAGCTTCTCTAACAGCGAGTACATCTCTGGGTCATGCCTACGAAGCTCTTCGCGGTTAAAGGGAAAGAAATCGTTGCGAAAGAAGTAGGCTTCCGTTGTCTCGGCAAAATACTCCATCGCATTGGTCATTGCATAAGCTCGCTCGAATGTACCTGCCTTGCCGTTACCAAATGTTCGCTCGACGCGATCGTAAAGGCCACTTTCCTTAGCTCGTTGAAATGCGGCTTTGATTTCTTCATTTCCAAAACCATCTGGCAATGATCGAAAATGATAAGCATGTGCCAATTCGTGAAGTGCAAAGTTCGGCATTCTTTGCATCTCGGCTTCAAAATCGTGAACCCCAGAAAACTCGACTCCTTGTGCCATCGCAGGGTCCCGGCCATTGTCTCGCAACCAACCCGCCCCAGGATGGAACTCTGCTCCACTTTGGCCCAACTTGTAAGACGGCGAAAAATAGAGCGGTACTTTCTTCATCTCCGTGACGGCCGGCGCTGGTACATCTCGCACAATTTCATCCAGCATTTTCTTCAATCCATCCAGCGCCTTAGCCGTATCGTCAGGTTCGGTCTCCAAGAGCTTCTTTGCGATGTGAACTTGCCAGCCCGAAATGTCCCGAGTCTCTCGCTCTATCTGATCCGCTTTGGTCTCCGAACAATAGATTACCGCGTTAGGGGCGTCACTGCGAGCCTGAACAATATCGAGGGAACGGTCTGAATTGAAGTCTCCGATCGCTAGCCCGTAGATGGCTCCTTTCTCATCGCCAATCGGTAACTCGTGAAACCTCGTCTCTGTACCATCATTCAAGAACACTCGACTTTCGCCGCTGGAGTAACCAACAATCACATCGAGGCGGTCATCTCGATTCACCAATCCAGTGGCAATCGAATAAGCTGCAAGCTTTGGGTCTCCGATCGCAATTCTTGTCGAAAGATTGCCCGTCCCATCATTGATATAGAGAGAGGTTCCGAAACGATCATCGCCAGCTACTAGGTCAATTGCTCCGTCACCGTTGAGGTCTGCTGCCGCACACGCTCGCGTTGAAGAAGCGGCAAGGCCAAAAGTTGTCGTTCGTTGAAAACTCAGTTTGTCATCGTTGAACAAGATTCGACTCGCACCTCCATCCCGATGCGGAACAGCTAGATCAATAAAGCCGTCACGATCAAAGTCCGCCGCTACGATCGTCGTTGCGGATTCGGACGGAACGACGATCCATTTATCATTCAGGAATTTGCCCTTGCCGTTATTAAGAATGATATAGCTGGCGCTCTTTCTATTGGCGACGATCAGGTCACGGAAACCGTCTCCGTTCATATCGGCCAACGCGATGTTTCGGGTATTCCATGACGCATCTCCCCAAGATCCGTCTAAAGTAAAGTTACCTTTACCGTCGTTCATGTAAGCTACTTTCTCATCAGGCTTATCGTTACTGACGACGATATCCAAGTCACCATCATTGTCGATATCGCCTAAAGCAGCGGCGTAACTGCGATCCGGCTGACTACCAAGATTTCGCGATTCAAAATTTCCCTGGCCATCGTTTAACAAAATCCGATTGTGAAGCGGCCAATGCCTTCCTTTAGCTAAAACTATATCGAGATGTCCGTCGCCGTTGAGATCTCCTACACTTGCATTGGCCGACGTTTCACTGGTCGACTCAAGGTTTACCTTCTTAAAGGATAGAGGTTTGGCCGACGACTCCTGGCTTTTCTGACTCGTTGCATTTTGTTCTGGGGCCGGATCATTTTCAATACAGTAGAGTTTATTCCAGCTTCGCAAGAACAATTGATCGTCGACAGCCACGGGAGACGCATCGATCACATCATCTAGTGCATTCACCGCAACGATCTCCAAACTCTCATTATCCTTCACAACAACCGTTGTTCCTTCACGGCTTGTAAAGTAAAAATGCCCGTTGGCCAAAATAGGAGAAGCGTACATGCTGCCGATTGCATTGAGACGCATTCTCTCAAGCAGTGGCTTTCCTGTACTAGCATCAATGCAGCTCAGAGCATTAGTATTGCCCGCTGTAAACAGTAGACGCCCCTCAGAAAGAATGGGAGATGGAACGTAAGGCGTTCCTTGCACTATCTTCCAATTAAGCTTAGTGCTGTTAGTGATATCCCCTTGAGAGTTCAGTGGAATCGAACAGGCTAACGAACCGCGATATCCGCTCATGCAAATTACGGAATCGTTGAAGCGAATAGGTGAGGGGATAGCATTCACCGTTTGGCCACCACATTCCCAAAGGACAGCCCCGTCGATCACATCGTAGCTTTTGACTGAGCCAGTACCATTGACAATGATTTGTTGCTTGCCTTCAAAGCTTGTAACAAACGGCGTATTCCATGAGGTGACTTCACCAACCCGATCTTTCTTCCAAAGAATCTGTCCAGTACGTTTGTCGATGGCGGTGATAAACGAACCTTCTTCTTGATCCCAATTGATGATCACTAAATCATCTGTTAGAGCTGGTGTCACAGCTTCGCCCCAACCGTTTCGGGTTCGCATATCACCGAGATCGAGATTCCAAATTGGCTCACCGTCCAACGAGTAGCAAAAGACACCTCGTGAACCGAACGAAAAGTACAATCGCTCACCGTCAGTGATTGGTGAGCCAGCAGCATAAGTGTGTGTTTCGTGCTTTCCTTCATGCGGGACATCTTCTACAATGATTCTCTGCCATAGAATCTTGCCCGATCTTCGATCGTAGCTTGAAACAACGAACTGATAGAAGAACTCATCAGGGGTCGTTTTAGCTCGTTCGTCATTTACAACAGGTTTGGGACTTTTTCGATCCGTCTTGACGGCCGCGAGCACGAAGATCTGATTTCCGTACACGATCGGTGTTGCGGAACCTTCTCCCAGCAAATCAACCGTCCACGCAATATTCTTTGTCTTGTCCCATTGAAGGGGTGGTTTGGCTTTATTGCCCGCTCGACCATCAGCCGTGGGCCCTCGCCACTGACTCCAGTTTTCAACACGCGTAGCAGTCGTTGATTGATCTGCCACTTGCGCCTGAACACAACGAGGTAAAAGACCTAGCACACAGGCCACCACGAGTACTTTTACCCGAAATTCCATCGCAAGTCTGTTCATCAACTGTTCCCATCGGTAAGACCTAACATCGACCCAATCGAAAAGTTGCTCGATGGTGGCGACGCTTCTAAGCATAACCTAACTTTCGTACCGCATAAATGCTTGCACAGGTAGGACACTTCGGTGTCAAGATGCGCACAATCGATAACATGGTGATTTTGATCCCATCCATTTACGTCAATCCCATCCCGAAAGCGCAAGCAAGGGACCGGTCGCCATACCAACCCGAACGCGTAAGTTTTGAAGTTGCGCTATTTTGGTTTTAGGGGCAACGCCCAGTTCGTTTACCTAGCCAGGCCTGTAGGGCCTGGACCGCGATTCACCTTGAGTTTTCAAGGGCCAACGGCCCGACCGTTTGCTCTTTGCTGACATCCGAAACATCACAAACTGTCGGACCTTTGGCCCTAACGCTGTCTTTTCCTTAATACCCAGCCCTCCAGGCTTGGCTAGGTAAACATGAGGCCTTTGGCCCGAAAAAAACAGTTACTGCGCAACTTCAAAACGCGTAAGCGAGAGATTGCCCTTTTCTAACCCACGCTTAATCCGCGCGAACCGGCGATTCGTTCCTTCGCATGCGACTGGCAACTAGGGGGCGTAACGTTCAGATTACTAACGCTTCGGGAACGTTAACTGGCGTGCGATCCCTCTGCTCGCGCAACGGGCTGGTATTGCTGCGAAAACGGGCTCTGAATTGTTCGTTAGATCTGCACTTGCCCGTCGATACAAATGACGCTGTGCCCACCGATCCAGATGGTTCCCTCGTCGTCTCGTTCAACAAAGGCTCGTCCTCGTCGGCCGATGGCTGTGCCTTGAGCGGCGACGTATCGCTCCGGCGCCAACCCCGATTCGATTAACCACTGCGCAATCGCCGCGTTGAGGCTTCCCGTTACTGGGTCCTCTGTCATGCCATTATTGCCAGGAAAGAACGCTCGCACTTCAAACTGCGTGTCCCCTTCTGCTCGTCTCCCAACCACTCCTACATCCAACCCAGCCAGCACGCTTGCATCGGGCTTGAGTGCTAAAACATCTTCTGCAGTGTGTAGCATCACGGCTCGCCAATTGGGGCCATTGTCACACCAAGAATGAGCTATGATCTCGCTTCTCGAAATCCCCAACCCGCGAGCGATCAGATCTACGCTAGCTTCGTCTAGCGGACCGCTTTTGTTTCTAGAAGGCGCGGCGAACGCTAGACGCTGACCATCTCTGCGAATTCGTACCAAACCTGCCCCGCATTCCTGAACAATATATTCCCCTTGTGGCGAGCCACCTGATTCAAGCCACGCATGACAGGTCCCCAAGGTAGGATGGCCAGCAAAAGGGAGCTCACGACCAGGACAGAAGATGCGGACTCGATAGTTGGCACCGGCGGCTGCGCCGTGAGGAGTGGGAGGGAGCAAGAATGTGCATTCCGAAAGATTGGTCCAGTTGGTGAAATGCTGCATCGCAGCCGTATCGAGTCCCTCACCATCCATCACAACGGCCAAAGGGTTGCCGAGATAAGGCACATCCGTAAAGACATCAATCTGTTTGAATCCGCGCTGCACCATCTAAGTAAGCTCCAGGTATAGAAAACGTTCATTGTATGCTTTGCTACGGCGCGTCAATAAATAGCCTCACCAAAACAACATGCAATTCCGATTCTATCGATCCCTCAATACAAGCCCGAAAGCGCACGTGGAGGGATTGCCCTTTTCTAACTCACGCCTAATTCGCGCGAACCGGCGATTCGATCCTTCGCATGCGATTGGGGCCTAGGGGGCTCAACGATCAGGTTACCAAAGCTTCGCGAACGTTAACCGGCGTGCTTACCCCTCTGCTCGCGCAACGGGCTGGTATTGATCACCAGCACTGCTTCAGCTTGCGGATGTGGTCCGGGGTGGAGCCGCAGCAAGCACCGATGGTCTGCGCGGGCCAAGCTTTGGCGTATTGCAAGTAGCCTTCTGGGTTGGTTGCGTCGGTGTTGATCCAGCCTTGTTCATCGTCCGCGAAACCAATGTTACCATACGCCACGAGCCGGAAGTCTTCACCACACATAGCGAGTAACTCGTTGAGTGGTTTTGCAATGGTGTGGGCTGGCATGCAGTTGACACCTAACGCCTCGACGCCTAGTGGCATGAGCAATTCGGCGGCATGAGTAAGTGACTCGCCAGAAAGGATACAGCCATCTTTATCGCAAACAAACGTAACCCAAACGGGTATGCCAGTAGCCGCAGCAATCTTGGCCGCAATCACCGCCTCGCGAATGGAATTCATCGTTTCGATGAGTAGTAAGTCAATACCACCTTGCACTAGATGATCGATGCGCTCGGTATGTTCGTCAATACATTCGTCATCGGATGGCACAAGGTCCGGGCGATAACAATCCTCAAGCGAAGAAACCGAGCCCGCCACGAGTGCCGGCTTTCCAAATTCAGCAACCGCCTCTCTAGCCGTAGATACCGCACGCAATGTCAACTCGCGGGCGGAGAAACCTTTGCCAACGAGTGCACGGCGATTGGTACGAAAGGTGTTAGTGGTGATGATGTCTGCGCCTGCGTTCAAGTAATCCAAATGAACCTCGCGCAAGATATTCAGTCCCGAGTCTATGGTGAGCGCATTGGCCGACCACAATGGCAATCCGGTGTCCACGCCACGGCGATTGAGTTCAGTCCCCGTAGCACCATCGAGTAAAAGAAGTTTCGATTTCATGATCAGGTATTATCCATTCGGGAAAACAATCGCTCAAAAACTACATAGTCCGTTTCACTGAAACCGAGACGTCGGTAGCTTTCTCGAGCGGTATCGTTTTCTCTCTCCATATAAAGTCGGATGCCGCAGCAATCTGCCTCCGCTTCACCGAGCTCCCTGATGTGCGAAAAGAGAGCACGGAACACTCCCTTCCCGCGGAAATCGGGATGCACATAGACACTTTGAATCCACCAGATCTCGCCGTTTCTCCAATCGCTCCACTCAAACGTGTGGGCGGCTTGTCCCACGATTTGGCCATCGATCACAGCCACGAAGTATTGACCTCGTTTGGCTTCGGCAACAAAGCGTTTCACGCCGTGATTTACTGTCACCGGATCAAGTTCCCGTCCCTCGGTTTCCCGGCAGAGTGCAATGTTGAACAGTGTGATGGTCTCCACGTCAGTGGAAATGGCCTGTCTTATCTCAATCATAGTTTCGTAATTAGTGTTCGATTAGAGAAGATTAGTGTTCCCAATTGCTTTCCTTCGTTCTGACATGCAGATCATCAACAACAAATCGTTTCCATTCAAGTTCCCCCTTCTTCCCAAAGTTGATCAGGTATCCAACCTTTTTTCTGGCGATTCGCATATAGTTGAATAGCTGAGCTTCATGGTCCGAGCAAAGTTCCTTCAGAGCTTTTAACTCGACCACAATCTCGCCGAATACCAATAGATCAGGTCGATACTTAGGTGTAAGCAGATGCCCCTTAAAGAAGACATCCAACTCCGCATGAGCAGCGAACTGAATTCTGCGCAGGCCGAGTTCAATTTCGAGTGCGGCCTGGTAAACATCTTCTGCCATTCCGTACCCAAGTTCGTTATAGACCTCGAATACAGCGCCCATCAATTCGTAACCCTCTTGTTTGAACATTGGACTTTTCCTCCTCAGAGCAGAACATTGGGAACACTAATTACCACTAATCAAACACTAATCTTAAAAGGCAGTATCAAAACGTAAAAGCACCTGCGGAATCGAGTTCCACGCCGAGGAATTTACCACCTATCCTTTCGTCGTTGCCAGTCC
>JBKDKR010000081.1:0-2508 GCA_046344995.1 Pirellula sp.
CAGCACGGGCATTCGCTCCCTATCGGTCGATTGGAACGATGCCAATCTGAATAACTCGTTCGCAACCAGTGAAAGGACGGGATCGGTCGAGTACTTGGTGGATAGCACCAACCACACGGGTTACGCGCAGACGATTGTCGAGACGACCAAGAACTCGGCTGGTGTTGCGACCAAACGTATTGTTTACACGTATGGCAGCGACGAGATTTCGCAAACGACTTATCTACCACCGGCAGGAGGTGGCGCAGGTTGGAATGCTGGAACCACGCTGACCTTCTCGCACGACGCTCATACGAGCGTTCGGATGCTTACCGATGCGGCAGGAGCGATAGCGCAAGCATTTACTTATGCTGCCTATGGCGAGTTAATCGCGATTCATAACCGCATCGCGCAATCGGTAGGGACGGTGGGTGCTCAAGGCTTGCAATCGCAAGCTCTCACGAGTCTGCTCTACAACGGCGAGAGTTTCGATAGCCGCATTGGACAATTGTACTTGCGAGCGCGTTGGTACGACGGACACAGGTTTACCACACTCGATCCATACTTTGGAAACGGATCCGATCCACTGAGCTTCAACAAGTACGGATTCGTGCACGCGAATCCTGTGATGGGGATCGATCCGACGGGGCTTGAATTCAGTATTGCAGGGTTGTTAAGCAGCATAGGAATACAAGGCGGCCAACGAAGCGCACAAAACAGCGGCAATATTTCAGCACTAAAGAACGCACACAGTGCCTACAAGCTAATAAAAACTTATCAAAAGGTGCTGAAACTATATGACAAGCTTGAGAGTATCTACTCATGGGCAGTAGATATTCTTGATCTACTTGATTTTGGTATTGAAGATGTTAGAGAAATTACGCAAAATTTGGGTAACGTCAAGAATATCGCAAGCTCAGTCGATACGATAATTGGTCGCCCGCAAATAACTATAGATTTGCCTAGAAACGCGTTGGAGAAATTTCACAAGTTGTCTGGTAAAGTATTTCATGCTAAGGGGGCCTCAGAGTCGACTGCGATGCAAGAAATAACCGGCGAGATTGCGACCGCACTTCTGGTAAATCTGTTAGGCTTTACGCAGTCTCCGTTCAATTGGTACTGGCATGGAAGTAAGGGACCTGATCAGGTGGGACGCCATGGAAGTGCCGGCGTTTGGGGCATATTCGAAGCGAAAGGTGGGAGCAACCCGCTAGGGATTACCCAACAATGGGGACAACAAATGGGACAACGTTGGCTAGAGCATTACATTGGAGAAATTTACAAAAGAAACTCAGGCCAGATCAGTGAAAACCTTCGAAGTCAATTCTTGAATAACAATTCAATGTTAGCAATGGTTGTTCGTTTGAATCTCACTCCCTCGAAGGGTGAGATACAAATTACTTACCAGAAGTTTAACAAAGACAGCCGAATGCACCCGTGTAGGAATGCATAATGAACAGAAAATTGCGTTCAACGATTTTAGGTTGTAAGCTAAATGGTTTGCCCAGAACATGGGAAAGGACTCATCGTGAACGATTCTGTGGGCTAGCAAATTACCCGCCGACTGGGTCTATGGAAGGTTGGCGATCAAATGATGTCCATGAATCGTCAGCGTTAATAGCGTTGGCACATTTAGGGTATGCATCTGAAATCGAAGAAATCATTGAAGCAGGTTGTGATGTGTTCCTTGATTTTTTTGTGGGCGAATGGAGAGACAAAGACAATTATCCAGTCCATAAGAAGTGGTTTAGCAATTACAAACTAGGTCTTTTGATTGCCATGGCTGCTAACCGCTGGGATGATATTCGGATGGTATCAGACAAGATCGAATCATCGTTCCCGGTCGACTATCATGGTTCCGATGATAATCTAGATCCAGTCACATTTGACATCTACAAAAGAATAGCGTCTAAAACTCGGACTAAACCATTCCCAAGGCTCCCAGCGTTTGGCAAACTGATTGCTAAATGTACAACAAAACGAGGAGAGCATCTTGTGCGGATGTGTGAGGCTATAGAGAACGCCGACGAAGCATATTTCTTATCAAGTCTTAAGGATTCGTTATCGTGTCTTCTGCGATCGGGATTAGGTGGACCAATTTCGCTTTGTTGGATTGCGATAGAAGAGTCGACTCTTTGCATGCTCGCTCATTACCTTGGTGTCCTCGTAGCGTCACTAGAAGAAACCTTGACGGAAAAACAAATAGCGACAATCTTGACTCCCGAGACGATTCGTACATAAACAAAAACGTTAATCTTGATCGTTCGTTACACCACGAATGATGCCGCCGATCGGACCGATACTTATGTGATGGATTTGTTTGGTAATCGTCGCAAGCGGACGACCGATAAGCCGAGCACGGCCTATGTGGATGAAGTCATTACCTACCTGTACAATGCGGATGACCGTATCACAAGTGAATTGCTCGATAAACAGAACAATGGCACGACGGATCAAACAACCACGTACGCTTGGAGCGGTACGCGACAATCGAGCAAGACGGTCGTGATTCCATCGACATCGACTGTG
>JBKDKR010000082.1:0-3179 GCA_046344995.1 Pirellula sp.
CAGCACGGGCATTCGCTCCCTATCGGTCGATTGGAACGATGCCAATCTGAATAACTCGTTCGCAACCAGTGAAAGGACGGGATCGGTCGAGTACTTGGTGGATAGCACCAACCACACGGGTTACGCGCAGACGATTGTCGAAACGACCAAGAACGCGGCTGGCGTCGCGACCAAGCGAATTGTTTACACCTACGGCAGCGACGAGATTTCGCAAACGACTTATCTACCACTGGCAGGAGGTGGCGCGGGTTGGAATGCAGGAACCACGCTGACCTTCTCGCACGACGCTCATACGAGCGTTCGGATGCTTACCGATGCGGCAGGAGCGATAGCGCAAGTATTTACTTATGCTGCCTATGGCGAGTTAATCGCGATTCATAACCGCATCGCTCAATCGGTAGGGACGATCGGTGCTCAAGGCTTGCAATCGCAAGCTCTCACGAGTCTGCTCTACAATGGCGAAGCTTTCGATAGCCGTATTGGCCAACTGTATTTGCGAGCAAGATGGTATGACGGACATAGGTTTACGACACTTGATCCGTACTTCGGAAACGGATCCGATCCACTGAGCTTCAACAAGTACGGATTTGTGCATGCGAATCCGATACATGGGATAGATCCCACCGGGATGTTCTTTAGCGTGGGTGGGTTGTTAGCAGGTATTTCCATTAGCACTTCGCAACAAGGACAAAAAGGATCCGCAGATGTTGGAACATTGGGGGTTGCTGGTTGGACATTCAGGGCATTCCGTGTCTTCCAGCAACTTTATAGCCTCTATGACCGAGCGGTTGGGCTGTACGAAATTTATGAAACGCTTAGTGCCTTTCTTGATTTTGATGTCAGTGACCTGAATGATATTCGGGCTGAAGTTGAACACTTGAACAGCTACCTAACCGGGGGAGTCGGGTCGGGGCAAACCGGAAATTCACTGGCTGCGATGGGGGCAAGCTCTCTTGGGTCGGGTGGCTCTTCGTCTGCAGGAGTTAGAGCAGCGTTTCAGTCCAAGCTTGGGATACCAAAACGCAAGCAGGGACGTGTACAACAAATTCTCGATAAAGCAGAGAGCATGGGGCTATTAAACCGCGCTCAAGAAATAATTGGTGAGTTCGTAACATCGTGGGCTGCAGAAAAGCTTTTAGGATATCAAAAGACGACGCTTAGAACCTATCACGACAAACATCCACAAGGAATCGACTTACTGGCAAAGCACACAATTACTGGAAGTTGGGGAGTCTTTGAATCAAAAGGTGGATCCAGTGGGCTCGGTAAAGCAAAGTACGGACCCGGAGGATCAGAAGTCCAGCAGATGAGCGGCTATTGGATCAATCATTGGTTGGATGATACGATTGAGCGGAATCCAAATCACCCTGACCAACCTGCTTTAAGTGCCGTTAGGCGGTCCATTATACCCATGGCCGCTGTGGTAACTCGTTTCAACAATGAACGCAACTCTTACCAGATCACTGTAACAGCACAGTTACATTTCCCAATGGCTCCGACATGGCTTGATAGTTGGCCTCGAGGTACATAATGAATGAATTTGCAAAACAGGTCGACTATATTTTGAACCCAGTAGAGGTGGAACAAGATCTACACAACGGTTTACAGAACATGCGAAATTTGGATCGTTATACGGCGACTGTTGGAAACTTTCTCGCATCCTTACAGCACTTCGGATATGGTAGGGTTGACATGCAAGGTATTTCGGAACACGTCATCAAAGCCCTCCATGGAGAGGCTGACCCGGACAGTTTCCGTGAAGCCAATTCAGGGGTTTGGTTTAAGCTTGCTCATTATGGACTACCTTTATTGCTTCTCTACGGTACCGAGGAGCAAATTCAAACCTTCGTGAGCCCATATCATCTCAAACTCGATCCTGGCTACACGGGGCGGTTTGAACGCAACTATACTCGCGCTTATTTGCTGATGTGCAATTTCCTAAAATCTACACCGGAACCGGACGCCGGCTTGCGTCAGGAGCTTCTGGATTGCAAAAAGAAGCAAGTCGTCTTACTGGTTGAAGCGTTGCTGGCTGCCGTCGAAGGAACACAATCGGATTTTGATAGAGCATTCACGGCCGGAATGAAGTATTTCCGAAGCCGCAACAAAACCTACAAAGACAACGACAAAAAACAATTCGATCTGATCGCATTGGAATACACGGCCGTCAACGCAATCGCGAAACGGTGCGGCAAACACATGACCGAATTACCCATCAACCTTGCTTGCAGCATTCTTACACGTGAATCCATCGATAATCCCGTTCCCTAACCCTTGAATTGATAATGTCTCACAGCGTTTTCTTCTTTGGCGTTCCGAGCTCGCAAGTCGAATTAAGTCTTTCGGATATGTATGAAAAGGCAAGCTCATGGATTGACTTGTCACCTGCATCCGTTTGTGAAGAAGAGTTGTCACAAATGAAGCGGCTGGTATCCGATATCCTGGAAAATCGGTTGCCAAAAGACTGTGATTCAAAGTACTTTGATGCGATGTTGGTCATAGCTCAGAGTAATTTTGAAGAAATCACTTTTCCGGTCTTCACGGAATATCGTGACGAGTCATTTCCCGAGCACGTGGGAATAATACGTCCAGGAAATCGCTTCCAGCCGCCGTTTCCGGTCCCTAGGATGTCCCAACAATACCCTCGTGCGGGTTTCATTCCTCAGGAGCATCTGAGAGCATTTCAGTTTGAACCAGGTGGCTTGGCAAAACAAGAAGACCTTGAAAGTCTGGAAGATGAACTTGGTGACTTGTTAATGGATCTTGGAATGGGCAATGCTGCTTCCGTAAAGGGGCGTTTGACAGGCAACTTCGATGAAGATTTTCTAGAAGAGATCAGAGAGGATCTGGAGTTTGCGTTTGAGAAACTGTCAGCCGAAAACAAAAGCCTTTTCTATCTAGCAACACAGTCAAATCGATGACGAACTACAATGCCATCTACTTGCACCGATACGTTTGTAATGGATTTGTTTGGTAATCGTCGCAAACGGACGACCGATAAGCCGAGCACGGCCTATGTGGATGAAGTCATTACCTATCTGTACAATGCGGATGACCGTATCACAAGTGAATTGCTCGATAAACAGAACAATGGCACGACGGATCAAACAACCACGTACGCTTGGAGCGGTACGCGACAATCGAGCAAGACGGTCGTGATTCCATCGACATCGACTGTG
>JBKDKR010000083.1:0-5458 GCA_046344995.1 Pirellula sp.
GCCGATGTGGCTCGACTGAGAAAGGCACCTGTCTTGTAAACAGGTCCATGCTGGCGCGAATCCAGTCATCGGCTCTGGCAACTGAACTGCCTGTTTGGATTACATCAACCAACAACGAAAGTATCTGAACAAACCAATTCGTTCAGTTGCAATTTTTAGACTCGCTGCGATGGGCAACTATCGCAGCGAGTCTTTTGACTGACTGCCAAGTCGGATTACATGTGTCGTGAGTTCGAATCTCATCAGTGTCCGCAAGGATGCTGTAGCTCAGTAGGTAGAGCAATGTCTAGAACAATCTGATTTTCACTTCGTCGGTCATTTTTGTGAACCTTAACAGCCAATGCGAGTCCTTAGTCGCAATCAAGAAACAAATGAATGAACAAGGGGAAGCGAATCAAGCGTAGTGCTTCATTCTGCTTTGCGATTCTCGTTCGACTGCCAGTTGGGATTACATCTTTAGGGAAGATGGCGAAAGCCTTTCTCAACAACCCTTCGTCGAACAGTTTTTAGTTTAGGAGATTACTCCAATGGCAAACAAGTCTCTATTCGCAAGCATGCTTGGCCGACTTCCGAAGGCCAATGCTGTCAACGAAGCGGGCGGCCGCGCGTACAAGCTTGAGCCGAAGCACGCCCTGGCTCAAGTTGCCGCTACGGGTACGTTCGGTAACGCGTTCTACAGCACGGCTGAGACGCAGCTTGATGAAGTGCTGAAGTTAATCGACGAAGTCGACGACAATCAGTACTTGGCGAAGCTGGCTCTGTACGCACGTGAGAAGGCGTTCATGAAGGATATGCCGGCTGCAGTGCTGGTCGCGCTGTCGGTTCGTGATACTGAGCTAATGCACCGAGTGTTCGATCGCGTGGTCGACAACGGTCGCGTTCTGCGAACAGTGTTCCAGATGATTCGTTCGGGCCAGTTCAAGAACAAGGCGGGTAAGGGTCGCGTTGGTTTGTCGAGTTCTGTGCAGCGAGCGTTCCAGCGCTGGTTGAACACGGCTTCGGTTGGAAAACTGTTGAGCGCGTCGATCGGTAACGATCCGAGCTTGCGGGACATCCTGCGTATGGCTCGACCGACGCCGAAGGATAACGCTCACCGAGCGATGTTCGGTTGGTTGACTGATAAGAGCATCGACAAGTGGGCTCCGGCAACGGAAGCGGACTTGCCGGTAGAAGTTCAGTCGCTGATCGCGTTCCGCAACTCGGAAAGCGAAGAAGCACAAGCTTTGATCGCTGGTGGACTCGACAACGTCCGATGGGACTTGTTGTCTGATGCTGCCAAGGGGCCGACGGTTTGGGCTGCACTGGCTCGCAAGATGGGTCCGCAGGCACTGCGTATGAACTTGAACACTTTGCTGCGACACGATGTGCTCGCAACCGGTGCAATGGTTGATTACGTTGCTGACCGGATCGCTGACGAGTCGGAGATTCGCCGATCGAAGCAGTTCCCGTACCAGTACTTTGCTGCGTACTTGAACGCGGACGACAATGTCCCGCAGAAGATCAAGACTGCACTGCATAAGGCAGCCGAGATCGCCTGTGGAAACGTTCCGGAGTTGCCGGGACCGGTTGTTATTGGTCTAGATACGTCTGGATCGATGAGCAGCGCGGTAACGGGACATCGTGGACGAGGCGCAACTTCGAAGATGCGATGCATCGACGTGGCTGCACTGTTCGCCGCAGCAATTCTGCGACGCAACCCGGACAGCGTTGTGATTCCGTTCGATACGTCGGCTTACGATGCCAAGATGGATCCAAACGATTCGATCCTGAGCATTGCTGAACGATTGGCAAAGTACGGTGGTGGTGGAACAGATTGTTCGCTGCCGTTGGTAGCTGCCAACCAGAAGCATGCGAAGCGCAAGTTTGCCGGCATTGTTCTCGTTAGCGATAACGAGAGCTGGGTTGGAACAGGACGGCACGGTTCGACCGGTGTGATGACGGCTTGGGAAGCCTTCGTTGCCAACCAGCGAAAGCTGGCGGGTAAGGAAGCCACCCCGAAGCTAGTTAACATCGATTTGCAGCCGTACCAGACGGTTCAGGCTTGCGAACGATCTGACATTCTCAATATCGGTGGCTTCAGTGACTCCGTGTTCAACGTGATCAGTGCGTTTCTCGCCGACAACAACCAGCGATTCGTCGCTGAAGTTGAAGCGATCGAACTGTAAACGCGTTGGTCTCCGGTCCATCTGCTGTATACTTGTAACTTACACCCGCGGGTCGCATTTCCGGCTTGCGGGTGCTTTCGTTTCAATGTTAGCTCATTTTTTTCTAATGATCTGCGGGAATCTATTGTCTATTTTCAATAGCAAAGATGCTAAAGCCAACGAACTTTCACTTATAATCGTTTGGGCTTAGGGTGACTTTTGGCGCAGTCATCCACGATCGCCCTTTCTGTTGAAGGTTTCCGTTTGTGTTTACGTTTCTGCTTTTCATCCTAGTTTTGATATTGGGAATTTCCACTGGCATTTGCATTCACTTTTTGCTGCAAGAGAGGAGTAAATCACTTGCGATAGGCACAGAACTTGAGACTAGACAGCTTGAGTCCGCGGCTCAGATTGGTACCCTCACAGAGCAAATCACAAAGTGTAAGCAGGCCTACACTACACTTCGTTCAAAAGCAGAAACGGAACTAAAGCGCTTGCAGGGCGAAACCAAGAGTTTGTCCACGACTATCGAAAAGCAGAAAGTCAAGATGCAGCGATGGCAGGTGATCGTTGACGCGGAAGCCGAGGCCGATCGTGTGCGGGCACTTGCTGCAAATGAGGCATCCATTCTAACTGCGAAAGCTGATGAATTACTTAAAGATGCAACAGCAAAGTCAGTAGAGATTATGCGAGAAGCTGAACTTGCATCTCAGTCTTCTCGAGACATTGGTGAAAAGGCCCTCAATGCAGCACACCTCGAGTCCGAGAGTCTACGGAGTGCCGCACGTAAGGATTCAGAACTCATTCTCTCAGCGGCTCGACAAGAATCGGATGAACTCAAGCAAGAAGCGATGAAGCTGATCGAGGAGTCTAGGTCTAAGTCATCGGACATTTTGGCAGAAGCCGATCGACGAGCCCGAGAAATAGCTGGAGAAGCCTATGATGTGAAGCAAAATATAGGCAAGTACGAAAAACTGTTGCGAGCAATTAAGAACGAGCTTCAAGGATATGGAGACGACTACATTGTTCCTTCTCATAGTTTGCTCGACGAAATCGCTGAGGAGTTTGCATTTACGGATGCTGGGCAGCGGCTAAAGGAAGCTAGGAACTCTGTTAAGTCCATGGTTAAAAATGGCAAGGCTGCCACTTGTGATTACGTGGAAGCCAATCGCAGGGAAACTGCCATTCGTTTTGTTGTCGATGCTTTCAATGGAAAGGTAGACTCCACCTTAGCGCTGGTTAAGCACGACAATTTTGGCAAGCTCAGCCAGCAGATCAAAGATGCATTTACACTGGTTAATGGTAACGGTGAGGCGTTTCGCAACGCAAGAATCTCTGAGGACTATCTTAGTGCCCGACTGGATGAGCTTAAATGGGCTGTGCTTGTCAACGAGTTGAAAAAGCGAGATTTGGAAGAGCAGCGAAGGATCAAAGAGCGGATACGAGAGGAGCAAAAGGCTAAACGCGAATATGAGCGTGCTCTTCGCGATGCAAAGCGTGAGGAGGAAGCGGTTCAAAAAGCAATGGCTCGATTGCAGGAGCAACTATTGCAAGCCTCCGCTGAAGAAAGAGCCAAGTACGAAACTGAATTACAATCTCTCCAAGAAAAACTCAAGCTCGCAGAAGAGAAAGGACAGCGTGCAATTTCGATGGCGCAGCAAACGCGATGTGGGTACGTCTATATTATCTCTAATTTAGGTTCTTTTGGTGAAGACGTGTTCAAGATCGGTCTCACAAGACGTTTGGAACCAATGGACAGAGTCAAAGAACTAGGAGACTCAAGCGTACCATTCGAATTTGATGTTCACGCATTGATTCGATCCGATGATGCTCCCGCTCTTGAGCACAAGCTACATCGTCATTTTCTTTTGCATCAAGTAAATAAGGTTAATCATCGCAAAGAATTCTTCAGGTGCGATCTTGCGACGATTAGGAAGGAAGTAGAGGAACTCGGATTGCAGGCTCAATGGACGATGAAAGCTGAGGCTCGGGACTATCGAGAAACCTTAGCTATCGAAAAGAAGATTGCCAGCGATCCGTTTGCCCGCGAACAGTGGCTTCAACGACAATTAGAGCTAGAGCTTACCGAGGATGAAGACGAGCTTCTTGGCGTTAGCGCCAATCAGGATGATGAGGAATCGCAAACGTAAATGGCTGAATTTTCAGAAAATTCTTGATAGGCGATCAGGCTCAGAATCAACTATAGCTTGCCACTGCTTTCGTTGGCTTTTCCAGTCATTCTCCAACGCTATTGATTGGAGCTGGCGAAGGCTCAGAGAATCGCGTCCAGTGATGACGCGATCCAGTGTAATTAGCTCTTCTTGGATGTCGGGAGCCAGCAGCCGCAGATTCATGATTTGTGTTACCCTCGCACGAGTAACATGGCCAAGGATGGCGATCTCGGCATAGTCATGGACGTGACCTCTGCGAATGAGATCCTCGTAATAAATAGCCAAAGCCATGTAGCGACTGATCCGAGGCAAGCGGCCGATTGGAGGGCGTTTGGGCTGGGGGGCTTTGCCTTCGGACAACACGATCCGCTTGCCGTCGCGTTTTTTGTGGAGGAGCGTGTCGACTTGTTTTTCTTCTAACATGATTACACCTGTGAGAGATCTTTGGCTGCGTATTCGGATTGCGATTTACCGCCAAGCGGATGAAAAGTGATAGTGACCCGTCCCGACTCGCCGTCGTAATCGACGCGTTTAACGATCATGTTGATCAGCCGGATCTGGTCACGAAGTGTCATCGCTTCCCAAATTGGGTCGAATGATAGGACAGCGGATTCAATTGCCGGTGCATTACTGGTGTTGTTGTCGATCTCGGCGAGCTCCTTGTCGATCGCCAGCATCCGGCGCTCATTGTGCTGAATGCGGTCCTGAAGGTCTGCCAAGCGAGCGACTGCGGGCGAATTTGTTTCGCTCGCTGCGATCTGCGACGTCATTTTGTAGATCTCGTTGCTCCACCGCGCCGTGTCGCGTTCCAATGTGACCCTTTCTTCTTTGAGTTGCAGCAGATGCTTTTGAGCCTTTATCTTTGTCGCCTCCACGACTTCTTTGAGGATCTCTGGTGCATAACCGATCTTCTTTACTTGGCTCACCACAAAATCTTCGATCTGCTTGGCTGGGATCGACTTAGACGCACAAGTGTGCCACCCGCGTTTCTGGGCCGAGCTGCAAACGTAATAACGATACCGTTTACTACCGGCCTTCGTGGTGTGGTTTTGAGTCATGGCTGCGTCGCAGCATACACAACGCACGAGACCCTTGAGCAACGCACCAAATTTGTTGCGGACCGCAACGCCACCGGTTTTGCCG
>JBKDKR010000084.1:0-5637 GCA_046344995.1 Pirellula sp.
GTCTTGTCTTTTGCAACTCTCTATTGCCCCATCAACGCCTATGTCTACGAAAATCGGAATACGAGCCTGGATCGATTTTGCCTTCAAGAAAATCTTTGGCAAACTCGGCAATGAAATCTGCCTTGTTAGTTTGCTCAACTCTATCCTCGATTTACCACGCCCCATCGAATCGATGCAGTATCTTAATCCGTTTTCCTTGAAGGAATTCCACGAAGACTAGTTCATTTGCGCGGATGTCAAAGCCACCGACTCCCATGGACGGGTTTTCGTCGTCGAGGTTCAGATTGCCCCGATAATCAGTTTTATCAAGCGGGCGACCTATTACGCTGCCAAAACCTATACGGAGCAATTGCCGTCAGGAGGGGCGTACAGTTCGTTAAAGGCTACCTACGCGGTTTGTTTACTGATGGGCTCGATCTGGGCGGATGACAGGTTACATCACCATTTTCGAATGACAGAAAAGGAATCGGGAGCGGTTTTGCTGGACTCGATCGAGATTCACACGGTAGAATTAGGAAAGTATAAAGGAACGCAAGAATCGCTCCGGACCGCGAGTGTCCTGGAGCAGTGGTGTTACTGGATTCTTCATTCGCACGAGCACAGCGAAGAAGAGTTGAGAGAATTGTTGCCGGGGCTAGAGTTTTTGCACGCCACTCGAGAGTTACGTAAGATCCAAGAAATCACTGAGGAGAAGCAAATGTACGATTCCCGAGAAAAAGGCTACCTCGATTGGCAATCGAGCATCGCGGATGCCCGTGAAGAGGGCCTTGAGATTGGTCTTGAAAAAGGCCGTGAAGAGGGGCTGGAAAAGGGCGAAATCAAGCTGATAAGAACGCTTCAGGAGATTCTAAACATTCCCACTTCCGACGATTCCCAATTTGAGGGCAAGTCTTTAGTGGAGTTGCAAGCGATCACGGCCTCCCTCCGCGACCAGATCCTCAAGCGTTCCTAAACAAGAACAAAACTTCCGATGGCTTTGGCGGAACGATGAGCGGTTACAGGTTCACTCCAGCAGGCACTACCTACGATGACGAATATAGTCTCACGGGCTATGCAGCATGTAGCATGTGCGTACCGCACATGATTAAGAGCCCAACCCATGAGCTCTTAACCGCCGGTGGCCAATTGTTGGAAACAGACCCAAAGGGTATTAGCACGGTTTTATCCTCAAGTCTCACCCCTCAAGCCTCACAACTTACCCCCGTAGCACGCACGGGAACCGGTGGTTCGGTTGTGTATGTGCAACATGATCAGCAAACGATTGCGGACTACCCTGTGGGTGGTGTCGCTTCGACACCGACTAATCGATATGTCTATGCCAGCTACATCGATGAACCGGTCGTGCGCAAGGCTGCGGGTACCAGTGGAACAATCCACTATTTGCATCGCAACCAACAGTACTCCATCACCGCTATGACCACGTCAAGTGGCGCGGTCGCAGAGCGCTACGCGTACACTGCCTACGGTCAACCCACGATCCTAAACGCGAGCGGAACTGTGCTTACGAGTTCTGCGATTGGTAATCGATACACCTATACAGGTCGTGAATGGGACGAGACCTTAGGTATGCATCACTTCCGAGCCCGATGGATGAGCCCGCTGGCGGGGAGGTTCTTGGGAAGGGATCCGATCGGATATCGGGGTAGCATGTGGGGGTTGTATGAGTTTTTTAATTCAAACGCATTGGTAGGTGTTGATCCCACGGGTGAAATATGGGGTTGGATCATGGCCTGCCTAAACTCTAAGGATCTGTATACATGCGCAACAATGCGAAGATACTGGAATGATTTTCAAAAGCAATGCGAAGATGAGAGCGAGGACATTGATTCCTTTGATTGGATGCTTATGGGAAGAACAAACTGTCCGGAACAACTCTATCCAGTTGTGGCTGTGGGCTCAATGAAGCATGCGGACCTTTGCTGCATGTTCAAAAAGGCGAGCGATGAAGGTTTAGATTTGGAGAAATTTGGCAACTCTGCATCGGCCTGCATACGAGGAATGCGATTACCTTTTAATGTTGGCGGAATCGTAATTAATAAAATTGCTAAAGTCGTCAAATAACGCTTACACCAGATTTTTTAGTAATCTCGCAAATGAAACATAAGTGTCCAAATTGCAATGCCATACGTGTGTGTCAAGATTCTAACTGCCCAAACTGCAAATATCCTGCGCACGAAAGGCTATTTACTTCAGATGTCCAAGAAGGCAAGAATAAGACAGGGTTTCAGTATAGTTTGCGAAGTGTGTTTTTCGTAATGATCTCCGTTGCCTTGATCTGTACCTTTATACGTTGGATGCAGGTTCCAAAGTATGTCGACCGAATGCTGGTTTTAGTAGAAGTCTTAGCGATATTTTCTGGCATAAGATCAATTTTTACGCATCGCGACTCGACAGAATAAGAGATAGACTCAGTCAGTAATGTCTCCGCCTAAGGCGGACGGGTAGCCGGTTGGTCTCTTTGGACTGATTTGCCATTTTCTCAATCTTTTCTCTATAGGTTTTCCAACGGTGTTTTGGATTTCCTATTGTCTCGATCGGTGCCCAGACGAGCAGTTAGAGACCGTTTTCGAGCACTTTGTTGCACCGAATTCGATCATTAGAAGAGGGTTTTTGGCTTTTAGAGAATACGATCCACGCGATCGCATGGGGAATGCAACTTTCCTGGAACTTCGGGCATTGTTGTGAACAATGCAATGCACTTAATTCTCCGGAAGCGGTAATTGGACCATCGACAGCTCGAAGCTACTCACACGAGTGCACGAACACTCTAACTGTGAGCAGGTTATCGTCTCACCGCATTCAAGCTCACTGATCGCGGCGTATTCTTGTTGGTGGAGCCACCAGTCCATGATGTTGAGCTGAGTTACTATTCACCCGCCCGAAGAATTCCGGGGACCAGAGTGGAGTTTACGATCACGAGGGGAGGGTGCTTTACGATCGCTGACTACTCGGGGCCATTATACATTGCTGTGCCTCTCACCCTCTCCTCGCTACGCTCGACTCTCCCTCCAAGGGAGAATAAAAGCCGTAACTTCGACGAGCCTTACCACGACCGACGTTGTCGCCTGCCAACGGGCTTCAAGATTAGTGTCCGATTAGCGAAGATCAGTGTTCCCGACCTTCTGCTGCTTCGATCGCTGAAGAGACCAACAATGCCAACCCCCTCGTCTATACAGTCCTAATGAGGGCGGAAAAATCGAACGCGGAAAGATACGACACTCATTTTTCTGCGTTCGATCTTTCTGCCGTTTAAGATTTTTGTATTACTTGGGAGGCCGAACGAGGGATAAGCTATCCAGCTGACCTGCGGTGAGGGGCCGTGAATGCGATTCTTGTGGTGCCAATTGATCTAGGCAAGAAGAAGGGCGCACGAAAAAATCTCAAAAACCAGCTAGCGATCCGCCTCTTTGACAGCTTACAATTTGAGGCATGAACGTTCACCCCATCACCACACCCGCAAGCCCATCTCTCGCATCGCCGATCTTCGATGCCTCGTTCGATTCCATCGAATCGCTAACCACCTCTTTCACGGCGTCCGCATTACCCACTATTGAAACTACGACCGTCACCGAAGTCGCATTAGGCTACCATCGCAACCAACAGTACTCCATCACCGCTATGACCACGTCAAGTGGCGCGGTCGCAGAGCGCTACGCGTACACTGCGTATGGTCAACCTACGATTCTAAACGCCAGCGGAACTGTGCTTACGAGTTCTGCGGTTGGCAATCGATACACATACACAGGCAGAGAATGGGATGAGACGCTAGGTTTCCATTACTTCCGAGCCCGATGGATGAGCCCGCTAGCAGGTAGGTTCTTGGGAAGGGATCCGATCGGGTATATTGATGGTTATGGGCTTTATCTGGATGTAATGGCAATTGTCGGGCTTGATCCATCTGGAAAAGTTTCCACTGCACAGTGCGCACACCACAGATCCATCTGCGAGCAACTTCGGGACATATGGAAGAATGCAGGTAAAATTCACACTGTAGCAATGTTTGACAGATGGCTCGCTGGTACAGGATGCCCATCTCCTCCTAGAGTAGATATCGATTCCATCTCAAATGGCGCGAGTGCGGCTATTCTTGGGCATCCGATATTTACTAGTTCGTTGACGACGGCGCTTAGCCCGAACGGGTCAACGCATAACTGTGGGTGCCATTACATGCAGCCCTTCGAAGCTGAGCTTCTCCCTATTTCCCAGGTAGTAAATTGGTTGCCTTGGATCGGTGGGAATCCAATAACAGATCTCGTTGACGTCCAGTACCTTGGTGGGACCGTTAGAGGAATTGCATCTGGTTGCTGGCAGGTGTCCGGACAATGTACGAATTCGATAAGTGCTGGTATTTCAGGAGCGGCCGGGATCGAATGTTGCCCCATGAAGATGGATGCGGTCGTACATGTTACTGATGAGTTTAATTTTCATGATGGCGCAAGGAACTATAATGTGGCTCACCTTAATCAATTCGCCACATACAATCAATCGTGTCTTTTCCTTCGAAACAATTGTGATGGATACTGCAGCCAGCCTTGGTTTGCTAGCGGAACGGTTAGCTTAACTGGACAGTGCTGCAAGTGCACATGGATCCATACCTGGGGAAAGTAATGTGTCTCGTGTAATCTTTGTGTTTAATCCTACGAGCTTAGCAACGAAAGCCATAGCACAAACACTGCGATATTTGCAGTGTAATTCCGGCTTAATAGCGTTTGCGTCGCTATCAACCTCCTCGGTCCTTCTTTCGACTGTCTTTTTTTACCAAACCCATGCGCTCGCAATTATTCCGAGTGTTTTTGCGCATGTATTCGGCACTGTTTCAATTAAACATCACTCATTTTGGTACGCAACAATACTGTGGTTCGTATTCTATTTCATCGCGTGGTTTGTTCTTCTCGTATTCGCCTATTTGTTCTTCTTCTACCTTATGATGTTCTATCCAAACGCACTTTCGCACTAGAGACCCGTTCACAGAATAAGAGATAGACTCAGTCAGTAATGCCCCCGCCCAAGGCGGACGGGTAGCCGGTTGGTCTCGGTGGGCTGATTTGCCGTTTTCCCAATCTTTTCCCAATAGGTTTTCCAACGGTGTTTTGGATTTCCTATTGTTCTGATCGATGCTCAGATGAGCAGTTAGAGACCGGTTTCGAGCACTTTGTTGCACCGAATTCGGTCGCTAGAAGAGTGTTTTTGGCTTTCGGCGAATATGATCCACGCGGTCGCGTGGAGAATGCAACTTTCCTGGAACTTCGGGCATTGTTACTTGCGTTGCAATGCACTTAATTCTCCGGCAGCGGCAACTGGACCATCGACAGTTCAAAGCTACTCACACGAGTGCACGAACACTCTAGTTGTGAGCAGGTAATCGTTTCACCGCATTCAAGCTCACTGATCGACGCGTATTCTTGACTCGTGTACCACCAGTCCTTGTTGGTCATCTGCTGTATTAACCCGACCGAAGAATTCGGGTGAACAGAGGGGAGATTACGAGCTCGAGTGGAGGGGGCTTTACGATCGCTGACTACTCGGGGCTATTATACATTGCCGAGCCTCTCACCCTCTCCTCGCTGCGCTCGACTCTCCCTCCCAGGGAGAATAAAAGCCGCAACTTCGCATAGCATTGTTACGGCCAACACAGCC
>JBKDKR010000085.1:0-21655 GCA_046344995.1 Pirellula sp.
CCGTCAAACCTCTCCATTACCGTCCACGCCCCTTCAGGTACCAAGCGATACTCGACCTTGGATCTCTTACTGCCATTGAACACGTTGACAACCATCGTTGTTGAGCTGATTTGGTCTGCAGGGATTTCATCGGGTAAGTAAATACTCATTTGATGGCTGGCTGGGCGACGAGCAGCTCGATACTCGAGTTTGTACGAATTCTTATCTAGGCTTAATATCGAGTAACCGTTAGCTCCTCCGTCACTCATGGTCGCGTGAGGGATCCCCAGTTCGTCCGTGGAACCTCGCCACCAACTGCCACATACGGTCACGTTAACCAAATGATGATGTGGTTCCTTGCCATTCCAACCATCATCTTTGCCAATAAAGTGATGCTTGAGGAAGTGCGTATGAGCTGCGAACGAAATCGCAAACGGCCGATTCTCGATCAACTTATAAAACTCAAGCCGATCTTCCGCTTCGATGATGGGGATGTGCATGAGCAATACAACAGGCTGGTCGATAGGAATCGATGCCAAATCCTTCTTCAAAAACTCAAGCTGATCTTTTCCAATCCCGCCAACATATCGCCCCTTTTCTGTGGCTGTTGCGCCGATCCACTTCACATCGTCCAACGTAACGAAGTGAACTGGGCCGTAATCGAACGAATAGTAGGCCGGGCCAAAGGTTTTTTCAAACGTCTCGTCGGCCAACCGATCATTCGGTGAATCATAGTTAAGGTCGTGGTTGCCGAGCACGTTGTACCAAGGCTTGTCGAGCAATGCGACGGCTTCATTATGCGGTCCATAAACATTCAAATCATCAAATACGACATCGCCGAGCGTTATGCCGAATGCTGCTCCGTGAACATTGTCTGCTTTGATTTGAGGGATGATATCATGCGCCATGAAATCGACCTCCTGTTTGTTGCGAGGCTGCGTGTCGCCAAACAAGATCACTTTGAACTGATCGGGTTCTTGTTGTTGCAAGAGCGGAAAATCGATGGATGCCAGCAACTCGCCCGTCGGTGCTACCCCTGAATATTGGGACTGCGGCGATCCCTTGGGCTTATGGATGTAATAGAACTTAGGGAGATTGAGTTCATTGAGTGGCGGCATCCAGTTGCGTGGCTTGATCACAAAGAGGATTGTATCATCACTCACATCGAGCGAATAAAGGCCATCTGCATTCGTTTTGACGACATCAAACCCATTGGAAACACGAATGCCCTCGAGACCTTTCTCTTCGCTGTCTCTAAGTCCGTTGCCGTTTTGATCCCAATACACGTAACCTTTGGCTTGCCCAGTTACGGGCAGTTCACCAAGCAAACGAGGCTGTGACTGTTGTCCAAATACGAGTGAAGAGACACTAAGCGACAGGCCAAGCGTCATGGCGAGAGTTGGAAAACTGGCTAATCTCACGATGGGTAGACTCTAATTCTTCGAGTAAAATTTTGGACGCGAACCTGCCGCACACTATAAACCACCAAAGGCCCTCTAAGTGAAGAATCGATGAATGAGGTGTTCAATCTTGGTGTAATCTAGCCGCATTCTCAATGTAAAACAGGACGATTCGCTTTTTTGGGAACCGCTGAAACACGGGCTTCGTCTATCTAAAAGAAGGGCTGCAACTCGCTAGCATTATGAGCCACAACGCTAGAACCACTCGCCACCCAATTATCTTTCCGGAGCATTACGATGTTTTCTACGTTTCGAAAAATTGCAACGGTATTTCTCGCCACGGGGATCTTCTTCGCTTCCGAGCTCGCGTCTAGTGGTCGCATTCTGGCCCAGACCATTCTTATATTCCCAGACCATCCCTATCCTCTTCCTAGAATCCCAATCCGTCCCACACCAGCCCCGGCTCCGGCTGTCACCTATTGTATAAAAGACCTTGACATCGAGGCTCGCATTCGCAAGCAAATCGCGGATGTTCAAGTCACCCAAACCTTTGTCAACAAAAGCTCGGCAACCATCCAGGCTCAATTTATCTTTCCACTTCCCTATGACGGTGCGATCGATCGCTTGACGCTGATGGTGGATGGCAAAGAACTCCCAGCCACCCTGCTTAGCAAAGAAGAAGCCCGAAAGCGCTACGAAGCGATCGTGCGAGCTAATCAAGACCCCGCGCTCCTGGAGTGGATGGGACAAGGCATGTTCCAAACCAGCGTGTTTCCTATCCCTGCCGGGGCCGAACGCAAAGTGGTAATTCATTACGACCAACTCCTGCGCCAAGAACGGCAGCTAACTGATTTTCTATTCCCCTTGAGCACAGCTCGCTTCACCTCGCAACCACTAGAGCAACTCAACATTCGTGTCGCAATCGAAAGTGACTCTCCCATCAAGAGCATCTATAGCCCCACTCATCCTGTTGAAGTGCAACGTCCAACACCAAATTCCGCCATCGCACAGATCAAACTGACCAATACAGTCCCGAGCTCGGACTTTCGAATCTTTTACGACTCGGAACCAGGCCCTGTAACAGGAAGCGTTATCAGTTATCGACCATCCGAGTCCGAAGATGGTTATTTCTTGTTTCTAGCTAGTCCCGAGATCAAACCTGCCAACGTGGAACGACCTAAGAAGATCGTGTTATTCGTCGTTGATAAATCAGGCAGCATGTCGGGCCAAAAGATTGAACAAGCAAAAGGGGCGCTTAAATTCGTCCTCAACAATTTACGCGAGGGGGACTTGTTCAACATCGTGGCTTACGAAACGCGATTAGAATCGTTCATGCCTGAACTGCAACTTTACAATGAAACCACTCGAACCCAAGCCCTTGCGTACATAGACGGAGTTTATGCCGGTGGCGGTACCAATATTCACGGTGCACTGAAGACGACCTTTAGCTTCTTACAAGACACCACAACACCGACTTATGTTTTGTTTACCACTGACGGTCTGCCAACCTCAGGAGAGACCAGCGAATCCAAGATTGGACTATTGGCTCGTGAATCCAATCGTGTTCGTGCCAGAGTTCTACCCTTTGGAGTGGGCTACGATGTCAACAGTCGATTGCTCGATCGATTGGCGCGCGAGCATCATGGCTCTAGCGTCTATGTTCGGCCTGAGGAAAACATCGAAGCCGCGGTCAGTCGCGTTTTCTCCAAAATCAGTTCCCCCGTATTCTCTCATGGTTTACTAGCCATTGAGGTCGATGCCGCAGGAGGAAACATGACCGCCAATCGCACCTATCCTTCAGGAGAAATTGACCTCTTCGAAGGGGAACAACTCGTCGTCGTGGGGCGTTACTCCAAGCCAGGAAATGGCAAACTTTCCTTGTCCGGCCTAATCAACCAAGAAAAGAAAAGCTTTGAGTTTCCCGTCGAGCTCGAGGCCGAGAGCAAGAACGACTCCTATGCTTTCGTCGAACGACTTTGGGCGACAAGAAGAATCGGAGAGCTAATCGATGAACTAGATCTCAATGGCAAAAACGAAGAGCTCATAGCCGAGCTGGTCATGCTATCGACCAAGCACGGAATCCTAACTCCCTACACTTCTTTCTTGGCGGACGAAACGGTTCGCCCTGAACTGGCATCTGTGACGAATGCAGCAAGTGCATCCAAGCAGTTAGATCGTCTATCCGCTGTTAGTGGAGCTGGTGGTGTGGTTCAGCGTGCCACCAAGCAAATGTTTAAGTCGACCGATCAAGCCTACGCGCCTCAATCAGCGTCTGGTGAAAGTTACCCCGCAGCTCCCGGCGGTGGGGGCTATGGAAGCGCAACAGGTGGTATACCGGGAAGTGCATCACAACAATCCGAATCCAAACTCGTGCGAGATTCTATCACGGTGATGAATTCGCAAACCCTTTATCGCCGTGGTCGCATGCTGGTGACTCCAGAAACGGCATCCCTGGATTTGGAAAAAGACAGCAGCAAAATCACAAAGCTAAAGCGGTTTACGTCCGAGTACTTTGAACTCGTCTCCAAAAACTCAGCCGCAGACAATCAGTTGCTAGGTCAACAAGCAACCGATGAATCGCTGCTCGTTAAAATCCGAGGTGTGATTTACTTGATCGAGTGATAAGGAAAAGACTGGTTTATTTCTGCTAGCGGTTTGATTTTGCTACTAGTTCCTTGTATCAAAAGCAATCGCATTGAATCTAGTCCGGGTCTGAAAAAGCAAGATTCGCTTGCATGTCAAATAGAAGTGAAGAGTCTATGCTCGAGCGAGCTGGTTGAATGAGTTGCGTGTTGGCGGTCACGAACAATCGTTCGAATGGGTGAGGTTTACTTTCAAAAATGGATTCTACCGATCTAATAGCGAATATCGAAGAAGAAGAGGCTCGCGGAAGGCGTGCAACTCAACGGACGCAATTATCGCAACTAAATCGATGGCTATAACCAGCTAGATTACCCCCTCGATCGACCGTGTGAAGTGGTGCAGTTGCAGCAACTTGCTGCTAAGTTCCTTTTGTCAACCAAGGATTTCCCGCCTGGCCGGATCGCCGGTTCGTTTGATTTGGTGAAAATCCAAAAGAAAATCGAAATAAACGCGGGCTCGAAAAAAACGCAGAAGCAAAATCCCTCGACATTCCTTGGCGGAGCACTGTTTTTTAATTGGCACAGGCTACCGGTCTATCTGAATATGCTATATTCATAGTTTGAACGGCTGCCCCGAGTTAATCCAAATCTTCGAATGGATCCATTCGAACGTGCAGAACACGCGATCGCCATGGGATACCAGCGTTGGTACATGGATCGCAATGTTTGTGATTGCACCGGCAGGTGGGTATGTCGGCCAGTTGTTAAAGTTCAAGGAGTTTCTGCCGCGACAAAAGCTAGGGAGCTTTAATCTGGATCGAGTCATGGAAGCGGTCACCGCAGGCTCGAAACAGTAGGCATTTGGCAATTGTGGCATAGGCTTTCAGTGCGTGTGTGAGCATTTGAATCACAGACTGCGAGCCTATGCCACATGAGGGGGCTCATACACACGTTTATTCTCGCCGCACGATTTATTCTCGCCGCACGATTTCAAGTAGCACAATATGAAAATGAAGCGATCGTACTGCATACCAATTTGGGCAGCCAGTTTAGCATTTACCGCTTGCATGATGCTCACTTGGTCCCAATCGAGTATTGCCCAGACGGCCAGCGACAAGCAAAGCGGAACTCCGACGGTGCTGCCTACACCCGACTTCAAGTTCGAAGGCAAAGTTGGCAAGACCTACTTGGAATCCAGTCCTCCAGAATTCCCTCAACCGACCAAGGCGCCGGCGGGTGCCCCAAACGTCGTATTGATTCTCTTGGATGACTCGGGCTTTGGTCAGTACAACGCATTTGGAGGTGGTGTACCTTCGCCAACGCTGGATAAGCTTTCGTCGGAAGGGCTTCGGTTCAATCGTTTTCATACAACTGCACTCTGCTCGCCAACCCGTGCTGCATTGATTACTGGACGCAATCACCACTCGGCAGCCACTGGCGTCATTACGGAGGCGGCGACGGGATACGAGGGATACACTTGCGTTCTCCCTCGAAGCTGCGGCACGATTGGCGAAGTGCTTCGTCAGAATGGATACATGACTGCTTGGATTGGCAAGAACCATAACACGCCCGCTTGGGAAACCAGCGCCGCAGGTCCGTTTGATCGCTGGGCAAATGGTCTCGGATTTGATTATTTTTATGGTTTCAATGCTGGAGATATCAACCAGTGGAATCCGCTGTTGTTTGAAAATCGAAATCTTGTTCCAAAAAGCGATGATCCCAACTATCACCTAACGGAAGATTTGGCTGACAAAGCCATCGATTGGACACGCAAGGTTAAGAGCATTGCACCCGACAAGCCCTTCTTCTTGTACGTCGCTCCGGGTGCCAACCATTCGCCGCACCATGCACCTGAGGATTGGATCGCCAAGTTCAAAGGCCAGTTCGATGATGGATGGGACGCTTATCGAGAAACCACATTGAAACGCCAAATCGAAATGGGCATTGTGCCAGCTGGTACGAAGTTGACCGAACGAAGCGAGGGTCTCCCAGCTTGGGATTCATTATTACCAGGACAAAAGAAAGTCTATTCTCGCATGATGGAAGTGTTTGCTGGTTTTGCCGCTCACGTCGATCATCACATGGGACGCGTGATCGACGCCGTCAAGGAGATGGACGGAGCGGACAACACGATTTTCATCTATGTCGTTGGGGACAATGGCGCTAGCGCTGAAGGGGGACTCGAGGGGAGTATCAATGAGAATTTGTTCTTCAACGGCTTTCCTGAGAAGTGGGAAGAGAACCTGGAACATATAGATGAGATCGGTGGTCCGAAGTGGTTCAATCACTTCCCTTCTGCATGGGCTCATGCGATGAACACGCCGTTTCAGTGGACCAAGCAAGTTGCAAGCCACTTCGGTGGAACTCGTAATCCAATGATTGTTTCCTGGCCTGCAAAGATTAAGAGGGGTGGCGGCCTGCGATCGCAGTTTCTGCATGTGATCGATATTGTTCCGACGCTCTACGAAGCCATTGGTATCACTCCGCCGACAATGCTTAATGGCATTGAGCAAAAGCCCATTGAAGGAAAGAGCTTCTTGGCTGCACTGCAAGACCCTAAGGCTCCCGAAATACGAACCACCCAGTACTTTGAGTTGCTAGTCAATCGTGGAATCTATCACGACGGTTGGATGGCATCCAGTCGCAGTTTCGTACCGTGGGTTCCCGTTCGTGGAGCGTTCGATCCGATGAAAGCCCCATGGGAGCTCTACCATGTAGATCAGGATTTTAGCCAGTCCAACAATGTTGCCGCACAGAATCCTGAGAAGCTCAAGGAAATGGAAGAGTTGTTCTGGAAAGAAGCGGAGACCTACAAAGCTTTGCCGCTTGATTGGCGAGCTGTCGAGCGATTGAATGGCGAGTTGCAAGGTCGCCCAAGATTGGCTGGGAAGCGAAACACGTACACGTTCTATCCTGGTCAAGTCGCATTACCTGACGGAGCCTGTCCGCCCACCTTGAACAAGTCTTTTTCAATCAAAGCGAACGTTGAAATCCCAGCTTCGGGAGCCGAAGGCATGGTCTTAACGCATGGTGGGTTGACAGGGGGATATGGATTGTATCTTCGCGATGGCAAAGCTCACTTCGCCTATAATATGCTTGCGATTGACAGGTATACGATTACATCCGACGCATTGCCAAAAGGCAAAGTCGCTTTGGTCGTGAATTTCGCTTACGAAGGTAAGCCGGGCGAGTTCGGCAAATCAGCAACCGTTACCTTGACAGCCAACGGAAAGCAGGTTGGGCAAGGTAAATTGGCAAGAACCGTCCCGCTTCAGTATTCGCTTGGCGAAGGTATCGATGTAGGAACTGATACTGGTTCCGCGATTGACTTCAGTTACAAGCTCCCATTCCATTTCACAGGCGAGATCGAAAAGGTAGTGGTTGAGTTGAAGTAGTAACCCATGGTATAAGTCAAGGATAGTAATTCTGCTTCGACTAGGTTTTTGGCTGGTTGAGAGATTCGAGTTTTAACTTCATTTACGGTATTAGGAACACATCGATGGTTTTCCGTTCAAGTTACGTGCTACTGGTAGCGACAGTCTGCGTGTGCTTCGCTTCTGCTAATTGTTCGTTTACATTTGGTCAAGAGGATCCCACTGCGGTTGAGATTCGTAGGGATTGGGATAAGCTTACGGCAGCCATTAGCGGCGGAAAAGTTGATGAAGCAGTCGCTATGTTTCTAGTCAAAGGCGAACTGGTAGACGAACAAGGGACGGTCTACCAGGGACAGGCAGAAATCAAAGAATTGCTAACTGCATTTTTTGCGAAGTTCCCCGGATCAAAGATGCAGAACGAAATCGAATCCATTCGAGTCCTTGGGACGATTGCGATCCAAGAAGGAAGAAGGATAACCACAGCCAACGACGGAAGCGTATCGACGATGCGATATACTTCGGTTTTGGCGAAGACGGATCAAGGTTGGCGGATAGCATCGCTCCGTGATATTGGTGACGAGGCTTTGCCCACGTCAGGAGAATTGCTAAAACCTTTAGCTTGGCTGATCGGCGATTGGATCAATGAAGGCTCCGATGCTAAGGTGAAGCTTTCCTATCGATGGTCCGAAGATCAAAATTACATTCTTGGTGAAATTTCGGTAACGAGGAACGACAAGCTCGTGATGAAGAGCTCGCAGCGAATTGGCTGGGATGCTTCGCTTGGAACGCCGCGATCTTGGACCTTTGATTCCGATGGCGGATTTACCGAATCGACTTGGACTCAGGTAGAGGATATGTGGATCGTTCGCGCTTCGGCAGTCATGCCCGATGGTCTAACAGGATCGGCCATCTTGACGATTTCAAATGGAGAAGCAGGACGCTATGTAATGACCGGAACAAATCGGATCATCGGCAATGCCTTGGACGATGACTTCGAGATCACTGTCGTCAAGCTTCCTCCGGCCGCTGGCAAATAACCCAATCACGTAATGAGGAGCATATTCATGTCAGCAAACGAGAACAGTCGCGTTACGGTGGCGGTCATCGCTGCTTTGGTAATCGGAACAGTCTGGTCATCCGATACCGCTTTCGCACAACGCGGAAAAGGGGGCGGTGGAGGGGCTAGGCCATCGATGGGGAACGTTGGAGGAGGCGGAGCGCGTCCAAGTATGGGTAACATGGGCGGCGCTCGTCCAAGTATGCCCAACATGTCTCGTCCCAGTCCGGCGAATATGTCCAGACCTAATCTATCGAAACCATCGCTAGGAAACGTCAATGCGCGACCAGCGCCCCCCAATAGACCAGCGCCCCCCAATATCGGAGGGAATTCCGGCGGTCGTCCCTCTGCGGGTGGCTCGCGTCCGTCATTAGGCGGCTTAGGAAGTCGGCCGAACCTATCGGGACAGACGAAACTTCCATCGAATCCTTCCGCAGCGAATCGTCCATCATTGCCTAATTCAACCAATCGACCACAGGTAAAGCCACCTGGAATGCAATTACCATCAACACGTCCGTCCGTTGGAATAGGTGAAAATCGTCCTCCCCTTTCGGGCAATGGTGACCGTCCTTCGCTAGGCAATGTCAATCGTCCCACTACGCTGCCTGGGGTCGCAACACGACCGAACATTAACGGCAATCGTCCCACTACCCTGCCTGGAGCAGCAACACGACCAAACATCAACGGCAATCGTCCTACTACACTGCCGGGAGCAGCAACACGACCAAACATCAACGGCAATCGTCCATCGACATTGCCAGGCAACATCGATCGGCCCGTGATTGGTGGAAATAGGCCAGGTGGAAATGCTAACTTGCCAGGCTTAGGTAACATCAACAGCAACAATAACAATGTTATCAACAGGCCGAGTATTGGTGGAAATCGTCCAAGTATCGGTAACAACACAAACATTAACATTGGCAACAGCGTCAACATTGGTAACAGCGTTGGAAATCGGTTTCCCAATCGGCCCAATTGGGATGTCGACCCTGGATTTTCTCGTCCGAGTTGGGGAATAAACGGCAATAACAACTGGAATGATAACTGGCATAACAACTGCATTAACAACCATCACAATTGGTACAACGGCTGTTGGCATGGTTATTGGGGAAGCAGTTGGTATGCGCCTGTTGTTTGGGGGGGAATAGGCTGGGGACTAGGATCTATGACCAATAGTTGGGGTTACAACAATGCGTCCTATTACAACCCGTACTATGCCGAGCCGGCCATTGCTCAGTCTATCCCATACGATTATTCAGAACCTGTTGTTGTGAATAACTACATCTCTTCGAGTAATGATGTCGCAGGGAGCGAGTCGCAAAACGACCGGTCCGCACCTCAGCAATCGCAGGCGCTTTCATCGTTCGACCAAGGATTGGATAAGTTCAGAGAAGGGCAATACGTTTCTGCATTGTCCGATTTTAACGCTGCACTCAAGGAACTACCTGGTGATGCTGTTGTACATGAAGTGCGTTCCCTGGCGCTCTTCGCGAACGGCGATTACAAAGCAGCCGCAGCGGGCCTCAATTCTTTGCTCTCGTCGGCGCCAGGTATGGACTGGACAACGATGAGTAGCCTGTACGGAAATCCAGAGGACTACACAGCTCAACTTCGAAAGCTCGAACAGTTCTGCCGATCGAACCCCAACGATGCGTCGGCCAATTTCGTATTGGCATATCATTATTTGGTGACTGGAGAAAAGGATGCCGCGATCGATGCACTTCGAGTGGTGGTTAAGAATCAGCCCAAGGACATAACAGCAAAGCGGATGTTGGATGCATTGGCACCGACTAGCGAACCAGCTACAGCAACGCCAACCGCCGCGCCAAGTGCGATGGCTGGTGTCGACGCACCGCAAACCGATTTGGTTGGCCAGTGGATGGCTCAGTCGCAAGATACCAGAATCGAATTGTCCATTACCGAAGATTCTAAGTTTACTTGGAAGGCAGGCGCGAAGGAGCAGAAGCAAATCGAATTGAGTGGCAATCTTGCTGCTGGGAGCGATGGCATCTTGTTGGAAACCAAAGAGCAAGGATCGATCGGGGGTACCGTCGAATCGAAAGGCCCCGACAGTTGGAGATTCGTTATTAGCGGATCGCCAGCAACGGATCCTGGACTTAGTTTCGCTCGGGTCAAATAGAATTTGACATGGTTTGTGCTTTGTTTGTGCGCATAGACTCAGCAAAGCCTTAAACACAAGACGCGACTTCCAAAACAGTGCAATGCATTGTAAGGTATACGAGGCTTGCGTTCAAAACGTTAATAATTCGAGGCAGCGTCGAGCGCCTCGATCTCAAACTAATTTCATGAATACTAGAGGCTTTTAATGGGACTTAATAAACGTTGTATTGCTGAGTTCATCGGCACATTTTGGTTGGTGTTTGGGGGGTGTGGTAGCGCAGTTTTGGCGGCTGCATTACCTGATGTTGGGATTGGGTATCTGGGGGTTTCTTTTGCCTTCGGGCTAACCGTTCTGACGATGGCCTATGCCATTGGCCACATTTCTGGTTGCCATTTAAATCCAGCCGTTTCTATTGGATTGGTGGCCGGCGGTAGGTTCAAGGCGTCTGAGCTTATCCCTTACATCATCTCTCAGGTCCTCGGAGGAATTGCAGGTGCGGGTTTGCTGTATCTGATTGCCTCTGGCAAGAGCGATTTCTCGCTCGCCAATGGTTTTGCTTCCAATGGATATGCCGAGCACTCGCCTGGTGGCTATTCCCTACTAGCATGTGTGGTTGCCGAGTTTGTTCTTACATTTATGTTTTTGCTAATCATTCTCGGTGCAACGGACAAGCGAGCACCGCAAGGCTTCGCACCGATTGCCATTGGATTGGGACTAACGTTAATCCATTTGATCGGGATCCCGGTTACTAACCTCTCTGTCAATCCGGCACGTTCGACTGGCCCGGCTATCTTTGTTGGCGGTTGGGCTCTTATGCAATTGTGGTTGTTCTGGGTTGCTCCCATAGCCGGCGCAGCCGTAGCAGGCATCGTTCATAAAAGTGTCTTCTCAGAACCAGACTCGAAGTAAACAGAAAATTCCATGAGTCATTTCTTTTTGTTTCGATGCATTTTGGTGGTCCTTTTTCTATGCAATTCTGTGAAAGGAATGGACCCACTCCCCTCGTGGAATGAGTCCGCATCGAAGAAAGCGATTATTGACTTCGTTCAAAAAGTAACGACGGAAGACACGGAAAACTTCGTTCCTGTTTCAGAGCGGATTGCAGTCTTTGATAACGATGGCACGTTGTGGCCTGAGAATCCTGTACCGTTCCAACTTGCTTATGCCCTGGACCTCATAAAGCAGCGATCTGCCGCAGATGCAACGCTGGCTGCAGATCCTATGGTGAAAGCAGCGAATGCCGGTGATTTTGCAAAGCTGCTCGAAGGTTCACATCACGATGGTCTCATGCAGATCATGGCCTTGACGCATGCTGGTATGACCACTGAGGAATTCCATTCAAGCGTAGAATCGTGGCTCAAAACGTCCAAGCATCCGAGATTTAAGCAAGGCTACGATCAGCTCACGTATCAACCGATGCAAGAGTTGCTGATCTATTTGCGGGCCAATGGCTTCAAAACGTTTATCGTCTCGGGCGGTGGAGCGGACTTTATGCGAGTTTGGACCGAACGGGTTTATGGTATCCCGCCTGAACAAGTAGTTGGCTCGTCATCTCGTACCAAGTTTGAACTACGAGAAAGCGGCCCCGTACTGACAAAAACCTTGGACCATCTGTTTGTTGACGACAAGGAGGGGAAGCCTGTCGGAATTCATCAGTTTATTGGTCGACGTCCGATCGCATGCTTTGGCAACAGTGATGGTGACAAAGCGATGATGGAATACACGACAATTAACAATCTACGTCCAAGTTTTGGATTGATCGTGCATCATACTGACGACCAGCGCGAGTACGCTTACGATGCGGCTCCGAAGAGTTCCGGGAAATTGGTCGATGCGCTGATCGATGCTCCAAAACGGGGCTGGACAATCGTCGATATGGCAAAGGATTGGAAGGTAGTCTGGAACATACCTTCGGAACCAGAAGCCACGAATTCTACGAAGAGAATCGTGGGCAAATGGCTAGCCGAGGACATCGCCGGGGGGGGTGTTGTCGACGGCGTCCAAACAACACTTGAAGTTAGCAATGACGGAACGGTCTCGGGTAGCACCGCGGTCAATCGTTATGGTGGTAAGGCGTCGATAGATGGCAATAAAATTACATTAGGGCAGCTCGTTATGACTCGTCGAGCGGGGCCACCAGCTCTCATGGATCAGGAATCTAAGTTTGTAGCGGCACTAGAAAAAGTAGCCAGCTTTCAAGTCGACGATGCAGGATTGCTGAACTTGCTGGATGCTGAAGGAAAAAATCTTATTCGCTTTTCTAAACTGGAAGATTAGGGATCGTATTCCATTGCGTCATGGAAATGGCACCGCAACCGTAGATTTGTGACAGGAACGGCCTAAGCTTGTTGCTGTTGAGGTAAGAATCTGTGAAATGAAAAAGCTATTTGTTGAATAGGTATAATCCCAACAGTACAAAACAACCTCCTAGAAAAGCCATGTAGGTAAGAGTCTCTCCCAGAAAAATGGCCCCCCACAGAATTCCAAATAGTGGTATGAGGTAAGCGATTGTCATCGCACGAGTCGCATCTACGGCTTGAATGAGATAGAAATAGATTACTAGCGCGACACCAGTACACACGACTCCTAACGTAATCGCCGCTATCCAACTCGACATGGAGGGGACTTCATTCGGCAAGTACCATAGCGATACTGGCAGCATCCATATACTCGACGCGATTTGGCTTCCTGCTGCGACCGCAATCGGTGACATGTCACTCAGCTTCCGTTTGCTGTAGTGCGCCGATATTCCGTAGCAGAATGCAGCAAACAAACAGGCTGCGATCGCCAGCGTTCCACCACTTATTTGAAGCTTATCTGAAACCAACAGATAGACCCCACTAAACGCAACTAGCAGCCCGAGCCACTTCGCGCGGGTCAAAGGTTCTCGGAAATAGAAAACTGCTATGAGTGCTCCGAAAAAGGGAGAGGTTGCGTTCAAAACTGACGCCAAACCAGCGGAAAGCGTTAGAGTTCCAAATGCAAAAAGGGTAAAAGGAATTGCCGAGCCTGATAACCCGACGATTGACATTCGCAGTGGAAATCGAAACAGTTCCCGTCCACGCCCCTGTGCGATCACAACGGAAGACAAGAAAAGACTCGCAACAATAACGCGAAATTGGATCAAAGCGATTGGTCCAAATTCTTTGGACGCCATTCTCATGAAAAGAAATGAGCCGCCCCAAATCGCACCCAAGACAATCATGAGTAAGAACTCTGTCAATCGACTGATCTTGGGTGGGTTCATCAACCAGAATTTCCTAAGCGAAGATCGCCCTTGTTAGCGAGCTGAAAATCGCATGAGATACTCTTGTCGTTGCTTGCCATTTTGCTTGGCAACTCTCAGAAAAACTTGCCCGTTTACAATGGCTGGGCTCGCAAAGGATTCGTCCCCAATCTTGTTCTTCGCGATCTCGATATAGCGAGAGGGATCCGCCTTGAATACCCAAAGATCGCCAGCTTCGTTCGCCCAGTAAATGCGATCTCCCACCAAGACACCCGAAGCGCTGACAGGTCCCGATAATCGCTGCACCCACTTTTCTTCGCCTGTCTTGGCATCCCAACAATACAATCGTCCGCTATCGGTGAGTGAGTATAGATGCCCCTTTGTCGCGACCATCGATTGCTCATAAGCCTTTTGACGATTTCGCCAAAGGACTTTACCGGTCTCCATTTCAATTCCGATCGTTTCGGAATTCGGATACCCTCCACTCGCGAATACGACACCGTCATCCCAAACCGCCGTACCACATGTCGCCATCGCTGTACCCTTGGTTGCCCAAATCGCGTCCCCATTCTTTGGATCGTAAGCGGATACGCTGTCTTGTCCGCTGATCAACAAATAGTCTTTACCCTTAAAAGAAGTCACGACTGGTGAAGAAAACGAAATAGACTCCAATCGTTTTGTTGTCCAATTTCGTTTGCCACTCGATCGTTTTAAGGAAACAATTGATGAGGGGCCGTCATACTCGTAGGCCACGATCAAATCGTCACCATATACGACCGGTGATGGTGCATACCCATACTCGTACATCTTGGGATTGAAGCGATCAATCTTCTCTTCCCAAACTCGTTCACCATCGAGCGAAAGGGCTAGAGCCCAAACCGCTTCATGATGAAATAGCGTCAAATAAAGACGTTCCCCATCGCTGGCCATCGTCATGGACGCTTCGGTATTCTTGGGGTGGTTCTTGTTCGGAAATCCACCCTGATTCAATTGGGTCTTCCAGACTTGCGTGCCTGTCTGCCGATCAAATCCGAGTGCGAAATGAGTTTGTGTTGACTCGTCTGCTGTGAGCAAATAAACGAGATTACCAACCACGATCGGTGAACCGTGCCCTCGACCGGGTACAGGTGTGGACCAGTCCGAATTTTGCCCTTCTATTAGCTTGGATGGCGCATTATCTGATCCAACGGCGTGTCCATCACGAGTCGCTCCTCGCCACCACGGCCAATCGTTGGCGGAGTCAATCTTTGGAAAGGACTCCATGCTGACTTGTGCATGCAGCGGTTCCGAACCGACCATTCCCAATCCCATCGCCAGTAACATCCACGCTGGCACAACAATTAATCGACGTTTCATAGATTTACCATTAAACAAAAAGTTGCACCGATTCAATCAAGACAGAAGACCTTTGAAAATCTTCTGCCGCCGTAGGAACTATCCTCTAACCCAAGCAGAAATGTTGACCACGTCATTGAAGATGACCAGTCCCATCAAACCCAGCAACATAAGGACGCCGAGCAATCTCATGCGAGCTTCAAATTCTTCGTCTGCGGGTTTTCCGAAAATCGCTTCATAAGTCAAAAAGACCATATGACCGCCATCGAGGGCGGGGATTGGGAGGAAATTGATAATGGCTAAGTTCGCGCTGAGCATGGTTAAGAACATGAGCAATGGCGAGAAGCCCTTCGATGCGGCATCGTTGGCTTCAACAGCAATTGCGCCAGGTCCACCTAGCGCTGATAGCGGGAGCTTTCCACGCACTAACAACCACAGAAACTCCAGCACATTCCCCCCTCGTCTAACTAACTCGGAGACACCGAGCATTAGCGCGTCTTTTGGGGAGTCAACTTGGTAGTTGCTGCTGAGTGGTGCGAATTCGTACCCACGATCTGGCCAGCTTATCGATTCATCCATATGCACCGAAACCTTGGTCGGGTTAACTTTGCCCTCTCGCTCCACAACAATTTCGACAGGCATTCCTGTCTTCATCATCTGCATCAGCGTGATGATGTAGTGCATGTTCCGTGTTTGGTCGATCTTCATCGCTTGTTGCAATGATTTGGCATCCTTAAGAACCTCAGAGTAATATGCTTTTTCTTCATCTGAAGTAGGTAGCACTTGCGATTGGATGATAACATCACCCGCTTTGATCCCTGCTTCGTCTGCTTTGGAACCGGTCGCAACCCCCGATACGGTGTTGCTGATGGAATAGACTAGTCCGCTACCAGGCAATTCCAGTCCGACCGGCCCAAAAGTCAATTCGGAAAGTGGGATTTGAAATTTGGTCGGAACAGTCCAGGCAAAATCGAATTGCGTGCCGTCTGATTTTCTGAGGGTCACATTTGTCTGTTGTCCTGCTTTGGCTGCGATATCAAATGTGAGTGCAAAGGCATCGCGAATTGGATTGCCTTCCCATGCCACAATTTCGTTGCCTGCCTCTATACCAGCTTGTGCTGCTAGCGAGTCTTTGCCCACGGCCACGACGGGCCCTGGCTTTAAGTAAAAGCCAAGAGTCTTCATTGGGATAGGTTGGCTCGAAACGGTAACGGGAGAACGCTTCGTATCGGTTTCGCTCTTGGGATCGTCTAGACGCATCACGTCTAGAGACACCACCTCTTTTAGTTTGGGTTCGAGAAGATTAAACAGCTCGTATCCCATCGGAGTTTCAGAATACGATCCAACCGGAATCTTCTCTCCGTTTATACCAACGACAATGTCCCCTGGTTTTAGATCTGTGAGCCGATCTTTGTAGGCGGGATCCTCGGACAAGTACTTGGCGATAGCATACCGGGGTGCAATTTGCGTGGTCTCTGCACTTCGCAAACCGAGTGTAAGGAACTGGATTTTTTTCGCAGGATCCGAGTGCGCCATCGTTCCGACGAATTCAACTTTTTGATCTTTGCCATCGCGTTTAAAGCCGACTTGGACAATCTGTTTCGGGTTATCCAAACCAGCAAATAGAACTCGTTGCTGCATCTCTCGGAAGGATAGCTCTGGATCGATGCGATCGTTGACTTGCTGGATCTGATCCCCAGCTTGCATTCCTGCCATCCACGCAGGATCTCCAGGAGGAACGCGGCCAACCACTGATGGGTTGTAGGGAACTCCAATATAAAAAGCGACCGCAGCCATCAAGACACCGAAGATGATATTCATGATGACGCCAGCACTGATGATCACCATCCTGGCCCCGACACTCTTGGCGAGAAACGATCTCGGGTGATGAGCTGGCTTTGCTTTGCTCTGCTCGCTGTTTGCCTCTACAGTGTTCGATCCATCGCTGTTGGCTGTCGCAGACTTGCTTCGATCCAGCTCGGCCCGCGAGTTTCTTGGATCATCATCTTGTCCAAGCATCTTTACATAGCCGCCTAACGGAATGATACCGATGCCGTATTCTGTCTCGCCCCATTGAAAATGAAACAGCTTGGATGGCAATCGAATCGGACCGATTTTGATTGGTGGATCAAAGCCAACATAGAACTTATCGCATTGAACTCCAAAGAGCTTTGCGGCGAGAAAGTGCCCTAATTCGTGAACAAAAATCACAAATCCTAGCCCCAACGCGACCAGCATGATGTTGTAAAGAAAGGTTATCTTTCCCTCTAACCATGTGGGTTCAGCTGCGAATATTGGCGACAGAGAATTGCTTACAAGCTCCAAGGAGAACATTGTTGAGGAAAAAAGATCTATGTTATTCATGCAGTTTTGATCCAACGATGAACCTCTTCGCGACTCCAGCGATCGAGTCTAAGTAACTCGGCCAAATCGGGAGAGGGGGAGTAATGATGTTCATTAAGAATGATGCGACAAATCTTTGCGATGTCGGTCAAACGAATTTTGCGTTCCAGAAATTGTTCGACGCACGCTTCGTTCGCCGCGTTGAGGACTGCCCCACACGTACCACCGCGCTGAGCGACTTCGAATCCTAGAGCTAGACATGGGTACCGCTCTGGATCAACCGGCTTCCAATTCAATTGCATGGGGGAGCACCAATCTATGGCCGGCGAGGACGCATGTTCGCGGTCTGGATAGGTAAGAGCATACTGAATGGGCAATCGCATGTCGGGCGGACTCATTTGAGCGATTACGGATGCGTCTCGGTATTCAACCATGGAATGGATAACGGATTGCGGATGAATGACGACTTGGATCTGATCGGCTTTTAATCCGAACAACCATTTCGCTTCGATCACTTCGAGAGCTTTGTTCATCATCGTTGCGGAATCAACCGTGATCTTCTTTCCCATCTTCCAGGTTGGATGGGCAAGTGCATCTTCGACGGTCGCCTCGGAAAGCTTATCTAAAGGCCAATCCCTCAGGGGGCCGCCACTTCCGGTCAAAATGATTCTTTGTAAATCTTTTGTGCCTTGTGGGGACTGCAAACATTGAAAAATGGCGCTGTGCTCACTATCGACGGGTAATACCTCCGCATTGGTTCGTTCCGCCATCGGCATAATTAGCGAGCCAGCCACTACTAATGATTCTTTATTGGCAAGAGCGAGCCGTTTACCTGTGCGCACCGCTTCGAGAGCGCTTTCAAGCCCCGCGACTCCCACGATTGCTCCGATGACAGTGTCGACTTCGGTTCCGCCCACTAAATCAATAATGGCATCAGAACCGACTAGTCGTTCCGTGCTGGGGGATTCGCGATGCTGAACTCCCTGCCACGTTGCTCGCTCGGAGTCTGCCATCCCTTTGGTCACGATAGCGTATCGAGGCTGAACAAGTCCTATCTGGCTTTCCAACAAATCCAGTTGCGAATGGCACGAAATCGCGGTGACTCGATGGGTGTTTCGCAACCGCTGCAAGACATCGATCGCGGCCCGGCCGATGCTACCCGTCGAGCCTAATACTGCAACGTTGCGAATCTGACTCAATGAATATGGCTCCAATGCAGGGAGTCTACCCCTGGCAGTTTGTTAGTTGTAAGTTGGTGTCCAGCATGCGCCCACTTGGCCCAACTCATAATCGGTAGAGTCGTTCCAATTGTCGCAAAACGTTTCTAGCATTGACTTTAACCCTTAAATTCTACGTAGAACTGGGAAATTCCTCAACGCCAAAGCCTGCCCCCCCGCTACAGAGGGCGCATAATTACACCGTTTCCTAAACTTTGTATCCGCTATTGATAGCATAAAGCGAATGCCAAAAGACCAACCAGAAAAAAAATCTCCCTCTTCAAACCCCTCAGGGACCCAGCCAACACCGTGGTTCATGTACACCGTGCTGGCTGTACTGTTCGTGTTGGGTGTGGTAGCCGTCGTCTCGAACTCGCTTACACGCGCGATTAACTACCCCGATTTGCTACAGCTGGTCGAGAACACGAAGTACTCATCTCGAGGTTCCACCGAGCTGGTCGAGGGATCTTCAGGGGCGGTCCAATTCAGCGATGAACAATACACTTACGAAATTCGCAATCTTCGCGATGTTCAAGTCGACGAGAAGGCGATCACAGGCCGCGTTGATATCGCGAGAGTGATCACAGGTTCACCAAATAAGTTTAAAGAAGTAACCTTCAAGTCGATCAAGGACGATTCCGAGTTTACCAATAAACAGCTTCGCGAAAAGCTCGATCGCGCTAACATACCCTGGAGCAACGCCGAAGGGCCTAGCATGTTGGCCCAGTCGTTTATGTTTTTCGTGCTACCGCTTTTGATTGTGTTTGCACTCATCATGTTTATGATGCGACGAATGGGGGGAGTTAACTCTCCCATGCAATTCGGCCGTTCTCGCGGAAAGCTCTACGCGCAAGAAGATGTTGGTATAACTTTTGACGACGTCGCCGGGATCGATGAAGCTGTCGAAGAAGTTCGGGAAATCGTCGACTTCCTAAAGCACCCTGAGAAATACCAAAAACTGGGTGGTCGAATCCCCCGCGGCGTGTTGCTCGTTGGACCTCCTGGCACAGGTAAGACATTGCTTGCCAAAGCCATCGCGGGAGAAGCAGGCGTCCCCTTCTTCTCGCTATCTGGGTCCGATTTCGTAGAGATGTTCGTCGGCGTTGGGGCAGCCCGTGTTCGCGATATGTTTCAACAAGCAACCTCGAAAGCTCCCTCTATTATCTTCATTGACGAACTAGATGCGCTCGGAAAGAGCCGGGCCGGTAATGTACCTGGCTCCCACGATGAACGGGAACAAACCCTTAACGCACTGCTGGTGGAAATGGACGGCTTTGATGCCAACGCCGGGGTCATCGTTATGGCCGCTACCAACCGCCCTGAAACTCTTGACTCCGCACTATTGCGAGCTGGACGATTCGACCGAAACGTACTGGTCGATCGACCTGATAAACAAGGTCGCGAAGATATTCTCAAGGTTCACGTCAAAGCGGTTAAACTCTCCTCCGACGTCGAACTCCAGCAGGTTGCCGCAATTACCCCTGGTTTTGTTGGTGCAGATTTGGCAAATCTAGTTAACGAAGCGGCTCTTTTAGCCGCGCGAAAGGGCAAGGACAAAGTAGGCCAAGAAGAATTCAACGACGGTGTCGAACGAGTCACTGCAGGACTCGAAAAGAAAAAACGGATCATGAGCGAAGAGGAAAAGCGACGTGTGGCCTATCACGAAGCAGGCCACGCCTTGGTCGCGTACTCGCTACCTAATACCGACCCTGTTCACAAAGTCTCTATTATCCCGCGCGGGATCGCGGCTCTCGGATATACCATGCAGCGCCCCGAAGGAGATCGTTATCTGGTCACACAATCAGAACTAGAATCGCGAATGCAAGTGCTTGTGGCAGGTACCATCACCGAAGAAATTGTCTTCCGAGATATAAGTACCGGAGCCCAAAACGATTTGGAGCGTGCTACACAAATCGCGCGTGGCATGGTTATGGAATACGGCATGAGCCGCATGGGGCGAATCAATTTCCGGGAAGGAAATCGCTCTGCGTTTCTTGCTTCCGCTGGCTCAGATTCCTTCGGACGAGAATACTCAGAACAAACCGCCCGCGAAATTGATCAAGAGGTGAAGCGTTTAATAGATGAATCCATTCAACGAGCTCGAACCATTCTTACCGAACGTAGAGCCGCTTTAGAGGCTTTGGCAAACAAGCTTATCGAAGTCGAGGTAATCGAATCCGAAGAACTCAAGCGAATCATCGATGCGACGCTTCCTGGCCCGCGAGTCGTACCCGGCACTCAGGTAGCGGGCCCGGCGAGCATGGGGATGTCTACAAACCTGGACAACTCGATCGTATCAGGCCCGAGCCGCCCCAGCGAGCCTCGAGCAAACGAAGCTTAATCCAGACGGATCACGACCAGCACAAAACGATACTTAACTCATTTTTCTGCGCTCGATCTTTCTGCCAAATCACGATAAATGATTGAGGCATGAAGATGGGGGCATGAAAATGAAGTATAGGAAGTATAGGTGGTATATTCTTGCCCCCATATTCTTGCCTAGTCTAGCTACCGCGCCAGCGATGGAACGTTAATTCGAACTTCGACTCTACCGACACCGAGGGCTTCCAAAAAGCCCGAGAAACCCGGACTTACAATGGTCGTGGTTTAGTTGCCACCCACACCGAATCGACCGGAACATCCGTCGGGGCTACAGAGTCGTTCACTTATGACCTTAGAAACCGGCAAGTAAGCCGTTCCGATTACGGATCCAACACTTGGACCCAAATCTACGTCTCCTGCTGTGACAAGCAATCGGCATCAGTCGATCCCCTCGGACATGGAACCATTACCAATACCGACTCCAATCGACGAACCATTCACACCGCCACCGTTTCGGATGTTTCCACCCAAACCGGTTCCTTTCTCAACCCGGACAGCGCGAAAACCCTATCCGAATCCACCACTCGTTACGATTCCTTGGGTCGAGTCACCTATCAAACCACTTGGCTCACCGCACGAGGAGCTATCAGCCCTGCCCTACCTCCTATCGCAGGCTTGGGTGGAGTCCCTCTCTCAGA
>JBKDKR010000086.1:0-18671 GCA_046344995.1 Pirellula sp.
GAATCGATCGTATCGGATACCAACAACCGAACAACCGATCGTATTCCTAGCATCTGGCAAAGGTGCTGCACTCGCACTTGCAAGTGATTTTCAGAAAAACTCATAGCGCGGTTAACCAGTCTTCTGGTCATCACCCAACCAGTGGCCATACGCAAAGCTGCTAAGGTGGCTCCTGCGCCCCATAGCAAACTTATGAAAGGTGACCAAGGTTCGATACGAAAAGTTGACCACTCCGGGAGCAACAAGAGTCTAGTCGAAGGGTTGCCTGCTCCCGCCATAGTAGCATCGATTGTTTGTTGTCGCGTCACTGAAAATTGGCGAGGCTCCACCTCAATCATCAGGAACGTTACTATAGACATGGCTGGCAAAGAAATTAATGCCAGAGTAGCGAATAGGTAACGAGCATTAACCGTTGCGATAGAATTTCTTGGAATGGTCCTCAGAATAAGACTCAAGAGAGCTGAGACCATGATCCCTTGCCAGATGGTATGGAAACATACCAAGCCTAGCTTTGTTGCTAAAGGCTCCCGAAGAAAGCTCATAAGGTCTACAAGAGAAAGAGAGAGCATCATGAACTAAACTCGGGTATTAGAATCCGATCCTTAAGTATGTTGTCTAATCGTTAGACTTCCTCGCCTTGAGCTTGGAAGTTCGCTCATAGTCGTCAAGTATGCGTCGGATCTCTGACAGTTCCTCGGGAGTGGACTTCCGGCCATCTAGAACATGAAGAACTAAGTCAGCTGCAACTCCCCCAAACGCGCGATCGAGAAGGTCGTCAACCAACTGTTTTTGAGTCTGGGGTCGCGGGATCGAGGCACGATAAACGTGGGCACGCGCACTGACATCGCGATGCACCAGACTTTTTTCTGTCATGATCTGCATCAACTTCAAGATTGTCGTATAGGCGACCGAGCTTCCGTTGCGAACGATGGCTTCATGCACATCTCTAACGGAACAGGACTCGCGTTCCCATAGCACCCTCAGAATCTCAAGTTCCGAGTCGGTCGGAAGGTTCTTTACCATCTTTTCAAGCCTGATTCCCTTTTCTTCGAATCTTCGTCCTTGCATCGGTGGCTATACCAACGCCAATCAGCTACTGCTATTTGGTATTCCTCAATGAACAGCCACACTCAATGTACAGCCAAAAAAGAATGGAAAGCATCCTTTCAGAACCGACTCAATAAACCTAAGCACCGAGCTCGGTGAGCCGAGTTCTAACGTACAACATATCCAAAGGTTTTTCGGCACCTATCGCATCCCAGATTTCCCTGCTGATGGTTTCGATGATTTCCTCAGACACTCCCGCCTCTGCTAGCCGTGCCAAAAAAGAAACAGCAACCGGCTCCGTAACCATCAATGCAATGGTGATAGGCGGCTCGGGGTGTTCCGGTCGGTCAGGACTTCTGGGCCTGCCGGACGGATCAGGTTGATCAGGTTGATCAGGTGCGGGCGGAAGAGGAGTCACAGGAGACGAGGCATCCGGCGTTGCACTCGGCACTGGCATGATCGTGTCGACATCCACACCTCGCTCGCCGAGTCGGTTACGGATTTGAGCCAGATCCAACGGTGTGCCATTGGTTTGGGCTTGACGAATCTCTTCCGAGACCTGTTTAATCACAAACGGGGAAACGTTGAAGGCTTCCAATCGCTGCGAAACGGCGAAACTTAACGGATTGAACTCCTGCGCTTCACTGTTAGGAACTGGTGTTATATCGTCAGAGATGGGGCTGCGTTCCTGCCCCCAACGAAGCAAACCGTTCTCTACTCTATCACCTAGTTCTGGTCGCCCCCCTTTGCGTAATGTCTCGAGTATAGATTGAGCTTCGTCAACGCTAAGTTCGGGTGGAAGCGAATTCGTTTCGATAGCCTTCTCAATCAACTCGATTCGCCGATCAGTTCTTACCTGGCTAGATTTCACACCGTCTGCACCGGTAACTGTTTGCGCGTTCAATGCGTTGATTACAACCAAGGCGTCGAGAGGCGTTACCGCTTGGTCTGCGTCGACGTCCGTCTTCATGCGGCCTGAGGCAGAGTTGGAATCCGAGGCCGTGCCTGCAATCCTCGCGTTGAGCTCATTGATCACAACAAGAGCATCCAACGGTGTGACACCTCCGCTCGCATCAGCATCTTCCGGCATCACGAAGTTGTGAAAGATGTCGCCGGCCAGGAGCGCCCGGTTTTCAAGTCGTTCAACAAACATTTTTCGCGAAAGGGACTTCCGCGTTAGCTTAGACCTATTCATAGCAAATACCTTTACAATGAACAAAAGGAAACAAAAAACGTTTACGTCGCAAACTGTACCAAAATCATAGTACGAACAGTTTCGTAGTTATGCAATCGCCAAGTTTAGTATTTTTGTGGAAAATTTATTTTACACCGATTTTGCCTTGTATGTGACGTCGGCGACCAGCGATCGATCGAAAGCGGACGAAGCTTAGTAGAGGTCCGCCCAACATCGCGTCAGCCAAACCGTGTGCAAAAGCTGTCAGCAAAGGACTTGGTCACAATTATCGCATATGGTGCTGCGGCAAAGACTTACGGATGAAAGTCTGGACTTGGAATGAATCCGCGATGTGCTTTACGAGTATGTCAGGTATGTTTTTTTGCGAGCATTGGCGATGGCAGCTTCAATTTCTACTAGCACCGAATCAGCGTTCCAAATTGCTAATTTACCGCCTGGATAGTAGTCGTGCTGTCGGTCGATGACAATTTAGGCTTGTTTCGACGACCAGTTGAAACCAGGCGTTCGCTCCAAAAATGCTTTAACTACAGCTTTAAGGTTGAACCTAATCGAATTGAGTGATACATCATCGGCGTAATCTCCCGGTTAAAGTTCAGTAGCTCATCGATTGCCGATTGCACGGCGGTCACTGAGCTTTATCAAGCAGAGATCGGTGCCGGCAATTTGTAATTGGGTTAGTTCCGTCAATTCGTCCTCGAGCCATCGATAAGGCATCAAAACGCCGGGCGATGGATAAGGGCACCTGTTGCGGCAGAAAGTCCAAGCCCACAAGCAACAAGTGCTTCAGTGAACGCTTCTAGCCCAAGTGTTTTACTTCGTTGGTGTCTGGATTGTGTCCGCTACGACCCGAAAGAAACGGGTCCAATATTCGTTGTCTTCTGGTCGAAATCGCTTCCTCACTTGGACGATGACCAATTGCTGATCGGGATCGATCACCAAGATACATCCCGAAAAGGAAGCATACCCGAATGTATTCTCGCTAAACAACTGATCGCTGGCCTCCGCGGGATTCTTAGATGGCCCTTGTCAGCGACGGTGAATGTTGTTTAACCCTAGCACATGTTCGCCAGCTAAGTTGAATTCGCCAGTCGACTTATGGCGCATTTCAATAAAAGTCTTGGCGAAACGAGCAAACGGGGGACACACCACCTGTCTCGAAAGGTATCCGCTTGTGCATTAAAGCGATGATCTCTACCTTGTCCGAAGTCCACATGAGATCCCATCCTAGTCAATTCGAGCTTGCAAGGGCTGTTCTTGCGACGGTTCGGTTCTAAAATGGAAAGCTGGCGATAAGGCTGCTAAACGGTTGTGGACCTGAGAATGTACGTTCTACAAGACGTTTAGAAGCATGTGTTTCCACTAAAAACCTTAACTCCTACTGCGCAGGCTCGGTATGTTGGTACATCGTAAGACAGTCGGCCACCAAAAAGAGATGCCCTAATCAGCTAATGCGGTGGAGTTCAATTAACAGCCCGGTTGTATTTTTGTGAACGCATCGATGCTAACGTTGCCCGATGCACCCTGACATCCTTTCGTATTCGCGGTGATTGAGCGAGGATCGTTGATTCACAAACTGAATTCCCCGCATCCACACAAAATCGGACTGGCCTGGAGAAAGACTTCGAAATTCTGGTCACCAAGTTGCATGGCGTATAGCGGACGCTTTGCGCCATCTGCCAGTTGATGATTCCCGGAATGTGCACTCTCTTTACGCGTTGCATCGCCCGATATCGGTCCGAACAGATGCTGTGTCCCTGGAAGGGCTTTCATCACAAGATCCAGGTTTCGCCGCTACTCCTTTCGCTGGAGTCTAACTATGCTACGCTGAGTGATGTTGGAACTGTTTTTCGCAGTTTCAACCCACCACCCACCCAAATGGTATTAGACTTACAGCACTGACAGTGTCAGTCCTTCGGTAACGTGTCGTTCGGCAAATGGCTGATAGATGAGTTTAATCGAATGGCTCGCGTCCAGCCGCTAACAGTTCGTCTTCCCACCGCCTGCCACAGGTCCCGCCTTTATTATGTCCCTCCGCAAACTTGTCTATTTGGCTGCGCACGTAGCGATATTGCTTTGCGTGCACCACAGCTCTGCAAACGCGCAAGATCCTACTTTCGAGCGGCATATACGGCCCATTCTCAGGCAGCACTGTTTTGATTGCCACGGTGCAACCGACACGAAAGAAGGTAACCTCGACCTCCGACTTGTCCGGTTTATGAAACAAGGGGGCGATTCCGGCGCTGCTATCAACTCCGAAAAACCGAGTGAAAGCCTGTTGATCCAGCGTGTTGTCAGCGGCGAAATGCCACCCGGCGAAGCTCACATGCCCGCCGAGCAACTTGCGATACTTAAAAAATGGGTCGAGGCTGGTGCCAAGACTGATCGGCCTGAACCAGAACAGATCGGGCCCGGTGTCCCTATCACCGCGGAAGATCGTGACTATTGGGCCTTTCGTCCCATCACTCGCCCCGCTGTCCCAGAGATCACAAGCACAGCGACTAGCGAACAGGCTGACCGAATTCGCACGCCCATCGATGCGCTACTCCAACAAGCCATGCCCCCTGGCGTCACCTTTTCGCCTGACGCTGATCGTGAGACTCTCATTCGCCGCGCCTACTTTGATTTGACCGGCCTGCCCCCAAGCCTCCAAGATATGGAACGATGGACCAAATCGACTTACTCCAATTGGTTTGGGCAAATGATCGATACCTTGCTCGAATCTCCCCATTACGGTGAGCGTTGGTCTCGACATTGGCTTGATGTTGCTGGCTATGCCGACTCCGAGGGACAAACGACGGAAGACGCTGTTAGACCTTGGGCCTGGAAGTATCGCGACTATGTGATTCGGTCCCTGAACTCCAACAAACTGTTCGATCGATTCATCATCGAACAATTAGCCGGCGATGAACTGGCAGGCCCTCGCAATGGCGATTGGACTGCGGAGCAAATTGAACTGCTGACCGCTACCGGTTTCCTCACGATGGCTGCTGACGGAACCGGATCTGGTGACAATAGTCCAGAAGCTCGCAACAAAGTTATCGCGGACACCATTAAGATCGTCAGCTCATCTCTGCTGGGTGTCAGTGTCGGCTGTGCACAATGCCACGATCATCGTTACGATCCGATTTCCCAAGTGGACTACTTCGCGATGCGAGCTGTTTTCGAACCCGCTTTCGATTGGCAACAGTGGCGAGTTCCCGACGCGCGACGCATTTCCCTCTACACAAAAGCAAACCGCGAACAAGCTGCCGCGATCGATCAAGAAGCCCAAAAAATTGCTGAAGAGCGAGCTGCAAAACAAAAGCTTTACATGGCTCAAGCGCTCGACAAGGAACTGCTCAAGTACGATGAGCCCCTAAAAACGGAACTGCGCACAGCCTACGAAAAGCCCGAAAACGAACGCTCCGAAGAGCAGGTCATGCTGCTCAAAACATACCCGAGCGTGAACATCTCGCCAGGCGTCTTGTATCAATATCTTCCTCAGGCTGCCGAAGAGCTCAAAAAGTATGACGCAAAGATTGCCGAGACTCAAGCTCGCAAACCAGTCGAAGAGTTCATCCGAGCCATGACCGAGGTCCCTGAACGCACTCCAGACACCTTGCTCTTTCATCGTGGTGACCATCAGCAGCCCAAACAAAAAGTCTTGCCCGCCGACTTGACGATCGCTGCCGATGAAGGTGCATTACCAACCATACCCGAACGAGATCCCAACTTGAAAACCAGCGGACGACGATTGGCGTATGCGCGTTGGTTGACCAGCGGCAAACATCCACTAGTGGCCCGCGTGCTGGTCAATCGAGTTTGGTTGCACCACTTTGGTCAAGCGATCGTGCCTACACCGTCGGAGTTTGGTAAGCTTGGAATGCCACCAACCAACACGGCGCTGTTGGACTGGTTGGCGGACGAATTCATGCGAAGCGGCTGGGACCTGAAACAATTGCATAGAACGATCATGAAGTCGACCGCTTGGCGACAGAGTGCCATTCGCGATGAATCCAAATCGGCTATCGATGCCGAAAACGCGACCTATTGGCGCAAGTCGATCCAGCGCTTGGACGCCGAGGTGATTCGAGACCGGATGTTGGTTGCGTCTGGAACACTAGAGCCGAGTATGTTCGGTCCACCTATTGCGATCAAGGCGGACGATGCAGGGCAGATCATTGTCGATGGCCAACAGAAACGACGAAGCCTCTATCTCCAAATGCGACGAACGCAGCCGGTGGCTATGCTTCAAAGTTTTGATGCACCGGTGATGGATGTGAATTGTGAACGACGACCGGTTTCCACCGTTGCGACGCAGTCTTTGATCATGATGAACGGCGAGTTCGTATGGCAACAAGCGGAACTGCTAGCCGCTCGAGCCATGCGAGAAGCGGTACCATTGTCGTCCGAGCAACTGGCTAATCAGCCCGAAATGCCTGCGCCGCTCCAACCTGAGTGGCGATATGGTTATGGAGAATTCGACGAACCGACGCAACGAGTCGTGAACTTCACCGACTTGCCGCACTGGACTGGAACCGAATGGCAAGGTGGAGCTCAACGTCCCGACCCAACCATCGGCTGGGTCATCGCCAATCCAAACGGCGGACACACGGGGGCTCGCTACGCTTCGATCCGGCGTTGGACGTCGCCCAGCAAGAGCCGCATCCGTATAAATGGCGCGCTTCAACACGGATCACCCAACGGCGACGGAGTCCGAGGAAGAATCGTTTCGGACCGACGCGGGCTCTTAGGGCAATGGCAAGTGCTCAATAACATGGCCGAGACCAAGATCGATGAGTTCGCCGTTGAGGCTGGCGAGTCGATCGACTTTATGACGGACTGCATTACCAATGAGAACTCCGATTCGTTCACATGGAAAACCAAGATTGCATTCTCGCCCACAGAGGGAGTTCCACAAGAACGCACGCGAGACAGCGTGGCAGAATTTCATGGCCCCTTTTCCGTCGATAGTTTTGGTGATCTTCCCTCGCAGTTGCATGTCGCTTGGCGAATTGCATATAGTCGTCCACCGAGCCAAGCCGAGTTCCAGCTTTCGATGGCACATGTGGCTGAACAATTGCGAGCCATCCAAAAAGACCCACGCGGCATTGCACCCGGCTCGAATATCACCAAACAAGTTTTGGTAAACTATTGCCATGCGTTACTAAACTCAAGCGAATTCGTTTACGTCGATTAGGAGCAGATCAATCATGGGACTCTTTAGTCGCCGACAATTTTTGGCCGAGAACGCAATGGGGATCGGCTCGATTGCGCTCACTTGGTTGTTGCAGCAAGAGCAAGGCAAGAAACCGAAGTCGATCGCGCTTGCCAAACCGCACAATGACTTGCTTTCTCGAAAGCCGCATTTCGAGCCTAAAGCCAAAGCTATGATCTCGTTGTTCCAACATGGTGGTCCGTCGCATATGGACTTGACCGATCCGAAGCCGGAACTGACGAAGTACAGTGGCACCGATTACAAAGAGGATATCCACTTTAGCTTCGTGAACGAGGCGAGCAAGAAGCTCTTCGGAAGCCCCTTTCAATTCAAGGCCCATGGGCAATGCGGGACGGAGCTATCGGAGTTGCTGCCTCACACGGCTGAGATCGTGGACGACATGTGCCTGATCCGCAGCATGCACACCGGCGCGAATGGGCACGAAGTTTCGATACGCTATTTCCATGGAGGGATACCCGGCGTATTGGGACGACCCACGTTGGGCTCTTGGCTCGTTTACGCCTTAGGCTCCGAGTCGCAGAACTTGCCAGCTTACATGGTATTAACCGATCCGGGCGGGCTACCGGTGGATGGTGTTACCAATTGGGCCAACGGCTTCATGCCGGCTATGTTTCAAGGGACTGTCCTTCGACCCACAGAGCCTCGTATTCTCAATCTTGAGCCACCGCCGCATATTCGAGGACAGTTTCAAGAACAGAACCTTGCGTTCCTGCAGGAATTGAATCGCCGACATCTGGAATCGCATCCTGGTGAATCGGAGCTGGAAGCTCGGATCGCGAGCTATGAATTGGCAGCCCGCATGCAGACAGCAGCCGCAGAAGCGCTCGACATCGAAAGGGAAACTGCTGCGACGCATCAGATGTACGGACTGGATAATCCCGAAACGAAAGAGTATGGTACTCGCTGCTTAATCGCACGACGTTTGGTCGAACGCGGTGTTCGGTTCGTTCAGTTGTTTCACAGTGGGCAACCGTGGGACAATCACAGCGAAATTGCGAACGGGCTCAGGTCGATCTGCAAGAAAACGGACAAACCTGCGGCGGCTTTGGTTAAGGACCTCAAACAACGCGGCATGCTCGATTCAACCATTGTGCATTGGGGTGGCGAGATTGGACGATTGCCTGTCACACAAGAACATGGCTCACCCGAGAAAGCGGGCCGCGATCACAACGGCCAAGGCTTCAGCATTTGGATGGCTGGCGGCGGGTTCAAGCCCGGCATGACTTTCGGTAAAACCGATGAGTTTGGGCACCGAGCGGTCGAGAACGTCGTGACCCCGAACGACTTCCAAGCGACCGTGTTGAATCAATTCGGATTGAAGCACGATGAGACATTGTACATCCATAGCGGCCAAGAGCAAATCATCACGAATAAACGCCCAGCTCGAGTCGTCAAAGAAATCATTGCTTGAGCCCTAGCTTCGCGATTGGTTTGGTGTGCCAGCACACCAAACCAATTGCGGCATGTCGGGACGAGCCCGACCGTCGCGGAGACACGCACTTTGGGCGCGCAATTTCTTCCGGTAAGAAGAAGGACGCGCCTTCTGTTCGTCTTGGCTATCGCCTGGGCCGCAACAATCTCCGAGAAACTCCGTCGGAAGAACCGATCCAAGAGTTACCGATTCGGAATAAGAAATCCAAATTCAACTTGCAACTACCTGCCCGAATAAATCCTGTGTTCCATTAAGGTCTTTCCTTCACTCGCTTCTATTCCTTTTTGAGATTTTTTCCCGGATCGCTTCGAGCCTGCCGATAAGTATAAAGGAATGGAACGCGTTCCTGTTTGCTTGCATTCGTGATTTTGTAGATTCAAATGATGGACTCCATTTCATCCCCGATAAATGCTTACTCCAGTCTTCTAGACCAAGGAAAAGTTTCTGGTCGGCGGCAATCGGGTGATCGTCAGGTACAGGATGTGTTTTCCGCAGTGCTTCAGCAAATTGGTCGCGAGGGATTCACATCGGCTCAGCCGGTTCCAGAGTCCCTTCCCTTGGTGGAAGCTGTAGGGTCCAGTTGGGAACAATGGTTCAATGAGTTTTCATCGACCCGCTATACCTTCATCGCTGGCAGCGGTAGCCCAAGCGTTCGTGAGAACAAGACAGCCGATGATCTTCGAGCGGACTACAAGCAGATTTTGATCAATGCCTACGAAAACGGCGGCTACGCTTCTCCTGAGTCATACCTCAAGAAACTCTCCAGCGAGGACTTGGCAACGATTCAGCAAGTCCATCATCTGGCTGACCCGATTCGACCGGAGTCATTATCATCCGAATCAGCAATCAATCTGTTGCTGCCGCCCGATGCTCAGGTGGACGAAAATCGTGATGGTTTGACCTCGGTTGGAGCAGCGTACACCCTTCGATTTCCTGACAGCAACACACCGCCAAAAGTTCGAATGGCATGGGAAGCAACTACAAAAGATATGTCCGAACAAGACCGCATGTTACAGGTCTTGCAAATGAGTTCGCAACTCCTTGTAGCGAACATGCATTTTGACAAGGACGGACAATACTTGCGAAGCAGTGAGCCTGGCGATGCTGACTGGATGAACCCGAGGTCGTTAGCAAACTTCTCCTTCACGAACCAGGCAAACGAATGGCTGGAGTATTTGAACCGCTTCTCGGCCCAAATGCAGCCCGAACAGTATCAGCGCGACTTTGGGTTTTGGTCTGCCTTTCGAGATAACCTAAAAATGTATGGCGAGTAAATAGCTCACGGGCTCGTCCCGGTCGGTGCCAACGTGTCTGCTAGGATGCGCCGATTCCGCAGACCGAGCTCATCGATAATCCAAACAAATGCAATGAGAAGGTGCGCTTTGAGCCACCCGCCGCAACAAGAGATTGGGTGGGTCAATTTCATCAACCACCCACCCGAACAAATGTTGTGTCCCTCTGAGGTCTTTCCGGGGCTAACTAGAAAACAGCGTTGTAATGGGTTTGCCATCTTCTAGTAAATGATAAGGTCTTCCCTGGGTGTCGCGGGCTTGTAGATTCCCGACACCCATAGCGTGATACACTGTCTTTGCGATATCTGCAGGAGTCAAAGGATATTCCGCTGGATACTCGGCGAATCGATCGCTAGAGCCGTAAACTTGGCCACCTCGAATGCCGCCCCCGCCCATGACGACACTCATGCAATGGGTCCAATGATCTCGACCTGCGCCGCCTGGACCGCCAGAGCGTGGATCCCCGATCTTGGGTTTTCGCCCCATCTCGCTTGTCAGCAGCAGTAGCGTTTGATCCAGTAGGCCTCGTTGGTGCAAGTCCTCTACCAAAGCGGAAAATGCCTGATCGAACTCGGGGAGCAAATTCTCCTTAAGGCAACCGAAGTTGTTGCCATGCGTGTCCCAGTCTCCAGCACTTTTGCATTTGTCCGCGATGGCTTCATTTTCTTTCCAAAAGACAGTAACGAATGGTACTTCCGCTTCGACCAATCGACGTGCCAATAACAAGCTCATCGAGTTGACCGTCTTTCCATATCGTTCGCGAACCGATTCAGGTTCGCTCGCTACATCGAACGCATTCGTGGTATTCGAAGACATCATCAGTTCGATTGATCGCTGTTGATGTTGCTTCCAGGTTCGAATCGCGGCTACATTTTCAAACTTGGCTCGAGCGTTATCTAGCTTTCCTAACAGGAGTTTGCGGGATTGCAACATCTCGGGAGTTACATCTCCAGACAGAGTTAACGAAGGAGCCTGAAACGCGAGCGGTTCCGCCAAGCTGCCGTTGACATAAAGCGGATCGTATTCTACTCCCAGTTTCGCCGAGAACTGTCCCGGTCGTGTGTAGGGAGCTTTGCTTGGCATGTGAGGAAGTGTGATCGCATTAGGTAGACTCGGATGAAGCGGTCTTTGTGATCCCACAACAGACCCAATGAACGGCCAATCATCGGCATAAGGTCTTCGATCGTTTCCTAGCGACAAGAAAGTTGGGTCGGGAACGTGGCCTGTCAGTTGATAGTAGTACCCAGCGTGGTGGTCATTCGTATTGACGCTGGCGCCCACGGAGCGAACAATCGCCAGATGATGCATCTGTTTGGCAGTGAGAGGCAGATGCTCACCGATCATGACGCCTTGGGCGGATGTTGCGATCGGCGAAAACGGACCACGATACTCCAAGGGAGCATCAGGCTTGAGATCCCACATGTCGATGTGCGAGGAGCCACCGCATAAGAAGAACAGAATTACTGACTTTGCCTTACCGCCTCCCATGTGGTTCGCTGGAAGTTCCGAATTCCTGGCAAGCAATGGCCTGGAGGCACCTACAGACAATCCAGCCAAGCCGGTTGCTGACGCGATCAGGAACCTGCGACGCTGATCGATAGAGCCTTTCTTGGAGCGAGCCATATAAAGCCGATTCCATTGCTGGACCTGGGGAGGGATGCGTGAGGACAATCGATTGTAGCAAAACGGCGCGAAGGGAAGGATTGCAATTCGTTGGTCCAAAAGAAGAATTTACAAATTGACCAAAAAGGCGATCTTGAAAGTTAGCCTTTTTGCGTCCGCCGTTTGTGTCAAATGAACATTTTGACTTGAGGCTACCACAATAATCTGGAATGGTGCAGTGGACCGTCTGCGTCCATGAGTTAAACTGCTGTTGGTTCGTTCCCGTAGAGCCATACGAACGAATAGGAGTTTGGCGGTCCCAATGTGTCAAGAAAGCCCGTTGGGCCATCCAGACATTGGAATCCCTTCGTAGCCCAATCGCTTGCAGAATAGCGGTGAAAGATCTTTCGAAATGAACAATTTAACTTTGATCGTGCTGGGCGGTTTCTTTGCCATAATCCTTTTCTTTTTGGGTTCGATTGTTTACGCGTTCTTTTTCGGCGCATCGGATCTCTCGTCCGATGACCTCCTGAAGCAAATCCAACAAAGCAGAGGAGGAGAGTTTCGCCGAATCGTTCCGGGGCGGACCATGCTTGAGCTGGTTAACGATTCGGGAAATGTGCTGGTCGGTTACTGGCTGCAAAGCGACGTTGGCTATCAAGTGCAAAACCCTTCTTTTCACGTCCGATGGTGCCCCTCCCAAACCTCGGATTTGCCTGAGTTCAAACTGCAGGAGGTGACCCGTGCAAGGACGATGATGAAGGGCTTTCGGCAATCCGATAGTCCGCTGCAGATCCAGGACAAGACCTTCCACCTCTTGATAACGGAAACATCGTCCGAACGGGACCAGGCGGCGTTAATACAACGACTCGTTGCCAATCTCTCCGCAGCGACAGACGCAGCGGTGCTGGCGGAACTCGCACATAACCAAAAGAATTTTTCGTGTCGCTATCGTGAATCCATCATGACTCACGATCGGGCAGAGGAATTGCTGGATCGAACGCTTGAACTGTTCGCGAAAATCGCATGAGATCGAGTCAATCCGAGATTTCGAAAAACCGCAGCAGAGAGCTGAGAGAACAAGCAAAAAAGCAACAATCAACCGAAAAAGGACAGGCACAGCGATTGACGGACATGGTGGTTTTGGTGAACTTCTCCGATTGTTCCGGTTCTTTGTCTTGGGGGCTTTCGCTGTGACTATCTCCCGTTCTCGACTCGTTGATACGACTGTAAGTCGCTGGTATCACTGTATTTCTCGCTGCGTCCGCAGGGCACATCTGCTGGGTGACGAGACGTCTCCAGGTCGTAAGGATTGGATCGAGAATCGGCTTAGGGAACTTGACCAGATTTTCGCCGTTTCCGTCGGTGGGTTCAGTCTCATGGACAACCACCTGCACTTGCTGCTTCGCATTGATCCTGAAGTTGCCAGCAACTGGTCGGATTCGGAGGTGGTCGAGCGTTGGTTTCGGCTGTTTCCGCCTCGTGGGTCGGATCGAAAGCCGATGAAGGTTTCCAGGGAAATAGTGGCCGCGCGTGTGGGCAACTTGGCGTGGGTGGCGAGTGCCCGCGAGCGATTGTTGTCACTGGGTTGGTTTATGAAGTGTCTCAAGGAACCCCTAGCTCGGATGGCTAACAAGCAAGATAAATGCACTGGGGATTTCTTTGAGGGACGTTTCAAATCGATTGCAATTTTGGACGAAGAATCGCTTGTTTCAGTGTGTGCTTATATTGATCTGAATCCGGTTGCGGGTGGGGTTGCTGCGACCCCGGAAGCTAGCGAGCACACTTCGATTAAAGCTCGGGTGGAGCATGTCGTTTCGAACGGTCGGGCCGAGGATTTGAAGGCGGCGGAGCTTGGTAGTGTGGCGGCGGTTCGGGTTAGTGGCGGGCTTGAAGATGAGCTATGGCTGGTACCGGTTGAGGATCGTCGTGGGCTTGGTGCGGTACGAGAAGGGATGCGAAGTGGGTTTACGCTGGGCCAGTACGTGATTTTGGTGGAGTACACGGGTCGGATGCTGCGTGATGGCAAGGCTGCGATTTCGGCGGAGGTTGCAGATGTGTTTGCAAGGCTTGGTTGCACGCCCGAGACTTGGAGAGTTCGGATGGCGAAGCTTGCAGGAGGCCGGTTGCTGGGTCGATTTCTTGCGGCGACCCGGGACAAGTTGCGTGAGTTGGCGGGGAAGTTGCAAGTTCGGCATCTTGCCAATGTAGGTTGAGCCGCTGGAGGCCGATTTCGATTGAGTTCTGAGGGGGCGAGTGCTTCTCCTCGAAGCTGCCTATCTCATTAGGGAAGCCATGGTTCCGCTGCTCAAACGCCATTTTTCCAGGGGAGTTGTGCATCTCCCAATGGAGTCTTATTCGCAACGTCTCTGCGAAGAGCCTCAAGTGCAGCCCATCTGGTGTCCGTTGATAGTATCGGAAGCAGGCTACGTTGACGGAAGCGATTTTGCCGGGGCAACGAATTGCTGTGCCTGTCCTTTTTTGGTTTTTTATGAAACTTAATTGCTTGCGATGGTTCAACAATGTGGTAGTCGCCTAAAGCAAAAATCTGGATCCCTGAAAATCTTTCAAGGCCCGTGAGCATGACTCAACGATTGCACCTAGCGCTATCCCAACCGTGTAACATACGAGATCGGTCCAAAGAAATCCAAAGCCCAACACTAGGCCGCCAAGGGTCGTCTGTCGGATGACATCTATCCACGGTGCGTGGTATAGCTGACTGATTTCAACCAAGATCGCAAACGTCAAGGAAATTCCTGACCTAGCTTGAATCGATCGTGCAGGAAGCAACGTGCTCACGAGCAGATACATCATCAACGCCCACAAGGTATCGCCCGCATAATCCCCAAAAAACGCGGGAAGAGCTTCACGATATCTGCGCGATGCTAGGCCGGCGAAAACTACCAGCATCGCAGAGAAAAGGTATATGAGTCGCTTGTGAATCAATCCGCGATTGCCTTCTTAATTGATGGAGTTGACATCGGGACGTTTTTTAGACGTAACCGAACGAGCAAGTCGTTGATTGCGTCGCGGCATGTTGGCATTTCTGACAATTTCGATTCGTCATGGGATCGTTCTAACTCTCTTGTTAGTCGATCATACTCCCTTCGATAGAATCCTATATCAGCCGTATCGAGAACCACTTTTTCGGACCCCGTCCGCTTACGCTCGATCAGTTCATTGAGGTAACTCAAATTCGCGGACTGATTAAGTACCTCCAGATTGGCTTCGACCTCTCCCGTCTTCATCAGATGAATGCCGGTCAATAAAACCCGAAATGTATAAAGTAGAGGTTTGACTCTCGGTGGCGATTCCTTGTCAAACAGTTTCCATTGTGTAGCAGCAAACCCAAGGTAGTGATGCGCATGATGCCGAGTAATGCAACTAGGCGCAAGAGACTTAAGCTCCTCATGCTCTGGTGTTCTATATACGACGAGAGGAGACAGTAACTGCTCGAGCACATAGCCATTCCGCTTGAGCATTAAACCAAAAAACTTTGCTGCATCATGGGTGACGAGATCGATCTCAAGACCATCGTAGATTCCTTCCTTTTCAACAGTCTGTTGGCCTTCATCTAAACTAACCACGGTCTCAAGCGGCAGTAGGTGAATACCTCGAAGATCAAAATCCGAATCGGGAGATGGGAAGCCATACAAGTGCGCACCGCTTATTGTTGCGAAAACAAGCGGAAAGGGGTGCGACCTCATATGTGTCATCATCTTATCAAATGGAACATTCATTTTCGTTGTGGATTATGTTAATGATCCCGTCTCGAGTCGTGGATCATGTTAATGATCCTAATTTCTCTTTGGCGGGGGAAGGCGAAATCGGTGATGGAAAAGGAGTTTCACAATTTCCGCTACGGGAGTTCCTGCTGCATTGCCAATTTCCTAGCTCGGATCAAGAGCGCATTGGCTCGTTCGTAATCAGGACGGTCCGGCAATGCGGTTTGCTTAAAAGCTTTCTCAAATTCAACTTGCAGGCTCTTTCGCCAAGCGTCTGCATCGGAGAACGTAACTTGCCCTCGCTTGATTGCCAGTAACTGATCGCGTGCTGTTCCAACGTCTACAGTTACTTTTCCTTCGCGGAGTACATCGATGCCCGAAATCAACAACCGAATGAGGTGCATCACATGCTTCCATTTGACTCTGCCTTGATTTCGAATATCTGTCTGCATTTTTTTAAATTGAGATGCGACATAGCCCGAGTAAGTTTGAAACACCAGTTTGGACAAAAACGCTTCTCGCATCGAAAGCAACTCCTGGGCTAAAGGGGTCGCCAACTCGACAATTGGTGAATAGAGGCACTCCAAAACATTGGGGTTCGCCTTGAGGGCCAGCACAATAAATTTTTGAATCTCCCAATAAGCTTCCTGTGTCTCATCGTTCTCCAATTGCTCAGGAACTCCGTAAAGCGACCAGTGCAATTCAGCCGGAGGTAAGTAGATGCCGCGCCGGTCTGTATCGGAGTTGTCGTCCTCTAAACCGTACGCACGGGAACCGATCACGCAGCGATAGATTATTCTGTCTCGCAAATCAATCGTAGCGGGGCATGTTAAAGCTCCTTCCTGCGATGGAAGAGTAGACGCAATGCTGGGATCTCTTTTAGGATCTGCTATGTGGGGGATGAGTTTGAACTCTGCCAGTCGAATCAATTGATCGTGATGCACGGCGGCTTCAAAACCATCGTTGAATTTAACACGATAAGAATGGGTTCGATCAAGTGGTGAACGAACGATGACCCCCACGGAACCGGCGGGATGCGCTACGCGACGATTCGGATGGTAAGTGTCTTTTTGCACTACGACTTGAGTGCCAACTGAAAAGATCATTGGTTCCGACACTGCTCTTTCTACTCCTGACTCTTCTATTTCGATTCGAATTCAGACCTAAGCTTGAGGCCGTATTACCTCCGGATCCTCTACTGTCCTCATCAAAGCAATTCAAGTTGTCCCGTTACCTCATCAATCTTCGAGGCATCATCTGGCCCAATAGCGAGGCAAGTGCGGGTAGGTTGACCATGAAACTCAGTTCGACCGCTGTCTGTGATCAGATGTACGTCGAGTCCCAAAGCCATTGCTTGGTCATGAATGGCCATTAACTCCTCTTCGCTGTTGCATCGGGCGCAGATTTTTGCAAATGAACCCATGTGCTAGTTCTAAACGTTTGCTGAGGATTTCGCCAGATTGATTGCGGATTGACTTTGCAGTCGTCGCGTGAGAAATGACAAAGAGGCTTGTGCACCTTGGGTGATTTGTTTTCCTCGACGCATTTTCAGGTCATGTCTCATTACGATCACCTGATTAATGCTTTGTGCCTGCGATTCTTCGAATTGCGATGCCTCCCTTCGAGCATTCATCGACAATCCATCATTCACTTTGGTTCACTTCGCAAGAAGACAACCGATAGGATTATTTTTCTTTTTCGATAGCATGGCTCAAAAATCAGAATTTGATGACGTAAGTCTCGATCGCAACTCTTCTAATTCTTGTCTCCGCGGCTCAAGAGTCTTTTTGATTTCGCGTTGATTGATCCAGTAGACTAGCCAAAAAGCAATAACGCAGATTGCAGCCACTCCGGCAATAACAATTTGCTCGGCAGATCCGTTAGCACGAGATTGCCACGAAACATGAGCCAAGAACAGGCCAATGCCCGGGACTAAAGGTAGCAGGTACCACCATACAATGTTTCGAAGCAACCGGATTTGGTGCTTTACTTCCTCAATCGCAGCATCAATGGTTAGCAGCAAAGTGTTTCCAATCGTAGAACGCCGTTGTCTCTGTTTGAGGCGGTCAACTAGAAAAAAAGAACCGACGATTAAACTCCCAGCGGCACAGAGAAACAAAGTCCACTGCCCCAACAAAACTGCCAGGGACGCGAAGACAACTGTTATAAGAAGTGCAGTAATTATTTCAGAAAGGTCTCGGCGCAATAACTGCGTTTCAAAGACGCGATGATTCTGTCGAACTTCGTTCATCAAAACGTTCGTATCAACATTTAATGGCATGTCATGGTTATGGGATTGCCATTTCGATTGCAAGTCATCAAAAGTCATGTGGCGGCCTCCATTTTTCAGGTATTTTCATGACGACTACCCCATTAGTAGTAGGGGGCTGTTATTGAGATTGTTTTAAATCTCTCACTCAATTCACTTCGAATCCGAGTGAGTTTCACGCCAACGAGGTTTTCGGTAATGCCCAGCACCTCTGAAATATCTCGATAGGAGAGACCATCTAAATGCATGAGCGTAATCGACGCCTCGATTTTTGGTAATTGACGTATGGCTGTGTAAAGCATCTCAATCAATTCGTCGTCGCGAGTCGAGCTATCCTCGATATGCGTTGTTAGCCCCTCGATGTGGTTCATGTAGCTCAAATGTCGCTTATATCGACGTCGCTCGCTCCGTTTCCAAACCATGGCGGTTTGGATCGATACTCGATAGATCCAGGTTGTCTCTTTTGAGTCGCCACGAAAACCGACGATCGACGACCAAAGATTGATCAGAACATCTTGAAGCAAATCGTCTTGATCCGCCATCACCGGAGCGAATGAACGAACCACCTTGATCATAAGACCAAGATGATTTGCAATCCAGCGTTGAAATATTGCTTCTTGTTCGTCTGCCGTCACAACGAATCCTCAATTTGAATAGATTAGTAACCGACGCGAACCATTCCTTACAGGGAGGAAAGAATTTCTCTGAGAATATTCCAGGAAATAGCGATAGGCATCAATAAACCAATACGTGCCATCCACGTTTTGTAGCATTAGGTTTGATCTAAGTTTTGCCCACAGCAAATGTCGGGAACCGCTTTCACTGCTATTGCGAGCTGCAAAGCCGTTTTGACTTGTTAAGAGTACAGCCAATATCGGCAGTCTCTACGTA
>JBKDKR010000087.1:0-53788 GCA_046344995.1 Pirellula sp.
GCTTAGTGCTTAGTGCTTAGTGCTTAGTTCTTGGTGCGGGGGGGATCAAGGATGGATTCGAGCTTGTAGCCGGGGGGGAGCGCTTGGCGATGCCCCCGGTTCCGTAAACGATTTGGTTTTGCATCCCGGAGGGATGCTAGAGACATGCTCATTGCTGGCGTCCCTCCGGGATGCGAACTCCACGTGCGCGGTTTACCGGAGGTGTCGCGAAGCGTTCCCCCCTCCCCGGCTAAATTCTGCCATCCCAACGGGATACAAACCAAGAACCAGGAACCAAGAACCAAGAACCAAGAACCAAGAACTATAATTCATGCTTACTTTTAAGAGCTCAGCGGTTACAACAACGCCGCTTTTGTTCGCGCTCTACTTGCTCGGGATGCTTTGCTTGCCCATCGCATCCTTCGAGATGTACCGCGATCTGCCCGACTCAACCATATCCGTGCTCGGTAACGCCCTCGCGTTCGAGAACCCTTGGAATCGCGGTGCGATGCTTGGGGGGTACGCGATTGTCGCTGCCTGTATTGTTGGTGCGATACAGCTGTCGCGCCGCTCGGTGACGAGTTCGAATGAAAAGCCTCGCTCGTCTCTCTTTCGATCCATGAGCGCATGGGATGCGGTCCTAGCGACTTGGATCTCGGCTCCGACGGTGACAGGCTTTTTCAATCCCTCGCCAATCGCCGAGGATCTGTGGCAGAGTCTCTACATTGCGATCGCATGGGGGGGACCGTATCTCGCGGGACGAGTGTTGGTATCGTCTACGGACGATCTTCGTCGCTCGCTGTGGGTTGTGTTCGCGGCAGGAGCGGTTTCGTTGGTTCCGGCACTTGTAGAGTTCGCCAGCGGACGCTTCGTTTATCAGGCTCTCTACGGATATAATCCGTACCAGTCGATTGGTGAATCACGATGGTTTGGTTATCGCCCTATACTGTGGTTCGAAGACCCCAACCAAGTCGCGATGTGGTGGATGACGATTGCCGTTACTGCGATGGGTTTGATTCCAGCTTGGTTTGTCGCATCAAAAACGGTTGGTCTGAAGTGGGTTGCGATGGGTCTACCCTTCTTATTCCAAGGAGTCGGATCCGCTATCCTCACAATCATTGGTGCTTTGGCCATGCATGTTCGTCGCATCTCATCGTGGAAGTATTGGATAGCTGGGACCTTGGTTCTAGGAGGAATTCTTTTTCTGGCAAGAGGTCCCGTTTTGCAAGCATCGCGAGAACTGGCTCGTCAATCGGGAATCGAGGAGGTGGTCAAGAGCATTCTACGCGAAAGCTCGTTAGGTTCTTTTGGTTGGCGGTTAGCTCGCGAAGAGCAGGATAGCAACTTATGGAAAGAGCATCCCATCACAGGATCGGGCAGCGTTATGTTTTGGAGTGATGCAGGGCAATCGCAAAGACCCTGGGGGATGTTTTCGTTGGTCACGAGTGCGTACGGGTGCATCGGTAGCGGCATTTTGCTCTGGATGCTGTTCGGTCCGCTGGTGACCAGCCTGTTCATCAGGCGGCGAGGCGATCACAACGAGGCCATCGATAACGAGGCCATCGATACGGTGCAGAAGAGTGTGCCGGTACTGATTGCATTGCACGGACTAGATGGAATGATAAACAGCGCGTTCTTCTTACCGATCCTGTGGCTGTATGGAGCGTGGGTAACGAATCAATCCCCGCCTGCGGTCGGGGCGGCCCGTGAATAGCAAAAAATCGTAGACATTGGCAATTGTCCACCATCGCCGGCGTTCCCCAAAAGATCCAATGAGCGAACTATTTGAAATAGACAATGTTTTCCAGCCAACCGTTGAGACCGAGGACAGGAGAATTGCAGCAGACGTTACTTCTACAAGATAAATTTAAAAAAAATTCGGATTTTGTTTTGTATATTTAGGATGCTAGCGGAAATATAGTAAGTAAGCTTGAGACAGCGTATTTGCATGACCGGCCGCTATCTTCAGAAGCCATTCTGCCGTTGGCGGGTCCCCCGATTGCAACACACACACTCAATTTGGCCCGCAATTCGTTCACTCAGCCCACTTTTGGTTGGACGTCCCTTTAGTTCGACCGAACCCCACTTGTTGGCGTGAGAAACCTGAGGCTTTGCCCGTTTTTGACGCAGACAATGCTAAGACCCCCAAATGAAAAGCTATCTCGCACCGTGCTTCTGCACGGAATTCCGTTCCATGCATTCACGGAAAAGAAAACGTGCGAAGAGATCTTACGGGGCATGCGGGAAGATCGAGGAGGGTTCGTCATTACCGCAAATGTTGACCATCTCTTCCGATCACGCCGAGGAGAATCGTATCGTGAAATCATGGGGAAAGCTGATCTAATCGTGGCGGATGGTATGCCACTGGTCTGGGCGAGTCGTCTTCAGGGCACGCCTCTGCCAGAACGCGTCGCTGGATCGAGTATGTGTTACTCACTTTCGGAAGCTTTAGCTCGAGAAGGGCGAACGCTATATCTGCTGGGAGGAAATCCAGGCGTCGCGGAACGCGCAGCGAAAATTCTCGAAGGTCGCTACCCAGGACTACGTGTGGTCGGGACCTGCTGTCCGGATTATGGATTCGAAGATGACCCCGCATCGCTAAATCGCATTCTCGCACATCTTATCGAAATGCAACCTGACATGGTTTATGTTGCACTGGGGTCTCCGAAACAGGAGATCTTGATTTCCCAGTTCCGATCGTCTTTGCCTAAAGCTTGGTGGATGGGCGTAGGTATAGGCCTCAGCTTTGTGACTGGTGAAGTAAAGCGTGCCCCAGTATGGATGCACCGTCTGGGTATGGAATGGATGCACAGATTGTATCAGGAGCCTAATCGTTTAGCCAAAAGATATCTTTTTTATGGGCTGCCTTTCGGTCTCGAACTCTTCGCTTGCAGTGCATGGAATCGGATCCGCGGAGTAGGCTACGACTCCTATTAATAGTGTGATTTGCAAGCTTATCGTTTTCTCCATTCTTTGACATGTTGGTACCATTGTCGGAATTCTGATAACTTATTCGACACTACCCTCTTTGTGAGTTGGTCTGTATTCCACTGACAGTATCGTTCACGATTTTACACCATTCAGTAGTCCACAATTTTCCCAGACAAACGTCAGAACAACTTGATTCTGCGCTTTTAAACTCAATCCTTAAGTGTCGCAGAGGTTCAACGATTACGGATTCCCGTATGGTCTGAAATAATTGTTGGATCAAAATACTTAGGGGAAGGCAGTAGCGAATCTGCTAGCGATTGGGGGCGATCGCAGATCATGCGTGCGGGGAAAGCTTGCGGCCGAAAAGAAATTGCATTTTGTTTGTGGTTTAACACTTGCTTATTGCACACTAACAACCGCGCTAAGCGGTCGTTTTGGGATTGCTTCTGTCGCGAATTCAAGCCTCTTCTCGCTGCGGATTGCCCCTGGGTTGCGAGCCCGAAACTAAACTTAATCTCTTATTCTGCCCGAGGTCGCGTCGCCCGTTTCGCCAACTTGATCCTATGCATGCCTCGCCCAAAGTCCCGCTCACAATGACACCAGAACATCCAGATTGGCATCTCGTTCTGGAAGAATGGAACGCGACCGAGACTGACTACCCGAGCGACAAGTGCATCCACGAACTGTTCGAAGAACAGGTAGATCGCTCCCCAGATGCGATAGCGTTGGTCTTCGAAGACCAGCAGATAACCTACCGCGAGTTGAACGCACGAGCGAATCGGCTGGCGCACCGACTCAGGGAGATGGGAGTCGTGCTGGAACAGCTTGTCGCGATTTGCATGGAACGGTCCATGGAGATGGTGGTTGGTCTACTCGGAATTCTCAAATCGGGTGGAGCTTACGTCCCCATCGATCCGTCCTACCCAAGCGAGCGGCTGGCCCACATGCTATCCGACTCGGCCGCCGACATCGTTTTGACTCAATCGCATTGGGAGAAGCGTCTCCTTTTCGGTAATGCTGCGGTACTATGCTTGGATCGTGAATTCGCCAGTGGTGGAATGACCCCATTCGCCGAAACCAACCTCGATGCTGCCACGATCGGATTAAGATCGAGAAACCTCGCCTATGTGATCTACACCTCGGGGTCGACCGGTCAACCCAAGGGGGCGATGAATGAACATCACGCTGTGGTGAATCGTTTGGTCTGGGGACAACAGACTTATCACATCGACTCAAGCGACCGAGTTCTTCAGAAAACACCGTTTAGCTTTGACGTATCGGTCTGGGAATTCTTCTGGCCCTTGCTGACTGGAGCGTGTCTCGTGGTAGCTCGCCCCGAGGGGCATAAAGACACTGCATACCTCAGCCAATTGATCTTCGACAACGCCATTACGACGCTTCATTTTGTACCCTCGATGCTGCAGGTCTTCGTCGAGGAACCGAGGCTGGAAAGCTGTTGCCAGGGAGTACGACGCGTGCTCTGTTCCGGAGAGGCCCTCCCTTATGCATTGACGCAGCAGTTTTTTCAACGATTATCCCACGTGGAGTTGCATAACCTGTACGGCCCCACCGAATGCGCCGTAGAAGTGACGGCTTGGCAATGCCTGCAGAATGATCCTACATGCCAAGTTCCCATGGGGCGTCCGATCAACAATACTCGAATGTACGTCCTGGATAGCAACGGACAACCCTGTCCCATTGGTGTCGAAGGTGAACTGTTCATTGGCGGAGTGCAGGTAGGTCGAGGCTATTGGAACCGTCCCGAGTTGACTGCGGAACGTTTTGTTCGCGATCCGTGGAGTCCGAAAGCCAATGCTCGAATGTACAAAACAGGAGACCTGTGTCGCTGGCGAGATGACGGGAATCTCGAGTATCTCGGCCGATTGGACGACCAAGTCAAGCTCCGCGGTTTTCGTATCGAGTTGGGTGAAATCGAATCGGCCATCAATGAGTATGAACGTGTTGCGCGCAGTGTCGTGATTCTCCGCGAGGATCGCCCCAACGATAAGAGATTGGTCGCTTACTGCGTGCCCAAGTCTGATAAGAGTTTTGATCTTTCAGAATTGAGAGCACAACTAGGGAAGCGTTTGCCCGACTACATGCAGCCTTCTGCATTTGTCATCCTGGAGACGTTGCCTGTTAGCCCGAACGGCAAACTGGACCGGAAACGGCTACCCGCCCCCGACGACTCCCGGGCTGATCTCGATACGGATTTCGTGGCTCCGGCGACTCCTATCGAGAACCAGATAGCGAGTATCTGGACGGCAGTCCTTGGCATTCAGAAAGTGGGGATCCACGACAATTTCTTCCGTCTTGGCGGCAATTCCCTTTCGGCGGTTCGGGTCCTAATCCGCTTGAATCGGCAATGGCAATCGCACTTGATTCCGCGAGATCTGTTCGATGCTCCCACGATTTCCGGGTTATCAGGGAAGATTGCGGAGTCCCAAAGTGTTGGAGAGGTCATTTTTAATAGCGAGGAATCGCGAGAATCACGCATTCAACGGGTTGAGCGTTCGAAACCCCTTCCATTGTCATCCGGACAAGAAGGAATGTGGTTCTTAAATCAATCGATGGCAAATCGTGTGGCATACAACGTTCCCATGCTTGTTCGGTTGTCGGGCGTTTGCGATGCAGAGGCATTACAGGCTAGTCTCCACGATGTGCTCCAACGGCACGAGTCTTTGCGCACACGATACTCCATGGTTGGAGGTACACTGGTCCAAACCATCGATCCCGCGCTTGCGATCAAGATTCCTGTCGAGGATCTTTCCAATTGGGACCCTCAGCAACGCGCTTTGCATCTTGCAAAGTGGAGCCAGTCCGATGCATCCACACCATTTGATTTAACCAACAATCAACCGGTGCGAGCAAAGATCTTTGTGCTTGGACCTGAATGGCATGAGGTCTTTCTCAACATTCACCACATCGCTTGTGATGGCTGGTCCATTAATCTACTCATCAAGGAATGGGAGTCGTCATACCGAAGGCGTAGTCAAGGAATGCCTCCCGATTTGCCGCCGCTCACGCTCGATTTCGCTGATTACGCCGTCCATCAGCGACAATCCGTAGCCAATGGAAGCTTGGACAAGGGCTTGCAGTATTGGCGCGATCAGCTTCGGGACATGGCTGGGCCGATAGCTTGGCCAGGAATCCGCGCTCGCACAACGGCATCCTACGGCAAGGGAGAGACGCTAAGTTTCGAGCTGAATGAGTCATTTGTTCAAAGCCTCTATACTTATTGCGAGAGTCGAGGTATTACACCGACGATGGTTTTACTCGCAGCCCATCAAATCCTAGTCGCTCGCTATGCGGGGCAATCAGATATTGTCACCGGGATTCCTTTTGCTGGCAGAACGCTATCCGAGCTCGAAGGAATCGTTGGCTTGTTTGTGAACACGCTACCGATTCGAAGCATCGTCCAACTCGACAACAGCTTGCACGATGTGGTCGTTCAGATTCGCGATGTGTTGTTGGGTGCGATCATGCATCAAGAAGTTCCGTTTGACAAAATCGTCGCAGCCGTACAGCCGAAGCGGTCTGGATCCAACACACCGCTTATACAAACGATGTTTGTCTTTCAGAACGCGCACGATCTACAACACCGTTGGGGCGAGATTGATATATCGATTGATCCTGTTCCAACCGGTGCAGCAAAAATTGATTTGCTTTTGAACCTACATGAGGATGGCGGAAAAATCCAAGGCCAGCTTGAGTTCGCGACGGACCTTTTCACGACTGATGATGCATCACGAATAATCGAACATTATCAAGCAATCGCACTAGCACTATTCGAAAATTCCGAGAAACGCATAGTCGAGATCGATATGCTTTCTTCTCTAGAGCGGCAGCAAGTCCTATTCGAATGGAATGCGACCGGGACGCAGTATCCTCGCGACAAGTGTGTGCATGAGCTTTTCGAGGAGCATGCCATACGTACACCGGATGCAATTGCGTTAGAACAGATTGATCGGACCGTCTCCTATAGCGAACTCAATCTACGCAGTAACCAGATCGCTCATTGGTTGATCGAGCATGGAGTACGCGCCGGGGATCTAGTAGGGCTCTCCCTTGAGCGATCTCCCGAAATGATTATGGCCATGATTGGGATTCTCAAGGTCGGGGCGGCTTATGTGCCGCTCGATCCCAAGTACCCAGAGTCTCGAACACGATTCATGGTCGAAGATGCCAAGTTGCAAGTTCTTATCATTGATGAGCGTTCTCGGGATCGACTGCCGATCAAGGTCCAAACCGTGTTATGCCTCGATCGTGATGCCGGTGCGTTGGAACAATACGGTACCGAGAATCCCAACATCGAGCTATCGGCTGATGCGCTCGCCTATGTCATGTACACCTCTGGGTCGACGGGAACTCCAAAGGGTGTAGAAATCCCCCATCGAGGTGTTGTCCGGCTCGTCGTAGGAACCGACTACGTTCAGTTCGATGCTACACGCGTTTTCCTCCAGCTCTCTACCATTTCGTTCGATGCCGCAACCTTCGAAGTTTGGGGAGCTCTCTTGTGGGGAGCTAAGCTGGTTCTCGCTCCCCCGGATTTGCCGGACTTCGCTCACCTGAAACGGCTTCTCAAGCATCACGGGATCACAACTCTATGGCTGACAACGACGTTGTTCAACGAGATCGTAGAGCATGATCCGCTGATCCTGTCACGGCTTAAGGAACTCCTGATCGGAGGGGAGGCTCTCTCGATCAAACACGTGGAGATGGCGAGGACCGCCCTGGGACATCAGGTTCAGTTGATTAACGGCTACGGACCGACGGAATCGACAACCTTTACTTGCTACTATCGGATTCCAAGGCAAGGTAAGTTGACGGGGAGTTCGATTCCTATCGGCAAACCCATCGCGAACACGCACGTCTACGTCTTGGATGAACGCCTCCAACCGGTCCCGATTGGTATTCCCGGAGAACTCTACATCGGTGGAGATGGATTGGCGCGAGGGTACCTTAATCGAGGCGAACTGACTGTGGAACGCTTCGTCTCAAATCCATTTCTCTCGCAAACCGATGAGCAAGCTCACAAATCCTCAGTGCGGCTCTATCGCACGGGCGATCGCTGCCGATGGCTTCCGGATGGCAATTTAGAGTTCCTTGGTCGTATCGATGGTCAGATCAAGCTGCGAGGATTTCGTATCGAAACGGGGGAAATCGAATCAATACTGCAATCGCATCCCGACGTCTTGCGAGCAGCGGTGATGCTGCGGGAGGATCGACCAGGGGAGAAACTGCTGGTTGGATATTGTACGTTAAAACCGGGAGCCTCCAGCGACACGGACGTGCTTCAGGATCATCTCGAGACCCGGCTTCCTTCTTATATGATTCCGGCGGCGATCATCATTCTTGAGTCTTTTCCATGCACATCCAATGGTAAGCTGGATCGAGCTGCCTTGCCCGAACCGACATTCGACCGGGAAAGCCGGGAGTCCGATGCGCCGACCACGGAACTAGAAAAGCAGATCGCGGCTATTTGGAGCGACGTGCTTTCTATTCCGGACATTGGCATTCACGACAATTTCTTTGAACTCGGTGGAAACTCCCTCTCGGCTATGAGGGCCTTTGCAAAAATGTCTCTGCTCATTGGTAATGCAATTTCACCGTCCATTCTTTTTCAATACGGAACGATTGCCGAATTGATCGGGTTCACGCAAAGCAAGCAGGATTCTAGTGCCATTGCCGATGCGATTCCGCTGCAGCCTATGGGCACTGGCAGCCCGTTATTCGTAATGCCTCAATTGGACGGTGAACTGTTTCAGATGGGCTCTGCCTTATTGGGTCTTGGTGAAGATTTTCCGGTTATAGGAATTCCGATTCACTATCGTCTAGCCACAGTGGAATACCTGAAAGATGTGCGTCGTATCGCTCGCGATGCCACAGAAGCCATTTGCAAGTCAGATTCGAAGGGTCCATACTCACTAGTGGGTTACTCTTACGGAGGATTCTTGGCCTTTGAGGTTGCATGCCAGCTGATTGCTCGTGGGAAGCAGGTTGCTCACGTTATCGTTATCGACACGGGGCCTGGGCCTCTAGGCGGGAAACAAGTTTGGCTGCAATGGGTTTTATTGATTCCGCACTTGTTCCGACAATTCCCCAATTGGTTACGATCAGGCCATCTTCGAAGGCGACTGGTAGGACTGGGTGGTGAAATCCAGAAGCGATGGCGACGACTGAGGGAATACTTGAAGCGTGGGAACCGAAACCCGATGAATTCGGATAATGTCGCTTGCCGCGATAAAGATTTGAACTGTCAACTCGACTTCTTAGGCATTGCTCTGTCGGCTATTCGGAGCTATGAGCCAGGTTACTTTCCTGGAACGCTTACGTTGATCCGTGCAAAGTATCGTTCTCTGCGTGGGGATTATTCGCGCGACTTGGGATGGAGTTCATTCGTGCAACAGTTGAGAGTTATCGACATTGATGGAGATCATAAGAACATTCTCAAACCCCCGCGTATCGAGTTACTCACGGATCAAATCAAGCAATTGATGAAAGACCGAAACACGGTTGTTTGATGATCGACTGACGACTCGCAACGCAAGAATGTGGTCAGTGTCTGATTTTCTGACGATGGTGCAACAAATTTGGTTTCTGAACACAGCTATGCCACAACAAACGAGTTTTGCGCAGCGTGAATCGGTACTCTTGTCCGAAACATGCGCCAGGCGACTCCCCGAGCCAAACGGGCTTAGGGATTGTTGCTTTAATGGTAGGTTGGCCACTCTTGGCCGACTTGAGCACCACTAAACTGGCAGGAGTGCCCATTCAACGTTCGTTAAATAATCAACTTCGACTTGTTTTTCGGTGGAATCGACTAAAGCAACAGGCCCTCACCCAGTATGAAACAACGCGGTTCTACTTTGCGAATTTGCGATTCCTGGCATTGGATTGTTCAATCGTCGGTCGCCATCGAAAAGACGAGCGTAGAGTTGCCTGGCTTTATATTTGGTTCACCAAAGCTAGTGTTTTCGCAAGTAATTCGGTTGTTTTCGGAAAAATCCTAAGAAACTGCTGCTGGCTATTTGACAAGATACCCAATCTGTTTAGGCTGGAGCTACCGAATTCGGTTGCGCCGGAGAGTATCGATGTAGAACTTTGTTAATCGGTGTGTTTCAAGAATCTGATTCGGCATAATGAAGAGGTGTGTTATGGTTAGAATTTTGCAGTTTGGCCGGGCGATGTGCTTAGCCGCTTTGGCAATTGGTTTAGCTTCTGTAACCGTACAGAATGCCAATGGGAGCTGGAATAGCACCCAAACTTGGATTGCCCAGGGGGCGAGCGGTACCGGTTCCGTTATCCAGATCGATAGAACTAGCATAGGCAGCGCTCCAGGTATTCTGGGGGGTGGTACGGGTGGGGAGTTTAGAGTGCGTGCCAACGACCTCGGAACACCTACAATTTCTGGGGCGCCAGTTACGCAATTTTATACGTTTTGCGTGGAAGTCGGTGAGTTCTTCACCATTAACGAGTCGCTACGTGTTAACAGCATTGGGAACAAATCCCTGAACACCAACATCAACTTAAACGCGGTCACTTCCGGTCTCTATCGAGAATTTTTGCGAGTCAAGGGCACTACAAATAACTTTTTCAATCCGAGCGGCACGAATTTTCTTTATTCAACTAACGATGATGCGATAAAACTCCAAAAAGCCATTTGGTACTTCCAAGGTAATCAAGAGAATTTGTCCGGGACGGAAGCTGTGTTGGCTGCTAGCAATAAGTTCATTGCAGCCGGGATTTACTTTAGAGACGTTTTGAACGGCGGTTCTACGACTGCTTTGGTGAATACTACTCTGTATGGTGGGGTTCAAATTTTGAATCTCTTTACATCGAGTAATGGTGTTGCACAGGATATGCTGGTTTATAATGGCAGTTCTGCGGGTATCCCTGCAGTTCCAGAACCCGCGACATTCGCTCTATTCACTTTTGGGTTGCTAGGCTATTGCGGAATTTCCCGACGCCGACTTAAGACCGCCTAGTCCTTCCGGCTGGTCGTTTATTAGAGTGTAGTTATATAAAAGCTCCGGTGTCGTGCCGGAGCTTTTTTCATTTGTGCGTTTTGAGGCGACAAGCATATGAAAATATACCATCGTACGACGGACTTCTAGTCCGTCGTAGGCCGTGATCAACGGACTGGAAGTCCGTTAGGTCACGCATTTCAATTCCCTGGAGCATGTGGCGATTCACGACCATACTCCCGTGAAACTCGTGTCCCTTGGATCGAGACTGGCTAACTGTGCAGCCTGGCGAGGCAGTTGAGTTATAGGGTCGTTTTCGACCATGGATATGGAAAAATCTTTTATAAACATCTTTTGTGACTTTGCTTGCATGTGCTCAGTGTCGATTGCCAACTTGATATTCCGGATATCGACTTCCACATTGTTCCTTGGCAGCTCAAGATCTCCTATCTGTTGGGCTGTAACGCAAACACCTTACACGACGTCAATGTGATCTTCACTGACCTTTTGGTCGGGAAGCCGTACTGGGATCGAACAGCCTGGAGGCAAGTCCGGGTTGCTCACTCGTTCTCTGGCTCATCGAGTCCATTCAACTTCGTAAGTCTCTTGCTCGTATCGGTCCAGTCTATTACCTAGGCATTTATTTTGACTCAATTGAATCGTGCTCTCTTCATCCGCAATACGAAGTGATGACCGCACTCATTGGCAGGATATGCAACGGACTAGATACCATAACCGTCGTCGGCCATCACGATAGAATTCGGCGGAAGTTTCTTCATTAATGCTCGCGCGAGATAGGTGTCAGAGGGGCATTTTTGCCTTACATAGCACCGATTTCCGGTGGGGCCGACGCACCCGACCTAGCTCATTCGCGATGACAACATAAGCAATAGGTTATACTTCTTCTCCGTATTGGTTGGAGGCGGGTGAATAATACTTTCGCAGTACGGCAACTGAAGCGAGTGAAAAAGTAGTGCCGTCGATCAGAAACACCCGTTGGCTATTGAAAGACGGGGCCGTCGAGTTGATGATCGATGATGAAACCTGCTGTTCGAACCATTTAACGGTCTCCAGATTAATCCGGTGACGAGCATTGCTATACGAGCAGCTACTGGTTGAAAGTCTGCCTTCACGAAGCCTTTTGTTGGTCTTCAGTTCTTCCGGTGCCGTTTCAATGAAGTGCAACACAGCATCTCACAGAGAAGCTTCTGGGCTGAGTCGTTGAAAGAGCATCACTTAAAGAGCAACACTGGACTCATAGATAGCAGCGGGGTCATATTCATCCAATACAACAGCATTGCCAATGTCTGTCCACTGTTTAAGTAGTTCGTAGGCGGCGTTGAGATTTTGAGCAGTAGATTCAGCCGACATTGGTGGTTCTTCATTTTGGCTGTAAGAAGAAAGCCAAAACTGCGGCCCAAATTTCAGGCCATGTGGCAGGGGTTGTTGTTGAAAATTCCCGGAATTGTAAAGTGGGTACCATTAGGCGCTAGCCACATGAACCAGGCCCTACCGACCCGCCACTTTACGCTGCTTGGGATCATTAGCCTTGTCCAAAAGTATACGGATTACAAAGAATGATGGTAGACTTTTTAACCGCCGCTACTCTAAAGTTCCATGTTCATTCGATTTGAGGTCACAACGGTCGGCCGGTGCTACGCATGTCTCAGCCGACATAAAATCACGTAGCCTTTTATGGCGAATAGGCTGAAAAACCCTGAATGTAGGGCAATTGTCCGCAATTGCTTGATCCGCGCGTAGGGTGTCCCCTTCCCAGTAACCAAACAATTGAGGACAATTGTTCTACATTGGCGTAGGACAGCTATAGGTCTAATTTCGTGGACGTATTGGGATTTAACAGAGCGGACTGCGTACTAATTACCTGTTTATCCCGGATAGCAGATCCAATCTTTCGGCTGCGGACCCACTAAGTACTCTATCTGGTAACAGATCATCCTCTTTAGCGATGAACCAATCGACGTTGGTGCCCCCCAAGATCTCATTCAGACCGGCGGCATCGGCGAAAATTGAGTCGCTTGGATCTGCTCCTAACGTCGTGTTTCCATTCAATCGCTCACCGGTTCCTACACCACGTAAATTATCGATTCGCTGCTGGTAAGTGCGGCTAGAACTCCACTCCGCCAACAGATCCGCTAATGCCTGCGCATGCGAGTCGAACCTCGTCGAACCGCCAATTAAAAGATCCGACCCCAAACCGCCTTGCAGCCGGTTGTTTCCAGTACCACCGATCAGAATGTCATTGCGACCGCCACTGGTCAGGAGATCGTCCCCTGCATTGCCAACCATCACGGTAGCGGCTCCACCGGCCGTCAATATATCGTTGCCGCTTCCACCAACGAAAATCTCGAAGCTACTGACCGGGCCTGTAACTCCGGTAGATACTCCAGTAACAAGGTTTATGCTCACCGAGCTGGACCATTCTGCGTAATCAAGTGCATCCAGGCCGGAACCACCCAAAACGCTTCCGCTAAAGGAAACGCCTGGTACAACGCGGAACCAGTCGCGACCTGCTCCACCGCGCAAGGATGTTATGCCGGAAAACCGTGTGACTTGGTTAAGTAGTCCATCGCTGGAGCCCTCAATTTTCCAGACGTTGTTGACGTCAGCTCCGTAGAGTTCATCGAGTCCTCCTCCGCCTACAATCTGACCTACTCGGGCCTCTGCATTCATCATGTAAAAGCGGTCGAGGGCTGAGCCACCGATCAAGGTATCGAATGATTGGAATCTAAGACTCCCGACGGTGCCGGTTCTATCACCCAGAATCCGCCAGGTGTTGTCGCGGTTGGCGCCACGTATCGTGTTGGATTGGTCGGCTTGCCCCTCCAGTATTTCCAAGCTGTTGAACAGTCCAATGCCTGAGGCGCTGCGGCTGGCTAGATTAACGTCAACAGAATTATTCCAGCCGATGTACGATAAACAATCGTTGCCGCTGCCGCCGTTAAGGGAATCGATGCGTCCCCCCTGTGTGATCAAGAACTGGTCCTCCGAGATTCCACCTCGCAACGAGACGATGCCGGAAAAACGGGTGACTTCGTTCAGCAATCCAGCATTGTCGCCCTCGATTTCCCAGACGTTGTTGATGGCTGCTCCGTAGAGTTCATCGGGTCCTCCACCACCTACAATCTGGCCGACCCGAGCGTCAGCGTTCATCATGTAAAATCGGTCGCGAGAAGAGCCTCCTATCAAGGTATCGAATGATTGAAATCGAATACTTCCGACAGTGCCAGCTTGATCTCCAACAATTTGCCATGTCGCGCTGCTGTTGGCACCGCGAAGCGTGTTGGATTGATCGGCTTGCCCGTCCAGCAGTTCCAAACTGCTGAACAGTGCTATTCCTGAAGATCTGCGGTTAGCCAGGTTAACGTCAACTGAGTTGTTCCAGCCGATGTACGATAAGCGATCATTGCCGCTGCCGCCGTTAATCGACTCGATGTTTCCACCCTGTGAGAGTACAAACTGGTCCTCAGAGATTCCGCCCATCAGGCGACCAAAGTTGTTGAACCGGGCATTGTAAACGCTGCCTGCATTGATTCCATCGATAGTCCATTGGGTGGCCTTGTCGGCACCCGTTAGCAGATTGCTGCCAGCCCCCCCGTCAAGTAAAGCGGAGCCACTGAGGTAACGGAAACTATCATCTCCCTCTAGGCCCCGCGCCTGCCAGTTGGTGATGGCTGTTGCAGACACCAATAAAGGGCTGACTCGGATGGAATCGGTCGTGATTGTGAAGGTATCGGCATTTACGGTACCGTTGACCACGATGGTATCGGCCCCACCAGCGCCGAAGATGCGAACACCATCCGTGGGTGCAATGAATTCCACAACCTGTTCACCCAGACGTTCCAGTCGGGTTATTCCGTTCGTTAATTGTGTTACATTGAAAAGCTCGTTACCGACGTTTCCACCGAACGCCATGACATTGCCTTGCAACTCCTGTGACAGGATATTCACATCCAATGTTGTATTGCTCCCTCGTCCAAGGCGGGCGAGGCGAACGCTAATTTCGTATTGGCCCTGTTGACTATAGGTATGAGATAGGACGATGCCGCTTCTCCCGATAAATTGCTGATCCGCAGAGTTATCACCCCAGTTCACAAAGATGTCGTAATCCGCTTGTGGCGAGGGTTCGGCAGGATCACTAAAGGTGAGTGTATAGAATCTTTCTTGTCCGCTGACACCAATGAACGCATCACCTGATTTAGTTAGTTGCGATTCGAACCGCGAGGAGAAATTATTGCGGATTATGCCAACGGCTGATGCTGTAGTAATGAAGGTCGGTTCGACTGCATTTTCCAGAGTCACTCTAAAGGACTCGTCAGGACGAATCACACCATCAGCAACGACTTCAATCACCAACGTGTAGCTGGTTTGGCCAGGCGCGAAGGTAATGGTTCCACTGGGATAATTCTGCCCAAGGAAGCGGGTGGGAGCAGCAGGTTGATCACCGTGACCGGCTACAACGTATTGCACGGTAGAGGTGCGATCTAGGTTCTCGCCCACTCGTTGAATAACGAAGAGGTATGAGGTAGATGCCGTCAGCAAATCCAAAGGTTTGTCGGCGTCAAAAGCCAGGACGCTCAGGAAGTCTGGATGAAAATCGTCATTGCGAACGACGCCAGTGGCCGTGGCTGTGTTGATAACGGTAAATGCTGACGGATTGGAGAGTGTCACCACAAAACTCTCATCGGATTCGACTGTAGTATCTCCCGCTACCTGGATCTGAAGTGTTTGACTGGTTTGACCTGGTGTAAAGGTAATGGTTCCACTCGGCAATACTCCGCCTGCGAAGTCGCTGGCACTAGATGGATTTGCTCCCTGGCCGGTAACTGCGTAGTTCACCGTGGTCGTACGATTCAGGTCCAAGCCTGATCGGTTGATGGTAACGGTGTAGGTGGTGGTCCCGCTGTTGCCTTCGGTTTTGTCAGCATCCGTGGCTACGATCTCTAGATAAACCGGTTCTAAGGGTGGACTTGGGAGCGTGGCATTAATTCGGTACTGTCCCAGGCTGCCATAGTCGCTGTAACCGTCCGTGGCTGGATTCCCTTTTCCCACGCCGCTGACCCGCAGGAAGTAATTGCCTGCGGCGACGGCTTGAGAAATGCTGGCACCAAGCAACTCGCTGGGGTTGGAGCTAGCGATGAACGTGAAGGAGGAATCGAAGAGTTCCAGCAGAATATCCAGGTTGCCGTCTCGCCAGGCGGGGTTGGCGGAAATCTCCAGTTGTCCGGCATGGGACGAGAATGAGAATACATCCAAGTCGCTGCGGGTCTCGATGATACCCTGTGCGGATAGACTGTTGTTGTCCGCGGTCAGTTGGGTCGCTGTTAGCCGAGCATTGCCGTGATCGTCGGTGCGGTAACCGAATCCGTTTTGAGTCGTGATGATTTGCAGGTCGTCTTGGACTGGGTTACTGGGGTTTGCGTACTCGGCTCGACTCCAGGTTGTCAGGTTACGCTGATAGGGGTTTCCCATAATGGGAGCCCAACCCGTATCACCACTGCCATGGCCGGTATAATATTCTTCAAAAGGGTTCGTTCGACCATGATGACTTAGCCCCAACGCATGACCGACTTCATGGCTAGCAGCGTTAGCTACAAATTTCTCGTTACCCCCGGCAAGTTCGGAAGGAAAGACATAGACTGGGGTGTCGTTACTCCAGTTAAATGTTCCCACGTAGGCGATGCCTCCCACTGAAGCACCGTACCATTGTGAGCTGCTGCCCCCTATGACGACTCGAACTCCCCACTCCGTGTCGTTTGTCGTCTTACTGAGCGCCGCAACGCCAGGGTCCTGCGTTGTTACGTTTACGTTAAAGGCAAGAAAGTCCTCTGACACACGAGCCCAAATCCACTGAATTCGCGTAAGTTCATTATTGGTAAATGCGCTGGAATCGCCCTCGAAATTAAAAGCTGGTGTGGTAAATGAGTTTCCGTTGGTGTAAAAGGCATTCCAAATGGTTCCTGTAGTAACATGCCCATCGAAATCCAAGTAAATCGTGTGCTTGGCTCCTGGATTGCTATGTAGTCTGAAGGTCTCGGAGAGGGGCGCGGGAGTTGTCGGGCCGCCGGAGCCGCTGCTAGAACCGCCGGAAGCTCCTCCGGATTCTTGTGCCTCGAGCGAAGAATCCCACATGAAGGTGGCAGCGCAGCCCGGGCAGCAGCACCCCGGTGCATCGGGGTGTTCGCCCGAGTGCATTACATTAAGCGGTGATAGGTCTATCTGGGGCTGATTGAGTATCGGAAGCTGTCCCGCTGATTGCCCCACACTTTGGAAGGTTTGGCTAGCATCGGTCGTTGCTTGAGGTAGAGCGACGTGCGGCTCGTACCTATATTCGGTTGGGCTTACTTCGTAACCTGAGTTCAGTGGAGCCGAATCAAAGAACACCCCTTCGGAGCTGAGAAGGTACCTCTTTTCAAGCGTTTCTATCTTGAGAGTACGTTCAGGAAAAGATTTCTTTTGATTCTGGTTGCGACGATCACGATGCATGACAAGTGTGCTCCCTAATGGGTCTAGGCGAACCATTCTGATCGGCTGCGACTACCTATAGGCTGGTGTCGTATACCACTGATCAAACTGTCCGAGTAGGCTCAGAATTTTCTTCGAGGTACGTTCGCGGGCATCAGGCGAATTCGCCATCTCGAACATAGGTCAACTGATTGGAGTAGGCAAACAATAGTTAGGCGCACAGGGTGCGGAATAGGCAGTTTGGCTAGCCTCTGGAGCATGAAAAATTTGAGACGAAATCACCACCCTGCAAGGGGGTAACGATACAAATAAAAACTTTGGTATGCAAGGAAAAAATAGAAGAAATTGAGAGACTTCATGAGCATAAATTGGGAAGATAAGAAGTCATTGGTGACAGACAAGGGATCTCAAGCTGCCACTGAGTCAGAAAAGCATGTCGGGTAGTTTGAGGAATCTAGACTGAGATAATTGCCTTGTTCGACGTGCCCTGGCTTCCATTCAACTATCCCCATGAATGGATGTATTAGGGTGAAGGAAAACATTTAGAAAAATTCCTGTAACTACCTCTTAATTCTACAGGTTTGGGGGTAGGTAGGTCACAACGTCGCTTGGTTTAAACCATAACCATATGGTGCCTCAACTCTGAGATGGTGTTGATCCTAACCCGACGCGTAAGATTTTAGATTGGCGACTGATGATTGAAGATTGGTAAGACAAAGACAGAACGCAATCCGATCTCTTGGTGAGATCGGCGTCACGGAAATCCAATCTAAAATCGGCAATCTTAAATCTTAAATCGTAAATCCCTCGCTCACGGGCTTATTGCTTTAATTGGCCGTGGGCGCGCTAGCGTCCGGTTGTCGGCCGTTAACCGTGGGCTAGCGCCCTGCGGCTAATGCTTGTTTTTTAAAACGCCATTAAAGCAACACGCCCTGACGCTGCGGGTTGGGATTTCGAGGATCCCCAATCAAGGTTATCTCCAAGTTACGGCACTAGTATTTTGGAGCTTCAAATGGGATTTTCCATTCTGCTCGTCCGCTCCTGTTGTGCCAGAACAAGCATCGTTCGCTATTTTCGGCTTGGGAGCTGTTTTGATGATGGTCCGCGGACGTCGATCCGTCGTTCGCTAAACGCCTATTGAAGAACAATAGAGGTTACATACCAAATGAGAGCTGAGACGGCTGCTAATGGTGTCCAGTTCAATTTTTGGTATGTTCTAGACAATTAGAACAACGATATCCCTCGATGCCCCAACGGAGTGATGTCGTTCAGGTAGGCGTGCCAGATCGTCAAAACAGAGGACGAACGCGAGTTTGTGCTGATGAATTTCCACAACCGCTCGATCGTGGCGCTAATCCAGTAATCCTTTGATCACCGCGATTAGCCCGAGCACAAACATAACCGGTGGGTAGAAGAATATGTAGCCCGCTGCTAGACCGCCAAAAAACCATACGACAGCTACAAGCATCGTAATGACTCCGCCGATAACGGTGCCATCAAAATACGATTCTTGCCTCGCCGGTCGCTCGTATCGCTCTCTGACTGCTTGTGCGAGATAAGGGGTTTCCGAGGATTGTTTGGTACTCTGATCGGCATACGCATTTGCGCTGTAATTCGAAGGGCTAAAGCTCGCTCCTGATGCGAAGCTGGTGCTGCCGGAATAAGCCGGCAATGGCGTGCCGAAAGTAGGTGCCGGAATGTCCTGTTCCCAATTGGCCCCAATATCTTCAATGGGGGTGGCGACCGGAATGGCTGTAGAAGTCGCTGGTATTGCGGCTTTCATGGGGGCCCTTGGAGCTACGGCCGGCGATGATGGTTTCTTTGTGGGTGGTCGGTTCGTTGGCGGTACTTGGAACGATACCCCGCAAGGGCATTTCGCAGACTTTGCTTTGTCTGTCTGAGCTACTCTCAGCTTTCGACCACATCGGCACTCATGAACAAAGTTGGAGGCCGCCGGCGAGGTTACGCTTGTCTGGTTATGCCTTGCACTAACTGCGTTAGTGTCATTGGGATCGCTGATCGTTGTGGCCGTGGGGGCTGTGACCGATATTTGTGTCCCACAAGGGCATCGGACTTTCTTACCAATTGCCTCGTCACCCACTCTCAGTTTTCTATTGCATGATTGGCACTGAATCTGAACCATCTTCACGGACGCTCTTCGAAACTACGCTTATAATTCTGGTTTGGTCTCCGATGGCGACCATTTTAACCAACTTTTTCAAACGAAGCGTTCAGGAACATCAATGAATTCGAGTGCCTAGATAAAAATTCTGCTCCCGTCTCTTATCCCGTTCATATCAGATAGCGAGTTCTACGATCCTTTCTGGTCGGGGCATCGGAATCTGCCAAAAGAGAATCCGCGTTTGGATTCATGTTTAGTTGCACGCCCAACTGTTCTTTCTCGCCACATTTTGAACGAGCTTGGTTGCATTTCCCTTCGCATCAATTGGATCACTTGGTTCGGTGTTAATCCAAATTGTCGTTCAATGGCATCAAAGGATGTTCTGTCCTCCCAGGCCATTTGAATGATTCTGCTGACGTCATCTGCAGAGAGATTTTGAAATAGATCGTGGTTCATCTCTTATCCTCCGAAATCGCAAACGGAATTAAACAGCACCCAAGTCCAATTGCGGAAACAATCCAAGAATCCAGGGCGAAATCAAAACGTCCGCGTCCTTGCACTGTGTGATGAATCGCGAGAACTAAAACGACGGCATGTAAGTATGCGATCGAACGAACTAATGCGACGCTTTTCTTTTTCCAAAGTCGATCTGCTACCCACGCGACCACTGCCAAAGTTTGAATTGCGTGAAGAGCTGCGCCGTGTGGAAACTTTAACACACCTCCCTCTCCCCATAGTTCTGGCGGTTTGCCTGCAAGTTGTTGAGTATGCCCAACGAATGATATCGCGAAACCGATCAACCCAGAGACCACCAAATATTGCAATCCCCACCAAATCGCGATTCTCATGCTGCAGGAAACACTAGGCAAGAAATAGCCGAAAGAGGATCGCATCGCGAGAATCAAAATGATCGCCATCGCGACAACGATAAATAGAAGCATCCCGCTCTCTATGGACGCGTTTAGAATTCCCGATCGATTGAAATGGCTCGCTTCCCCTCGCCACGTTTGTAGGGTAATGAGCCCTACCTCAAGCAATAAGGAAACACCAAGTATCCATCGCATGACTTCCGACCAAGCGGCTTCTCTTAATTGGCGAAAGCACCAGTCGCACGACCATAGCGTCAGACCTGTCGAAATACCAAACAAAGCGGGTTTGCGAAAAGAGATCGGATCATTCCATGGTATTCCGCCCATGCCCGCCAGCAGCAAATGAAAGACTCCGCTAGCGAGCAATATCGCAACGATGCAACCATTGCTGAACGAAATCCATCTCTTCCAGCCACTTGATTTCGATGAACTAAACGTTAGATCCAATACGAACCTCTCTTAAACACGGGGTGCTGCCTGGATAATAATACCAAGCAGAACACCCCGTGATAGATGAGTCCGTTGATTACAACTGGCTAAGATTACAGCTGGCTTAACTAGTTCTTTTCGTAAACTGGCAGAATCTTGTCGACGGGGCGATCGTAGACTAACTTTCCGTTGACCATTGCCTTCTCCACATAACTGCGATAATCAAGCGGTGGGCCATTGAGGATCAACAAATCCGCATCTTTACCCACTTCGATCGACCCAATTCTGTCCTGTAGCCCCATCATGGTTGCTGGTACGATGGTAATGCTCGCCAATGCTTTAGCCTCGCTAGCACCGCCCCGAACGGCAAATGCTGCCTCCAGCGGTAGGCTGGTCAAGTCACGACCTGCTAATCCATCCAAGCTAATCGATGGCCCAAGCGGCTGAACGGAAAAAGGAACACCCGCTTCCTCTAGAACTCGAGGCAATTCGATCCAGCTGCCAGAAGTTTCTTCTTCACCAAATCGAGGCTGTCGACGCGAGCGTGGCGTAATAATGGCAGACGCTCCACTTTCGGCAAGTTCCTTGGGAATGACCCATGCTTCTACACCGCCAGAAATCACTAGCTTGTAATCAAACTCTTTTGACAATTGAAGCAGTTCGCGAATTTCGCTCACGCGACTCGCCGGGATGCGCAGGGATATCTCCTTCTTCACTAACGATAGAATTTCATCACCGACCGGTTTGCGCGGGGGATTTACCTTCTTTCCTTCCTTGATCGCCTGCTCGTGAGCCGCCTGCTCCTTGAGATACTCTTTCGCTTTAGTCAATTGGCTTCGCCATGCATCCTGATTGGCCGAACCAGTAAGTGCACCTGGGGTTAAATCGATAAAGCCATTCTCCTTAACAACCATGCCATCAAGTGTTTTGTAAGTCATCTTTATAACGGCGCTGACCTGCGGAACAATTGGCGATGGCTCTGTCGGGGTAATTGGTTCCGTTGGTAAAATTGGGAGATTGCAACATGGGCAAAGGGGATTCGATTCTCCAAAAGCCTTTATTTCGTCGCTGATCCAATTTGCAACTTCACGTTCATCGGGATCAAATCCAGGAAAGCGATCGGTCTCATCAAATCCGTTCTCAGGGGAACGTCGTCGACCAAATCCGCCAGCACGGGGTACTTGTACGCATCCGGACGTTATTCCAACGCTGAGTGCCAACTGAATATTGCGATCGAAAGGATTTAGCTGATCGGTTAACTTTCCGTTGCTTTGGCCGCCCGCAGTTCCAACCCCTGTCATTGAAATTGCAACGAAGCCGGGAGTTATTGTCTTTCCAGTTGCATCGATGTGCGAAGCTCCGTCAGGGATATCGACGTTCTGACCCAGTCCAACAATCTTGCCGTCTTCTATGAGGATTGTTCCCTTGCGAATTCGCTCCCGGGTTACGGTGATGATGTCGCCGCCAGTGATGGCAACAATCTCTTTTTTCGGCTTCTCTGGCTTTGTGGCGTTCTCCGGGGATGTTGCTGGTTTAGCGGAATCGGTCCCTTCCTTCTTGTCATTTTTTGCAGGCTCCTCCGTTGGCTTTGGTTCGCCGGGGCGAGGTGGTTGGGCAGACGCTAGCTGGGGAATCGTTACAGCCATTGCCATGAGAGTAGACCCGAGTGCAATGGGAAAACCGATGGAGCGAACCCAAGCTTTTGTATGAACGACAATACCTGCCATGACACGTATTTCCCTAAAGGTTGACCACAATTTCTGATACCGAGCTTTAGTTGTCCTCATAGACTGCACCACCTTCTACATACACTGACTCGATCGAGGTTTCTGTTTCAAAAGGGGATCCATCGAGGACAATCAGATTCGCTAGTTTGCCGACTTCCAACGAGCCGATCTGAGACTGAAGCCCCAGTAACTCGGCTGGTCCCAACGTTGCGGCTTTTAATGCGTCTTGTTTCGATAGACCTGTCTTAGCAATGATGGACAGTGCGAACAGCGGGGCTGCTTCCACGCGACTCAATTCCGCGTTCCTTAGTCCAAGGGAGAACGCGAATGGGACTTTGGCGTTGACCGCTAACGCAGGAACATTCATTCGATTGCGAGTATTCGGAATAATGTCGATTTGAGGCGGCAAAATTACTGTGGAGCTATCCTTTGGAAGTTGCTCTAACGTTTGAAACGCATCGGTTCCATTGGCGATCCAAACCACTTTAGCTTTGGGATATTCTTTCAAGATCTGCAGAGCGTACAAGATCGTGGCTGAGTTATTAACGTTCAGCCAGAGCGATCGCTCTCCATCACGAACTTGCTTCCACAGTTTTTGTTCAGGAGTTAATTCAGCAGCAGGCGGCTTAGTACTGGCCTCTGCTGCAGGGGGCTGTGTTGAAGGTGCCGTTCCTGGGGGCCCACCCGAGCTACCCCGAGGGCCACGACCGGAACCTCCTGTTCTTGGTGGGAAGGGAGGTGCAGATCGAGATGGTCCGCTCGCAGTTCCGCCAGCGCTCGATGTTGAATCCTTGAGGTTGTTTCTCAAAAGGTCTAAACTCTGTGGACTGTTAGTTAAAGTAACGACTAGCTGCGATTTCGCCTCAACCCATTGGCTGGAATAACGATCTGAGCCAGGCTTAACAACAGCCGATTGGCAATAGCCAGGAGCAATCAATTGCATGGTCGTCACGCCAGTTCGGGTCGGCAATTGCCAATCCAATGAGTCAAGTCCGATGTTTTCCGAAACGACGGTAAACGATGTGCTTACCGCAGGAGATCCACCACCCACAGTGAAGGTTCTTCCGCCTACAGTGATTGTTCGCGTTTCCCCAGCCGATTGATCACCACCCGTGGCCACTGGATAAAACAAACCAACCATGCCTGGGATTACATGCTTTCCTTTTCCATCAACTTTGCGTATCGAGATAGGAACTGCAAGATCACTGCCGATAGCTTTTATCTTTCCATCTGACACGTGAATACTCGCTTGCTCGATCGTTCCTGACTTGCCAACGGTATGAACGGTAGCGTTCTCCAGCAACCAGTCCTCAGCACAGACGCTGGCGTTGAGAGTCCAAGCAGCAACCAAGAGAAGGGAAGCAGCAAATGTTTTTGGAGACTGTGTAGCCGGCGCGATTCGATTTCTTAAATTGCACATCATCTTAAAATCTCCGCCGGTCTTTCTTGATGTCATAAACGCTCGAGCCGTTAATAAAAACTTGTTCGACGTAGTTTCTAGGGTCAATAATCGAGCCAGTTAGAATCACAATGTCGGCATCTTTGCCAGGCTCAAGCGATCCAACGCGATCGTCCACCATCAATGCCTTGGCGGCTTCGATTGTAACTCCACGAATGGCCTTTTCCTCGTCCCAACCGTACCGCACTGCCATGGTTGCTTGGAACGACAGTTCTTCCTGCGGAATCACGGGAGCGTCTGTGTTCACTCCCAAGAATACGGTTCCGCGCTTCGCATACTCGGCAACGATTCCTTTTATCTGTCCATCCGATCTCTCGTACCAGAATCCACGCGGGCCAGCCATAACCGGTATGTTTCGTTTGTTTACTTCTTCCGCCAGTTTGTAGGCATCAAAGGTTCCGTGGTCGATCACAATCTTCAAATTCATCTCATCAACCAACATTCTCAATGTTGATTGAACAACCTGATATTGTTGCGTGTGAACCACGACTGGTATTTCGCCATGAAACAAAGGTTTAAAGTATTCGAGTCGCAGATTTACTTCTGGCTTTTTGGAAATTCGTCCTGCCTCGTAAGCATCCCACTGCCTGACATACATCTGGCCTTCCATCAGTTGTTGCCTGATAACGTGATTCATACCTACGCGACCCGACCCAACCTCGCCACCTTGTCTCTCTGGGTTGCCAGCTTGCGCGATCTTCAAAACTCCAGGTGCTTTTATGATGACATCAGAGAGCTTCCCGGGACCTGTTTTCATTAGCGTGCCCCAACCACCCATGTTAGTTCCACTACCCGGGATGAAACAAATCGTAGTAACACCCCCTGCGATTGCTACTTTCAAATCCTGGTTGTGCGGAATGACTTGATCCCAGTTCCTGAGTTCAGGATTGGTTTGATAAACCATCTCGTTCAAGTCGCTCGTCCCGCCGACATGCGAATGGGCCTCTACTAAGCCTGGCATAGCAAAGGAGTTCGGGTGATGAACCACAGGGCATTCTTCGGGAATATCAACTTCGCCAAATTTCCCAACGGCTAATATCTTTTTATCCGCAACGAGAATCACCCCATCAATAATGGGATCACCAGCACTCGTTATCACCTTGCCCGCTCGAATCGCTACGGTCGGCTTCGGTGCACTAGGGGGTTCTGTAACTGCATCTTGGCCGATTGCCATAAGACTCATCGGGCACATGGACAGCAAGAGTGCAAACAGTTTCCAAACACTTGGTCGATTCAACATTATTGCGAATCCTTTTCGTAAACAATTTGCCCATCGATGACAACGGCCAGAACCTCAGAAGCCAGATCAAGCGGCGAACCACTTAATACTACAAAGTCGGCATCTTTACCTACCTCAAGGGATCCTATGGAACCGAGTTGGAATACTTGACTCGGTCGTTCTGTTAGTCCACCCAAAGCGACTTGTCGTCCAAGTCCCTTGTACACGGAGTAAGAGACGGCATCTGACAATCCACCCGCTCTGGAACCTGCATTCGATTGAAACATGAATGGTACAGAATGCAATGATAGCTCGATTGGGATATTCACCGTCTCGTCGCGAACCGTTTTCGTAAGTGAAGGACCAACAACGATTGGAATCGATTGTTTGTGCGCGGTGTCAACCATTTTTGATGCCACCTCGCCACCTGCGATTACTAAAGCCAAGCCGTACTCTTCTTTGAAAATGCGTATGGCGACTTCAAAAAGAGCGTCTTCTTTTACCTCGACCATTGCCACAATCTTCTTAGCAAACAGATCTCGGAATGGCTCCAAGTTTGCAAGAATCTTTGGCTTTTGAGGCTCCTTGGGCATCTCCGGAGCCTTTAGCTCTGAGGTCTCTGGTGCGGAAGTGTTGCTACTCGCGGTGTCTGTTTTCGCTGTGCCTCCATCGTCTGGCTTCGACGCACCACTCGGTTTGCTGTCTGCAACGGGAGGCTGCGTGAATGGTGTAGTAGGATCTTTCTTCTCTCCTGGAGGTGGCATAACGCCCTCAGACTTCTTGACTTCTTCGGCTTTTTTCGTTTCCTCAGCCTTCTTGGCCTCCTCCGCTTTTTTAGCTTCAGCAGCCTTTATGGCTTCGTCATATTTCTTTTTCGCTTCGTCATACTCTTTCTTCTTGCGCTCATACTCGGCGAACTCGGCGTCATACTTTGTCCAACTGTCCACATACTGCTTTGCCGTAGCCAGCGTTCGCTTGATGGAAGATTCCGCCGAACTGACCGTGCCGGACAGGGCAAAACGAAGTGCAACCGGATCTTTCAAAACACGTGGCTTGTCACCGAGTTTGAAGGCGACAACTGGGCTTGGTAGTTGTGTTGAGCTAAGAAACGCCGTGGTTAATCCTCCCTTTCGAGCAGTTTGAATCGCCTGGTCATCAATAGCGAGTGAATCTCCGAGCTTTGTTTCTAATCCGACCTGCGCGGTCAAAGGTGCCCCAAGCCCTAGTTGCGATCCAACATCGATGAAGCCTGGAACGATTACCCCATTCGGGAAATGTTTTCGGTTCGCATTAGTCGGAATTGATACCTCCTTGCCAACACCAATGAGCTTGCCATTGGCCACAGCAATCATGCCGTCAGCTACAACTCCGCCAGGAGTGTAGATTTGGGACGCGCTAAACAATGCGCCCGTAGACTCGCCGGTCGATTGGTATTCTTTCTTACCGTTAACGTATGTCTCTAGAATCTCCGTTCCGTCTCGTAACGGTTCGCCGGTCAAGACTAAGAAGTCCGCATCCGCGCCCGCTCTAAGTACTCCGATTTTACCCTCTTGGCCCGACATCTTTGCGGGGTTCGATGTCATCATCCTGATCACTTGCTCAACTTTGATACCTGCCCTCAAGAAGGACTTCGCCAAGAACATCACCTCTTTGAGATCGTTATCCGAACCGGGTTGAATCGCGATCTTCGATTCGAGACCCATTGCTATCAGCGCGGCTGCATTCTTCCAGCTCGGTGAAAACGAGTCATCATCACCGTCCGGAGTAGCGATGTTGACAACCGCACCAGGGCTCGCATCTGGTCTCAATACAACTCCTACAAAATCGGTTGCTTTCCACATACCTTCGTCCTCGAAAGGAACTACCGATGTCGGAAACACTAACATCCAATTTAACCCATAGCGATTAGCCAGCTTCATTGCGGCTTCAACTTCGGTTCGACTCTCGGCGACGAATCGAAACGGGGATTTAGTGGCAATTGCAGAAGCCAAAGCCTCGAGCCGAATATCGCTTTCCGCATCGGCCCCACGGCTCGATTCCAACAGTGCAGCCAAACCGGCAACTTGCTCGAGATAACTCGCACCAAGCTGTGGGCGCGTTGGTTCCAATGGACGATCAATCGAGACTGCTCCAACTGGTGGTTCGTAAACTGTAGGGGGATTGAGTGCCGACTTGGAAAGTACAACTTTCATTCCGCTGGAATCGTTCAGCTTTTTCGTATCAGGCAACCCCTTACCGAGCTTAACCATGCCAGATTGACCCGGCAGAAGTCTCCGATTCGAAGGAGCGATATGGACGCTTGTGATCCCCGAGGACAGATACTGATCGTATTCGCCGTAGAAATCGAATGCATCGATGGCTCGATACTCTGGTGTAACGTTTCGTTCGTCATCGGTATTTCCAATGCCGATCGAGGTTTCCATCGCAACGATACCAGGCATAACGGTTCGACCTGTCAAGCTGTGACGCTTTGCTTGAGGGGGAATCGCAATTTCTGCCGCTGACCCAACACTTTGGATCTTTCCCCCTTCAACAATAATCACCGCATGCTTGATTGGTTCTCCGTCACCAGGCCAAAGCGTATCGACAAAGTAAGCGTCGATATCCCCGCCTCTGGCTGTAGAAGCGATTAGCAATAATGCGATGCTACACAGATGTCTAAAACTCATAGTAAGTCGCATGTCCTTACTCCGCAGATGGGGAAAGGAGGCGAGCGAGTTTCTCATCCTTGGAGCGATCATAGACCACCTCTCCACGTACGATTGTTTTCTCGATCCACGTCTCAAGTTTGAGTGGTTCACCGGTCAAGATGACGAGGTCAGCGTCCTTGCCAGCTTCAATTGACCCAACAAACTCATCTATACCGAGCATTTTTGCTGGTACGAGTGAAAGTGCCTTGAGAGCTTCTGATTCTGGCATGCCATTCTTGACCGCGACGGCAGCTTGATACCAGAAATAGCTACTAGCAGAAGTTGTTCGAGCGGAACTTTCCGATGTTTGAAAGACGAACGGCACTCCTGCCTCTTGGAAGACTTTCGTCAATACAATCTTGGTGTCTTTCTTCGTCCTAGGATCTGTCTCCCAGAATATAAGCGTCGGGTCTAGAACCACTGGTTGCTTCGTGTCCTTTAGCAAATCCGCCGCCTTGTAAGTGCCCCGGCCCAAAACAAGCGTTGCGTTGAGTGAGTATTCTTTAACTAGTGACTGCGCCGTAGTGACGTCCATTGCGGTGTCACAGTATAGAAAGACAGGTAGTTTGCCTTGCACAACAGCCATCATCGCATCTTGCCCTCTGCTGACCTCGGCAGCCGATGGCTGGGCAGTACCCTCGGAAGGAGCGTCGCCTTTGTTTTCGCTAGGCTGTTCAGCTGGCTTTTGTTCATTGGTAGCATCGACAGTTGCTTCAGCAGGCTTTTCGGCTTTTTCGGCCTCTGGCTGATTTTTCTTTTCAACCGCTAACTTGGCTTTTTCTAGTTCTCGTCTTAGTTTCGAGATATGCCCCATACGACTTCCCGAGGTGGGACGAAGCGAGATTTTCATCCCGGCATCCCTCTTAACTATCATGTCATTGACGTACTGACCTGATGTCTTTAGGACTACCCCTTGACCACCGATCAATGTGCTATTGCCTGGTACGATCGCGGCGGTGGTGACTCCGCTTCGTCTGCATTCTTCGAAGAACTCCATCACGGGGTCGATCCCATCCACCACGGAAAGGAAGGGAACGTTTTCGTTACGTTCATTCGCTTGCCCCATTCCCTCGGATGTGTGTGGATCGATGAAGCCTGGCATTACCACTTGCCCGGATACATCTAGTACTTTGGCCTCGAGAGGGACCTTGATGTCTGCCCCAACGGCTTCGATTTTGCCATCGCGGACGATGATGGTGCCTTTCTCGATAGGGTCTCCCGCCAGAGTAATAATCTTGGCGCCGACAATCGCGAGTGTGTCATTAGACAATCCCGTGTTGCAAGCCCCCCATAGGGAAACCAAAGAACAAAAGGCAACCTTTATCGTCTTCATTTTTACTCCCCTGAAACTTAGATTGGAGTTGATGGATCTAGTGTGCAAACTCAAAGTCAATACTCCTAACCTAGGAACCACAGTTTGAATCGAACTCATTTCTTCTCCGATTCAGCTGAATGAATTTTTCCGTTGACCATTACCCACTTCATCGCGGATGTGAATTCCAGTGGATCACCGTTAAAGGCGACTAGGTCGGCATCTTTATTGTTTTCAATGGAGCCAACTTGTTGGTCCACTTTCAAAATCTTTGCAGGGCTTAGTGTGATACTCTTTAACGCGTGATTGCGGTCCAGTCCAAATCGCGTCGCAAACCGTGCTTGATCGAGCAAGTCAGTACCTGCTAAGCAGAAATCGATCCCTGAAGCAGCAAACTGGCTGGCAACATTCCAACGCCTCTCGGTACCTTCTGGACCTCGCAAACCCGATGTGCTCGATCGTGACGTGAGATCTGTGTAAATGATCGATGGTTTTCGTTCTTTAATATCATCAAGTATGCGATAGGCTTCGTCGCCACCGACAATGATGGGCCGAACACCAAACTCGTCTTGTAAGGTAAATGTGCTGCGAATGTCGACGTCTATGCGGCTTACCGAGTAAATCGGTAATTCACCTTTCACTGCGGACGCGATAATAGCCCGGCTTTCTGGTGTTAAAAACGATGCCGGTTGATCGTTCTGGGTTTTGTGCAACGCACTTCTTAGAATCCAAACCACACCCATGCGATTCGTTGGTTGTCGCATAAAAATGGAATCGGGGCGACCCCGCGCTTGGTTTCGGGATGTCGGATCGCTGCTCAACGCGATAGTAAGGCCATGCTTTTCGGTTAGGACGGCAGGCTTGCTGCCTGTATCGCCTCCTCCGGACACTTTGACGATCGAGGAACATCCGGCGATGACGCTTTGTGTTCCAGGCAATAGATGCGCCGTTGTTATTCCCTCGTCGATCGCTTCTCTAAAATCCCTCGAATTTGGGTTGAGAGAGAACGAAGTGTAGAAGTCGGGCGCCACTTCGGTTGAAATCTCTGATGTACCACCTGCGATACCGTAAGATGCGGCCGCGTTAACCAAGCCGGGCATGACCCAATCCGCTTCGATCGTTTCAACATCCTTTGCCTCGATCTCACCTGCGATAAGTTTGATCTTGCCACTTTCTATCAGAATTGCACCTGGAGAAATGGTCTCGCCTGTACCAAGTACGACGTGCTTAGCTTTGACTAAGATAACATTACTGCTATCTGCTGCACTGGCATTCGGTTTCAGAACAGGAAACGATCCTAAAGTGAGGCAGCATGCTAGCAACCCAAGAAATCGGCATCTTTTCATTATTGATTCTCCTCACTGACGATTATCTTACCGTCGCGAACTCTCGCCAGAATTGTGCTCGATAGATTGAGTGGATCACCTGACCATACTAAGAAGTCAGCCGGTTCCCCCTCTTTGAATCCCAATCTCCCTTCGCACTCAGGAAACAGTTTTGTATGACCATTGGAGATTGCAAATCGTGCCCAGGTCGCGTCCATTCCGTGTCTGACGGCCAAACTAGCTGTCGCCCGGATTTGAACTCCCGTTTCGCCTCCAAAATAAACATCGACTCCACTCTTGTGGCACGCGACTAAGTCGTCAATGTAAACAGGAAAATCACCTTCTTTGATTGGCAAAGCAATAATGGCGACTCCAAGTTCCTTGAGCTCAGAGGCATAACCGGCCCAAGACATCGATCCAACAAATGCAGCACGCAATTTATAATCGCGAACGATTCGAATCGCGGCTTCGATTTCCGCTTCATCACTTACGTGGAAAAGTGCTAGTTGTTTTCGATCACGCAGTTTGCTGATAGCTTCGCTTTTTGACTTTTCCATCCACGTTAACGTCACGTCCGGAACAAACAATCGCGAAGGAGCCCGCTTGCCATCAAAGGCATCGCGAACAAACTTCACTTGTCCTGCTAAACTGGACGGGAATCTGTCAGCGCTGCGTGCGTCGGACGATAGCACAACCTTAGCACCAATTTGACCTACCAATTTTGACTGCTCAAGATCGGTTGAGAAAAGGGAAAGCTGTCCCGCCAAAGTGTTGGCAGAGGATGTTGTTAACGCGACCTTGAAAAGACCAGTACTTTCCATTCGCTTATTGTTTTGCTGATCGGAAAGGGAGAGGTCGCTAGCGGTCAGGTTAGATGAATCGGAGTCGGTGCCTCGAGCGTTAGCGTCGAGACCGAATGTTGAATAAACCGATACTAGCCCTGGAGTCACAAACGCGTCCCCAAAATCGATGACTTTGACGCCGGAGGCTGGTGACTCCGCAGTCAAAGGGACGATCTTTGCGATCTTTCCAGCCTCGATAGACCACTCGCCCTTCGACAAGCCTTCCGCTAGAAGCAAGCGAGACGATTTGAGCACAGCGATGTCCGCTAACTGACTGATCGCGAGAGACGCTCCCTTGCTCTTGGAGGAGCTTTCTAAAGCGTTGGAACCTGCCACTTCAGCCGCTATCTGTTTGTGTAACTTTCCGTTGGCAACAATCAAAGCAATCGATGATGTTGTGTCGAGAGGATTACCTACAAAGCCAATTAAATCAGCCTTGTAGCCGGGAGCAATGACGCCAATTTGCTTTTCACATCCGATCAATCGAGCTGCATCCACGGTGACAGATCTTAGAAGTGCGTCGTGGCTTAGCCCAGCCGCTGCTGATGCTGCGAGTTGTTCTCGCAGTAAACGCGATCCGTTACGGATGTTGGATTTCGATTGAACAACCACAACTCCTTGGTACCCGTCAAGCAGCTTGGATAGTTGCCCGTTACGAGCTACGGACTCTTTAGAGGGGATTCCTAAATTGAGGAAAGGCCCGACCACAATTGGGGCTCGTGAGTTTTTGATTTCGTGTAGAGAGGAACCGAGCTGATCGAGTCCTTCCCATACCCACTGCACATCAGGAAACGTCTTCTTTAATTCCGTGGCGTATCGAACATCGTTTGCATTTCTGACTTCAAATCGAACAGGTGTTTTACCGGTAATAACGGCGATTAGCCTGTCTTTTACTTGGTCTTTTTCTGGTTTGACAGGCTTTTTGGCGGTCGCGGGGGATGCTGTCGAACTATCTTTTGGCGCAGCCGAATTGTCCGAGGCACTTGGCGCAGCAGCCGTTCCGCTCGGATTGGGCGTCACCGGCCCAGGATCGCCGCCTCCAGGTTGAGGTGGACCAGGGCGGCGTTCTTCACCTGGATTGTCTCTCCCTCTGCGAGACCGACCTACGCCTTCTCCAGGTGGCCGTTGACCTGGTTCTCCCTGAGTCGGTGCAGCTGCCGGTTTAGCATTTTCAGAGGTTTTGGCCGCCTCTTCCTTTATAGCTTTTTCGTAATCGTCCCACTTCTTCTTGTAATCGACCACACCTTGCAAAGTTTTTTTGATGGAATCAAATCGCGCAGCTCGATCGCGATTCGATGGAACATTGCCGAGTGACATCTGCAGCCCAGCCGATGAGTTCAGAATTTGAAGGGACCCCGGTGCCAGGGGCGCAACAGATACCGCAGCTCCGAGACCACTCATCGTACCGGCAGAGGATGGTTGAAGGTAAACAGTCGTTACTCCAGAATGCAAAACGTCCGCCCAGTCTTCGGCGAAGGGATCCAGTGAATCGGTCGCCAACAAACTGCCATCACTCGAACCCGCATCTCCTGGGGAGTCAGACATCCAAAGCTGGCTATTAACATCAATCCAACCTGGGGTGATCGACAGCCCTGTTGCGTTGATGATTTGTGCGTCTTCTGGGAGAGTTAATTTTTCGTCTCCGACAGCTTCAATGAGATCACCTCTAACGATTATGCGGCCGCTTTCGATAGCGGGACCCTTCATCGTATGCACGGTCGCATTGACAATTGCAACCACAGGCCCGAAGTTTTTTTTCTCCTCACCAGGTGTTTTCTGTTGGGTGTCGTCCACTCCAGTATCGGACGCGGGTTTGGCCGCATTGTCTTTGGAAGCTTCCTTTACGTTTGGCTCGACGGTTTGATTTTCTTGCGCAAATAATCCAGACATTTGCGAGGTGATCAGCGTAAACACCACGAGCGCAAAATACGTTTTTGCAACGAATACGCTCGATTTCTTGAGCTGTAGATTGGAGAAAAGTCTGCCGGTTAGAAACCAACTAGCAAGGTTGTGGGCATGCAATATTTGCTTGGTATCGATCATGGTCACCGGTGCTTGCACAAAGTAAGTCGAACACGTTTGACGACAATTGTTCCACTCAGACAACCTGCGACCCACCGCGACGCTTGCGGAAGCAGCAAATTGTCAAAGGAACAAGGCGAAGAGAGAGGAGTCGCCCGAGCCGTACGCACAGTTTAATTCGAACATCTTAACGTTGATGCGAATTATTGCATGTCTTTAATTTCTGACCGTGCTGATTTCCGGATCTTGCGCCGGTACGAGCTGCACCGCAAATTCTTTATCCGTTTCTCTCCAGCCGGTTTCCTGGCCAATTCGACGCCCAAGAGAGAGAAATCCCAGCGATTTTCATGTGGTGTTTTGCCTGGAACGCATCGAAGACAGTTTCTTGTTGAGTCATATCGGTGCCCATTATTGTGTGGATGGCACCTTTTGGCGATTGTGTGGATGGCACCTTTTGGATATCCGTGCCCCGTGTTATATGGATGGCACCTTTTGGCGTTTTGGCGGGGGCGACACCTTTTGGGGGAATAATTGGCTGAGATTTTGGAATGGCTTTTGCTGTCGCGGAGTTGTGATACAGGTAGTCACTGGCATTTTGACAGTCGAGTTAGCGTGGTAATTCCGCTTGGATTCCTGGTCTGAATCCTGTTCTGGAATGGTGCACTAAAGAATCGACTCTAGAATTCTCAGGGATTATCGGTGCACGACGCACTATTATTAGGTTTGCTGATGAAAGTTCCCCAGTTCGGTTTAGAGAGTTCCTATGTCTGTCGATGTTCAAAGAATTAAAGAGCAAGTGTTACGATTTGCCGACGATATCGAGCAGATTCGATCGCAGGTTCGCAAGAATCTTGTTGGGCAGGATGCGATGTTAAGTCGCCTTTTGATCGCGCTTTTCACGGGTGGTCACGTTCTTCTAGAAGGACTACCGGGCCTGGCAAAAACGACCGCAATCAAAGCGTTGGCAGGAGCGATCCAATGCAAATTCCAACGAATTCAGTTCACCCCCGATCTGCTCCCCGCCGACTTGATCGGCACTATGATCTACAACCCTCGTGAGGGTAGCTTTGGGACTCGCAAAGGCCCGATCTTCGCTAATTTGATTCTTGCAGACGAAATCAATCGCGCTCCCTCAAAAGTGCAGTCGGCGTTGCTCGAAGCCATGCAAGAACGTCAAGTCACGATCGGCGATGAAACCTACACCCTCGAAGAACCATTCCTCGTTCTCGCCACCCAAAACCCGATTGAGCAAGAAGGTACATATCCGTTACCAGAAGCCCAGGTTGACCGGTTCATGCTTAAGGTCATCGTCGGCTATCCCAACAAATCTGACGAACGCAAAGTGGTTGATCAAGCTCTAGATGGGGTGAAACGCGAAATTCAGCCCGTCTTGGATCCATCGAAGCTTGTAGAGATCCGGCAAACGGTCGCATCCATCTACATGGATGACAAAATAAAAGACTACGTCTTGGACCTAGTTGCAGCGACTCGCGAGCCTCAGAACTACAGAATGAAAGAACTTAAGCCATTGATTCAATGCGGGGCTTCGCCGCGTGCGTCGATCAATTTATGTCTTGCTGGTCGCGCTAACGCATTCCTATCCGGCCGTGGTTACGTCACACCACAAGATATAAAAGATATCGCTCTCGACGTGATGAGACACCGAATACTCCTTACTTACGAAGCTGAGGCAGAGGAGCGAACCCCGGATAGCGTTGTTCAGCAAGTGCTCGATACGGTCCCAGTGCCCTAGTTCTCTGACGTAAAGGGGGAAGATCTATGGCAGCACGAAGCTTGGAAGAAATTCTTCGCGACGTCCGACGGATTCAAATCGTTGCGAGACGACAAGTAAACGATTTGATGGCGGGCGAATACGCTAGCGCATTCAAAGGTCGCGGTATGGAGTTTGATTCGGTCCGGGAGTATGTACCTGGCGACGATATTCGCAACATCGACTGGAACGTGACCGCGCGGTCTGAATCTCCGTTCGTAAAGACATTTTGCGAAGAACGTGAACTTACCGTAATGATCGCCGTTGATATTTCGGCCTCAAATGCATTTGGTTCAACGAGCCAATCCAAACTGGATATCGCTGCAGAAGTAGCTGCTGTCTTGATGTTTACGGCGCTGACCAACAACGATCGCGTAGGACTCCTCTTATTTGCAGAGGATATCGTTCGCTACATTCCACCTAGCAAAGGTCGTGGCAGTGTCCTGCGATTGGTCCGAGAATTACTTACGGTTGAACCAGTTCGAGCGCAAACCAATCTCTCGCTTGCGCTCGAATACTTAGGAAAAGTCCAAAGACGTCGATGTGTCGTGTTCTGGATAAGTGACTTCTTGACCAAGTCGTTTGACCGTTCGCTTCGAATCATCAATCAAAAACATGATTGCGTCGCCGTAACGATTTCGGACCCACGTGAAGAAGAGATTCCAAACGTTGGATTCGTGACATTACAAGATGCTGAAACCGGCGAGCTGCTCGAGCTCGATACCTCGAACCGTAAGGTTCGTGAGTGGTTGCAGTCGAAGGTCAGAACGCGTCGCGAATCTCTCAAGCAGACTTTTCGCCAAGCGGGTGTGGATCGTTTAGACATTCGAACAGATCAGTCCTATGCCAAGAGCCTGCATACTTTCTTTCACGGACGGGAGAAGCTTCGATGAGAACAGATCTAGCTACCCATAAGATCATCCCCTTGGTATCGCAGCTCTCCGTCTTCATCACGTTGTTTGTTGTTTGCCTAGGTTGCGAAAACTTGTCGGATGTAAAAAGCAAATCACAATCAACGAGCGTTGAAGAGCAATCCATCTTCAAATCGACTAAGAAAGGGGGAGTTCAGCTAGATATCGAGGTTTCTCCCAAGCAGCCAAGACTTTCAGACCTTGTTGATCTTACAATCACGATCGTTCATCCAAGTTCAATAAAGATCGAGCCTCCTGTTTTCGGACAATCGGTCGGTGATTTTGCTGTTCGCGACTACAGCGAACGAACCAACACGGCGATAAAGAACGATGACAACAAGCGGGCAGACTCAACGGAATCCATAAAACAAGACACTACAACGCAAGTCATTCGCTACAAGCTGGAGCCGATGTTCAGTGGTAAACACTTAATACGATCGATTCCAATCGTATTCATTGAGACATCAGCGCAAGGCTCCGAAGTCCGAGACATTGTTCAATCAGAACCAATCGAGGTCGATGTGGTTTCGGAATTCGGCGCAGTTAGTTCGGACCTAAGCCAGGTTGATCCGATGACCGATCCGATCGCCCCCAAACAGAGCTATTTGTGGGTCGGTTTAGGCGCTTTGGCTCTGTGCAGTTTGCTTCTCGCATTGGCAATATGGCTCGTTCGGCGTCAAAATTATAAGCAATTTGTTGCGCCGGTGATCAGCCCAGAGGAGGTGGCGCAGCAAGCTTTGATAAAGCTGATTGCAGAAGAGTTACCGTCTCGAGGTATGGTGAAGGAGTTTTACTTGAGACTCACCGGGATTGTTAGAGTGTTTATCGAAGGGAAAACTGGTTTAAGAGCCCCCGAGCAAACGACAGAAGAGTTTTTGAGAGACATGCGAGCAAGCTCTCGATTTGATGGACCTCAAGCCTATCGTCTGCAAGAATTTTTGACTGCAGCGGACTTGGTGAAGTACGCAGGTCAAACCCCGGATGAATCCAGTATTACAACGTCCGTGGAACGAGCTCGCGAGTTTATCGCGATTCGATTCGATAAGGCCGAAGAAGCTTCTCCCTCCTATAATCCAACAGAGGGAATGAATGGTTGAGTCTTTTCGATTTCAGTCTTGGTTCTTTCTCGCTGCGATTCCCATCGTTGTTTCAATAGTACTTTGGAGCAACAGAAAATTGAATCGACCGAGGGTTATCTTCTCCAGTATCGATGGTTTGGAGCAATGTCCAGTAACCGCTATGACCCGATTGCGTGGCCTGTTGCCTTGGCTCAGTGGGCTTGGAATGGTTCTGCTAACGATTGGGTTAGCAAGGCCGCAATGGGGTAAGAGTGAATCCAGGATCAGTGGAGATGGTATCGCTATACAGCTAGCGATTGATATTTCAGGATCGATGGAAGCAATCGACTTTCAGATTCGAAATGAAGATGTCGATCGATTGAGTGCCGTCAAGGAAGTGGTCAAGGAATTTATCCTTGGTTCGACCTCAAATGGCTTGAAAGGGCGTCGTGACGATAGTGTTGGATTGGTCGCATTTGGAGGCTTTGCTGACAGCAAGTGTCCACTCACGCTAGACCATGGGGCATTAATCGATATCGTAAGTTCGCTCGAAATCCCTAGAGCTGTGAGGGACCGTCGGGGACGGGTCATCAATGAGCAATCGTTGCAAGAAGAGCTGGCAACTGCCATTGGCGATGGATTAGCGCTGAGTATCAGCCAACTGAAGGAATCCAAAGCGAAAAGCAAAGTCGTCATCCTTCTAACCGACGGTGACAACAACGCCGGCGTGGTGGATCCCAAAGAAGCAGCTGCGATCGCAAAGGAACTAGGTATCAAAGTCTACACGATTGGTATTGGAAAGAATGGCATTGTCCGCATACCTCGCGAGGATGATTTGGGTCGCAGGATATTGGTGCCGGCTCAGTTCCGTGTTGATGAGAAACTGCTTAGAGAGATTGCAGACATAACGGGTGGTATCTACTTTAACGCAGCGGATTCTCAAGGGCTGACCGATGTGTACGCCAAGATCGATGCCTTAGAAAAGAGCCAGCTAGAAGAGACGAAATACTCTCAATATCACGAATTGTATCCATGGTTTGTGATGTCTGGACTGCTTCTCTTAGGACTCGTGCATGGATTGAATACAACTCGATTTCGCAGTTTGACATAAGTGAGTGATCTATGGATTGGCGAAATACAAGCGTGCTCATTTGGCTGCTACCTCTCGTAGGTGGATGGCTAGCTTTATCCATCTATGCCACCTATAAAAATCAGGCCGCTCGCCAGCGATTTATGGCATCGGTGATGGCAGATAAACTTATGCCAAGGGATTCTTTAGGCAATAGAATCGCGAAGGTCGTCCTGCAGATCTCAGGAGTCTCAGCTCTTTTGATCGCGTTAGCGGGTCCGCAATTTGGAGAGCAAATTGAAACGATAGTTCCTAAGGGCAGCGATTTGTACATTTTACTTGATGTCTCAAGATCTATGCTTGCGAATGATGTCCCTCCTAGTCGACTTGAACGGGCTAAAGCTGACATCGGCGCTCTGGTCAATAGCTTGACGGGGGAACGAGTCGGTTTGATTGCCTTTGCAGGGCAAGCAGTTGTAAAGGTTCCGTTGACGGTCGACTACGAATCTTTTCGACGATCTCTCTCGGACATAGATACTGCAAGTGCGCCTCGCGGGGGAACCGCAATTGGTGATGCTATCCGTAAAGCACTGGAGGTGTTTAAGCCAAACAGCCAACGAGACCAAGCAATCCTGCTTATCACGGATGGTGATGATCAGAAATCGGCTCCAATGGAAGCGGCTGAAGTTGCAGCGGAACGAGGTGTAACAATTTTCTCGGTGGGACTGGGTGATTCAACCCAAGGGGCCCGGATTCCAGCCAAAGATCGAACAGGTCAGTTTATGGAGTATGAGGGCGAGCAAGTCTGGAGCAAATTGGACAGCAGTTTGTTAGAGCAACTCGCATTGAAGACAAGCGGGGTTTACATACCAGCGGGAACGAAAAACTATGATCTACGCGAAATCTACAGCAATTATCTGGCAGATCGCGGAGGAGACACCTCGGAGACCCAAACCCGATTGCGCCGCGGCGAGCAGTTTCAATGGTTTTTGGGAATTGGTGTTTTGCTCATGTTGATCGACCTTTTTATCAAGCCGCACAAAACATTGCCAACTGTAGGTGTTGAATCGTCGCTCTATTCAAAAGGTACAACATTGGTCGCCAGAGCGTCGTGCTTGTTTCTTGTGTTCTCAATGATTGGTGGTTCGGCATCTGTTGCTGATGATTCAAGTACGATTCAACAAGGACTTCGGCAATACGAACAACAGGATTTTGCAAAGGCCAGCGAAACGTTTGGCAAGGCAGGCGAGTCCCTTCGCGATGCAAAAAGCAATGAGCAACACATTGCGTACTTTGATCAAGCGTGCGCAGAACATCGACTGGGTAACAAGAACAAAGCAATCGAACTTTACTTACAAGCTGCAATGGCGCGTGATCGCAGTTTGGCGGCCAAAGCTAATTTTAATCTAGCCCGTGTGCACGTCGATTCGGCTAAGGAGATTTGGCAGGAAGGGGCAAAGATTCTAGAAAAGAAAGAGGATCGCGACAAACTTATCGATGAAGCCAAACAAGCGATCGCAGCATATCGTTCCAGCTTGGAATTAGATCCAAACGCGACAGCAGCAAGGAAGAATATCGAAATCGTTCGGCAATGGCTCAAGGTCGTTACCGATCAATGGACGGAATACGATCAAAACAAGCGGCGAAATGAAACCGATCTCAGTCAATTCTTGGATTATATGCAAAAGGTACAAAATGAAATTTTGAGCGAGTCTGCAAAACTAGAAGATCTATATCAGTTGGATCGACATGCCGAATTAAAGCTCTTGCAGGATAGCTTGATGGACGAATTCCGCTTTTTGAATGAGAAGATCCAGGAAACCCTAAATCCTGAAGAGAAAGATCCTCAAATCAAGATCTCGGATGAAGAAAAGAAGGAGGTCCAGAAAGTAATTGATCTGATGCTCGGTTGGTCGGATACCTCTCGCGATCACATGAAGTTATCCTCAGCATCACTTGGAAAGTTTCGTGCCTCGGAGTCTCTTGAACATCAACAACACTCGCTCGATGAATTAGACAAGATTTGGAACGCAGTATCCCCTCTTGAACCGACCCTCAAGAGAGCTATTACTGAACAGCGAAAGGTTGAAAAAGATCTAAAGCCATTCGAAGAGGAAGCGTCAACAGAACAAGTTTCTAAGAAGACGATTCGCGAACAAGAGCGGGTTTTGGCGCGAGCCATGACTTTACAACCAAAAGCGGAAGGAATGCTGGCAGAACTCTCGTCCTCAGAGTCTTCTGAAGAAGTCGAGCCCGGAACGCCAGAGGGGGGAATGACTCCTGAGCAGAAGGAAGAGCTCAAGGAATTCCTTGCCAAGGCGGTTGAACTGTCGCCGAAAGCTGTCGCCGAAATGCGTTCTGCCATTGAATCTCTTAACAAGAACGATGGCTCCGAATCCCTTATGCATGCCGGCGAAGCGCGCCGAATTCTCGAAGAGATTCAAAAGAAGCAGCCCAAGAATCAGGACCAACAACAAGATAATCAAGATCAACAGCAGCAAGATTCGAGCGACCAACAGGAGCAAAATCAAGATAAGGATTCCGATCAGCAGGATCAGAAAAACGAAAAGAAAGAAGACGACTCTTCCAAGGAATCAGACGATCAAAAGAAGGCCGATGAAGAGAAAAGCGACCAGAAAGAAAACGCTGAATCTGAGAAAGACAAGAATTCTGGAGATGACTCAGATAAGAATAAGGAACAGGATAAGCCTAAAGAGAACGATAAGAAATCTTCTGATGAGAAAGCAGACTCAGGGGACAAAAAGCCTAGTCAAGATCGAATCGCGGAGGCTCTTCGGAAGGTTCGGGAACGAGAAGCGGAGAAGCGTGATCGAGATCGGCAGCGTAGGCTAAAAGCATATGGTCAACTGTCAGTGGAAAAGGATTGGTAAGATGATCAGATTGCACACCAGATTATCAGCAATGTTGTTGGCTTGTATTGTTGTGCTTACAGACGCAAGTCTAGGACTTTCAGCGCAAGAGCCTTCGGTACAAATCGCGATTGATACCGAAGAGATTTTCGTTGGGGAATCCTTTACCTTACAAGCAGTGGTAGAGGGGATTGAATCATCAGAGGCACCCGATGTAAGTCCGCTTGAGGAAGACTTTTCCGTGCAATTCGAGACGGAACAATCCTTAAACTCGACCTCAGTCGCAATTGTGAATGGCAGAATGACTCGCAAGGAAGAGTTAAAAACCCTCTACCAGTATCGCGTGACCCCCAAAAAGGCAGGACGATTAACCATCCCTGGGGTGACGGTTCAATTTGAGGGGAAAGTGATTTCCAGCCGTTCCAAGGAAATAAATGTTCTTGAACCAGAGCCACAGGAATATGTGATTGCCGAGATTACAAGCGATCGTGAGAAAGTCTACCCTACGCAGTCGTTCCAGATCAGTTTAAAGATTTTGGTGCGGCAGCTACCCGACAATGACCAAGATCCATTGATTCCAATCCGACGAAATCCTCCGAACATATCTATTCCTTGGATTGAGGACATCGATGGGTTAAAGAGTCAAGAGGACAAGGGGCAGTGGCTACAGAATTTGCTTTCCGATCAAGGGTATGGATTCAGTATCAATGACTTCAGTTCTAGATCAGGCTTCATGTTTGACGGCCCGCGGGTCGCGTTATTCGATTTGGTGCGAGGTAAAGAGACTCGAAAATTGGAGAGCGGTGAGGGGGCTGAGTTTTTTCGTTACGAGATCACTCAATCGTTTAATGCAATTCGCCCGGGAACGTTTTCCTTTGGTCCAGCAACAGTACGCGGAACGTTCGTCGTTGACTCTCGAGGCAGGGAGTATCGAGGAAAGAAAATCGCAGCCACTGCCAAGCCGATACAGGTCGTTGTAAGCGAGGTGCCAAGCCCCCGACCTGACAATTTTCTGGGAGGCGTTGGTACCTTCACTGCCAGCGTAGACATCTCTCCGAGCGAGGCCAGGATAGGGGACCCGATGACCTTAACGCTTGAGGTAACCGGGCCGACTGCCGATTCGCTAGAACAAGTCTTTGCACCGGACCTGAGTCAGTTCGAGATGATTGCCAAAGATTTCGAAGTGATGGATCGCTCACCAGTTGGGAAGATGGATCGGAATCGCAAAACATTTACCTATGGCATTAGGCCAAAAAACAAACTCGATAAGTTTCCTGAAATTGAGTTTTCTAGTTTCGATCCGAACTTAGAAAAGTTCTCAGTCATCATGACCAAATCGTCTCCTTTAAAGATTGAGGAGGGAAGCATACTCGCAGCCAAAGATCTTGCTAACGCACAATCAATCAAACCCTCGTCGATAAAACAGGATCGGTCGGGAATTTTTCAGGGAACGCGCGAGATGTATCCGTTCTCCGACGAAGCCATCTCCATTTCGGTATGGACTGGAGTGGCTGGTGCAAGCTGGATTGTTGCCTTAGCGGGATCAGCATTAATCCGAATCAACCGAGGAAGAGTTAAGGATACGCTTGCCGACAGGCTATCTCGAGCACGCACTTCAGCCATTGAACTACTTAAAAACTCCCAGGACTTGCTTCGAGATGGTCGTTCTGACGATGCGATCGCTGCAGTGAGACAATCGATCGTTGGTTTAATCGGGACGCAAAGAGGAAGTGACGGCCAAGGTTTGACGACTCAGGATGTGTTGGATTCTTTGAAGAGAACAAGTCTTGCCGAACGCGATTATGCCTCCGTAAAAGAAATTCTCGAGACTATCGATTCAGCGCGTTACGGCCGACTATCCGATACCGACGCGTCCGCCATGATTGACCGAACGTCGTCTGTAATACCGCTAATTTTTAACGCGCTGACAGCATCAAGAGAAAAAGTTTCTACCAAAACATGCAACCTCTTGTTATTGCTTGTTCTGTCATCGAATTCGATAGGATTGGACGAAACATCAGAGTCGAAAAAGGATTTTCGAAAGGACTTTAGCGATACTCTCACTTTAATGGAGCAATCACAGACAAAAGAGGAATTCGCGTCCGTTGCGAGGCGATTTGAGGATTTAGCCAGCAGAGGCTTAATAAGTGGATCACTTCATTTCCATTGCGGGAATGCTTGGTTTCAAGCTGGCAATTACGGAAACGCGATTCGACAATATAGGTTAGCCAAGTTCTATTTACCGAGAGACACTTATCTACAAGCCAACTTGGAGCAAGCCTTAAGTGCTGCTCCTGGAAGATTGGAAAACGAAAGTGGTAGCGGATTTGGGGAGAGTATTTTGTTCTGGAGTCGCTGGTTGTCATATCCAGCCAAGGTACAAATTGGTTCTATCTTACTTTTTGCGAGCGCTTGTTTATTCTTGGCTTATTCAGTCCGCGGCCCCAAAAAATTACTCGTGGCAAGTTTAATGGGAGTTTTGATTGCAGTTGTTCTGCTCGGAGAGGCAATTGTTCAATCACCAGACCGATTTGCAATTGGGCACGGCGTGCTCAATTCGGAAGCCACCGTGCGAAAAGGAATGGGTGAGGAGTACGCACCGGCATTTGACCGTCCTCTGCTCGATGGGGCGGAGTTCGAAGTTTTACAACGAACCAGCGGCTGGACATTGGGTAGGTTCCCTGGAATTGGAGACGGTTGGGTCAAAAATGAACATGTCGCTGGTGAATAGTCATGCAAGTACTGCTTATTCCTTCCACTTCCATGTGGCTTGACGCAATTGAGCTAGGGGAGATGAGCTCAGTCGTTCGTACCAAACGGTAACCATCGTACCGTTCATACATTCCACTGTGGATGGGTAGCCCAAATCACCTGATGTGCCATCATTGCTGATGATGATTTCTTCTGACCACGTTTGGGCTTGATCGTCACTGAACCTCAATTGAATACCGAGCGGAGCGCGTCGATGCCCGTAGGTCATGACTAAGCGACCGCTATTAAGACGCATCAGATGCGATGGTAGTCCCCATACGCCAATGGAGCGAGGCACGCTCCATGTCTTGCCTCCGTCTGACGACCGACACTGAAGAGTTTCGTTTGAATTGGGTTGGTTGTGGTTTCTGATGTGACAAATGATATTTCCGGGAGATGTTTCGACCGCATGCAATTCGTGGTAATCCGTCGTTTTGTCCCCTGATCGTGGTGTAATCATGGCTAGTTTGCCCCAAGACAGTCCGTCATCGATCGATTGCCACACGCCAACACTTTCATCACCCCAAAGGGCTTTGCCTGCATAAAGCAATCGCCCATCGTGTAAGGCGATTGGACCGTGAGGGCTATTGCATGGAACCGGATAGCGACTCGACCATGTTGCCCCCCCATCACTGGACCTTAGCATGTAGCAGCCGAGTTCACTTTTTCTTTGTTGTGCGTTAAGACGGTTGTGGGCAGCTCGCCATTCTGCAACCAATTGTTCGTTAGCAAATGCGCCGGGCTCCCCTGGTCTAGCGATCTCTGCTCTGGTCAACAATGGTTCATAGGCAAGCGAGGTAAATGTTGTTACTAGTATTGAGCCTTGAGGTGTGACCAATATGCCAGCATCGCGATCATCGATCGGGCCATCGTAGAGAACTTGCGGCCATCCCCATGTTTTGCCGTTGTCATTGGATCTCATCATTTCCAAGCGACCGAAAGGGCAAACATGCGCTTCTCGACCGCCGGAGAAGACAAGCAACAACTCACCATCCGAATTACGGGTAACAGTTGGCCAACCGTGATAGAGAGGGGCTTTCCAGCTGATGACACGCGTCTCTAGTAGTTCAATATCACTGACCGTAGACGATTGATTACCATGAACAGGTTGCAATGTGGAGGAAATCGCGGCAACGCTGACAGATGCTAAGCTGCCTCTCAAGAAGGCCCTGCGAGGAGTTGAGAAATCGTTCATGATGTAGAATGAGTCTGTAGGGAGGGGAGTTTTGCGTTTTAAGTGCCCGGGCGAGACGACAAAAACCAACGAATTAAATCGGAGCTGCGTAATCTTTGGTGTTTGGATGGTATAGCCTTGATTCTGAACCTAACGCATAGAGTTTAGAGAAGCAATGCCACCGTTTCGGTTGGATAGTAGGTTATCGCTTTGGCCATTTCCAACCATACTGTGTCATCAGATCCTCACCGGTAAGTACCGTTACTCCATTCTTCTTCTCAAGATGAAGAGAGACGCAGTTTCTATCTTACTCTAACTCATCGATCAAAGTTTTTGTTCGCTTCTACTTGAAAATCTACCATTGAGCATCCGAAATCCATCGAGATATGGGAACTGACTAGATGAACTTAGGACCGTTTAATCCAGCTTTATCTTAGCAAAGATTTGAAGTTACTTTCTTTGCTCGATCCGAACATACTGCTTTCTGTCTGCTAGAATAAGTTACCTAGTGGATAAGTTCTTCTCCGGAGGTGTTTGTGTTTTTCCTAAAGAGCGTCATTAAAGCTTCGTTATGTGCCGCAGCAATCTGGCTTGCGTCATATTCGTTGCATTCTTCATCATGGGGAGGTGATTCCCAATTCATCGACGAAGGTCAGCCTAATATCGTATTGATCTTGGTGGATGACTTGGGAGTGTCCGACCTTGGGTGTTACGGGCGTGCTGAGCATTCGACTCCTAGCTTGGACACGCTCGCTGCCAAAGGAATTCGATATACGAGCGCTTATTGCGGACTGTCCATTTGTTCGGCGGCGCGGGCTGCGTTATTGACTGGTAAGACTCCGTCAAGACTTCACCTTACAACCTTTCTACCGGGCCGGGCTGACGCACCGTCACAAAAACTGCTCAACGCTCGAATTCATTCAGCATTGCCTGTTGAAGAAAAAACGATCGCCGAAGAGTTAAAGAAGCTCGGTTATCGAACGGGACTTTTTGGCAAATGGCATCTTGGTGGAGGGAAGCATGGCCCGACTCATCAGGGTTTCGACGTTGCGGCTGAGATTGCTGCGCGAGGTTCGTTAGTTGACGAGTCGCTGGGAAATCTTTCATCTGCGGGAGGTGGAAAAAATGAGTTCTTGATCACAAGAGAGGCGATCAAGTTTATTTCGGAAGAGTCCCCGGCCCCCTTTTTCTGCTATGTGCCTCATCACATTCCGCACATCATGCTCGAATCAACCGACCAAGCAATGGAAAAGCACAAGTCGGCCTTCAGCCCGTTGTATGCAGCAAACATCGAGTCGATGGACAAAGCGGTTGGGATGTTGATTGATGCCATCGAGAAGCTCAATACCAACCGTGATACTCTGGTAATTTTTACTAGCGACAATGGTGGGCTTCATGTCCCCGAATTGCATCCCGAGCCGGTGACTCATAACGCACCATTTCGGGCTGGCAAAGGATATTTGTACGAAGGTGGTATTCGAATCCCGATGTTAGTTTGTTCTGTAAAGGGGCAAATAAAGGGTGGTCGCGCTATTGAGCAGCCTGTTAGTCATCTTGATTTATTGCCGACGTTGATAGAGTGTGCTGGAGGCAAGGTCGCAACAAGTGTTGGACCGGTGGATGGGATCAGTTTAAAAGATAACTGGTTTCTTGAGAAAGAGCTCTCGGCAGATAGAACTCTATTCTGGGACTTCCCTCATTACACCAATCAAGGAAGCCGTCCGGCATCGGCAATCCGTCAAGGAAAGTGGAAACTCGTTTTTCAGCATGAAGATGAGTCGATCGAATTGTATGATTTGGCAGCAGACCCGGGCGAAAAATACAATTTGGCCAAGGATAATTTGGAAAAGACATCAACGTTGAAATCGCTGTTAATGCGGTGGCGAGAATCCGTTGGCGCACAACGAGGGGAACTAAACCCCGAATTCGATTCAGAACTGCACAAGACGATCTACCTTAATGACGATTCTTCTAAGCTTGCCCACGGCAGCACCGCAAAGGAGATTGGGCAGAAGTGGAAAGAATGGCGAGCAGCTATGAATCAAGCAGTGCAGGGCAGAAAGCCTATCTTGAAAGATCCTGAGGGGACTCTGACTCTAGCGGCAGCTAATGTTCAAGTTCATGGAAAGAACATTCGCTATGAGCCTGAACCGCATAAGAACGTTGTCGGTTATTGGACGGAAGTTGGAGATTGGGCGGAGTGGAAATTTGATGTTCCAGCTGATGGGGACTACGAAATGGAAATGCAATACGGCTGTGGAGGAGGGAATGGCGGCTCCCAAGTGGCAATCATCTGTGCTGGGCAAACGATTGAGTTTTCGGTGAAAGATACCGGGCATTTTCAAAACATGTTATTCGAGTCCATGGGAACATTGAGTTTGAAAAAAGGTGAAACAACATTGGAAGTTAGGCCCAAGACCAAATCGAATGTCGCGGTAATGGACATTCGCAAGATTGTGCTTCGGAAGAAGTGAGAGCTAGGCGTAGCCATGACAAAACGTCGAGAATTTTTGAGCAGTCTAGCTGCGGTTGCTGCATGTGGCCCAACCCTGATGAATCGTGCTCGCGCGGACGAAGTAAATAACATGACCAAACCCGTAATCAGGGGACGCAGTGTTGCGGCTACGGTGCATCCGCTAGCTTCGCTGGCTGCCGCGAGCATGTTCAAGCTGGGGGGAAACGCCGTCGATGCCGCTGCGGCTGCAGCTCTTTGCTTGGGAGTCGTCGATGGTCACAATTCCGGGATCGGCGGTGGCTGTCTAATTTTGATTCGCTTAGCGGATGGATCAACCCATGCCATTGATGGTCGCGAGACCGCTCCTAGGCTAGCTCACAAAAACATGTATCTCCGAAATGGAGTCGGTGATGTTAAGTTGAGCCAGGATGGGCCTTTGGCATGCGGTGTACCTGGTCAAATTGCGGCGTTGAAATCGGCCCACTCGCGGTTCGGCAAACTTCCTTGGCAAGATCTATTTGAGCCAGCGATTCGGGCTGCACACGATGGTATTGCCATGTCATCAGCCGTCGCAGCCAGTATCAAGAATGAAGAACAAGTGCTTAGAGGCTTTGCCTCTTCTTCTGCCGTATTGTTCAAAGCTGATGGAGCCCCTTATGTTGCCGATGATCATTGGGTGCAAAAGGACTTAGCAGAAACGCTCAAGAACATCGCGAATAAAGGGGACGTTTGGTTTTATCAAGGAGAATTTGCAGACCGATGTTCGCGATTCATCAAGGAGCAAGGTGGAATACTCGAGTCAAAGGACTTTAGCGATTACCGAGCAAAGGATCGACCGGTGCTCAAATCCGAGTATCGAGGAAATCAAGTGTTGGGTTTTCCGCCACCGAGCTCGGGTGGATTGCACATATTGCAGATGTTGCAAATGCTTGGTTGCTTTTCGATGAAAGAAGTCTCCGAGTCAGGACGAACAGCCCGCTTTTATCATCTTCTAGCCGAAGCAATGAAGTTAGCGTTTGCCGATCGAGCCTTTTATCTAGGAGACTCAGATTTTGTTGAGGTGCCTAGTTTTCTGGCTTCGATTGAGTACACCAATGAGCTAGCGAGAAAGATCGATCTGAGCAAAGCGACCAAGGTTGCAGGCCACATATCATCTCAGGGGGCATCCTTGGATGACGAAAAGAAGCATACGACCCATTTATCAACTGCCGACAGTCAGGGGAATTGGGTTGCATTGACTGCTACGGTAAACACCAGTTGGGGAAACAAAATGGTAGTTCCGGGGACGGGCGTCATGATGAACAATGAAATGGATGATTTTAGTGTTTCGCCTGGTGTCCCTAACGCATTTGGATTGATTGGCTCAGAAGCGAATTCCGTGGAGCCGGGCAAGCGACCTTTATCAAGCATGAGTCCCAGCATCGTGCTCGACTCTGGAGGCATTCCAGTTTTAGCTTGTGGTGCTGCTGGAGGCCCGAGGATCATCAACGCAACCTTGCAAACCATTGTGCGATGTCTAGATTATGGAATGAGTGTTGGCGATGCGATTGCCGAATCCCGAGTACACCATCAATGGCAGCCAGACACATTGTTTTGCGAGGGAAGTCTAGGAGGTTCGTATCAGGCGAATCTAGTCAACGAACAGCTTATCGGAGAATTAAAAAAGCGGGGGCACAATGTGAAAGTCAGCGGTTCCCTAGCCGTTGCGCAAGGTATTCAGCGAAGGAAAGATGCTGGTGAATTAGAAGCCGCTTGTGACCCACGATCAGGTGGTCGCGCTGCGATGGTGGAGAAGTAAATTGACGGCGATTTACTTTAAGCGATTCAGAATGCAATTTGATTTGCTCGCTCAGCAGATCCCCGAGCCGAACTGCTCGTCTGAGATCATGTTCGCAGAGTGGGACGAGAAGCTTCTGGTCATGCACGGCATGTGTAAATGGGAGAGTTTTCGAAGAGAAATGGATGTGAATGTCTTTCCGTGTTTAGGTGAACGAGACGGGTGTAAAAGGCTGATGAGAGACATTTCACAAAAAGATGCTTTTGTTCCAGAAGCGACTTGGCTTGCAATTGGCAAAGATAACAATCCAAAGAATTTGGTAGCCGTTGGAACAATCCAGGGGCTGAGAACCAATGCAACACACGGAGCGATTCAAAACATTGGTGTAATTCCAAGTTTTAGGGGCAAGGGGATTGGTAGAGAGCTAATACGAAGATCGCTTCAAGGGTTTCAATCGCAAGGTTGTCGATACGTTACGCTTGAGGTGACTGTACACAACTTGGGGGCAATCAAACTCTACGAGTCAATTGGCTTTCAGAAATCCGAAATTGTCTTCAAGGTAGGAAGTTTGGGACTTTAGATGAACCCTCTAGGCTTTGGGGGTTAGGCAATTTCGGGAAAGCTCGCCATCTCGCTCGTCTCGGGATAAATTTAGGAGAGAATTGCACGTGGAATCAAACTCGATGACGGGTAAGGATACTGTCAAAATCTCTGACTTCTTGGTAAAACATGACAGCCTCGGCGAGTCCTTTTAGATCGCTATTCCCTAAAGTCTAAGCTAGATTATGAAACTTGTTTGCAAACGAGACACATTCCAGAATGCATTCCAAATTGCCGCAGCGGTGGCACCTTCTAGAAGCCCAAAAGCTGTCCTAACCTATGTAAAGCTGGATACGCGCGAAGGCAAAGCGATCATGATGGCCACCGATCAGGACGCTGGCATTAGACTTGAACTGGAGGATGTGGATATTCAGGTTCCAGGGGTGGTTCTCCTGCACGTTTCTCGCGTGGGTAATATTTTGCGAGAGTCGAGCGACGATACATTGACGATTGAAGCCAAAGAAAACGAGATCGACATCAAGGGGGATCATTCAGAGTTTCATCTACCTAAAGCAAATCCAGACGAGTTTCCAAGTGTTGCTTCGTTTCAAGAAACGGCTTATTTCGAGGTGGGTGCCAAGCTATTTAAGGAGCTAGTTCGTCGAACAGTATTCGCGACCGATGTAGAAAGCACCCGATACCAATTGGGCGGCGTTCTTTTTGAAATGAATGGCGAAGATATTGCGACGGTTGCAACCGATGGACGGAGGCTCGCATGTATGCAGGCCAAGGGAGTTTCTGTGGGTGGTTTTACGAATACTGGCATGTCGACCATCGTGCCTACCAAAACGCTTCAATTGATGGAGAGATCGATCGTAGAGAGTGACGAAACCGTCCAAATCGCGGCTCGTAGCAATGACATTTTGATCAGAACAGATCGATGCACAATTTACTCCCATTTAGTCGAGGGCAGATACCCTAACTGGCGTCAAGTTATGCCCAGTCGCGAGGGGCGTACCAAGATAGAAGGTTTGGTTGGTCCTTTCCTTACAGCTGTCAGGCAAGCGTCGATTTTGGCAGATACAGAAACACGTGGTGTCGAGTTCTCTTTTGGAAACGGTACACTGGTGGTGGCTGCGAGTGCGGCTGACGTAGGTCAGTCTAGAATCGAAATACCAATCTCCTACGTTGATGAAACAATCAAGATAACGATGGACTATCGTTTCGTTCTAGATTTCTTTAAGGTACTGGAACTCGAAAAGCCATTTTCACTCGAGGTGCGGAGCAATGCTGAGCCAGCGTTGTTCACCACAGATGACGGCTATCAATATGTCGTTATGCCCATGGCTCGTCAGTAAGACACGGTTACGAACCACTATCGAAGCGTTTTTGACTAATTAAACGAGAAAACACTCCGTTCCCATTGAAAACCTGTGAGGCAACGCGATGAACATTTCAGCGTTTATGGAATTGCACTATCGACATTTCAATGCGAGAGAAACATTAGATGCCGCTCGTGCATATCGAAAACATATCGATGATGGCGGGGCTATGCTCGTCAGTCTCGCGGGGGCAATGAGCACGGCCGAGATTGGCGTTTCTCTGGCTGAGATGATTCGCGAAGGAAAGGTCCATGCCATATCATGTACGGGAGCAAATCTTGAAGAGGATTTGTTCAATCTTTTTGCTCACAATGAATATAAGGTAATCGAGAATTGGCGGGCGCTTAGCGCTGCGGATGAAGTTGCGTTGCTTGAGGACGGCTTTAATCGAGTCACGGATACGTGCATCCCAGAGACGGTTATGAAGCACATGGAGAGCCGGCTTATAAAATATTGGACGGAGGCGGCGGACAATGGTGAGAGTTTTTTCCCCTACGAGTATATGTTTCGGATCCTCGATGAGCCGGAACTCAAACAACACTATCAGATTCCGGTCGAGCATTCATGGATGATGGCTGCAAAAGAAGCTGGTATCCCGGTCTTCTCCCCAGGCATTGAGGACAGCACTCTCGGAAATATGTTCGCCGCCCGAGTTATTGATGGAACCGTTAAATCGCATAACGCCTTGAAAAGCGGAACCGCGCAAATGGAACATCTGGTGAAGTGGTATCGCGAGACGTCCAAGAAGAAAAACATAGGGTTTTTCCAAATTGGAGGCGGGATTGCAGGAGACTTTGCAATCTGTGCGGTCCCTTTGCTCATCCAGGATCTTGAAGAGGACGTTCCTCGATGGGGATATTTCTGTCAGATTAGCGACGCGGAAACAAGCTACGGTGGCTACTCTGGAGCCGTCCCTAATGAAAAAATTACTTGGAAAAAGTTGACCGCAACGACTCCCAAGTACATGATCCATAGTGACGCGAGCATTGTCGCTCCGCTGGTTTTTGCCTACGTAATGGGTCAATAGTTTCGTGGAAATGACTTCGGCTTTATTCTGGGAACGCCTGCAGGCTACAGGCCTCGCGTCCCAAGAGGTATGTCGGCAGTGGTCCAAAGAGATTGAGACCTCACAAGGCAAAGGTAGTGCTGGGGATGCACTAAAGATCGCTTCGGCACTACTCAAGTCCGGAAAGCTAACTCCATTTCAACTGAACTGCATTTCCGAAACACAACCTCCGACACTGGTTGTTGGTCCTTTCCGGCTCGTCGACACATTATCCGATAGGTTGGGGCCGAATTGGTTCGAAGCAATTGACGTAACGCAAAATACCAAAAAGTGGTGCTTTCAATTGCGTCCCAATCAGCTTTGTGCACCAGAAACCAAGAGCTGGCCTCCTTCGGTAGAACTGGCTAAAGCCCACAAAGAACTGCAAAGCCCATATCTTGATCGGTGGGAGTCTGTAGTCGCTGGCCAAGGTACATTGAGCTGCTTCTGCGATCCTGTTCAGGGCAAGCCGCTAAGTCAATATCTGCAGGATGGGCCTATCTCGGTCGAAGATTCAACTCGAATTATTTCACAGATCGCTGATGCACTCCAGACATTGCACGCGAACAAACTCGTGCATGGAAACGTAAACACTAATCTCTGCTGGTACGATGGCTCGATCTGCACTGTTCGGCGCAACATATTGTTCGTTCCCTCATCGCCGTACTCCATCCACGAAGATCTAGTATATAAGAATGACGAACAAGATCGATGGACGAACGCGGCGCCTGAATTCGTGCTGCCCGAAGCAAAACCTAGCCCGCAAACCGACTTGTACGCTCTCGGTATTTTGTGGTTGCAGTTGCTAAATGGAGGATCAGCATGGAAACGCTACGGATCGCTCGATGCATTGGGTTGGAAGAAAATTCACTCACAGGAGACTCCCGAAATTCCAGGTGGCTTACCTGAACCACTCCAAGCTTTATTAAAGAGTCTCTTGGCCAAGAACCCATCGGTTCGTTGTAGGGATGCAGCTGCATTGATAAGTAAGCTAGCAGAGAAAGTTGCTTCCAATACGGTTGACGGTACTGTGAATATGGTGTCGATCGATGTCCCACAGAATTTGGCCGCGTTTAGCAATGATACTTCCGGCCAAACACCGTTGAAACCGATGACGAAATCATCCGTTGCACAACCAACTACAGCCGCAAAAGAAACTCAGCCGCAAAAACAAGCGAACAAGCCTGATCCAGCAGTCTCAACGCCTGCACCGGCTAAACCATCGCAAGTTAAACCGTCTCTATCGCCGGCAATCCCTTCACCATCTAAACCATTACCGGTAACACCTGCACCGGTAGTTCCTGCACCGGTAACACCTGCTCCGGTAACTCCTGCTCCGGTAACTCCTGCTCCGGTAACTCCTGCTCCGGTAACTCCTGCTCCGGCAACACCTGCACCGGCAACACCTGCACCGGTAACACCTGCTCCGGCAACACCTGCTCCGGTAGCTCCTGCACCGGTAACCCCTGCACCGGTAACACCTGCACCGGTAACACCTGCACCGGTAACACCTGCACCGGTAACACCTGCACCGGTAACTCCTGCACCGGTAACTCCTGCACCGGTAACTCCTGCACCGGGAACTCCTGCACCGGTAACTCCTCCTCCA
>JBKDKR010000088.1:0-23020 GCA_046344995.1 Pirellula sp.
GAGGGGGCTTTACGATCGCTGACTACTCGGGGCTATTATACATTGCCGAGCCTCTCACCCTCTCCTCGCTGCGCTCGACTCTCCCTCCCAGGGAGAATAAAAGCCGCAACTTCGCATAGCATTGTTACGGCCAACACAGCCGCCTGCCACCTGGCCTTTAGATTAGTGTCCGATTAGTGAGGATTAGTGTTCCCGACCTTCTGCTGCTTCGATCGCTGAAGAGACCAACATTTCCAACTCCTCGTCTATACGGTCCTAATGAGGGCAGAAAATTCGAATGCAGAAAGATACGACAATTATTTTTCTGCGTTCGATCTTTCTGTTGCACTACCAAGGATGAATACCTGACTCACGCGATAAGGACTGGGCCAGAAAGGTCAACGCAGGGCGATGCCCATGCGGTTAAACGAAAATGGTCCACGGGCCCTAACGCCGCTGTGGTCAACACGTTGAAGTACGAATCCCTTGGCAGGTTAATCGGCTCTCTGGCAGATTAAAGCTAGCGAACCGCAAACTAACGGAGCCTGAGTATTTTTCTAAAACAATCTTGGCGTCGAGGTTCGTTTTTGCTAAAGCCACTAGCATGGCTACTTCAACTACCCCAGCACACAACACCGAGCGATTGTTCGAATTGATCGAAACGAAGCTGCATCTCCTCGAGGAGATGCAAGCTCTCACGATCGAACAGGCCGATCAGGTCGCACAGCATGATATGACGTCGCTCATGGTCGTGTTGTCTCGCAAGCAGTCGTTGATGGAGAGCTTGCAATCGGTGCAATTAGAGCTAATCAGCTATCGCGACGAAGATCCCGACGCTCGAGTCTGGAGTTCTCCCGATAAACGAACGCGATGCAAAGCGATGGTCCAACGTTCAGATCAGTTGCTATCCGAACTAATCGTTCAAGAAAATCGTTGCTTGGACAACATGAATCTCAAGCGTGATTCGGTACTGACTCAGCTACAACAAAACGTTGCAGCCTCGCAGCTTCAGGCTGCTTACGGCTCCGTCAATTCGCTCGATCAAACCGAAGACGGTTTCAGCCTAGAGGGTTAGTGAATGTTGCCATCGCTGTTTAAAAGCACCACCTTTGAAAGTCTCGAACAGACGATCTCGTTTGCGGAGAGGAGGCATGCCATTCTGGCGGGCAATATCGCTAACATGGATACGCCGGATTATCAAACTCGCGATCTTTCCGTCGATGATTTTCAGGCTAGCATCAAAGACCTAATCTCAATCCAGAAACAGCAGGCGGAAGATTCGCCAACTTTACGATTCAGCGTTCTGCAACCGGGCGAACCCTCCAATGGCTCGGTTGCTCGTGAGCAAGCTGTTCAAAATGTTCATGATGCGATGCGTCAAGTTGTCTATAACGACGGAAGCAACGACAATCTCGAACTACAAGCTACCCAGGCAGCGAAAAACAAATCGATGCACGAAGTTGCAATCACGCTTCTTCGTTCACAATTCAAAGCGCTACAAATGGCGATCTCCGAAAACGTAAACGTTTAGGTTTGTCTGCTACGAATGCATCAACGTGGAGATAACCTTCATCGAGGCCCCCCGAAATCCCAACCCACAGCGTAAGTGCGTGTTGCTTTCATTAGCCGTGGGCGCGCTAGCGCAATGCCATCTACTTTCAAGTTTACGGAATTTTTTCGCCGATGTGGCACGAGATTTGCGCCAGAGAATTGAATTTTCTTGGAGCTGCCAATTTTGTCCAACGACTTACAGAGCACACGAGACACCGAAATCAGTTTAGATCTTCGGTCCGCGTTCGATTTGATCAAAGATCTGCTGCCAGCCAAACAGATCGCAGCTTATTCGCTACGACTCAGCCCTGCCACAGTTTACAGCACGCTGACGACGCTTATGATTCTAACCATGCAGCGTCTAGGTGGCGGTAAGACGCTGGAGTCCATTGTTCGTGAAGTCGTCTGCCATCACAGCTATCTATTCGCAGATAATAAACGCATTCGCGAAGGAACCCTTTCTAGCAATCCAAGCGGCTTTAGTAAAGCTAGAGGACGCCTAAGCGTTAAACTCACCGAAAGCTTCTGTGACACGATTGCTAAGGGAATCATCGAGCGTGGATCACCCTCATTCCAAGATCGACAAATCTATGTCATCGATGGCACAACGATCGCTCTCTCACCGACCAGTGAACTGACCAAGGTCTATCCGCCAGCAACGAATCAGTTTGGCAAAACAATTTGGCCTATCATGTTAGTCACTGTGGCTCATGAACTTTATAGCGGTGCTGCCCTAAGGCCCGAGTTCGGAGCCAAGAACGGCGAGGACAACACCTCGGAAGCCGAGCAAATTGAAGCTTTGGCCAAGCGTATCAACCCCGGAGCGATTCTACTGGCCGATGCAGGCTATGGCATCTTTCGTGTGGTCTATCGTTGTAAAAGGGAATCCGGGCAGGATGTAGTAGCAAGGCTAACCAACGCTCGTTTCAAAGCCATGAAACGCCAAGCCAAATTGGTTGGAGATGAGGACGGGATATCGCACTATGAGCTCGCTTGGCAGCCTACGGCAAAGGATCGCAAGAACAATCCTGAACTACCTAAGGATGCTAATATTTTTGTCCAGATCTACTCGCACCAACGAAGCGATGGCGAGTTTTTGAATGTTGTATCGACGATAACGCTGGAACCGAAGAAAGCGATTGAGCTCTATGGCCTGCGATGGCCTGCGATACACTTCGGTAGAGCATGACATTCGCGACTTAAAGACGACAATGAACCTTGAACGAATGACCGCTGAGAGCGACGCAATGGTGAGGAAGGAGATTCTATGTAGCATGGTCGCATACAACTTGATCATCCAATTTCGTCACCAAACAGCGAAGATCGCCAAAGTCCCGCCACGCCGAATTAGCTTCACTCGATGCTATGATACTGTTACTATTTATCTACTGAATTTTGGTTCGCACCCACTGGAGCAATGGCTGGCTCGCTACGAGCAGGCGCTCACCTTGGCCTCTAAAGATATTCTTCCGATCAGCCCCGGACGAAGTTTTCCACGCAAAGCACATCCCAATCGCCCTAAATCAACCAATGAACAACGATATAAAAAACCTAAAACCCCCAAAGATATCACCGATAAACCACCGGACCAATAGAAAGTAGATGGCATTGCGCTAGCGCGCCCACGGCTAATGAAAGCAACAAGCCCTTGCGCAACGGGCTGGTATTGCAGGCGTGCCGTAACTTCGCTTAGGATTGTTACGGCTTACAAAACTACCAAACTTGCTTTAGAGCGATGATAAATAGGCCATGAGATTGGCCAACTCTTGGTCGTTGTTGTCATCGAGAAGCCCGCTCGGCATGATCGACTCGGTGGAATAAGCAAGCTCTTCGAGATCCTCTTTATTCACCCGTATGATTTGACCTGTAGCTGTGGATATTGTTGTTCCATCTGCTGCCGAATAAACAACGAGACCTGTGTAGATTTCGCCGTCGACCGTCAGAATGCGAACGGCGCGATACCGATCGGATACGTCGCGACTTGGCTCAAAAATGGCTGTTCCCAGATCCATCCTTGAAAACCGTTTTGCAACTCCAGCGAGACTTGGTCCCAATGCAGTTTGTGCCCCGTGGCAGCTGGCGCACTTTTGATCGTATAGTGTTTTACCTGCTTCGAGGTTGCCTTGCAGTCGTTCTGCTTGCCGCATTCTGGCTGCCCAATCAAGCTTTGCTTTTGGTTGCGAAAGTTGCCCATAGACTTCTTCCGCCAAATGATCCTTGAAGAAAGGGCCCCACTCGTCCCAGTTATTAGAAGCCGGAGCATTTGCGATGCCCAATTGCTTTGCTGCTGATCGAGCGCGAACTAGCACTGCTTCCTGTGGCAAGGAGCATGAGGAATTGCAAGTTTCCGAGACCAATTTCGCCATGACCGGCCATTCTTCATCCGCGAGCGTTACCGGTAACGATTGCAGTCCTCTCCATGCGGTTCCCCAAATGGTTCGGTCTGAACCACCGAGAGTATCAAGGTAGGTTTTATAGTCCTTGGCATCGGGGTAATTCGCAAGTAATTCGATAGCGACGCGTCGCAACTCCGGCACATCGACAGCTTTTCTTAGAGCGTCAAGTGTCTCGGGGGAAAGGGGCTGTGATTGTAATGCATATCGGACAATGGCATTGGACCACGAATTTGGCTCCGATTGCAACAATTCCTTTCGTAGTCGTTCTCTTACCTTTGCTTGTGTATCTAAAGGAAATGCGTTGATGAGCACTATATCATTCGCACAGCTTTGTCCAGGTGTTACGGCAAACGCACTGGCCAGCTTGTTGTCTCGTGCCATCAATGCACTCACTAGTTGCTGGATCCGCTTGGGCCATTGGTTATCGGTATGCATTCCAGCTTGTTCTAGTTTTTTGACGACTCCCATAAGAAGCGATGCGGTGTTTGCGCTCATTTCTTCATTTCTCGGTGATGTGCAGCATGCAATCGCGCAGAGAAGATGAATATCAAAAGTTGGGTGGGTCTTAGGACCTGCTAGACTTAATAGCGTCTCAATAACCTTTTTGTCTGCAGGCTCAAGCATTGCGAGAGTTCTAATGGCTTCGATTTCCAGGTGCTCGGCGTCGCTGTTGTGAGCTTGATCGATGATGTAAAGCAGCCAATCGCACCAACCCTTGCGTACATGGTCGGGCAATTGTCGAACTCCCAGCCCCTTGTAACCGTCGAGAACATCCGGGTTGGCAGGATCTGTTTGTTGAGGTAACGTTCCTTTGCGATCACCGAGCGAGGACTGTAGAGCAGCCAGGAACTCTAAGCGTTCCCGCTGGTCAAGACTCTCGTGATTCTTTGGAAACCATGCGGCAAGGAAATCAAGCAATCGAGTATCAAGGTTTTGCATTCCAGGGCCAAACCAACGCTTTGCGAGGAACATGTCCAATTTGGCTGCGTCCTGTTTGGATATCAACGGAGCAGGGGACCGGCTAAGAGCCCAGAGCCATGTTCTTCGAAGCGAGTTCCCAGCTGGAGTGTCCTCGACTTGAAAGGGCTCAATTCTTGCCATCGGCCATTTCTTTAATCCAAACGCTTCCAAACAAAGACGTGGCAACTCGGAACCTAGATGATCACCCCAAGGTGTTTGAGTTTCCGGAATCATTGCGGCACTCGCGTACCCCTGAATCTTGATGGCATCACGCTGCACATTAGTAATCACTCCACGTCCAACCAACCACCAACCTGCGAGCCTCGAGCTTGGGGATGGGGAGCTCACGGCACGAATAATGGCGTTCGTTGGAACGCTTGCACCGGTTCTGGTCAGCATTTGTGCAGCCAGTAGTTTAAGCGAAGCAGCCGAGGATTCGTCGCAATCGATAGGGAGTTCGTCGGTAACGATTTGCAGAAGCATATCGTAATGCTTTGGCAATAGATCCTTTTTCCATTGAGCCTCTGACCAAGAATCCCATGGACAGGGTGTATTCAAAGTCTTAGCAATTAAGTTCGCGCTGGATTCATCGATTCTTTGCGTTCGCAGAGCCCGTTCGAACAGTGCAGCGACATTTTCCGTTGGGTTGCTGGGCGGGGCAAAGGCTTCGTTTGCCGTTGTGGAAGAAGTATCTTCCGTTGTGGCCAAGGCGGCAACACGATAGATCGCACCTTTGGTTCCGCGGCCACCAGTGCAGACTAATAGATCGCCGTTGCTGGCTACACATAGATCGGTGGGAGCAAATCCGTTGACGCCGGTGGTTTGCATAAAATTTTCGGCAGGAATCCTGTTCGGGACTCGTTGAGGCTCCGGTAGGTTTCGGGCGGGCATTACTGCGATAACTCGACCAAAGGTCCAATCGAGAACAAAAGCAGCCCCATGATACTTCGGGGGAAAAGAGTGATGGGTGTAAACGGCCACTCCGGTCGGCGAGCCCCGCCCCAAAGAAGCAATCGTTTGCGGCATGGTGATATATTCATCATGATCTTTCCATGTCTGACCACACCAGCCTGCGTCGGATCCGGGTGCCAGCACAAATACACGTGTTGGGCGGTACCAAGGTAGTGCTGACTCTCGTTCGCAGTCGCTATCAAACGTGACGATTTGTCCGTCGGGCAGAAAATCAAAGTCATAGCAATTTCTCATGCCATGACTCCAAACCGATTTGGTAGAAAAGTCCGGGCTTATTCGCCAAAGGGTGCCGGCTCTTGGGCGGCTTATGGGGGAGTTCTGGTCGTTCAGTAAACTCGAGATGCCGTTTGAAAAGTTACCGGCAATGACGTACCAATAACCATCAGGTCCTTTTCTGATCGCGTGAGCATGGTGTTCGCCACCCGTCGGGAATTCGATGAGCTTGGTTGGCGAGCCGTCTGCAACAAGATCTCCATTTTTGTCCTCCGACGACCACAGTCCACCATCACCGACCCAGAGAATTTTGCGGCCCTCGGCCCAGAGTCCTTGAGCGCCTTGCTGAGGAAGCTTGGACCAAACAACCGCACGATCGTAAACGGCATCCTCGTTGTCGTCGATTAAAGTCTTAATGTAGCCAGGTCCTGACACGACCGGCCGCCCCATACCATCGGTAGTCATGCAAAAGCAGTCGTGAACCAGTTCGTCCCCGGCTGCCATCGTCACTTGGAACCCCTCGGCCATTTCGAAGGGTAGATCGTCGGCAATTACAACGGTCGAGACACCACCCGCTAGACAAAACAGATAACAGAGGCCTGCACATAACAAGCGGGGGTAAGACAGGCCGGCATGTCGTGGCAACCCAAGGAGGCGTCCAAGCATAATGAAGTATCTCTCGTAATCCGTCGGCGGTTTGGGGAAGAATCTTGACTGGGATCAATGCCCATCAATGCGGTCTTTTCAAAGCATCCATTGACCTAACTCCATCATACAAGATACTCGCATGGATTGCACAGTTGGCTCCAACTGAATTAGCTCGAAATCACTTCAATTCTTCCATGGTTTACCCGCGAAGCACGACCGATCACAAAATTGTTCGACCTTTTCTCGAGCGTGATCGATTTGCATGCTTAAGCATTCCCTGAGTTAGACTTTAAACTGACAGAGACAAGATTATGACCTTAAACTTTGCAACTCATTGGGACATCAGAGATCGTAGACTGGAGTTCACTGACAGGCCAATGATCATGGGGATTCTCAATGTCACACCTGACAGCTTTTCGGACGGAGGGAAGTTCTATTCGATTCAGTCCGCCGTCGATCAAGCCAAGCGTTTGGAAGATCAAGGAGCTGCGATCTTGGACCTGGGAGGAGAGAGCACTCGCCCTTACAGCGAGTCAGTCCCGCAAGACGAAGAGCTTCGACGTGTAACCGAGGTGCTTGAAAAACTACAAGGAAAACTCTCGATTCCTATTTCCATTGATACGAAGAAAGCGGTCGTAGCCAGCGCTGCGATGCAGCTGGGTGCGTCGATTATCAATGATGTATCGGGATTGGAATCAGACCCGGCAATGGTAGACGTTGCAAAACGCACCGGGGCGGGGATTTGCGCCATGCACATGCAGGGCACTCCACAAACGATGCAGGACAATCCTCTCTATGACAATGTGGTTGAAGATATTCTCGGCTATCTGAAACAGCGCAGAAAATGGTTGCTGGATCAAGGGATCGAGGAAAAAAAGATTTGTCTCGATCCAGGGATTGGTTTTGGCAAGACCCACGAACACAATATTACCTTGCTCCAAAATGCTTTCCGCTTTCACGAAACCTCGCAGCCAGTTCTGATCGGCCACTCACGCAAGGGGTTTATTGCCAAGCTTTTGGGAAGCAAAGATGCCAACCGAACTCTAGGGACGGTCGGGGTGTCATTGAGCCTGGTTTTACAAAAGATTCAGGTGCTTCGTGTTCATGATGTGGTTGAACACAAGCAAGCGATCGACTTGTTTCTTGCTTGTTCGCCTGCGATGACTTAACTGACATCAGATCTCGCAACTAAAGAATTTGTTGATTCCCTGGCAGGCTGACCACTTTTGGCTGACTCGCTTACCGTTGGCGGTAATAACCGTCCAATCTACGAACCTGGATCAGCCTGTTCCTATTCAATCAACCAGCCCCGAATGCGTGATGGTGCTACTTAGGCAGCTTCAGAGTCGGATCCAGTCGTTTGGCTTTGGCCAGAGCTGCCTTGCTTTCGCCGGATTTACCTTGCTTCTCGAGAATTATCCCTTTAGTGAGCTCCAACATGGCTTCGGAGGGTGAGCCTTGCTCGGCTTTCGCTATATCTGCCTCTGCTTGCTCGAGCTTGCCTGTCATTGCGTAACACTGAGCACGTAGCAAAAGGGCTTCAACGTAAAGGTCTGGACCGAGACCGCCACCAGCGATGGCTGCTTCTAGTTTGGGCAAGGCGGTTTCGTAACTGCCGTCCAGTACCATAGTTTTTGCTTCCGTGTAGCCAGCTTCGCTGTTAGCAACAGAAACGGGATCTCCCTTAGGGCCACCACATCCGACAAGGGAAACCAAAGCAAGGGAGCATAAAAATACGGACAGAAATCGTTTCATCATTAAGTCGACTTTTTTTGATTACATAAAAAAAGCCTCCTACATCGGCAGGAGGCTGAAAAGTTCTGCTTATATCGCGAACATCGGTAATCTAAGCTGCATTAGTGTAAGCCCTATTTCATAGACCATTTGAATGACACTGATACAGGACCAATAATCTCCAAGACATCAGTCGATGTTAGCAACCTCGCCACCGTCACGTGTACCGAGAGCCCGCCATAGGATCGTATCGACGCTGCTGGTGACAAAGCTCACCGATCCATCTCCACGAGCAGAGTTCACACCACCGGTATGAGAGCTACGTGCCGCGACAATGGCATGCTCGCCCGGAGCGTCTGGAATCGCGCTCCATTGCCCGCAGTCAAAGCCACCCCAGTTAGGCGGCGCGACGTGATTGTACATCGTGCTCGAGTAGAAACCGAAAGGCCAGCCGTTAGAAAAATCACTGCCATCGAGCCATCGACCAGTTGAGTTGAAGTTAAAGGAATCAACAACAGGCACATACGCTCGGCAAGCATCGAAAATCTGATCAGGCGAAATCAAAGACTGAGTTCTGCCCGGCATGGTAATTATGTCGAACCGACGATCAGGCAAGGCTGCAGCCATATTTCGTCCGCTACCTTTGTCACGCTCTGCAAAAAACACGGTATTGCTCAGACCGTCTTGTATGGCACCCATTCTCAACGCATCTCCGATGCTGAATGCACCGTTGCCACGAACGGTGAATTGCCCGAGAGTCGCGTTGTTGTTATTGTTGGCAGCACTGCTGAGCCCTCCAGCGTAATGCGTCGAACCGCCAAAGTTATAGCGGTAGTTATTTTCCGTGATAACACGCCCTGTGTTGGGATCAGATGGACAAATGAATAAATTAGCTGCATTGGCATATGCAGCGAAGTTTCGGTTAAACGGTGCACCGTTCATGGTCATACGCACCGATGTGGGAGCGCCGAAATCGATCAAGTTATAGATCGCTGTCTGTTCCATAAACGGCAAAATGAACGTGTGAACCGAGCGAAAGCCGGTCCATTGTCCAGGGGTGCCGTTGATGCTGTTGTAGTTCGTGTAGCTGGCGGTCACCACGCCCCCGATGGAGAGATCGGGAAGCAAACGGCCAGGCGGGAATCGCTTGTGCGCTGATTCGTAATTGAAAACTGCTAACCCGATTTGTTTCAGATTGTTGGAGCACTGCATCCGACGTGCAGCTTCACGGGCCGCCTGAACAGCGGGCAGGAGTAGTCCAACAAGAATGCCGATGATCGCAATAACCACCAACAACTCAACCAACGTAAACGCTCGTCTGGATGAGAATGATCGCGTAGAGTGGCGAATAACCATAACCCCCTCAAAAATTCAATTGCTAAAGATCGCTGTGCAACTGTGATGCCGCACGAAGAACATATGATAGGTTACATGTCGTTCCCCAGCTGGCAATTGGGTTTTTCTTCTTCATTTCTTAAAATCATGATAATTTAGCCGAATGCTGGCAGGGTGGTTGTGACGTTCCTCAAGACGGGGGGGTAGCAGACAAAATGCGGGATGATGGCCTAATGCGCAGCCACGGTGCGTTGAAGAGGCATTAGTGGCCGCGAAAGCTGCGTTCTGGCGATTTCGAGGGCAGGTTCGCACCAGTAAATTTGTGAATCATTTCAGCTGGCCGAAACAAGAAATAGATTGATTAAGTTTTGATTAAACCCGATTGCGCGATAGATCATTTAGTGGGAAACTAGTCGGTTTCTAGGCCGTCAACCTACAATGTCTGCACTGATTGATTCCGCACGCATGCTTCAATAATCATCTGGAATTCGCGCTTCAGCAATTCCTGACGCGGTGATGACGACGCTACGACGAGTTGGATGGTTGCGATGCTCACACAAATAGATACCTTGCCATGTGCCCAAATTCAACCGGCCGCTGGTAATGGGTATAACCAAACTGCATCCCAGCAGCGAAGATTTCACGTGCGCGGGCATGTCGTCGGGACCTTCGGCCGTGTGCACATAATCCCAGTCTTCGGGGGCGATCTCGTCTAGGGCCATATCGAGGTCTTTTCTTACATCCGGATCTGCGTTTTCGTTGATTGTTAGGCTCGCAGAGGTGTGTTGCAAGAAGCAGTTGAGCAGTCCACACGAAAGGTCTCGAATCTCAGGGATCGCATCAACAATGTAGTTGGTAACGAGATGACAACCTCGGCGAAATGGAGGCAGCTGAATTTGCTTTTGGAAAAATTGCATGGAGATGCTTGGGTTCAGAGGATGCGAGTCCTATCTGGTACTTGACTCATTGCATCAGAGTGACATACTTCGTCCTCACCCCGGAGTCACCCGAGACGAATCTCTTCTACGACAGCAAGCACGGCTCAACTCGCGTTGCTCCAGCATAGCGAATATTGAGTTGCCGAGCTATTAAGCCACAACAGTAAACCACACAAAATCGATTCACACATCTAACGAGTAAACGAGGACAGCGATGAGGCGAGCAAAGATAACGATTATTGGTGCAGGAAACGTTGGAGCGACATGTGCTCACTGGTGCGCGGCTGGGGAGCTAGGTGACGTCACTTTGCTCGACGTTCCTCAAACCGAGAATATGCCCAAGGGCAAGGCGCTCGACCTATTCCAAGCGTCCCCCATTATGGGTTTTGATAGCAAACTGGTTGGAACGACCGATTACGCCGACACCGCCAATAGTGATGTGGTCGTCATTACGGCCGGTATTGCTCGCAAGCCAGGGATGAGTCGTGATGATTTGTTGGCAACAAACGCCAAGATCGTGACGAGCGTTGCAGAACAGGTCAAAGCGACTAGCCCCAATGCAGTTGTCATCGTCGTTAGCAACCCTCTCGATGCTATGGTTCAAAGAGCTTTTCAAGTGCTCGGCTTTCCATCGAATCGAGTTATTGGCCAAGCTGGTGTGCTTGACACGGCTCGCTTCCGAGCCTTCCTCGCTATGGAATTAAATGTCTCAGTTGAAGATATTTCAGCAATGCTCATGGGTGGACATGGTGACACAATGGTTCCGATCGCCAGCTGTACATCTGTTGGTGGAATTCCTGTAACTCAATTGATCTCGCAAGAGCGATTGGAACAGATCGTGCAGCGTACCCGCGACGGCGGAGCAGAAATTGTATCGCTTCTCAAAACCGGATCTGCCTATTACGCACCTGCAGCCGCAACTGCACAAATGGTTGAAGCAGTCGTGAGAGACAAGAAGCGATTGATTCCCTGTGCCGCGCTCTGTAATAACGAATACGGCGTCGGCGGATACTACGTAGGAGTCCCTGTTATTCTTGGTTCTGGCGGCGTAGAAAAGATCATTGAACTTAGTTTGACCGAAAGCGAAAAAGCAGCCTTCCAAAAGAGTGTTGACGCTGTTAAGTCGTTGGTTGCGTCCATGGGGCAGCTTCTCGCGTCTGCCTAATCGTTAATCTTTAAATGACAGCATTTGGGTGGTTAGCATAACCACCCAAAATCTGGTTCTAGGCGCCATTGACGTCATCGGAATCGGTGCCCTAAAACCTATAACTATCTAGTCCGTCACGCTATGCTGTTATCTCATGCGTGATTTTCGCGGCGACCCAGGAACTCCTCGATGAATCGTATCCCCACATTGCTCGCCCCAGTCGTGCAGAATGTTTCTCGAAGCTCGGCTAGCGACCATAGGGAGGTTGATCGGTTATCGCAACTGCCTACGTCTGTACATCATCGGCTTTACTACCCGACAAACTTTGTTTCTTCTTATGAATATCCATTGATCGTTTGGCTTCATAGCCAAGATAGTAGTGAGAATGAACTAGATTGCGTCATGAATGCATTAAGCGACCAGAATTATTTGGCCGTCGCGCCGCGTGCTAATCGTCGTTGCAAATCCAAACGTCGCATTTTCAAGTGGGGGGAAAATGTTCTTGACTATGCGTTCGCAGAAGATGTGGTTTGGGAATGTATAGAATCCGCCCTCGATAACCTCCCCGTTAGGTCCGATCGTATATTTATCGCCGGCTTTGGTCATGGTGGAACCATTGCTCAATGGATTGGTTGGCAATCACCAGATAGCGTTGCAGGAGTGGTCTCGATGAGCGGACCAATGCCTTGCCAAGCAGGCTGCATGACTCAGTGGAAATCGATCAAAGAGCTACCGGTCCTTTTCGCTCAACGAAAGGGTGCAACGATTTGTTCCGACGAAGATCTTAGCTATGCGATGCAAATGGCTCATCGATCCTCATTGTCATATCGATTCCTGCAATTACGAAGCGAGCAAGATTCGTTCGGCGAAGCGGATGAACTCTCGACCAGTATGCTCGCTGCCGCAAATCGATTTCTAATGGGAATCGTAACGGAATCGGAATTGAGCTTGTGCCCCGAGGTCAGTCGCGATCATCTGGTTGGGCCCTTTGGCATAAACTAAATGCCATCCGCCCCTCTCGTTGAAATGCTCGAGGTCGTTGTCGAACGCAATGGATTTCGAATTCTGGATTTAGAGCGTTTAGTAATCCCCGTTGGCGAGAATGTCGTCCTATTTGGACCGAATGGATCAGGCAAGTCGACCCTGCTTAAACTGCTTATGAAGTTCTTCTATCCGTCCAGCGTGGAGGATCGAGCGGGAACCATCAGAATCCTGGGAAAGGAAGCTTGGAATGTTTGGGAACTGCGGAATCAACTCGGTTTCGTAAGCTCGGAGATTGACCATCACTTCACGACCGGTCGCAGTGGGCGATTGTCTCCTTTGGATGCCGTTTTGACCGGATTCGAATCAAGCGAATTGGAACTTGATTCTACATCGATAACCCCTGAAAGAATCGATACTGCATCCCGGTGGCTAGACTTCTTCGAAATCGATGTTCGCTGCGGTAAACGCGTGGGCTGGCTTTCAACAGGAGAACGGCGACGAGTCATGTTAGCTAGATCAATGGTGCATGGCGCTAAATCACTATTGCTAGACGAACCCACCGCTGGCTTGGATATCGTTGCCCGAGAAAAGCTATTGCTGAAACTCGAGGCGATGACCCGATCTGGAATACAGATTGTCTTAGTTACTCATCATCTTGAAGAGGTCATCGAACCTATTAATCGCTGCATTCTACTCAAGTCGGGCCGTGTACTAAACGACGCGAACGTAGAATCTTGCTTGAACTCGGTCAGTATGAGTCAGCTTTTTGATACCAATGTCGACGTGATTCGTTTAGGCCATCGCTTTTCGTTGAACATAAGGTAACTCATGTTTCGGATGCATTGGACCTTCTTATAGATCTATCTTAGATGTCCGCGATTCGAATCAGACAATTCGATTCGTTGACTGACCCACCCGCAATCTGCCCATAGATTTTGCTGAAAGCGCAAGACCGATACAATCGCTACAAACGATCTGCATCGACTTGAAATTAATCGATATCCATTTGCGAGGAGTTGATACACGACCTAGGGTTCGTTCGTTGGAAAACACTTCCTAATCCACGTAATCGTACCCAAAACAATGTCGATTCAGAAAAGCGAATACTCCTCCGTGCTTCCATTCGATTCCATTTATCTCCCACCAGTACCAAAGCGGCCAAGTCAATCTTCTGCTGGAATTGATATCGATTCACTCGATCCGATAGAGCAGATTCCAGCTAGTTCCTCAAGCGAAATCAAAGCCCAAAGACACACAAAACCAACTCCTGCCAAACCTGAATACCTTGAAGATTGGAATATCAGGCTATCCGAAGTTTGGGGCGTCAATTTTCATCAAGTTACAATGTCTCGAACACTCGACTTAATTGATGATATCGTTCGAGTCAAAACCCCCTCGTACGCAATCACTGCCAACTTAAACTATGCAATGCTTTGCGAAAGTAGTCGTCGTCTCCGCGATTTTACGGACCGTGCGACACTCGTACTTTGCGATGGAATGCCCATGCTTTGGCGTAGCAAACGAAATAGTGTCAAACTGCACGAACGCGTTACGGGAGCAGACCTGATTTTCAAACTCGCCGAGAGAAGCCAGATAAAAGGGCATCGCATCTATCTATACGGAGCTGCTGAGGGAGTTGCAGAAAAGACTGCGTTAGAACTGCAAAAGCGTTTCCCGGGATGTGTGATTGCTGGATATCATTGCCCGCCGTTTCGAACGCTAAACGAAGCGGAGATGAAGGAGCAAATTGATATCATTCGGCGAGCTAAGCCCGATATCTTGCTGGTCGCTCTCGGGCAACCAAAAGGAGAATTTTGGATCGAAGATAATCTAAGCCAACTTGGAGTTCCGCTATGCATCCAAGTCGGAGCCTCATTCGACTTTGTTGCAGGAGTCGCTAAACGAGCTCCCAAAGTTTGGCAAAAACTGGGCTTGGAATGGCTTTATCGAGCTCTATCTGACCCAAAACGACTCATTCCACGTTACTTTCGAAACGGTCTCTTTCTTCTCCGTTCCATTCAGAAGGATCTTTTGAAGTGGATCGATTCTGAAGGTGTTCAGCACAAACATGCAACGGAATGATAGCATTCGTAACAAGGCGATATGACGAGATGTAGATATGTCGAGATGGGCTGAGTTTCAACTTCCCAGATCTTGAATTCATAGACCCATTTCCAATTCTTCAGTGAATTTGACTGGACCAGCAAAGTCAACCTAGTCGATACATTGAGCACGTGATCTTTTGTCATAATGCTCCTAACCCGGCTAGAAAGCGGCTCATGAATTACACAGAGCGTAGCGTTATCTCGATCCAGTTCTCGACTATCTCTGCTCATTACAACAATGCAGAAACGGTTTCGTGCGAGCCGGTTGTCGAGTCGATGATTGGGTACCGCGTAGTCGACGATGCAGGCAAAACGGTCTCCATACCGTTCTCAACCAAGAACAGAGTCGGCTTTCCAACCGATCAAGTTCGTGTTCGGGTTCGGGATCTCGTTCGCGGTCTCCAAGGTATGGCTAGCTCCCAATTGGCTTGGCTAGACGATTTGGGCGATGACCCCATTGTACTAACCAGAGATTTCTATGAAGTCTTCCTTACTTGCCAACGAATAAGACGATCTGCCTAAGTTACCCAGCCTTGCTGGGTGCAAAAATTAACTCGGCTACGGCGTAAGCAATCTGAAATTAGTCCAGTTTCGGACCGCTGTACCCATCGCATCAAGGATCCCTCTTGACGTGAGAGCCTGGGATGTCCTATTCCCTGCTCCCATGCGTAGTCGCACATCGTTCCTATCCTTATTCGATTCAGTAACGGCATTCCGCGAATTCTCCATTCGACGGTTCGGTTCGGCTCTTGTTATCGCGGTAGCACTCCTAGTGACTCCCGCATGCAGACAAGCTGCGTTCAACGAGTACTATGTCGAATCAATGGCCTCCGAAATACGTGCCCTCGAAGATCGTATCTATGAATACGATTCTGCCTACCAATCCTTGGAAATGGAGAACGAAGATCTTCGCGCAAAGCATGAGCGGCTACAGCGCAAGCTTCGAGAGCTTGAGGAGGAGGATAGCCTTTCCCTCAAAAGTAAACCTTCCCGATCTCCGTCTCGCGAGCCCAAGCCCAACAAAGATGCCGTTGACTCAGAAGCATTCGAGTTAGTTCCTCCTCCCAAAGTTAAAACGGAAGAGCCTGCTCCGATTGTTCCTCGCTCACCAGTTTCTCCACCAGCTGATCCTAAGAAGGATTTATCCAACCCCGGAACAGAGTCAGTACCTAGCAAACTACCCGGTACCTCGCCCAGCGCGTTACCAGCTCCGTCAGAAGAGCCTACCGAAGCGGAACTACCTAAGGCCGGCGATAGTGAAATTCTGTTACCACCAGTCAATAATGGTCGCTCCAATATTCCAAATCGAACTCGCAAGGTTAACGAACTTAAATCAAGCGAACTCGCCGAGGAATATACGATGCCCCCAGCCATTAGGTCTGCCCAACAACCCAATGGGCCCGACCTCTTACAACCTCCATCGATTAGCCCAAATCAAATGAACTCAGCACCTCGGTTGCCTACTCTGCCAGGCAGCACTCCGGGCGCTATCATTCAAGGAAAAATAAAAATCCCCACGAGTGGTGACGTTGTCCAAGCCTCCGCGACGGAAGAGATTGATCACATTGATTCGGAGCTTATTGAGGATCGCCGAGTCGTTGGCATCGATTTTCATCCCACGCTATGCCGAGGAATTAACCTCGACAATCAACCTGGCGATGATGGACTCTACCTTGTACTTACTCCAAAAAATCAAGCTGGACAGATCATTAACGACGAAGGCAAACTGACTATCGTTGCCGAAGAGATTATCGATGATAAACCAGTTCGAATCTCCGCGTGGGAAATCGATTCCCGCGAAATGAAAGAGTATCTCGAACCAATTGGTGCCTCTCAGGGATACCATTTGCGGCTTCCATGGCAAGAAAGTGGGCCAACAGGCCGAACTATTCAAGTGTTTGTAAAGTGCGAGTTCGAGGATGGCCGCAAACCGGTTAATCGCAAAGAAATTTACCTTAGCAAATCAACCAATCGACCTCTAACTTGGACTCCTCGCCAGCAACAACTACCGCAGGGAAAACCCTAACGGTAGCGACTCTCCCAGAACAGTAGCGGCGTCGTCGTTGCTAAAGTCTCCCCCTCGCTGGACCATCTCCAAATGGTGCTCGGAGACTTTCTTTTCCACCATCCATTCCGCGACACGTGTTCGCAGATTGGAATCCACATCTCGATAACGATCTCCAGTAAATCGACACCAAAGCGTCAAGCATAACGAGATTTCATTCAGGCTGTTTTCAGGTAACTGATTTCCCAAACTGATTAATCGATCAGCCCACAAACCTATTTGCCTAGCCGGAACAATCATTTGCAAATTGGCGTAGACCGGCACTCGACTACCCAGTCTCGCTAATGTCCATAGCACGGGGCCCGCAATTGCGTGATTTTTCTTGCGGCCTAATGCATCTAACAATTGCTGAGCCACAGTAGCCTTGTCCGAAACATCAACCCATTCCAATGATCCTACCAATCGCAGATACTCGTTCAGCACATTGCTGTTCAAACTAGCGCCTGATCCACCAAGCAATGTCGAACGGACTCGCGGCCAAAGATCCTGATACAAAGCCTTTTGTTGACCTGATGTGAACCCGCCCGATATTCTTCTCCAAAGCACAACGGTTTCAGATAGGTTCTCTGCAGTACGGTGCACTAACTTGTTGTGAACCGATCTCCACGTTTCACTAACCCGCCAGTCATCGCCTGGGTAACCAAAACCGGGACGCAAGCACCAGCCCAATAAGTTCATCCAGCGAGCTTCGTGGGATGGGGATTTTTTTCGATAGTCCGCGAATTGCATGAGCCCACTCCACAGCTCTCGAAGAACCGAGGGGTCCCAGTCTTGCCTTTTTTTTCCGAGAGCTTCGGAAAGCTTGTTTACGGCGTCTTTAGGGGCAACAACTTGTTCCGATCCAAATAGCAACTCAACGGTCTGACGGACTCGCTCCAAGGTGTCTTGATCTGTAGCAATACCGGCAGACTTAGATTCGTCGGTACTCAATCTCGCTTCAAACTCGAGCACCCAACGGTAGCTTTTTTCCACCTCACGCAATCCAGGTGTTACTTCGGTCGCTGCATGGGTTGGGTCTACTGTAGCGATTGTAGAGATATTGGCCTGCAAAGTCCCAATTTCGGTCAACTCGATGTCGAGCTTGACGGGGACCGAGCGTCTGGTTTTCTTGTTGTCCATTTTGAGAACCGTTTGCAGCGCGGGCATGCTCGTCATGGTCGCAGCATCGACCTCCACGAGATCGCCCGGACAGTCCGTCAGCCGAGTGTTGCTCGATAGGATTTGAAATCGCACCGGCTCTCCTACTGCCAAATCGAACACCATGTTTTCCAAATCAAAGCGTTCTCCTGAGTGCGCGCTCGATGGCATGATGCAGACCGCCCTAGGAGGAGATTGGCTCACTTGTAAATAGTAGGTTCTAGCAAGTGTCGCATCGATCTTGACCCCTTCTCCACGACGAACCAAACCGTAATACGCGGCTCCTTGGGCAACGGCTAAGTCTAAACGATTTCCTTCCAAACAACCTGGCTTCCACTCGGGTTCGATTGGCTCAAACCAGACTGCGATCTGAGCAAGAATCGCCTCTCGAACTTGTGAAGACTCCAACACCCCGCCGTTGAACAACACCCAATCAGGCCGAGCCAATTGAAGATCGCTTTGGCTCAATTGTTCCTCGCTTCGTCCAGCCTCGCGATGGTCCCAAAGAAACTCCGCTAGATGTTTGAGTACATTTGGTTCCGTAGCATAAGGCAACCCAAACTCTTGAAACCCTTCTGATTGTGGTTCCGGGTGAGAGTCGATGGCAACATGCCCGAAGAAGCCGTCTAACAACAATTCTCTCGCCTGTCTTAACTCGACATTTACACTTTGCATATTACCGATGAGTCGGCTACCCATCGAAGGAAAGTGGATCGCGATTTCCGTCGGTGGTGCTTCACCAAGGAACCGCTCCTTCGCATTGCGGCACTGTGACTTGAGCACATCCCACTGACGTGCAGTCAGCTTTGCCTGTCCAGAAGACTCGCAAAACCTCTGTTCAATAAACTTGGCTAAAGCAATGTCTAAGTTGTCCCCTCCCAACATCAAGTGTTCGCCAACAGCAACACGATGCAGCCCGAATGTGGCTTGCAACTCTTGTTCGACAGATTGACTGACATCTGTTCCCGTCGTTGCAATTTTTGGTGCCCCCGCAGTCGCTCCCGTCACTCGAATAAGAGTAAAGTCAGTTGTCCCACCACCGATATCGCAAACTAAAATGCTTTGACCTTGCTTAAGTTTGTTAGTCCAGGTTTCCGCGTTTCGTTCTAGCCATGCGTAAAACGCAGCTTGCGGCTCTTCGATCAGGAAGAGACGATCGATGCCAGCCTTTTTCGCCGCTGCAATAGTCAATCGGCGAGCGATCTCATCGAATGAGGCGGGCAATGTGACAACGGTATCTTGGTCGCGCAGAGCATGCTCAGGGAACTCGCGATCCCAACAGCGACGAATATGCTCGAGATATCGTCGACTGGCCTCTACCGGTGATATCTTGAAAATGTCTTCGTCGCCCCCCCAAGGGAGCAGATCGCTTTCACGATCAACCATTTTGTGGCATAGCCAACTTTTTGCGGAAGAGATGGACCGGCCCGGTAACTCCGCTCCCCTCTGACGAGCCATAACGCCGACGACAGATGACACACTGTTCAACGAAAACAAATATCTGCGATCCACGCCAGCAACTTCGCTATCGAGCAGTTGATAGTGAAACGATGGTAGTGTGTCCGATTTCGCTGTTGTGTTCGCATCAATCATCTGGTCGATGCGGAATGTTTTGACTCGTTTGTCCGAGCTTTGTGTGTCAATATAGGCAACGGCGCAATTAGTTGTTCCGAGATCGATGCCGACTACATACTTGCTCGACTGAGCAACAAAAGCCTTTTCGAGGGTGCTAAGTTCCTCATTGGGCGAAGAAGACAGATTTTTTGTTGACACGTTTAGACTTCTCGCAAAGAACCTAACTGCATCTCGTTAAGAAAGTCTCGATAAGTTTGGCGGAGACCTTCTTGGAGGCCAATCTTCGGAGACCATCCAGTCGATTTGAGCAATGTCGTATCTGTTAGCTTCTTTGGGGTTCCATCCGGTTTCGACGGATCGGTAACGATACGTCCTGAGAAGCCGACCGTCTCGGCGACCAAACGGGCCAAGTCCAATATGCTTATATCGGTGCTGGTTCCTACATTAACCCAGTCGGGAGGATTGTCGAGCTGACACAGATGGACAATGGCGTCTGCCAAATCATCTACGTGCAAAAACTCTCGCTGCGGAGTTCCTGTGCCCCAAATCGTGACGGATTCCGCACCACTTTGTTTCGCTTCATGAAATCGTCGAATCATGCCTGGCAACACGTGGCTATGGTCAGGGTGATAGTTATCTCCAGGACCATACAAATTGGTCGGCATCGCCGAATGATACATGACTCCATATTGCTGACGAAAATATTGGCAGAGCTTCAGCCCCGCGATCTTGGCCAACGCATATGCTTCGTTGGTTTGCTCAAGAGGGCTTTTCAGTAGCTCGTCCTCGCGGATGGGTTGATGCGCCATTCTCGGATAGATGCAAGTGCTACCTAGAAACAGAAATCGCTTAACGCCATTCGTGTAACTCGCATGGATAGTCGCTAGCTCCTGTCTTAAATTGTCGGACAGAAATTCCACCGGATACGTTCTGTTCGCATGAATTCCACCCACCTTAGCCGATGCAAAAATAACCGTTGCTGGTTTTTCAGCCTCAAAAAACTTAACAACCTGTCGCTCATCGCAAAGATCTAGCTCTTGGCGAGTTCTTGTAATGACCTCAACCTGAGGCTCGCGCTGGAGCCGTCGACAGACCGCAGCACCGACCATGCCACGATGTCCTGCTACGAATACAGGTGATAGAATCATAAATGTTGCAATAAGGAGACGTCTTTAGGATCGCCGTTTTGGCGTTGCCTGCTGTCCCATTTATCGACAGCTGTGCCGCTGATTCTAATCCACGCAGCGCCGTTTCAGAGGGGATTCGGCCCGTTAAGCTTTCGGTTTTTCCTTAACGAGAGGGATCCAAGATTCTTCGCATTCGGCGATTTCTGATATTCTAAGCCCAAACTTGTCTCCAACCTTGACCACTTCACCATGCGCAATCGTGCGTTCGTCTATTTCAATGCATAGCGGGGTGTCACACGCTTTGTCGAACTGAATCATGACCCCAGGAACAAAGCTCAAAATGCGTTCTAAAGGCAAGCTTTTCTTCGCTAGAGTGACCGTAACATCAGAATTGATCCGGAGCAAACTCTTCCAAAACTCCACTTTCGCTGGGTTAGTGGTGGTCAGCGGATGGCTATTCTCAGTCGGTGCGCTCGCCATAGATCAACCTGATTTGCCAAGTTCTTGTGTCTAGAATCCCACCCACACCCATAGCTCGCGAACCTCGAGGTCCGCTGCAGCCCACGAAATGCTACCCATTCGCTTATCCTCGGCAGTTCAGCACGATTAGTTAAACGGAACTCGGTAAAATTTGGGATTTGGGTATAATGTATCAGTTATTAGCAGACCGAAGATTCACCTGTCGCCCCGTTCCCCAATCGAGACTCAACTCATGTCAGTTGCATCCCAAGCTATCCCGTTCGCTCCCTACCGAGAACTCAGCAACGAGGTCCTGTGCGAGCGTATAACCGAAGCCAAACGCAAACTGGGGTCCAGTCTCCTGATTTTGGGACACCACTACCAACAAGACGAGGTGATCGAACACGCGGATCTAACCGGCGATTCTTATCAGTTAAGCAAAATGGCGGCCGAAAGCCTCGACTGTCGCTACATCGTTTTCTGCGGTGTCCACTTTATGGCTGAGACCGCTGACATTTTAGCTAATCGAGAAGAAAAACTTACGGCCCGGGCGGGTGTCGCCATTCCTGTCGTTCTGCCTGACATGGCCGCCGGTTGCTCCATGGCTGACATGGCCGCAATCCGCCAAGTTGAATCGGCATGGAAGCAACTTTCTGAGGTCATCGATACCGAGGACATGACCCCGGTTACCTACATCAATAGCGCAGCCAGCTTGAAAGCTTTCTGCGGTCGGCACAACGGAATCGTTTGCACCAGCAGCAATGCTAAAGCGGTCTTAGAATGGGCCTTTGCAAAAAGAAAGAGAGTCTTCTTCTTCCCCGATCAACACTTGGGACGCAATACCTCTCTCAAGATGGGTATCACTAATGATCAGATGCCGATCTGGAATCCACATGAAGAAGTTTTAGGTGGCAACACCAAGGAGACGATCGAACAGTCTCGCGTTGTGCTTTGGAAAGGACACTGCTCCGTACACCAAATGTTCCAAGCCGAGCATGTTCACTCGTTTCGAAAGCGAATCGACGGGATCAAAATCCTAGTCCATCCCGAGTGTCCACAAGAAGTAAACGACATCGCAGATATTTCCGGCTCAACAAGCAAGATCATTGAAACGGTTCGGGCTGCACCGGCGGGTACCAAGTGGGCCATCGGTACAGAATTGCACTTGGTAAACAGGCTTAAGAAAGAGCATCCAGAACAAGAGATTCATTTCTTGTCTCCTTTGGTTTGCATGTGTGCCACCATGTATCGAATCGACTTGGCTCACCTCTGTTGGAGCGTGGAAAATCTAATCAACGGCACGGTGGTAAACCAAATCAAAGTCAAAGAGGACATCGCCAAATGGTCCCTCGTCGCGCTAGAACGAATGTTAACCGTCAGCAAGTAACCCCACCCCGACAGCGTAAGCGAGGGCCCGCACTCCCCGTAGAACGGGTCTCCAGGCCCGTTCCCGCCCCCATCCCAACCCGCCAGCGTAAGCGAGGGACTGCTTTCAATCCCATCCCAAACGCGCACGTGGATTGATTGCCCTTTTCTCCCCCGGCCTCCGCCCCCGATAGGGGTAGGGAAGTCCGGTTGAGCCGGACTCCCCTCCCTCCGAACCGTACGGGCGGTTTTCCCGCATACGGCTCTCTAGTTGGTAGTTCCCTGATGGGATTGCCCGAAACGAATGTGGGTCGTCCGCAGACTAAAGAG
>JBKDKR010000089.1:0-81104 GCA_046344995.1 Pirellula sp.
CCTTGCTTGCCGGTAAACACCAGCAATTGAAAGTACTCCTCCAAGCTCATATTAAGAAACCCTTTGTCGCTGGCTCGATAGCCGGTCTTACTGGCCAAGGGACCTTGCTGTTTAGGACCGATCGTCAGCGGTGCTAACCAAGCGTCTCGAAGAACTTTGGGCCCTTTGCGTTTAAGAGCTTTCTTTCGTCTGTCTGCTAATTCCTCAGAAGTACTGTTCTTGCGGATCTCCGCTGCTTCTTTGGTGCTTATCGCTTGCATAGCAGCAGCCGACGATTCGATGGTTTTCCCTTGAGACGCTTTCAAGCGATCGTAAGCGGACGTAAGCAGCGAATCTTCAATCGATTCCGCCATGGCGGCTCGAATCGGATTCAAATCCACGTACATACAACACGCCAACAAACCAGCTTCATCGAGAAGCCGCTGAGCTTTGAAGCGTCCTTCCCAAAACGCACCTGTGCATTTTTCTTCTGAATTCGCACGTCGAGCGATCGGCTCCGAGAGAGCCCGCATAAACCAAGAGATATCAGAGAGCCGAGATCGAATCGCCTCTAGTTTTTCCGAATCATTGGCCAGGGAATCGACATCCGCTTGGGTGGGATTCCCAAGCTGCTCCTCTATCCGTTTTCCTGGAAAAATCTGCAGCCACCGCAAAGCAACTTCTTTATCCGACCAAGTTTTCACAACATCGGGACGATTCCGAATCACGACGTGCAAGTGATTAGAAAGAATCGCATAGGTCAGCACATCAATCGCAAACACGGAGGCGAGTTTCTCAAGTCTTTGTCGAATCCATTCGCGGCGATAGGTGTAATCTTTGCCCGTTTCGTCATTTACACCCGCCAGGAACATCCGCCGCACGCAGCGTTGCACCACATGGCAAATAGAAACCTCATGAGGCAAAAACAGTTCAGATCTCAGCGGTCTAGGCATTTGAAAATCTCCTCGCCCGCATTCTACCAGCTCCGCTCCAAAATAAAAGTGGGTGGCACTGATTGTTAAAGGCTGATGTGCCTTTGTGCAGCTTTTTGTTCTTTACGCCAACGGCGTTATTCAACATAGCCCAGGGTAAAGGTTTCGCGAGCGTAGCGAACGAATCCGCAACCCTGGGTTAGGCGACACCGCCCAGAAGCCCCTAGGTGTATTGTATATGGCCTTTGGCCGTGAGTATGTCCGCCAAAGGCGTTGTTCAATATGACCAGTGGCAACGCTCCTGAATTGAATGGATGCCAAACGGGCCGTTTTCGCCAACGGCGATAATCAACCAGTCAACATGACGGTAATCGTTGGATCGTTATTCGTACCTGTCGAGCCATCCGCAATATGTGCACCCACACTTTGCCCGCAGAGTACTACAAATGGAATCAACTCTGCGTTCTCTGCGCCTCTGCGTTTTCATTTCTTCTCTTCGCCACTTCGGGCGGCTCACACTTGAGATTGACTGTCCAGGTTTACAGAACTGTTGGCACCCGTTTTACTTGTCACAGTACAAAATCCTGATGTGGCAGAAAGATCGAACGCAGAAAAATGGGTGCTGTATCTTTCAGCGTTCGATTTTTCTGCCCTTAGAATTGGTTTGGTCTGGCCCCTTCAATCGATTCGCAGAAGCGGCCGATTACTTCGCTTTAGCAAAGCACTCTTTTGCCATCTTCTGCCCTGATTGCCGCCTGTGGCGAAGCCACTAAACCAGGGCTAGCGTTCAACGGCTGGCTAAATCAGCAGTCTCCGTTTTGCTGCGAGGGAGACAACCTAAATATGGTAGCGATCATCGAGAAGTAAGCTCGACTTTACCAAGGCTTCTTCTTGGTGCGGGTTCCGCAAACGTTCACTTTGATGCCGAGCTCGGCGGCCATCGAGGCTTTGGTAAACAGACATTTGTCAGCGGCTTTGGCATCGAGAGCATAAGCAACTTGAATATGGTTGGCTTGATGTTTAGCCATCATCTGATCGCGACTAACGCCGTACGTGACCGCATGCATAATGGGCCACTGCGGTGTGGTGGCATCCAATCGACGTTTGGTCTCTTCCTCTGGCAAGGTCACCACTCCACCTCGGCCAATATCCATGTGGAGTGCTTCATTCTGAACGTAGATGCGGCTCCATACGATTTCGCCTGGCTTCGATACACCGTGCATCGTGCTGCCACCATTGGGGAAATACATGGCGGGCTGACGGTATCCGTGAGTACCTTTCCAGCCATCGATGAAATGCTCCGGTGGTGCAGCACCACTGATCAAGAAGACCCATACGTAATCGTCGCCGTACTGGTCGCCCCATCGAAGATCATGCAGTGTGTTTTCTACGGGTTGCTCCAGCAACTTGTGAACGCGATAGGTTAGCAACGCATCCAAGCCCGCGCACTCGTCGACTTCGTTGAAGTGCAGCACAGGCATTCCATCCCAAAGAACTCGCTTGCCATCTCGCGAGGTGACAGGTGGCCGATCCGAATTGTTGAGCGTGCCCTCGACCAAATCACTGGCCGGTAGCAAATCCTTGAGACCCTGTTGATACTGAATGCCGATCGCATCACAACCATAATCGTCGGCGATTCGAACGGCAGCGATGTACATCTTGCACTGAGTCAAGATTTGGTCTTTGGTCAAATCGGTTTCATGTTTGTTACCCGTATGAAACTTCATGCCGCGATCCACGAACCATTTGTAGACCGCTTCGGCCTCCTCTTTGCTGGTTTGCTGAGTCTCGTAATACAAAGCTGACTGGCTCAATCGTTCCTTGAAGACGCCCGTATTATGCAATAGTTGATCTGGGATGATCGCATTGAACATCCCCATGCACCCTTCGTCGAATACGCCCATGATGGCTTTATTTTGTTTTAGCTCTCGCGCTAGAGTCTGTCCGAGCTTGCTCGCTGACGCGGGAACTGTCATTTGAGTGAGCGATTGCACATGATCGGTCTTGTGTTTGACCTTCCCGGTTTTGAGCCATTGCCGAAGTCCTTTCTTGAATGCCTCGTCAGTAAAGTCTTGGCTCCACAGTGTCGAGTACTTGACTCCGGCTTTAGTGAGAGAACCGTTAAGGTTAAGCATGCCGACTAGACCGGGCCACTGGCCGCTCCAGTTGGCAACAGTGAGAATTGGGCCGCGGTGTGTTGTGAGTCCCGCGAGAACGTGATGGGAGTATTGCCAAACTGCTTCGGCCACGATTAATGGTTGGTCAGGATCGAGTGTGCGGAACACTTCGAGTCCTTGTTTTTGACTGGATATAAAACCGTGTTTTAGTTCGGGATCATAAGGGTGAGCGCGGACCACTTCGAACCCTTCTGCCTTGAAAGCGGCAGCCAAAGCGTCTTCCATGGCCGATTGGGCTGGCCAGCAAACTTGGTTGGCAGATAGACGCAAATCGCCGCTTGCGACCAAGTAGACTTGTTGGGCTTTGGCTTTATCTTTTTTCATGATGAAATCCGTGGTGAGAGGTTTTTGGGTTGGAATGTGAGTTGTAGCAGAAAACAAGATGGTACCGGCAGATGAAATTCTACCCAACATCAATCCTTTATTGCATCCATGTAAAACCCTTGTCTTTATTGACACCAGAGCGTGGGACGACTCCGCCGAGCGAATCCAAGGCACCTCAACTGCTAAATTCGAGTTTTAATTCGTCGTGTCTTCGCTAGTAACGGATTTGTAACAGCTGATATTCCGCCAGCATCTCGGCGTTAGAATGAAACGAATAAGCGATCCAGAAACCGTTTGTCGAAACATGGCTACCAGTTTGGCAGGTGGGACGCTTTTGTGCGATTTGTCTACAAAGGGGTGCAAGATGATGAAAACGCATGGTGCATTTTTGCGGCTGGTCCATTTCTGGCATTTCATTGTTGTTTTTGACTTTTGTTTAGCTTCTGATTGTCTAGGTTTACAGAGCACCCAAGGGGTTGAGCAGATCACCAATGAGACCGTTCGGAATCTGTCGATTGACCTCGAGATATTGTCGATTCGTGGTTCGTCAGGATACGGCAACGATACGGTAAATGACGACGGGATAGAGCATTTACGACGCTTTCCGAAACTCAAAATCTGAAGCGGTATTGGAATTAGACTTGACCGTCGAATAGGTTCTGAATGGAGTGGTGTTTGGGCGTGCTAAGCAATTGAGGACAATTGCTCTACTATGTTTCAGCCAAGACACTTTCAAACTCGGTTTTGCTCATAGGTTGCTAGGTCTCGATAGGAGCGATAGAGGACATCGTATGTCTTTTGCAAATTGCGAGCAGGCTTAAAGCTTTTCACCTGCGATCGCTTGGGCATCGACATGGCTCGTATCGCAGACTCGGAGTCGGGAAACAATCCTGCTGCCAAGGCACCTAGAATCGCAGCTCCTAAAGCTGGTCCGTTCTTGCTCGGATGTACTTCGATCGTTGCATTGAGCACATCCGCGTAGACTTGAACCATAAGGGGATTGTGATGTGGCAATCCACCCGTTGCAACGAATCGATTTATCTCGACTTTTCCGTTTTGGAGCAATTCAACAATCCATCGCAATCCCATCGCCGATGCCTCTAAAAGCGATCGATACATGTGGGCAGGGCCATGGTGAAGTGTTAAACCGGTAAATGCACCTCGCAAATTGCCATTCATCAGCGGGGTTCGACAACCATGAAACCAATCCAAGCAGAGCAAGCCGTCAGCACCCGCTGGAATCACTGCGGCTTGTTCGCCTAGCGAATGGAGGCTCTTACTATTGGTTAATCGCCGCAACCAGTCAAAGGCATCGCCCACCGCCGCTTGTCCTGTTTCGTAGCCGTAATAGCCTGGCAGAATTCCATCCTTCACCACCCCTGCGACTCCGGGTAGATGAGCTTCGGTGCAGCTATTTAACATATGGCATGAGCTGGTTCCCATCACCATGACTAAAGTTCCTGGTTCCGCAGCGCCGGCACCAGGAACACCCGCATGGGCATCAATGATCGCAGCGCTTACGGGGGTGCCTGGAGTTAGGCCGAATCGTTTTGCCATGCCACTCGTCAAACCGCCTGCGGCGACTCCTGGGGGTACAAGCCGTCCCGATAGTTTCTCTTTGACAATGTTTTTCCATCGAGGGTTAACCGCTTTTAGAAATGCTTCAGAGGGATAGCCTGATTGAGCGTTCCACATTCCCTTGTATCCCGCTTGGCAGGTGGAACGAGCGATGTCCTTTGCAGAACCACCCACCAGCTGCCAAACAAACCAATCGCCAGCCTCAAGCCACACTTCAGCTGCGTCATATATATGAGGGGCTTTGTCAATCGTTTCCAGGATCTTGGGAAAGAACCACTCCAGGCCAATCACGCCACCATAGTAGGGAAGAAAGGATTCGTTTCTCTTGGTTGCGATCTGGTTAATGCGATCGGTCTGTAATTGTGCGCCGTGATGTTTCCAGAGTTTTGGCCACGCAAAGGGCTCATGCTTCCAGTCTTCAATCCAACACAGAGGCGTTCCATCATCAGTAGTTGGGAGCATTGTACAGCTGGTAAAGTCCACGCCGATACCACGAACGGACTCGCCGGATAGACCTGTTTTGCGCAGCAATGCTCGAACGGCTTTCGCTGCGCTTTCCAGCCAATCGTTGGGTTCTTGGAAAGCGTACTGTGGGTGGAGTGTGATTGGCTGGCCCGAACTGGTAAGCGATGCCGGAATTTGGTTAACAATCTGTCCATGGGGGTAACGTACCGAATGAGTCTCGATTTCACCGTGCTTGGTGTCAGCCAAGATCGCACGTACTGATTCAGTTCCAAAATCGAGTCCTAAAGCCAACGCAGGAGAGGATTTCATTGTAAACTCAATGGATTAGTTGTTTTTGAGGGGCAAATACCAATGCCGGAAGCACTGCTATAACCGCTTCGATTGTACTCGCCACAGCAAAACCAGGGGAACGTCGCGGCATTTGGTTTTCAACACGAAAAGCAGTAGTCGTTAAGATTAAGATAGAGTGTACAGGGGCGAAATCACTCTCCAGAAATCTACTCTTCTAGAAACTCATTTTTCATGCATCTAAAACACCACGGTGGCGATACCGGAGTAACAGGTTCGTGTCATCAAGTATTCTTTGACGACCATCGCTCGGTCTTGGTCGACTGCGGGGCTTTTCAAGGAGCGGACGCACGAGGGCGTGATCGCGACAATATTGAATTCTCGCTTGACGGAATCGAATCCCTTATTGTCACCCACGTGCATCACGATCACGTAGGACGAATTCCACTCCTTCTGAAAGCAGGTTTTCGTGAACCAATCTATTGTACAAAACCGACGGCCAAGATGCTTCCTATCATGCTGGAAGACTCGATCCGGTTAAGCATGACACGCGATCGCTCGGAGATCAAAAAGATTCTTGCGCAACTTGCTAAGCTGATTCAGCCGTGCAAATACGGTGAGTGGATCTCGTTAAAAAAGGGAGCTAAGTTCCGTTTTCAACCTGCTGGACACATTCTAGGGTCGGCCTATGTAGAAATTGATCACAAAGACGAACGCTTTGTGCTCAGCGGTGACTTGGGTGCTCACTGCACGCCAATTATGAAAACGCCTATTAGCCCCGAACGAGCCGATTTTCTGGTGCTCGAGAGTACCTATGGTGATCGGTTGCATGAAGGCCGCGATCAACGAGTGAAAACGCTTGAGGAAATTCTATGCAAGACGATGGAAGATAATGGCGTCACAATTATTCCAGCATTTAGTTTGGGACGAACTCAAGAGATCCTGTTTGAGCTAAACAAGATTATGGAAGACGTTTGCCATACAACGGAGTGCAAGATCTTAAAGAAGATCGATGTTATTGTTGATTCGCCATTAGCGATAAAGCTCACGAATATATATGAGACATGGGAAGAGTTTTGGAGCGATGAGGCTCGCGAGATTCTCCGCATGGACAAGCAACCGTTTGTATTCGAAAACCTATTTGAAATTGATGCCGGGGCCGACCATCGTGAGGCTCTTAGTTACTTATTAAAATCGCATAAGCCCGCGATCGTTATTGCAGGCAGCGGCATGTGTACCGGTGGGCGAGTCGTAGATTACCTTAAGGCGTTTCTGGGACGTGAAACAACTGACGTTGTTTTCGTAGGATTTCAAGCCAAAGGAACGACGGGGCGAGCCATTCAAGAAGCGGGGGCCGAGCATGGTACGGTGGAGTTAGACGATATGCGAGTCAAAGTGAAGGCGAAGACGCATACCCTTTCTGGCTACTCAGCTCACGCTGATCAAAATGACCTCATAAAATTTGTAACAGACATTCCGGTCAAGCCGAAAGAGATCCGATTGGTGCACGGTGAAATGGAAGCCAAGACAGCCTTGGCTGAAAAGTTAACGGCATTGGGCTACAACGTGACATGGCCAGAAGAGGCTATGCGCTAGCGACGTGTAATACATAAAGAGTTCCGGTAGTGGACGAGGCAACGAGGCCAATTGCTTTCCCTGAGAAGTGATTAGTCGGATGCCAAGTTGAAGCCCTACCGCAGGGCTTACGCCCGTACCGCTAAAATTGACTTTGGCAAAACGAAAAAAGCCCTGCTTATCACAGGGCTTTCTTGCGTTAGGTCACAGTTAGCTTATTGCTGAACTTTGAGTCGCTTCTGAATGTCTGTTTCTAGAACACCGAAGACTGCTTCGTGTCGTTGAACAGACATCGATAGAGCTGCTAGCAATCGCTTGGCGGTGTAAAAATTCATGATGATGCGTTGCTTAACAACGATTGGATCCTTTGGGATTCCAACTGGTTGTGGATTAAGACCAAAGTCTACGATTAGCTCTTCTGGCGAACCGGTTACTCGGCAGAAGTTCGCGTAGAGAGCTAGTGCATCTTCATCCTTCACTTGAACCTGGACTGGTTGTGGAGGAGTGTTAGGTTGCTGGGTGGTTTGTTGGGTTTCTACTTCTGACGACATACTATCAATTCTCCTAAATCCAAAAAGTGGGAAACCTCAAGGCTTCGCCAACGACAGTTTCAATGTACCACGTAAATATGATCACGCGGTCGCATTAGCCAAGAAATCTAAAATTAAACGTTTTCATAACATACCGATAAAATCGCCATCCCAAAGGCTTCCAAGCGAGATGGACATTCGACCGTCCACGGTATCCTGGACGAAGTGTGAAGTCCAAGTCATCGAATTGTACGCTCGCTTGGTAGGTTGCGCTGATTGGTACGACCTTTCCGGTTTCGTCTGTTTTCGTATCGACTGCTCCACCAGCCTGGGTTGATACATTTGGTGAAGCCTCGGTAACGCGAGACTCCGAAAACCCAACGATCTTTCCATGAAATGATTTTAGCTTCGCGGAGTCGAACATGATTTCAACCAAGTCCCCCGGTTGGAGGAGATTGCGATCATATTGGTCGACGAGTAGTTCGCCTTCCATTTCGTTTTGAGGGGCCACTACGCATAAAAGTTCCCCGTCGCTGAAGACTAACCCCTTGTTGCTCGGATGAAAAGGATTGCCAGTCCATCCTTGTAATTGACCTTGGGCTTCAAGTGTCTTGTTATCTTTCTTTTCAGGTGGCGCAAAGATAACTCCATCAATGGGGCTTCGAACGACAAGCCGTTTCAATTTAATCTCAATCTCTTCAACAGCTCGGATCGTCCGCTCTAAGGTTTTTTGCTCTTCAGTCGCGGCCCCAGAAAGGCTTGGATCGGTGTTTTTGCGATCGTTTAATATTTGCAAGCGTCGTTTTGACAGGTCTCTCTCGGAAATCGCTTTCGCAAGCTGAATCTTCAAATCGATGCTGTCCAGAACGCAGATTACGTCATCCTTTCTTACTTTATCGCCAGGACGAGCTTTCCACTCCACCAGTTCCCCCGGCACGGTTGATCGTACTTCGACACCGTCACGGGGCTTAGTTTCGATGGAGCATCGGACGCTAAAGGGAAGTGGTAGGAAAAACACTACCGAAAGAATGGCAGCGGTCACAGCTAGACTCGTCAGGATGTTCGCTCGCTTCATCTTTGATGCCTTTCCAGGAGTTCTAAAGAATTTCGTAATAGCAATGATTCCAGGAACCAGCATCCCGACAATACCTGCCACTGCAACGGCTCTACCCAGTGCCTGCAAGCCATAGGGTTTTAGAACCTCGTTGAGAAACATGATGATGCTGATCGTGACAACCCATCGATAAATATTGGATGCAACGGTAAAGCACCCGAACAAAAAGCGATTCTTGGTGGGCAAAAACGGATTCTCTTGGAGTTCGAGGCCCAAGCAGTTCTTTTGAAACCAACGCTTGAGAACTTCATTTGCTTTCTGACGCAGGTTTGGAATCTCAATAATGTCCATCAAAATATAATATCCGTCGAACCGCAACAACGGGTTGCCGTTGAATACGACGGTGCTCACCGAGCAGATGAACATGACGCTTAAGCACAAGAAATTGAACATTCCGTCTTCGCTGAACCACCACAGAAAGGTGGCGATGGAAGCCAGAAACAATTCGACGTACATACCTGCGGCGCCGATAAAAACCCGCTGCCATTTATTGGGTAGCATCCAAGAGTCAGAGACGTTGCAATAGAGACACGGAGTGAAGACCAAAAACATGATCCCCATTTCGTGGCACTCACCTCCGAATTTCTTACAACTTAATCCGTGACCGAATTCGTGAAGGACCTTTACCGCCGCCATTGTGATCCCAAGATAGATCCATTTGTCAGCCGCGAAAAAGGACTCGAAGGTCGGAAGCTTGGTCTTAAAGTCTTGGTAGTTGACCAAGACCAACATGATTGCGGCCAAGCCAAAGATGGAAACAAAGATCAAGGCCCAAACTGTGAAGACCCATCCAAACCAAGGCAGCAATCGGATTAAGAGTTTTTCAGGGTCGATGCCTCGAAATCGAATCGCAAAAATATTGGAAAGTTTACCAATAAGTTCGCGTTTCTTTTTCTGGTCTCCCCGTCGACGCAATTGCCGACCTTGGCCGCCAGCATGCGATATCACCAAGCCACTACGGTGCAACATTCCAACAAACTGTTGAAGATCCTGCAATGAGATTCGCTGTGGTGCAAATTTCGCTTGAAAGTCGTCTTTGATTTGTTGCAAACTGGTCTCGCCATCCAGCATGTTAAGAATGGCGAACTCTTCATCGTGAAAACGGAAATAGTTGAGTCCAACCGGTTCTTTAACGACCCAGTAGGCCTTTCCATGGTATTTGTTTCGACGAGCTTCCAAGTCAGGGCGGCGACGCAACTTGAGCGGTCGCATCGCGCTATTGACTAATGAATCAGCCATCGAGGTCATGGATTGACGATTTCTGTTTTAAGAGTTGGAATCGAAATAGGTTCTTATTGGCGGCGAGGCTGAATCTCTACGCGCGCTCTCATACCCCCTCGGAAAAGATACTGTCCATCAGGTAGTAATCGATTATCGATCTCGATCCAGTATGGGTATTGGTTTAAGCTAACAGCGCTAGGCGATACGAATCCCACAATTCCGTCAACGCTTTCCTCGACGCCCGGTGCTATTTCAATTATTACCTTGGCTGGAGAGTTGAGGACCAGGTGTGGTGGAACACCTGCAGTAACAGTGAACTCTCCCTTGACTCGGATTCTTCTCATATCGGTTAGCTGGAGAATTGGTTCACCAGCTCTGACGTAAGCAGATTGACGCTTATCAATCTTGCTCACAATTCCGTCCCAGGGAGCAGCGAAGCTTCTCAAGTCTAACTGGACTTTGGCTGCATCCAATTTAGCTTCGGAGACGCCTACGAGAGTTAGGTCCTTTCTCTTGTCCATCTCGGATACGACTACTTGTAATCGTGCCTTTTCTGCTTCCAATGCCTTTTTCTTGTTGGTCATCTCGTCCTCAGCTTGCTTGGTCACGAGATTGTTCGAAATCTGATACTCCGTAATCGCAACCTCGTGCGCCAACTTAGAGAAATCCAGGTTGCTTTTATCTTCGAATTTGAGTTTAGCTTGCTCTAGTTCTTTGGATTGAACTGCGATTTCAGCGTTAGCAAGACGAGGGTCAAGTTGGTAAATTGGGTCCCCTTTGCGAACCATGCTTCCTTCGTCCACTTGTAGATTCGTGATGATCCCATCTGCTTGCGCTGGAACAGAGATATTGTTCATAAAGACGAGCGTGGCACTAGGATCAATGATCAAGCCATTCGAAGACGCCGAAGGAACTTGAACTCCGCCGTCAGTGGTTTGTTCAAACGAACTTAGCTTTGTCGTGCGACCTACTGTAGGCAATGTTTGGATGGCGTTTAGTGTTCTAGCGGGTTCTGTCGATTGAGCCAAACGAATGTGAGATTCTTGCTCTTCGTTCTTGAGGAAATTGTTAGACTGCGAAGGTAGTTGGTCGATCTCGACCAACTTGCCTAATGAGTCTGCGCGTGACGATTCCATGTTGGAATACTGGAATTCCTGGGCTGCCTGTTGCTCAAAAGTCGAGATCGAGGGGGCTCGTGTGTTAGATGTCCCCCCTTCGATACCGAGGGATGGAATCATTCCATTAACAAGCGAACGCACCTGAGGGATAGATGATAATCCTGCAAACAGGGCGACTGCGAATGCACTGGAAATAACAAAGGTCTTCTTCATAAATAACTCCGGTTGGATTATCAGAACCAAACGTTCGCTCGAACCCATTCCACGATTTCGTGGAACCAAACAAAGGCGGCGCTGGCTCGGCCAGCTTTGACTCGAGCGATAACGCGAGCGCCAGGATTCTTTTTGATCTCTTTTAATGCTTCAGGGTCGGGAATGCATCGGAGTTTCAGTACTGGACCTTCTTCCGGATCCAATTCAGCTCGTCCCGCAATTCCGTTCAAATCGAGTTTGCCGTTGTATTCCACCGATGGATCAGTCATCAAAATAAATGTGACTGGTAAGTAGCCCTTTTCCTTTTCGTTCGCAAAAGCCTGCTCGAGGTATCTAACCTTCTTCTCAGGCAAAAGAACTTCTAGTTCCCAGTCTGCGTTTTTATTGGCAATCGTCATCAATCGTTGCCCCATGACCACAGGCCTTCGATTTAGAACGCGTTCAATATCCCAGTCCATCACAATTCCGTCGATGGGACTGGTGCGAACCATTTTGCTTTCCTTTTCGCGAAGAAGAGCAAGCTGAGTTGCAAGTGCCTTGATGGTTTCTTCAGTTTCTAGCTTATCTCTTCGGATGCGGAATCGTTCTTCCTCTGAAATCGCGCTCCCCTGATTGCTTTGGCTCGTGAGGTTTTGAAGTTTTTTGATCTGTAGTGACTGCTGATCTTCAACCCCTTTTATTTCACGCGAAAGGTCGTCATCTTTCATCAAAACGAGTTGTTGACCTTTTGCAACTTCAGTTGCATGTTTTACATAAATTGCTTCCACGTTACCGTTTGCTTGGGCGTAGACGTTTTCTTCTACCGAGGGCTTGAGCTGACCATTCCCTTTGAGAGTGAAGTCGATACTGACGATGAATAGTGCAAGAATCGCGATCGCGATAGCGCCTAAAATTCCAAGTGTTTTGGGAAGTGCAGAGCCGCGAAACATCCACAAACAGCGGTCTAAGAATCGCCATACCGGCATGAACAAAATGTTCGAATGTGTAAGCGAATTGGACATCGCTCGGCATGCATGCTCATAAACCAAGTCAACTCGTCCCTCAAGCGCCGATCTCGAGAGCTGGGTTTCAATCTGCTCAACGATCAACGCACCGATCACCTTGCGACGCTGCCTAGTCTCATTCGATTCGTTGCGAGACGCCAGGACGTCCCCTTCGATCGTTCTCTCCGGCTGACGAATCGGCAAAATCGTAATCGTTCGACCGTGAGAAAGATCGACGTAATCTTCGACCGCTTCTTCCAGTTGCGGAGGTAAATCCTCAGTGCTTCCGTCATACCAAAGGGGTTCACCACTCTTCACAACCTTGGTGGCCAACGTATTTAAAGCCTGAACAATGTTCGAGCGATTCTCAATCGAATCCTGCCCGGAGATGGCTATAACCTTGGTTTTGCCACCCTTAATTTGTGCCACGCTGACCCGGTCGCACTCAATAAGACGGCGGCCTTCGTTGGCAATCGTGTAAGCTGTGTCGCGGATATCAAGGTTGTCGTGTACCAATCTCGCGAATTGATCAGCTTGTTGCCACATTTCCTGACGAGTCGATACTTGCTGCAAGGTATGGCTTTGAAGCCATTCACCAATCAGCTTGGTCATGTGCTCTAGAAAACGTAGGTAACCTCGCTGGGCTTCGGCCGGCGAGTTGGCTCGTTGCAAGATTTCCAGCAAACCAACCGTTTGCTTGTTGGACGCCAGAGGGGCCGTCACGAGCAAATGGGCTGTCGGATTGCCCTCCCCGTCCGCTTCTCCTGATCCGGAGTACGGGGGTACAAGCTCCGCGCGTCCCTGGACCATTAAACGGCCAATGAGTCGGCCGTGTTGCGCGGACTCGGGGGTGCCGGATTGCATCAAAACAGGGTCTAGCTGAATTTGATGAGCCAGACGCATGGCTCCATCTGGATCAACCAACCAAACCGCACCACCCTCGGCCGCCAAAGCCGAAATGATTCGCTGTAAAATAGCGGGGTAATAGTCCGCTGCCTTTGTTTCTGATTTAGAGAGCTCGGTAATTTCGGATACGAGCGTTCGAATCCGCCGCTTGGTCTGCTCTACGTTTTCGTCCGTTGCGCTGGAAGACATGGTGATTGGTCAGCAAAATGAGAAACAAGCTAGCAAAGTTCGACATCCCTCCATCGAACGAACCTGGAAATCGCCTTCAGACAATTTCTCCATCGTATCAGGGATCACTATCAAGATAGAAGCGTTGCTTTCGTCATAAAAGCCTTAATTCAAACATCTACCCCAAGAATGAGAAATCGACCCATCAACGCTTCCGTCTGGTTGATCTAGGGGGAAGGTATCGCAAGCGCAGTTCGGGGTGATTGCGCAAGCTGCACCCGTCAAATCCCCCCAAAGTGGTATAAAGATCGGAGGCTGCACAATCGGTACGCGAGAGTTAGGCGATACGACTAATGCTAGCAAGAGTTTCCATACTTGTTTTTTCTCTGCAAAGGACACCTGGTTTCAATGTGCCGCAATCGTTCCGGAGAAGCGTCCGACCTATGATTTGAGTAACAAGCCCGATATCGGCTCGTGCTTACCTGCTAGTGCGTATTCACTGGATTGGCCCAGCCAGTTCTCGATCACCGAAGCATAAACTTGCCGGAAATCGGTGTGATGCTTTAGATCCCCGTCGTCGAGATCAACCAAAGACGGAATCGAACCTACTTGCAATTGAGGCAACTTGGGGCCGGACAAAAACATAGGAGCTGCCGCGCCGTGATCCGTTCCCTCGCTTGCGTTCTCTTTAAGCCGACGACCAAATTCACTAAACGTCATGACGAGCACTCGCTCGGACTCGCCAGCCCGCTCTAGTCGCTTATGAAAGGCTGCCAATGCCTCCGACCACTGTCGCAACAACCCTTGATGAGCCGCCAGCTGATTGGCATGTGTGTCGAATCCATCCAAGGTGACATAGTAAACACGTGTTTTGAGGCCCGCCAAAATGAGCCTCGATATAACCTTGAGCTTTTCCGCTAGCTGCGACTCAGGGAACTCGGAATCATCGCTTGAATTTGCCAGTGCCCCAGAGATCCGCTGACTTGCACGTACGGCAATGTCAGTGCTGGCAGACAAGAATCCGATGAGATCTCCCGAGTTATCTCCCTTGGCTGCTTCATGGTTCATTCCCTCCATCGACTGATCGACCGAAGATGATTTGAACTTCATCTGGTCGACCTCTCGAATCGAGGGAACTTGCACTCCTCTTCCCACCAACGCCAGTGGCAATGACTCTGCTCCTAAATGCAATCCAGCCGAATCGCTTTGGTCTAAAAATTGTTTCTCGAATATCCGACCGAGCCAGCCCGAATCGGTTCGATTCTCTTTTCGTTGGCAGGAATGCCAAATATCCATCGACTCGAAGTGAGATCGATTGGGAGTTGGATAACCAACACCATGGACGATTGAAAAACAACCTGACTCGATCAAGCTCATGATGTCCTTCATGGCTGGATGGACGCCGATGTCATCATCTAGCTTGAGCACATCGCTCGACGCAATCCCTAATGTCGGTCGAGCCTTTCTGTAATCCTCATCGCGATAGGGAACAATCGTATTGAGGCCATCATTGCCCCCCGAGAGTTGTATCACGACGAGAATTTTCTCGGCGTCCAACGAGCTTCTGGCCGCATCATTCGCAATGGCCTGCATCCATAGGCCAGGCAAGCTCGCGCCAATTGCCAGTCCCGTTGCATTCTTTAAATTGTCGCTAAGAAATCGCCTTCGATTCTGCTTCGTAAACTTCATGATACGTGGATCCTTGGCAATGTCGCCAGTTCGATGATCGCTTGTTTCGCTAAACTTCCCTTAGGAGCTTTCTCCAGACGGGACAAAATGGTTTGTTGCTCGGTGGTCGATGGCTTAGAGGCAAACAACGCCTCTGCAAGCGAATCAACCCATTGTTTCGAATTGCTCAAGTTTACCGATTGGGACCATTCGTTGATCGGCTTCCCTTCGATTCTTGTATTCTCGTCATTGAGCAAATCGTAAACTAAATTGGATCGCCCAATTAATGTGGATGAGTTAATCCAAGCGCGACCGCCGACCCAACCTTTGACATTGGGTGGAAAAAACAGCGATTGCCCAAGCGGCTTCAGACGCTCGGCAAGCTTCGTTAAGTTAGCCGTTACATTTAGGGAACGCATCAGCTCAATCGTCAATTCGATTGGAGAACGAACTCGCTTGCCGACGCTCCAACCCGATAACATCAATCGGCTGCCGAGAATCATTTCGACCACAGGGCCAATCTTGTAATCGCTTTCCGCAAACTTCTTCGCCAAGGGTTGCAACAGCTCTGCCGACGGCTCTGGTTCATCACAAACGAAGAATTTGTAGAGCTTGTAAGCAATAAAGCGAGGCATAGCTTCGCTATCCAATACAACATCGATTGCCTCTTCTCCCGACTTGATCGAGCCCTTTCCTAGAATTGCTTTTTCGGAGTTGTCGTGTTGATAGGAGTTAAAGCGAAACTGCTTTCGGCGAATCTCCCAACCGGTAAAACACTTGGCCAGCTCCTGTACGTCGGCTTCGCTGTAGTTTCCTTCTCCCAGGCAAAAGAGCTCCATCAATTCACGAGCGTAGTTCTCGTTGGCGTGAGCTTTTCGATTGGTTACGCTATCAAGATAAATGAGCATGGCGGGATCTTTTGAAATCTCATGCACCATTTTTCGAAAGTCACCCAAGCAATACTGTCTGAGCAATTGATTCTGCTCATACATGAGATCCAGATCGAGAACCTTCTCAGCGCCAGTCGCGAAATGACCATGCCAAAACAAAGTCATCTTTTCAATGATTGGAGCGGGAGAATTGAGCATCCGATGAAGCCACCACGATGCCAGTTTGGTCATATCTCCCGACGCCCGAATGGACGATGCTAAAGATGCGGATTCTTTTTCAAACGAGGAACTCTTTTCAACATTGACACCTCGCGAAACCAAGTCGGCCACAACCTCTTGCGGCTCGCGTTTCACTGCGTCCCGGAGTTGCTGTTCATTGGCACCAAAACCGCCGCGCCGAAAAAGGAGACTCGCTCGGCCTCGATTCCATGGTTCTGATTCGCTAGGTGTCCATGGCTGCCAAGCGTTTAGAGGATTCAACGTGGACTCACTTTGCATCGCGAATTGCCTCCGGTTGAATATCGAGCTCAAGCGATAATTCGGTCGCCTCTTGAAACGAAAGGCTGGCCCGCAGCTCTTTGAATATGCCCAGAACGATGAACAGCAAATCGACTTCCTCTTCCGCTTGTTGTCGAGAATGCCCTTTCTCAAGAACATTGTTTGTGATCAATGTCTCCCGATTCTCGAAGAGCAAACTCGCAATCGATTTAACATCGAGAACCATGGTAGTGTTGGCATTATCTAATTTGGTCAACGTTGATTCCATTTTGGCCGATTCTGGAGAGAAGATCTGCTTTGCGATTTCTATCGTGCTAGCAACGGCGACTTGGTCACCAGAAAAGGCAATGCAAGGTTGGAAATTAAATTGAATGGGCAAACCATTGTCGTATTCCTTGTCAGCGTCCAGCAAATACTCAGCCCAGTAAAACTGCGAATCTTGTTCGGTCTTTGTATCGGACATTAACTCCAGCTGCGGCTGCCCCTCCATCGCTCCAACGATGTTGAGAAAACCGATCAAGCTTTGAAAGGTCCGCTTTAGCTCGCGTCTCATTTTGCCCGCATCTTTAAGCTGTCCCACAAGTGCAAAGGCTGGTAATCGAATGGAGGGGGCTAGTTCTGAATCGATGGCGGTTTGTTTCGCTACGACGAGCTGAAGTTGTGGCTCGACTACACCTAAAATGTCTTCGGCAAAGTCTTTTCCAGAAAACAAAGTCGTCAATGTGCTGTCCGCTTGGGCTAATTGATCGTTTACCGCTTGGTCAAACAGATCGCCTGCGTTCAGCCACAATTGAGAGATGTCGCGATAGGCACCAACGCTTGCGACGGCTCCGGGGACATTGACCATGGGTGGAGCTAAGCCATTGTGATCAGGACCAACGAAGAAGGTATGCGACTCTTGCAAAATTCCCGACTCAACAGGCAGTTGTGCGGTGAGTGAGAACCCACTGGGAGTCATAGCAAGCTCTGCGCTCGCCGACATGGACTTTTGCAGCGACGCCAACAATCCACCTAAAAGCAACTCCGCACCAAAGTCCTTGCGATTTGGACTGAGTAACTCCTTGGCAACTCCTGCCGTCCGCAGTGTGTTGAGGTCTACGAACAGTCGACCTATGGGTTGTGAGACATTGTCTTCAGTCGGTGACGATGCGTTATCGCTTTTCTTGTTTGCTCCGTGCTTGAACTTTTGAAACGCTTCGTTCTCGGTTAATTTATCCGACGACGGATCGAGATACCGGTCGATGGTTCCTTTTGCGAGATCCGGTTTATTGGTCAGCATGAGCCATGGACCAATCGGTGCCAGAATGGCCTCCTGGAATTTGGAGCCTTGAATATCGCGATAAGTCTTCTCTTCGATCGGGTTTGGTTGGTTCTTTGACTTGGCATCGGAACGGGCAAGGTCCTTAAGTTTTTGCAAATACTCGACGAGCCACTCTTCGCTTTCGGTGCGAGCCAGCAGCACAATCCCCTGAGTCTCAGCATCAAAAGCAACGTACATTCCGCCATGATTGACCTTTTTGAGAATCGAGTCGACTTTCTCGCCCAAGGCAAATTCGATGGCCGTTAATCCCACGCGAACTTGGGTCAGATTCGGGTGTGACCAGATAGTTCGAAACGCTGCGGACTTTCTGATCTGTTTGCGAATTGGATGATCTAAAAAAGTTTCCGCGGGGTTTAGTTCTAAGTAGGCAATCGTCGACTTGGGTAGCCAGTCCGCAGGACCTGGCTCTTGTTGGGCAAAGATATGGTGGTTGCATTGAAGTGAGCCCAGCGAAGCGATCGTTGTTAGCAACAAACGAACCGAGAAAGAACGGCGAAAAGAGAAAGCACTCATGGTAGGTACCGTTTGCAGGAAGAGATTCTGAGGATCCGAATCGCTATTCTATTCGACAACAGGATTCGTTGCTTGAATTTCTCCCTTGAAGTTTTTCGCAGGAACGATGCATCTATTTTTTAGAAACCCGCGTTTTGCTAACGCACCCTTGATTGGCCTGAGTCGTTAAGGCTGCGAAATCGGCCAAATAGCCGTAGGAGTGCTCGAAAGCAGGAAGCTTGCACTCTCGTTGCGAAAAATCGACTTGAGCGTTTATGCTGCCTGCTTCTAGATCGATTTCGATGAAATCTCCATCTTGAAGCAACCCGATTGGGCCGCCGCCATAGGCTTCAGGTGCACAGTGAACGCCGATCGCCCCGCTCGATACTCCTGAGACGCGGGTATCGGAAATCAAGACAACTTCTCCTTTGAGTTCCGGCTGTGCGAGGGCAGATGACGCCACATGCACCTCGGGCATGCCTGCCCCTTTAGGCCCCAGTCCCATGAGAACCACAACATGACCAGGTCGAATGAGTCCACTGCTAGCCGCATCAGCCACAGCCTTGCCCGACTGAAAGCAAATGACATGTCCTACGAATCGGGATTCCTTGAGGGCATTGACTTTAAACACGATGCCATCCGGAGCGACATTGCCAAAGCATATCTGTAGATCGGCAATCGCTTTCCATGGAGCCCCTAGAGGTGCGATTAAAACGTTAGGCTGAGGGACATCGGGTGTGTCCCTAAGATTCTCTTCAATAGTATTGCCTGTAACAGTCAAGCATTCACCATTGAGAATTCCTGCGCGGAGAAGATGTTTCAACAAAACCGATGTTCCGCCGAGATGATGCAAATCGACCATAGTGCCACTGCTTCGAGGTGCAAAATTGCAATAAACCGAAACGCGACGACAGATTTGCTGAACATCATGGAGTGTAAAATCAACGTTCGCTTCAATAGCTAATGCTAACAAATGAAGGACTCCGTTCGTAGAACCGCCGATCGCGGCAATCGCAGACATCGCGTTGCAAAACGAAGCCTTGGTCAAAATATCGCGAGGTCGAATGTTGTTTTCGAGAAGTCGTCGAACCACTTGTCCAACTCGCTTGCAATCGCTCTCCTTTCCTGAGTCAACAGCTGGTATCGACGAGGTGTTCGGAAGGCTCAGGCCGATTGCTTCCATGGCGATACCCCACGTGTTAAACGAAGCTGCTATACCACAACCACCAGGGCCAGGACAGGATGTTCGAAGAATTTGTTCTGCTTCCTCGGCCTCGATCGCTCCGGTTTGCAGTTTTGTTTGGGCGTCATAAACATCGAAGATGGTTGTTGGTTTTCCTTTGTGGCAACCCGGTATGATCGATCCACCGTTGACGATTAAACCGGGAAAGTTGGTGCGAGCGAGTGCCATCGCAAAGCCAGGACCGTTTTTGTCGCAATGATGCAAACCGATGATGGCATCGTAGCGATGAGCGTTGCAAACCATATCAGCAGCGTTCGCGATTTGGTTGCGAGAAATGAGCGAAGCACCGCCATGCTCACCACCTTGAACGAGGTTGTCGCTGACCGCCGGGACTCCAAAAGGAAAGGCGATCAAGCCCGCTTCCTGGCAGCCTGCTTGAATGTGCTTGGCCAGTGAATATGCATGAACATTGCAAAGGTTTCCTTCCAAGAGAGGAACCCCGATGCCCACTTGAGCTTTTTCGAAGTCCGCTTCTTGAAATCCCATACCCCAAAAGAACGCGTTGACCCCCCGTTGCCAGCCACCAGTTAGATTCTTGGAGTTCCAATTGAGAGATTGCGTCATGGAGTAATTTCTTTTGGTGGGTCAGCAATGGGTGGGAAGGAGAGTCGGGTGTGCCCATTATCTTACAAATTAAGTAGATTCGCGAAACGAGGGACACATTCCGGTCAAAGCCGTAGGCCGTAACAAGGTTTTGCGAAGTTACGGCAGCTATCGTTCTGATTCAGGGGTTAACTGGCAAGTCGAATGGTCTCCAGCGTGCCTTGCCGTAACTGCGTCTCTTTGAGACTTGTTACGGCCTACTAGTGTTGTTACGGCCTACAAGACACATGTCTACCACTCGCTGCCTAACTGACGCAGAATGTCGATGGCGTCTTCTAAAGTGCTAGTTTCGACTCCTCGAACGCGCCCAGCACGATCGCACTCGCCGAGCATGATCAGTTCTTCGTAACTTTCGCTCTCACGTAATCGGCGATGATGCCGCGAGCCAATTGTGCCGTTGTGGATCAAATGAGCATCCATGTGATGTGCGATAAGCCATGCCGTTCTCGTTGTGATCGCCCCCTCCAATGCCTCGAGGCCTGCTTCGACGTGATTGGCTGCATCGATCCCTTTGCCAATATCGTGTAACAAGGCTGCGGCCAAAAACTCTTCATCGTATGGCAACAAGTCATAGGCCATATCGAAGACTTGCAAGGAATGATATAGCACATCACCTTCTGGGTGATGAAGTGGATGTTGCTTAACATTCTCCAAGGGGAGCAGCAGTCCGAAGTAAATCGTATAAGGATCAACCTCGTTATCCATTTCTTCGAGTTTCTCCAGCAAAGGTACGTTGGGGTACTCTCCCTGAAGATACGCCTTGAATTCGGGGATGCTGGCCTTTTCAATAGGCTTGCCGGTGACTGAGCTTCGAAAGTTGTACGACCTGAGGCACGTAGGGTAGACAGTTAGCTCGATCGGATACTTTTCTTTGACGTGGATGTGAATGTAAACGTGATGCTCGCCCGATTTGCGGACTTGCTTCCGCTCGATGTCGTAGGGGATCATGTCAACGTCCAGGGACGCTGCAACGGCTTCGATGCTGTCAGAGAAAACGTGTAGATCGATGTCGGAGCCTCGTCGAACATGCCCCGTGAAGACGCTGCCGATGATTCGAGGGTGGAACCTCTCGAGCCTCAGCATCATCCGCAGGGCAGTAAATCTCATATCCTGTAGAGCGTCCAATCGAGCTTGCCCTTCGTGAAGACGCGCAAACGACTGGACCGCGTCGCGAATTTCCGCGTTGGAGGGGAGTTCGTTGGGTTTGACCCAGCCGTGGCAAAGACGCCGAGCGGCCTTCTGTTTGGCCCGGTAGTATTCAGATTCTTCACGGAAATAAAGAAGGCGAGCCGCTTCGTGAGCTATCGCACGTCGCAATTTTGAATTCGATTCCATCGTATGCACCGCGGCGCTGCCGGTTACCGGTGCTTTGCATTCGAGTTGCTAAAATCGTAATAGAATCGTGGGGCTAAAGCAATATGACTGGAAATTTAGGTTAGGTGCGAGCCGAGGTCAAAAAGCGTCCGCGATGTCTCAAAGCAGCCTCCGACGTCCTAAACGGACCTCAACCGGCACAAAACTGGTGAAAACATTAGGAATCTGTGGATGGGCAAAATTCGTCGGCCGTCATATAGTTCATTGTCGCCCCACGCCGGGGCAATTAGCATGGCTCTGCCGAATACCACAGGCTTGCTGCCCTGCAATGCGACAGTCCGAATTTCATTCCTTAGAATGCAATCATGAAGAATATCCGCAATTTTTGTATCATCGCACACATCGACCACGGTAAATCGACGTTGGCCGATCGTTTGATTCAAGCTTGTGGAGCTGTCTCACAACGCGAGTTTCACGATCAAATCCTCGATTCGATGGATATCGAACGCGAGCGTGGCATTACCATCAAGAGCAACTCCATCACCCTCTCCTACAAGAGTGCTGACGGACAGGATTATTTGCTCAATTTGATCGACACCCCGGGCCACGTTGACTTTTCCCATGAGGTTCGTCGCTCACTGATGGCCTGCGATGGTGCATTGATCGTCGTGGATGCGTCTCAAGGGGTCGAAGCCCAAACGGTTGCCAATCTTTACTTGGCGCTGGAGTACGATCTCGCTCTTCTTCCCATCATTAACAAGATCGACTTGCCAGCCGCCAACGTGGAAAAGGTCCGTGAAGAGATCGACTCCGATTTGGGATTGGATCCATTTGCCGCGATTCCTGTTTCCGCGAAAACCGGTGTTGGAATCCAAGATGTCTTGGAGGGGATCGTCGCGCATTTGCCTCCCCCCAAAGGAGATCCCGATGCGCCGCTCAAAGCTCTCGTCTTTGATGCCCACTTCGATACGTTCCGAGGCGTGATTCTCCAAGTTCGTGTTGTGGAGGGGACCCTTAAGACTGGTGACATGATTCACTTTATGCACGGAGGTCGCAACTATAAAGTCGACGAATTAGGCTACAACCAAATCAAGTTAGTCCCCAAAAAGCAACTAAGCGTCGGAGAAGTCGGTTACATTGTTGCCGGCGTTAAGAGCGTGCAAGACATCGAAATAGGGGATACCCTCACACTGCTTGAGAATCAAGCCGATGCGCCGATTCCTGGATATAAAAAAGCCAAGCAAGTTGTCTTCTCGTCGATTTATCCAATGAGCACGGATGAATATCAGGATCTAACCAAGGCGCTTGAGAAGCTTGCTATCAACGACGCCGCTCTGACGTTTGAGAAAGATAGCTCGGCAGCTTTGGGATTCGGATTTCGATGTGGCTTTCTCGGCCTGTTGCACTTGGACGTTATTCAAGAACGATTGCAGCGAGAATTCGATCTTGGGTTGGTCATCTCCGCCCCGTCCGTAAAGTACAAAATCCTACTTCGGGATGGCACTACCGTTGATGTCGACAACCCGAGCTACTGGCCCGATCCGACATCGATCGATAAAACGACCGAGCCGTATATCAAAGCGGCGATCATTACTCCTGAGGAGTATGTCGGAGCTGTGATGGAATTGTGCCGCGAGCACCGATCCGATAGCCAGACGATGAACTATTTGTCGGCTGGACGCGTCGAAGTCAAGAGCGAGATGCCGCTCGGAGAAGTGTTGTTTGATTTCTATGGTAAGCTCAAAATGATCACTCGTGGGTATGGTTCGTTTGACTATGAACCCATAGAGTATCGGCCTACAAACATTGTCAAAGTCGACATTCTAGTCAACAAAGAGCCGGTTGATGCCCTTTCGTATCTCGTGCATCGTGATAAAGCTCGCGCTCGTGCGATGCATTACTGCGAGCAACTCGCCGAAGCCATTCCACGGCATCAATTCAAGATCCCCATTCAAGGAGCGATTGGAGGAGAGATCATAGCCCGTGCAACCATTCAGCCCTTCCGCAAAGACGTGACCGCCAAGCTTTATGGTGGGGACGTTACTCGGAAGAACAAACTGCTGGAAAAGCAAAAGCGAGGCAAGGCGAAGATGAAGCAATTCGGAAGCGTCAATATTCCTCAAAAGGCTTTCATTTCTGTTCTACGGTCTGAGCAAGACTAACGCCGTCTTTCGGAGTTGATGTCGATCCTAACCCGAAGCGTAAGTTTTGAAGTTGCGCAGCAACTGATTTTTCGGGCCAAAGGCCTTATGTTTACCTAGCCCAGCCTCGAAGGGCTGGGTATCAAGAAAAAGGCAACGTTAGGGCCGAAGGTCCGGCAGTTTATGATGTTTCGGATGCCAGCAAGGAACAAATGGTCGGGCCGTTGGCCCTCGTAATTCCTTATTGAAACGCGGTCCCAGCCCTACGAGGCTGGGCTAGGTAAACGAACTGGGCGTTGCCCCGAAATCCAAAACAGCGCAACTTCAAAAAGTGTAAGCGAGGGAATTCCCCGCAATTCCGTCCCCTGCTCATGGACCTGTTGCTTTAATGGTAGGCTGGTCACTCTTGACCGACTCGGGCGCTATGAAACGGGCAAGAGTGCCCCCATTCTACGTTCGCTAATCATTCGGTTCATCGATCGTCACGAGCCCTTGACTTGTTGTGATGAAGACCCTATCGTTTATCGACGATTTACGTTGAGTTGTATTTGCTGCAACAACAGTTTGGCGGTCATTGTGATTGGGTTCTATGGCGAAGCTAAAGCAATTAAAAGAAAAGTGTTGTGACAAGAGCGAGAAATTGCCCTTGCCCGATGTCGCTTGGGCTGAGGACTTGGCAAGGCTAAGTTGGGCTTTTGCACACCCTGCTCGTGTTCGCATCGTGCGGTTGTTGCTGAATAGAACTTCATGCTTGTGCGGCGAGATTGTCGATGAAATGAGTTTGGCTCAATCGACCGTCTCACAACACCTCAAGATTTTGAAAGAGGCTGGAATTGTCCAAGGAGAAATTGATGGGCCTCGAGTTTGTTACTGCATCAATGAGAAAGAGCTAGCCAAGCTCAAAAAGCTCGTTGCCAACCTTTAGTTTTTTTGATTCGTAAAATCGTATTTCGTCGATAATCGATGAAATTACCAAGTAATCAACCAAAGTGATGTTCTTATGAAAACGGTTCAAGTCTTCGACAAGCCCATGTGTTGTTCCAGCGGAATTTGCGGACCCGATGTCGATCCGGTGTTACCTCGCTTTGCAGCCGATTTGGATTGGCTCAAATCGATTGGTCATCATGTCGACCGATTTAATCTTGCTCAGCAGCCTCAAGCGTTCATCGACAACAAACAGATTCATCAATTGATAAGTACTGCAGGCACCGAGTGTTTGCCCGTGATCTTGGTCGATGGCGAGATTGTGAGCCAAAAGGTTTATCCATCGCGAGATGAAATGGCTGCGTGGACCAACAGCAAAACCGCTAAGTCGATTCTTCCACTTGCGACTGCAGGTGGTGATTGCTGCGGATCTTCGGGTTGCTGCTAAGCGATTTCCATCTGTTTGGCTCCATCTGCTACGCTATCTCTAACGGAATTTTAATGTGACTCATGACATTTCTAGATCGATCGACGAGAAATCTTTTCTTTACAGGCAAAGGCGGTGTTGGAAAAACTTCGTTAGCTTGCGCCACGGCCGTAAGGCTCGCCGATGAAGGCAAGAAAGTGTTGCTGGTCTCCACCGATCCAGCTTCTAATTTGGATGAAGTGTTACGGGTTACGCTTACGAATCAACCAACACAGGTTCCTGATGTTTCCGGTTTGTGGGCTCTCAATCTTGATCCCGAGCAAGCGGCAGCTACTTATCGCGAGCGAATGATTGGCCCCTATCGAGGATTGCTCCCTGAGGCCGCTGTTAGAAGTATGGAAGAGCAATTCTCCGGTTCTTGCACCATGGAAATCGCAGCGTTTGATGAGTTTTCCAAGCTTCTGGGAGATGCGTCGGCTACGTCAAAGTTCGATCACGTCATTTTCGACACAGCACCAACTGGCCACACGCTTCGCTTGTTGACGCTGCCATCGGCATGGACCGGTTACATGGAGCAGAATACGACAGGCACCAGTTGTCTCGGGCCTCTTTCGGGTCTGCAAGCACAGCAGACTCTATACCGGGATACTGCACATGCCCTATGCGATCCGGAACAAACGACACTTGTATTGGTCACTCGTCCTGAGGTAAGTGCCCTGCGCGAGGCCAATCGAACCAGTTCGGAGTTACGAGAGTTGGGGGTTCATAACCAGCATCTGATTGTCAATGGTTTCTTTAAGGCCTCCTCAGTCAATGATCCCTATGCGGTAGCCCTGCAGCGTCGGGGCGATAATGCGCTCGCGACTGAACCGGAATCGCTTCGAGCATTACCCCAGACTGTTGTGCCACTTAGACCGAGCGGAATTCTTGGTATTGAGGCAGTTCGACAATTGGGGGCATTGTTAACCCAGAGCAGTGATGCCAACTTTGACGCAATCGTATCGCTGGAAACGGAAGTTGCACTGGTCGAACCCAGGTCATTGCCAAAGCTTTCCGAGATCATCGACCAGCTAGCGCAAGCCGATCATGGGGTCATCTTGACCATGGGCAAGGGTGGAGTCGGTAAGACGACGGTTGCAGCGGCCGTTGCCATTGCTCTTGCCGATCGCGGTCACAAAGTCCACTTAACGACCACCGATCCAGCAGCGCACATTATGGCAGCGATTGGAGAGGAGTCGGTTTCCCATTTAACAGTGAGTCGCATCGATCCTGCCGTCGAGATCGCGCGGTATTCCGCCGAAGTCCTATCGCGGGCAGGTAGTGGGCTGGACGAACAAGGCCGCAAGTTGCTTGAAGAGGATTTGCGTTCGCCATGTACCGAAGAGATCGCGGTGTTCCGGGCCTTTGCCGAAGCTATTGCAGAGGGAGAGAAACAGTTTGTCGTACTCGATACGGCACCGACAGGCCATACCATTTTGCTTCTCGATTCCGCTCTCGCGTATCATCGTGAAGTTTCTCGGCAATCGCATCATTCGTCTGATTCGGTGGAGAAGCTACTCCCCAGACTCCGAGATTCCGATTTCACACGAATTCTCATTGTCTGTTTGCCGGAAGCCACACCGGTTCACGAAGCAGCTATGTTGCAGAGAGATCTGCGAAGAGCTGAGATTGAACCATACGCTTGGATTGTCAATCAAACATTGACACCGCTCCAGATTACGGATCCCGTACTGAGATTTCGTCAATCGCATGAAGAACAATACATCAAAGAGGTTGTTGAAGAGTTATCGAACCGAGTCGGTTTTATTCCTTGGCAACCAGAACCACCTATCGGCGTGAAGAGCTTAAGAAGAATCGCTAAAGATTAAATCAGAAAGAACTATGTTTTATCCCAGATTGCAGCAGTACTTGGAGGAGTGTGTGTCTCGACGAGACACGATTCCTAACGAACGACGAGATCAACTAAAGAGTGTAGCTGAATACGTTCGCAAGAAGATCGATGGCGGTCAAACAGCCAAGTTAACATTTATTTGCACGCACAATTCTCGGCGCAGCCATTTGTCACAGATATGGGCTCACGTTGCGGCCGAGTATTATCGGTTGGAGCGAATTGAGACGTATTCAGGAGGAACAGAAGGGACAGCCTTTAACCCTCGTGCGGTAGCCGCGATTGAGCGAGCCGGGCTTAGGGTCGAGGCCGACGATGCAAAAGCATCCAATCCGCGATACAAAGTTTTTAGTTCGGATGTGGCTTCTCCGCAGATTTGCTTTTCAAAAGTATTCGATGCTGAGCCCAACCCGACCAAAGACTACTGCGCCGTGATGACCTGTTCCCAGGCCGACGAGGCTTGTCCCGTCGTGATTGGCTGTGATCTCCGAGCACCTATCCGATACGAAGATCCCAAGGTAGCGGATGATACCCCCATGGAATCCGAGCGATACGACGAACGATCACGTCAGATCTGTACCGAGATGCTCTACATGATGAGCTTGGTAGCAACGGAAAGCGAGTAGATAGCCATGAACGATTTGGGAAGACGGCTGCTCGCCGAGTGTTTTGGCACGTACGCGCTCGTGTTCGCTGGTACAGGGGCGATCATCATCAACCATATCACTGGCGGTGTGATCACTCATGTCGGTGTTGCGTTGACGTTTGGTCTAATCGTGCTTGCCATGATTTATTCGTTGGGTGATGTTTCGGGTTGTCATATTAATCCAGCTGTCACTATTGGCTTGTTTCTGGGTGGCAAGTTTAGTGGGTCCATGGTGCTGCCTTACATTGTCAGCCAAGTGATCGGCGCCCTGTTGGCGAGCTTTGGGCTACGATTATTGTTTCCAGACCAGGTGACGTTAGGGGCGACGATACCCAGCGGCAGTTACATCCAGTCGTGGGTGCTGGAGTTTCAGCTGACATTGATTTTGATGTTTGTCATTTTTCATGTCACTAGTGCGCCGAGAGATAGCAACTTATTTGCAGGGGTCGCCATTGGTGCAGTCGTTGCGCTGGAAGCCATGTTTGCTGGGCCCATTTGCGGAGCGTCCATGAATCCTGCGCGATCGATTGGCCCTGCAATCGTGTCGATGAATATCGCGTCCTTGTGGATTTACGTTACAGCTCCGATAGCAGGAGCCTGCGCAAGTGTGATTTTGTTTCGAGCGATTCGAGGGAAAGCGACGAGCTGAGGCAATGATTTGTGTCGCATGACTCAACTACCAATAGTTCTGGAGTTGAGGGAGTTAGCCATTGTTCGACTGAAGCTTTTGCTCTAGCGATTTCAATACCAGAGTAGATCGATTACCAGCTGCCCTAAGGGTGGCCATTCGCGATGAATCCAGGTCGCTCAATTCCAGGCGGATTCGAAGATGGTCTCTTGGCAGAATTTCAGGAAAGCGATCGGCCCACTCAATGATGGTGATACAGTCGCTTTCGAGGTATTCCTCGATGCCAATCTCTAAAAACTCGTCTTCGTCAGCAATGCGGTAGGCATCGACGTGGACCATCGGGGGATTCGTCGCGTAGGACTGCAGTAGGACAAAGGTCGGGCTAGAAATGCTGGCACTATCTGCCCCGAGGGCGAGTGCTAAGAATCGGGTGAGTTGCGTTTTCCCCGCTCCGAGCGTTCCTTCGAGAGCGATGCAGAAGGGAGTTTCGAGCAGAGTCGCCAATTTTCTAGCGAAATCATCGCATTCCTCCAGGCTTCGCAGCTGGACCGTTAAGTCATTGTGGGCCAAATTCTCTTTCACAACCGTAGTCCGGGATCGAGGAAATAGGGGTTAAGGTTCTCAAGTTTGTGGGCTGGGAAGCCTGAATCGCTCATGGGCATAGATCGAAAAAAATGATACACTGACCGGGATAAATACAGGGTCTCCCCCTACCGGAATTTTAAAAGTTGAGCTTGGGAGCTCGGCACTTTCAGGGTGCAAATACCATTTCCGGTGCAAAACCATTTCACAGTGTCAAACAGACGAGCGAATCGCGAATGAGTAGCCTGGACCAGTATAGCTACTGCCCTTGTGGCAACGGATCAAAGATTAAGTTCTGCGAATGCCCCACCAAAAATTTTGTTGAGATGGAAAAGATCCATCGCATGATTGCCGGCGAACAGAACGTTGCGGCACTCGACCGGATCAATCAAAATCTGCAAACATCTCCATCCGCACCTTGGCTTTTAGCCATGAAGTGCCAGTTGTTGTTGCAATTGAGGGAGATCGATTCCCTAGAAGAAACTTCAGCGAAGTTCATCCGTCTGCAGCCAGACAATCCGCTGGCTAAGCTCTATCGATCGTTGTTGGCCGTGATACGCGGTAACACCGAAGAGGGTGCCTCGATGTTGCTTCAAGCTATCGGGGATTCGACGGAGACTTTGCCAGGGCTCACCCCAACGGTAGCCTTGAATCTGCTTGAGACGATGGCTCAGCGTGGTCAAGTTCTCTCGGCATTGCTCCATTCCGAAATGTTGATGGACATGGACGATGAGATTGCCAAGTTCGGGTTCCAAGCTCATTCGCAGTTGGCTTCTCAAACCAACGCCAATGTTTTGAGCCGCGAATCGCTGCCATCTGCTGGTGACGGGGACGGGACTCAATATGCCGAACGCCTTGCAGAAGCCGATGCACTTTTGGGTGGCTACAGAATTGTTGCGGCCAAGACCAAACTGGAATCGATCCAACGCGAGTTTGGTCAGCAGGCTCCCATCCTGCAACGTCTTCTCTACTGCCAATTGATGTTGGCCGACACCGATTCGGCAGCTGGCACGTGCAAGAAGCTTGCTAATCTTGCAGATCTTTTCGAGCCACAGCGAGTGTACTATCAAGCACTCGCGTATGAGTTAGGACCTAAATCCAACGGGGCTGCCGTTCTCGAAGAGCTTTGCCAATATGTGATCGAGGATGCTAGCTTTGATGAGAAGCTTGCTACGTGTGAGAATCTGGTTCCCGTACCTGTCGAGCAGTTCAAGGGTTTGCTGACCGCGATCCTAGCCGAAGAGGTTCCACCCAAGGCGTGTTATGTCTGCGTCGAGCCGCTGTTCCGCGATCAGTTCCCTGACGTCGAAGCTAGCCGCACTGGATCTTGGTTCGCGTTTTACGGTCGGCAAACCGACAAGCCAGCACGCTTGATCGCGCTAGAGCCACCACGCGGCCCGCGTCGCCAGCTATTGGAAAAAGTTAAGAGTGCAATCGGCGTCACCGCATTAAAGCGAGAGCTCTTGGAGTCGTTGCCGACCACTTATGCATCACAGGTAACTGGTTCGGTTCTTGTTAAGAAAGAGTTGCCTGCGGAGCGATCTGCGGAATTCCGCAGTCTTACCAGGCAGCACGTTATCGACAGTTTCTTGGATTATCCATTCGATTGTCTAGGTGGTGTAACTCCACGCGAGGCATCGACTGACAGTTCCAAGTCGATTGCGTTAGCCGGATTGCTATTGCATTGGCAAGGAACCGGTACGAGTGGTTTGATGGACTCTAAATACAAAGAGCTTCATCAAATGTTAAATCTCAAGCAGCCACAGATGGATTCTTCTACAGACGTGTTTGACACCGTGGGTGGGGCTGCGTATTTCTGGACCGACTTGAGCACGATCCAGCCAGTACCGTTGGTGCAGCTCATGCAGTCGGCGTTGTCGCATGGTGTTGCCAGTTTGACCGAAGCGTTGGTCGAGCGAAGCGAGCAGATGCAATGGCCGGATGATGTTAAGGATTCGGCAGAATATACGCTGCTCAATCTTAAGGCTCAGTTGACCAACGATCCTAACGTCGCAGAAAAGTTGCTTCTCAAGATTGCTGAAGCATCGAAGAAGGTCGGCGTGCCGATGGGCAATGCCGTGTTGGAGCGAGTTGAGATTCTTTCGAGCTTAGGACGTGGAGCGGAGGCTCGGATGTATCTAGAGCAATCGCTACGCGACAATCCAGAGGATCCAGCGTTGTTGCAATTCGTACAGATGGCCATGATGCGCGAGCAGCAGATGCGAGCTAGAGGCGGAATGCCTGGTCAACCGGGCGTTGGCGGAGTATCTCCGAGCAGTGCATCCTCTTCGGGCATTTGGACTCCAGGCCAACCAGCTTCAGCCCCTGAAGAAAAGGGCGAAAGCAAACTCTGGATCCCAGGCCAATAGCCAGACTCCAAAGCGAAATTGGTGTGGCGGTTCAAGGGCTTCGAGGACTTGCAACGTCCCACTCATTTAGTTTAATGCTGATTGTTTTCGTTTAACCGCTGGGCATGCAGTTAAACGAGGATATCGCTTTGCAATTGAGGAACGCCGGATTGAATTGCTTGATAACTAGCGAGATCAATCTCGCTTCGTCCTCTAGGCGATGATGGCACCTTGGGGACCGGCTCCTTCTTCCCATTGGCGTCGAATTTCTCGCAAGCCATAAGCACACATCTCGAACTGTTCGCTTAGTCGATGTAGCAACGAATTGGGGACTTCGTCTGGCTCATCCGCATCAATTTCGCTGGCGATCTCGTATGCCTTTTTCCCCTCGTAGCAGTAGCTTACGAATTGGTCTGACTTTTCGACCGCTTGCAATCCTCGAAGCGATTCCGGGTACAAACCGGTCCAAAAAAGGGTGAAATCACCGATGTGACGATGAATTTCCCGTTTTGCCAAGCCGATTCGGTGCTGTGACTCGGCCATGAGCGTCACAACCTCGGTGGCTCGCCGACCGTTTAGCTGCCGAATCCGGTGCAATGCATCGGTTTTCGTGAACCGAATGAGCAAATTGCTAACGTAATTGACCAGCTCCGTATCCGTGACCCCCAGCTGCGAGTAAAAAGCGTACTCGGAGAGCCCGGTAAAGAACCGCTCTAGAAGCCGATTGCTGGAATCGGCGGAATCGTTTTTGGAATTCATGAAAAAAAGCTCCTCAAGAACGACAAGTGGAACCCTTTACCCTCTTTCTAAACTATTCAACCATAAGCCTCCAAGTCAAGCGAATTTTGCAGTACACAGCCCCGACAACTAAAGCGACAATAGGAACACAGCAGTTTTTTGGATGTCCGAGCATGAAAGTAGAAGTTCCCGATGGTTTTCTGGAAACGAAAGCGAGCCACCACCGATCAAGAAACGACGAGCCCAGGGGAAAGCAACACTACCGAAATTGCCGCTGGCATAACGAGCCCAAACGACGGGACAAAAGTCGCTACAGAGAGCTCTCCAACCCCATCGGCATCCGAATCTCCCGCTAAAGGAGCTAGCTGGTGGAGCCGCGTCCTCTCCAAGACGAATGAACTCCTCCGAACCGACATCCGAGACCTTTGGAAGAGCGAAGGGGAATTGGTCGATGAGGATTTCTTGAAAAACCTCTACGCCATTCTAATACGGACCGACATGGGTAACTCCATGGCGACCAAGATTCGCGAATCGATCCACAGCCAGTTTCGAGGCCGACGAATCCAGCTCGAAGAATGTTTGTCGATCATTCGGGATAACATTGCCAAGTCGCTCAGTAATGCGAGCGGCCAGCTCAACACCGCGACCTCCGGTCCAACCATTATCCTCGTCGTCGGGGTAAACGGTTCTGGGAAAACAACCTCCATCGCCAAGCTGGCGCATCGACTTGTTCAAAGCAATAAGAGAGTGCTTCTCGGAGCAGGCGACACCTTCCGAGCTGCTGCCGTTGAACAATTACGTATTTGGTCCGAGCGAATCGGTTGCGATATTGTGCTGGGCGAACAAGGCTCCGATCCAGGCACCGTTGTTTTTAGAGCTACCAAAAAAGCGGTCGAAGAGTCGTACGATGTTTGCATTCTCGACACCGCAGGTCGTTTGCAAACGCAGTCGAATCTGATGCAAGAGCTCGAAAAGATCAAACGAGTCGTCGCCAAACAAGTTCCCGATGCACCTCATGAAGTGCTTCTCGTGCTCGATGCAACAGCTGGCCAGAATGCCATCAGCCAAGCGAAGGGCTTTTCCCAAGCAGCAGGATGCACCGGTATTGTTCTTGCAAAACTAGATGGCAGTGCCAAAGGTGGTGTCGTCGTGCCAATATCAGAACAATTTGGGCTACCCGTGAAATTCGTCGGACTCGGTGAGAAGCTCGAGGACTTGTCGGAGTTCAATCCGGAGTCCTTTGCTCGCGCCCTGTTTGACTAAAATCGATTTCCTTTAAAACTTGTACCGCCTAGTTAGGCAACTTGGAGAAAACCTTGACTGGGGAAACCCCACAATCACAACCCGCAGCGTAAGGGCTTGTTGCTTTAATGTCGTTTTGAAAAACAAGCATTAGCCGCAGGGCGCTAGCCCACGGTTAACGGCCGACAACCGGACGCTAGCGCGCCCACGGCTAATTAAAGCAACATGCCCGTAAGCAAGGGGCAGAATGACGGAGAATTCCCTCGCTTACGCGTCGGGTTATGATCGATAACATCTCTCCGAGTAGCGGTACCAGTTCGTTTGATGTTTTTACTTCGTTAGTTTTTCCCTTTCCTTTCTTGTACCTTTCAAATTATGGACCACTTTGCTTATCGCAATCGAAACCTGTTCTGTGAAGATGTCTCTGTCGCTGCGATCGCTGAACAGTACGGCACACCTGTTTACGTCTACAGCGAAGCGACCTTGTTACGACACCTTAGGGAGCTACAAACCGCTTTCGCAGAAGCCAATCCGATCATTTGCTACAGCGTTAAGGCGAACGGCAATCTAAGCATTGCTAAACTCATGGCGGATCATGGAGCTGGTTTTGACGTGACCTCCGGCGGCGAATTCTATCGAGCCATCAAGGCCGGAAATGCACAGTCGAAGATTGTCTTTGCAGGTGTTGGCAAAACCGATCGTGAAATCGAATATGCATTAAAGAACAACGTTTATCTCTTTGATGTTGAAAGCGAAGAGGAATTGCATGCGATCGGTCGCGTAGCCGAGCGACTCGGTGTCGTTGCCAACGTCGCCTTGCGAGTCAATCCAGACCTGCCACCCAAAACGCACGTTAAAACCGATACCTCGGTCAAGGGAGTGAAGTTCGGCCTGGACATCGAAACCGTTTTGGACGTTGCCAAGGGCGTTGTGGGACACAAGCACCTGTGCGTGGCTGGACTGCACATGCACTTGGGCTCACCAATTCTCAGTTCTGAGCCCTATCGATTAGGTTGTGAAAAAGCAGTACGTTTGATCGCTGAACTCAGAGCCCAAGGTCACAAAGTCAGTGTTCTTAACATGGGTGGCGGATTTGGAATTCATTATCGAAAACAAGAAGCTTTGGCTGCTTCCGAGTTTGCTAAAGTGATTTTGCCTGCAGTTAAGGAAACCGGTTGCCAGTTGGTCTTGGAGCCAGGCAGATTTATCGTTGGCAACGCGGGTATTCTTGTGTCGAAAGTTCTTTACAACAAGGAAACCGGTGGAAAGCGATACATCATTCAAGATGCCGCGATGAACGATTTGATTCGACCAACCCTCTACGATTCGTTCCATCGGATTTGGCCCGTCGCACCATCGAGTGCAGTTCCTGAATGTCCGACCGATTACGAAGCAGCCATCGAAGGAACGATGGTTCAAGACGTCGTTGGGCCAGTTTGTGAATCAGGCGACTTCCTGGCGAAAGGTAGAAATCTGCCAGAGATGAAGAGTGGCGATCTCATGGCGATTTTTAGTGCGGGAGCCTACGGCATGACCATGTCGTCAAACTATAACGCACGCTGCCGCGCAGCCGAGGTATTGGTTTCCGGATCAACCCATCGGCTCATTCGCCGCCGAGAAACCTATGAAGATCTAGTCGCTTGTGAGATGGAATGCCTAGTCTAAGGCCTACTTCGTAAGCTGTTCTTGTCGTGGGCGAATCTTGATTTCGGCCCACGCGACTGAGCAGTGATTAGATTGTTTTCATCAGCCGATTGGACGATAGACGGCGGTGAACAGATGCGAGCCGTACGCTAGCGCGATGCGGCTCATGAAAGTAGTGAGTCCGTTTTCTGCAGAGGTCAGTTTCAGACTTCAAGGTCGTTCGCTCGGCAAGTAAACTAGTATTCTGCCGTGATGGTTTTCCATCCTCCGTCCTTCATTTTCCCTTCCCTCTAAAACCTTCTTGTTCCATTATGCGTGTATCTTTCCGAGCTTTATCCATTGGCTCATGGCTTTCGACATTGTTCTCCACCAGCGTCGCATTCGGCGATGTGGATGCGACTCCTCGCGTCTGATCAATATGGCAAGATCTACCGCGTGACGCCTGCACCCGTCGGCTCCGCAGCAACCGCAACAATAGTTGAGCCGCTCGGTATCGATATCGGTATGGCACAGGGACTCTTGGTCACTAAAGATGGTCTCTATGTGGATGTCAGCGGTGGAGAGAACGCAGGTTTGTATCGCTTTCAAGATACCGATAACGACGGAAGCTACGACAAAAAGGAACACATCATTCCTCTCAACGGCGGCGGAGAGCACGGACCACATGCCGTTCTCGAGGGGCCAGAAGGGCGACTGTATCTAGCCGCAGGCAATCAAACGCAACTTCCGTAGCGGATTGATGCATCGAGAGCGCCACGTCACTGGAGCGAAGAACATATGCTTGGTCGTATGCCAGACGCGCGAGGATTTATGGCAGGAGTTCCAGCATCTGGTGGATTCGTTCTTAGCTTCAATCCAGACGGCAGCGATATCGAAATCATGGCCAACGGCTTTAGAAATCAATACGACATCGACTTTAGTCCTACCGGCGAGTTGTTCACTGATGATGCCGATATGGAATGGGAGTTTGGAACTCCATGGTACCGACCAAATCGCGTGAACCATGTTATCAGCGGAGCCAAATTCCCAGCCAAGTACCAAAACGCCCTACTGATCAGCGACTGGATTTACGGCGTCATCGCATGGGTGGATAGGGTGGTCTCCAAGGGCCAGATCTAACCAGCGCCGGTGGCCGATTTAGTGTGCGTGATATGTTGGTCGCGTGGCTAACCTCAATGGTGAAGATCTTGTGATCCAAACCAACATGCTGGATCCAGGTAACTTCACTAATCTAAAGCGTCAGGACATTGTCGAGGTGCGACAGAGCCAAGTTTCTCCGATGCCTTCCGGATCGTTCGATACTTTGAACGAGCAAGAGATTTTGGACCTGTTGGTTTATCTCCGCGCGGGTGGTAATCCCAAGCATTCGCTCTACCAAAAGAAGTAGAGAATGGAAAGATGTTATGACAAGCGACGTTCTTCGCTGATCACCGCCACATACATTCTTCACCCTTCCCAAGCGGCGTTTGGGGAGGGGGAGATCGGTTGCGATCACTGAGAAATGTCATAAACCCTGCGAGAAGTTCGCGGGGTATTTTTTGTCCTGGCTTTGAACGAGTTACTTTACGATTAACACTCCGTTCATCACCATCCAATGGCCTGGAAAGGTGCAGAGGTAGGGGTAACGACCTGGTTCACTCGGGGCCTTGAAGTAAATCGTGAACTCATTCTTAGGTTCTACGACATCGGTAAAGCAAATCACATCATCGCTAGCCGGTACGTAATGAGTTAGGTAGGCATCGGGATCATTTACCAATCCATTCGCCAACGTTCCGATCTTCTCCAAGGAATCCGGCTTTATGAGAGCCCAATTGTGGGGAACGACATCTGGGTTACGGAATGTGAATTGAATCGTTTCCCCGGCGCGTACCTCGATCACTCGTTCTGAGAATTGCAAATTGTCTTTAGCGTCAATCGTGATAGCTCTAGCTCCCTCCAAACGATTTTGCCACCGATTAGGCAAACTCTTTTGCAAGCGATCCAGATCACGTTTTAACGGATGAGGAAGCTCCACTTTGCTTGTCACAGTCACGGCATTTTCGAAGTCAGTGAAAGGACGGTCCATTGCATGAACGGTCAAGTAAAGATCGAGGGGTTGGTTTGATTCGGCCCTTTCATCTTCGTTCTTTAAATTGAGATGCAGGTGGAGTTGGTTGCATTTTTGAAGACTCGGTATTTCTAAAAAGAGAGACTTACCATTATTGAGCACGTGCGTCGAAGTCACGTTTAATCGATCGTGTCCTGCAATGGTCGGAGAAAAGACGGAATACTCCTTGGATCCATACCCAGGCGAGTAGCGATAATTCCAGCATTGGGCAAAGTGCTTCGAGGCATCCTGTGCGGAATCGGAATCAATCCTGTTGGAAAAATCGACTCGCACACCGTTAGTGAATACGTGAAATCCAACAGGAGCAAGAACATCGTTTCCTGTGTATCGCAAACGTTGGAACGCTCCAGGCTGGATCCAATAATTTCCCCAACCGTACATGCCGCTCAAATACAGTTGTCCATCGACTGGATTCGTTTTGGCTCGATGAACTCCCGATAGGTATTCACCGGGCAGCACAAAAATGCCTCCTTGATCGATTCCGTCAACTTGGTCTCGCAACAACAGCATCGCTGTGGCCGCTCCGTAAGAAGTGTGTAGGATTTGGTTCGCAATGGGTCCCATGCGTTCATCCGAAATCCAGAACTGCCCGCCGCTTGAGTTGTCGACTCCTCTTGGCAAATACACGAATGGCAATTCGATTGGCTGATCCGCTTTGGGACCTCGATAACCGTAAAAGGGAGCAGGTTCTGTTACAAACTCTCCATGTTTTCCTGAGGCAAGTGGTTTGACCAAGCTAACCATAGATGCAGGAGTCCATTCCCCTTCAGATGCGGGAACCGAAATCGTGCCATCAGGTAACAAACCGATTCCATCGGGGTTTCTAAAGCCTGTGGCAATAACCTTGGCCGTCAATCCATCCGCCGATATCTGCAAAACACCTTGATTTCCCGAAGCGGTGTAGAATCTGCCTTCTTGGTCTCGCACCAGTCCACATATGTAGTCATGGCCATTGGGTGATGTCTCGAATGCATTAGAAAAGCACTCGTAGCGATCGATGAGATTGTCTCCATTGAGATCCTGCAAACGCGTGATTTGGTTCCGTCCCAACACATAGATTTGATCATCATGAACGACCACTCCTAGAGCATGATGCAATCCCGCTGCTATACGTTGCCAATTTGCTTTATTGTGATTGTTACCCGGCTTGTGCGTAACACCTTCGACGCGGAATACATCACCTTGCATGGTGGCAACGATGGCGGTTCCATCGCTTAGGAAATCATGATCACCGATGGCCATGGATGCTCGCCATGGGTTATCAAACGGAATTTCAATCGTATCGACCGCGTATCCTGTACCGGTACCAAGCTTGATATCGGTTTCCAGAACCTGTGGGTTTCGAGCTGATCCTCCTCGCAGCCATTCAGGATTAGGAAATTCCGATTTCGGTACAACGCTTCGTGTAATGACGCCCGACTTTTCCCTAACGAAGTCAATATAGACCGTACCTGCTGCTTCGAACTCAAAGAGTACTTGTTCCTCATGGATATAGTAACCAAGATAACGTACCGGTTCCTTGGAACTGAGACCTAAAATCGACAACGCAGAATCAGTTTGATTAGGTTTTGCAATTTCTTTCCCAACGATTCGAACGCCGTCCATGAAGCCGTGGCGAACGTCCGAGTAAGAGACAAATCCACCTTGCCAGAAGAAGTCATACTGCAAGCGATCGGAATCGTAACTGGCAGACCAAGCTAGATCCTTTCCAAATCGAAAGCACACGGCCCTGTTGATGGTTTTGCTTGGATGGACCAAAACATTGCACTGAACGAGGTTTGGCTCGACCGAGTTCCATTCGCTTCCACGCCACGAGTCTTCGTTTTGGCTTCCCCAGTGACCAAATTTATCACCATCCAATCCCGTGAATTCTTGAATGAGATCGATCTCGGCAGGTTGCGACAGAAAGTAGCGTGCTTGCTTACTGTAAAAGTCGTAGAGTCGGTTTTGATTGATCGGTTGTTTCCAGCCAGGACGTAGTTCCGGATAGATCGGCCCCAGATCAAATGGGAAGCTCGCAGGTTCGTGGCGAACAGCATTGCGAATCATCGACTCAACATGTGCTCGATCCAGCGCCGTGTTCGTCCCTAGATCGAGTAAGAACCGAACGAGATCCGCTTGTTTGTTGAAATCGAGCGATTCGAACAAACCGTTTGGCATCAGGGATAGCGATTCCTTTTGCTCTTCGATCAATTCGCGGGGGTAGGTTTGAATAGTACCTGTGGCGGGATCTTTCACAGCGATCGAATCCGCGGTGGATTGATTGCTATCGATGTAACCCGTGATCACGGAACCATCATCGATCATCAGTTTCCACGGTCGATAGCTTGGCTCGATTTTGAGGTTAGGCCAAAAAAGACTCTCAACAATTTCACCAGGCGTTCGATTCTTCCCGATCAATGTCAGCTCTGGACCGATGTCGCTCCCTGCCGAGCCGATGCGATGGCAGGACGAGCAAGCCGCCTTGGCGTTGGTGTAGATTTTGAGTCCTCGAGAGGCGTCCCCTTGCGTTTGAGCGGCATCGAGCACCGATTGGATTCGGCTCTGGCGTTCCGATTCGGAGGGGAGGTCATCATTGCTGAATCCCTGATTAACCGTCAGGAAGAGGATCGCGGCGATTGCCAGCCAAGTTCTTTTTAGGGAAAAAGACTCGGTGACAAGCAGTCCCGTGCTGCATTGATATTGTGCTTGCATTTGGCCAATTCTTACCATAAGAGCAAAACGTGGAGAGGGATCATTCCTGATCATTCTAGTCAAGTTTCACAACATTTTGTTCTGTTTACAGAGCTCGTGAGAATGAAAGTCAAAATTCCTGTCCTCGTCGTGGTCGCAGCGATCAGCACTTTCTGGATCGTAGCTGGACTTGGTTCGCGATGCGTTGGGCAGGAAAGATCCTCTCCTACGATAGACGATCTCTTTGGGGCGATTGAAGAAGACGAGGAATCAGAATATGTACCATCGTCCAGTAAACTCACTCTGCCTGAAAATCTTACCGACGTTGCAATTGAAATTGATGAAAGCGAACAAGATGAACTGGCTGCTTGGGTGAAATGGCTGGTTCTGAAGAATTTGCCACCGCACTACGAAGATCTGCGCAAATGGGATCAAACCAAAGAGATCGTGAGTGGCCTCAACGTACGCTGGGAAGATGGCAAGATCAAAACCAATAGGCGGCGAAAGACCGTCAAACATGGTACGTGGCAGCGTCACGTAATTGACTTCATCGATCCACAAGCGAACTTGGCTGTCGCAATCGACAAAATCGACTTTTCTGAACAAGGGCAAATTGGCTTTGCAATGAAACTGGAGATGCCTCTCGCGCTGTATTCGCAGCTCAAACAGTATCAGCGAGGCCTTCAGTGGTATTCGATTTCGGTCAAAGCGGATGCAACCGTATCCCTAGAGATTGACTGTAAGGTGAAGATTTATGTGAACGCGGCCAAGCTTCCACCTGATGTGCGGTTTGACCCGGTTGTCGAACGAGCCAGTATTAGTTTGTTACGATTCGAAGTCCATCGCATCAGCCACATCGGGGGAGATGCTGCGGAGCTTATGGGCAAGCAGCTTCGTGGTGTGCTCGATAAGAAGCTTGAGGAATACGATGACAAACTGGCAGAGAAAATGAATAAGCAAATTGCCAAACAAAAGGATCGCCTGTCGTTGTCTCTTAGCGATTGGATGCAAAAGAAAGCTGGTCAGAAGTCACAGCATTAGCCGCAGGGCGCTAGCCCACGGTTTACGGCCCACAACCGCACTCTCATACTTCTGTGTTCAAGAAAAGAGCCCCGTCCTTTCGCCTCATTTATCATCGACATCAGCTTTAATAGACGGCGTAGTCGTGCGATCCATCTCGGAATCGAGTACAACTATAGGGGCTTTGACCCATTACTGTATCGCAATAGAACTTTGTCGCAATTGAGTTGGAGGATTTGTGGGATTCAAGGGATTTCCGAAATCTACGTTGCCGTTTCTGACGAATTTGGAGCAGAACAATCGGCGTGAATGGTTTGCAGAACACAAGGAACAGTACGAAGAATCGGTGCTGGATCCCGCTTTGTTGTTTATCGAAGCGATCAAGGGACCGCTCGCCAAGGTCGCGCCTAAACTCACTGCCATCGCGTCCAAGTCTGGTGGTTCGCTGATGCGAATTTACAAAGACACTCGGTTCGCGAAGGATAAAACACCTTACAAAACCAACATCGGAATCCAGTTTCGTCATGAAGCTGGCAAGGACGTTCATGCACCTGGGGTTTACGTTCACATTGCTCGCGACGAGATCTTTTGCGGAGTGGGACTATGGAGACCTGATGGACCGGTCCTGCAGCAGATTCGAGAGTTCATTGATGGCAATGCAGAGGATTGGAAATCGGGCTTCCACAACAAGTCGTTTCGCCGAACCTTTACCGTTTATGATGATAGCCTGAAAACCATGCCACGCGGTTACTCTTCCGATCATCCCAGTGCGATTGATCTCAAGTTGAAGAGCTTTCTTGGTATGGTCCCGCTTCATGTGAAAGAGATACAGGCCCCTGAGTTGGTTGATCGGATTATTGAACTTACCAAGTTGGCTCGCCCCATGATGAAGACACTATGCGATGCCGTGAATCAGCCCTACTAAGCCGAGAAGCATTGCGATTTGTGGCAACCACTCGCATTGTGGGCGCGTTCGTTTCGAGGACGGGGGACCTGAGTGACCGTATTGACCGGACTGACGTGATTCAAGGCGTTGAAATTGTTGACGCTCGAGGTGACTTCTCATACAGTCATTGAGGTCATCGCAGTCAATAACGTCAATCCTGTCCCATTATCATCTCAACTCCCGAAAAGGGATCGACATGCCAGAACTATTCGACAAACGCGCGTGCTCTGCTAACATCTGGTAGCCGAAGTTATTAGGGCAACAAACCATTTTTACACAGGGCCATTTCCATGAGTCGTTATAGCGTTGATGAATTTGTGAACTCCACAAGAGAAAAGAACCGCGAGCAAGGAGTCTTTGAACTTGAAACCGAACGCATTCTAGAACTCAATCTCAACGGTGCCGTCTGGACCAAAATGGGGTCCATGGTCTCCTACCGTGGACAAGTGAAATTCACACGAGAAGGAATTCTTGAGCAAGGCCTCGGTACCATGTTGAAGAAGTCCTTAACCGGAGAGGGGACGCGGCTTACCAAAGCCGAGGGAAGAGGCCAAGTCTATTTGGCAGATGCCGGTAAGAAGATCACCATTCTAAATCTACAAAACGACACGATTTTCGTTAACGGTAACGATCTGCTCGCCTTTGAACCATCCATCCGATACGAGATCAAGATGATGCGGAAAGTGTCATCCATGCTCGCAGGGGGATTGTTTAATGTCCGACTGGAGGGGACCGGCATGATCGCGTTCACCACCCACTATGACCCAATTACTTTGTTGGTGACCCCGGACAATCCAGTCACCACCGATCCCAATGCAACGGTCGCATGGTCCGGCGGGCTGGAACCTGTATTCAAAACGGACGTCAGTCTGAAGACCTTTTTTGGCCGAGGCAGTGGCGAATCGATTCAAACCGAATTTCGAGGAAACGGGTTTGTCGTGATTCAACCCTATGAAGAGATCTACATGGCGGGAGCCTAATCTCGCTGAGTTGCGAGCCAAATTCGCCAAGATTTAACACAGGAATTGACGGTCCCATCGGTCGACTTTTTAGTCGACCTTTGTATGTTAGAATCACTGGGTATTACGCTTTAACCTTCCCACCTCAACATGGCTTACCATTATGAAATCCATCCTCTCTTTCGTCGCATTAACATTAGTCCTTGCCCCTTTCTGTTTAGCACAGGACAAGCCGTCTAGCGGCGAATCTAAGGAAGCTGGAAAGAAAGCCGAAAAAAAGTGGACTCCTTTGCTTTCGAGCGACACGCTAGATGGCTTTGAGATCACCAACTTCGGCGGCGAAGGTGAGGTCGATATCAAAGACGGAGTCTTGAAGCTCGGCATGGGGGACCCACTAACGGGCGTCACTTCCAAGAAAAAGGATTTTCCAACTGAGAACTACGAAATGCGGTGGCAAGCCAGACGTGTAACTGGTTCCGATTTCTTTGTAGGTATGACGTTTCCAATAGCCAAAGAACATTGCTCGTTCATATGCGGTGGCTGGGGTGGTGGACTAACCGGACTCAGTAGCATCAATGGAAACGATGCATCCGAAAATGAGACCAGTGGCTTTAAGGATTTCAAGAATGGCAAATGGTATTCATTCCGCGTTAGAGTAGACGCAAAACATGTGACCGTTTGGATTGATGATGAGCAGATCATCAATGTGGCACGCGAAGGAAAGAAGTTTTCTCTCCGTGCAGAAGTGCTCAAATCGAGACCTGTAGGTTACTGTGTTTTTCAATCCGATTGTGAAGTCAAGGAATGGGAATACCAAACGATCGAGTAGTTTTCTAGGCTTCGGCGCACTGGTTAGTAATGCGGAGGTGGCGAATGACGGTTTTGGTCATTCGCTGTTGGACAATGTTGATAGCTTCTCCAAAAGCTCTCGCGCTGCTCCGGAGTCGATCGCCTTGGCCGCCCGTTGCGCTCCGTCTACCAATGAATGGGTGTGATTAGAGATCCATAGCGTTGCTGCCGCATTGGCTAGGACAATATCGCGTTTCGCTCCTTTTTCACCAAGCAATATGCCCCGAATCGCATCGGCGCTTTCGCTTGGTGAATCTACGATGAGGTCACGGTTATCGATTTGAGAGAGACCGAAGTCTTTTGGTGTCCAAACCGTCTGCGTCAAAAATCCGTGTGCGACATGATGGACGTTTGTTTCGGCTCCCAAAGAGACCTCATCCATTCCATCGTTGCCTCTAACTACGACGGCCGATTCGATTGGTAATTGCAGCAAGGCGGCGGAGATTTTCGTTTGGAGTTCTTCACTGCCGACACCGATCATTTGAAACGAGGCCCCCGCAGGGTTGCAGAGGGGTCCTAGGGAGTTGAACAAAGTCGGAACTCCGATGGACTTTCGAACTTCGGAAACATGTTTCATAGCCGGGTGTAAAAGCGGAGCGAAACAGAAGCAAAGTCCAATTTCGTCCAAACATTTTTCTACCACGGCACGGGACGCATCGATCTTAACCCCGAGCTCGCTCAGGACGTCGGCAGAACCCGTGAGACTGGTTATTTTGCGATTGCCATGTTTGGCGACTGAGGCGCCAGCGGCTGCTGCCACGATGGCGGTCGCTGTTGAGATGTTAAACGTTTTGGCCCCATCGCCCCCGGTTCCGCATGTATCCACTAGGTTAGCCCGCTTTGTGCGAATGGGGGTCATCATCATTCGCATGGCCTTTGCGGCCCCTACCAACTCGGAGACCGCTTCTCCCTTTTCTCGCAACCCAAGCAAAAGAGCTTTTATCTGATCGTTATCGATTCGGCCAGCGAGCATCCATGTGATCGCCATTTGCATTTCGTCGACCGAAAGATCTTGTCGACGAGCCACTTTTTCAAGAAAGTCCTCAAGCATTTCCGGTTCATTTTCCACGGAGTTCGAATTGTAGTTTGTTTTATAATACTCGAACTCTGGCCGTTTTGTTGGGATGCCTGTAGTTATCCGGGATGAGATTAGGCTATACTTTTGCCTCCTTCCTTACCCCTTTCTCAAGAGGCAAAACATGGCACGACTTGCACTATCGATGATCTTTTTCCTGTGTGTTGGGATGTTTCAAGCGACCGTTTCGGCCAAGGTCTATGAGCTCCGAACTTACAATGTAGAAGCTGGCCGGCAAGCGGATGCGTTAAAGCTGATGGCCGATCACGGCGTAAGCTACATCAAGAAGTACAAAATGGATTTAATTGGTGTTTGGACTCCAACCGATGCTGCAGATGAGCGAGTTTTTATGCTAGTCGGACACGAAAACCGCGAGGCAGCGGGCAAGTCATGGAGTTCGTTTCAAGCGGACGCCGACTGGAAGAAAGCTGTTGTCGGTTCCGAAAAGAATGGTGTAAAGCCAGTCAAAGGATTCACCCAGACGTTTCTTTCCGCAAATGACTATAGCCCCAATCTAGAAGTAAAGAAGGTTGGCGGTCGAGTGTTCGAACTACGAACTTATATCGCAACTCCCAATAATCTAGCAGCACTCAACAATCGCTTTCGAAATCATACGCTAGCGCTGTTTGAGAAGTATGGCATGACCAACATCATCTACTGGTCTGTCTTGGAAGGTGAAAAGACCACATGCGGACAGCTTCTTAATTCGATGTCTCCTGTCGGCAAAGCGGAAGCCAAAGTTGATAGCGAATTGGCTGCATCACCCAACGCCCTGGTCTATTTTATCACTCATGCTTCCCAAGATGCTGCCAAAGAATCGTTCGGCAAGTTTGGTGCTGATCCAGCGTGGCAAAAAGCTCGAACTGAATCCGAAGCGGCAGCGGGTGGATCATTGACAGTTCCTGGAGGAGTGAAAAGCATATTCCTCAAGCCAGCCGATTTTTCTCCTCTTCAATAGCCCAGACTGACTGATAACCCAGACTGACTGATAATCGTGAAAGCGTTACAGCTAACTGAACCGAAGCTTTGGAACCAAATTGATATCTCCGAACCACCTAGACCCAAGGACGATGAGGCCTTGGTACGCATTCATCGTGTCGGGGTTTGTGGAACGGATATCGCTGGTTACTTGGGCAAGTTTCCGTACTTCTCGTATCCTCGAATACCGGGCCATGAACTCGGTGTTGAGATTCTCGAAGTGGGGAAGAATGTCCAGCACATCAAAGTAGGCGATCGGTGCAGTGTTGAGCCGTATATCAATTGTGGTGTCTGTTATGCGTGTGTACGTGGCTATACCAACTGCTGTGAGTCCAACAAAACACTTGGAGTGATGTGTGATGGTGGACTAACCGAGATGATGATTCTTCCTGCGAGGAAGCTTCATCAAGCCAACGAACTTACTTACGAGCAGTCTGCGTTGGTTGAGACGCTCGCCATTGGTTGTCATGCGGTCAATCGGGCAAAAGTTACCTCAACCGATAGCGTCCTAGTCATTGGTGCGGGGCCTATCGGCCTATCGGCATTGGAGTTTGTTAAGGTGGCTGGGGCCAAGGCGATTGTGGCGGATTTAAGCGAGAATCGGCTCGACTTTGTCAGGACCAAGATGGGAATCTCCAGCACTGTTCTTATGGATGGATCGGAAGCAGATATCGCGAAACTGGAGTCGCTTACGGACGGACGTCGAGCAGATGTTGTGATCGATGCCACTGGAAATCACCATAGCATGAGTCGCGCCGTCGATTTTGCTGCGTTCGCAGGTCGTGTCGCGTACGTCGGGATCACGCAACAGAATCTTACAATACCGCATTCTGTGGCTCTTCACCGCCGCGAGCTAACGATATTGGCCAGTAGGAATGCGTTGCCAGAGGATTTTAGGCGGATCATCGGTCTGATTGGTGCGGGAACCATCAACACCGACAAGTGGATCACGCATCATGCTGGGTTCGCCGATGTGGGCACACAGTTTCCTTCATGGACTGACCCTAGCACCGGTGTTCTTAAAGCCATCATCCACGTCAATTAGTTTGACTTCCCTTCGTCATGGACTAAGCCACGGGGCCTGCATGCTGTGGCTTGTTACGGCCTACTGCGGACTTATAACACCAAGAACCCGACGGCGATCATGGCGGTCATCGCTAGCAGGATCAGGTCAAATTGCTTTTGGGGTATGCGCCTTACGGTTGCGACACCAGCCCAAAGGCCTAGGAGAATGAATGGGCAAAGCATTGCGTTAAGCATCAATGTATCGGGCTTGATCAAACCCAGCCCCCAGCTAAAGGGAACTTTGAGCAAATTCATAAGTAAGAAAAACCATGCGCCCGTGCCGACTAATTCCATTTTTGGCAATCCAACCGCTAGAAAATAGATCGCGAAAACCGGGCCAGCTCCGTTAGCGATCATGGTCATTGCTCCTCCAAGAATTCCCATCGACCATGCAAACCACAACGCATGGGGTATGTTCTCGGTTGCATTGGGGTATCGAATGCGAACAATCTGCATCGTTACGAGCCCCAGAATGATGACCCCTAAAAGTGGCCGGTATGCAGCACCGCTCAAGAACTGCATCGCAATCGCTCCAATCACAATTCCCACCAGTGTTGGGCCCAGCATTTTTCGGATGTAAGTCCAATTGGCATGTTTACCGTAGACCACCATCGCTGCAGCGTCACCAAAGATGAGCATGGGCAAAACGATTCCCGTCGACTCTCTCGCATCAAAGATTGAGGCAAAAATCAAGACGTGTACCATGCTGACGCCGGTAAGGCCGCTCTTGGTGATGCCGACACCCAAAGCAGCAATCAGCATGAGGATCCAATGCAAAATGGAATCAGTCATTGAAACCAACTGTGGCTATGTTGTCCAAACGAGCAAGAAAAGCACGGAGCGATCGTCCTCGATGGCTTATTGCTCGCTTTACATTGATCCCTAATTCTGCAAACGTACGATGGAACTCCGGAATCTCGAATAGCGGGTCGTAACCAAACCCGCCTTCACCTCGCGGAGCTCTTAAAACGCGTCCCCAGCATTCTCCAATGACTTCGATGTGAACCACCCCGCTGGGGTCGGCCAGGGCAATCGTGGAAACGTAGAACGCGTCGCGCGAAGAGTCCGGGACGTTGGCCATGCGATCGAGCAGTAGCGAGTTGTTGGTGGCGTCCGTACCGTTGGGACCTGAATATCGGGCGGAGTAGATTCCAGGTGCACCATCTAGCGCGAGCACACAAAGGCCGCTGTCTTCACCGATTGACCATAAGCCAGTATGCTTCGCCTGAGCGACGGCTTTTAGTTTGGCGTTTTCGAGGAAGGTCGAACCTGTTTCATCGACCTCGATCTGGCTTGGCAAATCGCTCGGGGTCTTGAGGCGATAGCCACGGGGCTCCAGTACTTGTCCTAACTCAATGATTTTTTTCTTGTTGCCAGTTCCCAAAAACAAGACCCGGCTTTTGAGAAGATCGCTTAATTCGTAGACCATGAATAAATACCAATTTGTGGATCGACTCGCGAGCCGATCCACAATGGAATCATGGCTTATCAGAATTTAGTTTTCTGATTGTGGGGGAGTCGGTGGAAACCGCTTTCTGAGTCGGTGCCGAAGCTTGTCCTTTCCGCGTTGAGACCGATTCTGGATCGCTCTTTGTACCGGCATTGGTTCCGGTAAGGTTAACTGGCGGACTGCTGTTTGGGGATGATCCCAAGCTCAGTCCGGCGTTAGTGCCTGTTCCTGAAGTCGCGGGAGTTTTGCTACCGTTTGGCTCGCTCATCGCAGAGGATACACTATAGCCATTTTGCCCAATTTTTGGAGCATCTTTCTGACGGACGTTTTGAGCGGCATTATTGGCTCTGGCCGAAGCGACGCGAACTGCTTGTTGAAATTGCTCTTTGATGGGCTGGCTTACATTGAGCTTGGAGATCAGATTCTGTAATCCCGATGAATTGACAGCAGCCGCTTGAGAAATTTGCTCCACGAAAGCCACTGACTCCACAAAATTGCTATCTGCACTCTTGTTGACTAGTGGACTGAGGGTTCGCACTACAAGATCAGCCCCAATGTTGTCTACTTTTAGAAAGACATCCATCCAAACCGTTATCCGCCGCAAGCCGTTCACTTCCTGAGCCGGAGTTTGATGCAAGATTATAACGCTCTTGCCCGTCAATTTCTTAGGCCACATTTGGCCGTCGTAGTCTCCCTCGACAAAGTAGACGTGCGTGGTTTCGTTGCCGTAGATGAGATCGAGCTTGCAGGTCGTGCCGGCTCCATCATTGCCCGAGTGCTGGTACTGGGCGGTGCGATCTAGTTTAACCCTAGTGATTCCCATGGTGTCCCAGATCGAAACCAAAACCTCTGGGTTGCGTGCTAAGCTGATTAATACTTCAGGCTCGCAATTGAGGGACTGTGCGGGCATCCGCCGAAAATAACTGCTTCCCTCGATGACGGCACTCAAATTCGAGGTCGCCTGCGGAGTAAGTTGGGTGAAAGGGATTGCTTTGACCGCTTTATCCCGAGCTTCGCGAGTCGAATCGCCAATCGCGACCGTCTCCATCATTCGGTCGTGGCGAAGTTGAGCCCAACTCGGCGACGCCGACCAAGAAAATGCTATCAACCCGATAAGCAAACGATTAGCAAAGCAAAGTGACTTGCAGATAGCTGGCATTGCGCTTGCGAAAGTTCGGGAAGCTAGGGGAAACGCCGGAACGCCCCTGTTCAAGCAAGTCATTCCCCCGGTGTATCTTCGTCAACTAGCTTATTCCAGGACCAATCGAAGTCGAAATTTTGCACTGGGTGATTAGTCATGGAAAGCACTTGCCTAACGCAATTAAAAGCTTTGGATCTCCCCAAAGCCGAATACGAAGCGTAATCAACAACCAAACCACCGAAGACTCTTTGCGCAACATTCTGAGCCAAGCTGAAGAGTTGGCTGTAACTCACAAATCGCAGTCTCCTAACAAGGGGACCGAGTTTTCGGTCACATCCACTTCACGCAAAACCACACCTAAAAGAATAAAGTTGCCGAACTTGGGATGAATGACATTGCGATGAATACCCATTTGTCCAAGGCCAGCTGCAACTGCGAGCGGCTTAAGCGAAATCGCCCACATCTTTCCGCTAGATCGAACCATCTCCATGCGTATCCGACATCATCGCTTCAGCGGGAGCGAGTTCCGGTGGATTTAGCTCGTTAATGATGCTTAATACATCGAGTGGCGATGTGTTTCCATCCATGTTGACATCTGTCGGCATCGCATGGTTATGACGAATTACCACCATTTCAATTTCCTCTAGTGAGGACGGAAGCAATCCTAAATCGACGGAAAAACATTTCCGGTTTTCTAGTCCCTCGACGGACAATACCCGATTTCTTCTACCCATCTCAAAACTCCGGTAAATTATGATTAGTATGGAAAAGTTCAGATTTAAGCCTGGATGTACCAGATCTGACTTCCTAAAGAGTCATGCGAAGAAAGAGACAGAACTCTGCCAAGATTTTTCAAAAAAGTTCTGATGCTGGGAAATCGTAGAGTGTACGGGAGTTTTCCGACCCCGCGGCAGGCAAAATCGTCAGTAAAGCGGATTACGAGTTTGCGTTCGATCCGAGGTAGAGAGAACGAATCATTATGCTCGATCCGACTCTCTCCCACGAATCATGAATTGGTTCCAGAGCTATTTGCCCTTGAAGACATCATGGCAAGCTTTGCAGTTAGTTGCTTCCTTTAACTCGGCTGTCGCTCCCTCGCGACCAGCGACGACCTTAGCTGCAGCCAAAAGTGCCTTACCAGACTGCGCCTTCCATTGCAGTTCATCACCTTTCGGTGCATCGTTCTCAACCAAATCCACTAGAAGGTCGAGAAACGCTTTTTTCTCGTCGTCACTCGCTTCACCGCTAACGACTTTCTTACACAAACTGCTATCACCTGCAAAGCCAGCCTTCATCACCTGCTTGACCGTCTTCTTTTCAATAAAAGTGCTCGCCAAGGTAAAGCAACCCAAGCTCAAGAAAACAGCCAAACCCAAATAAAACCGACGCATAACATCTCCCCTAAACAAAGTAAAGAAATCGCAGGCCCTAGATTATACTAAGCCGTTGAGTCACAAAACACTGGGGAATCCAACTAGGGTTGAAAGAAGGTACGACGTCAGGAAGAACTCGCTTTCCAGCGATTTGCCAGGGCATTCACACTCATTGAGCTCGATAGGGTGCTGTGTGGGCTCTCCCTTTTGGCAGTTTCTTGGATTCCCCCGCTTGCGATTCCTCGACGAGCATTGCAAACGGGTCCCCATTGAAACAGACTTCGTGAAAGAACGTGAAAAGGCTAGCGTCTTTGGTCACAAACATTGGTGCCAATTTCCCAGCGGTTGTTGTGTAGCTGAAGCCTCCGAGCACTTCACTGTGTCCTCCAGCTTTGGTTTCCAGCAGAGTTCCACCTCGCTCGGTCTTGTATCCTAGAACCCATAGATCGCTACTTTTGTTAAGCACGTGAGTTCCTTCGTTCTCGACATTCAACTGGCGAGCCCAAACCTTTTGATTCTCAAGTACCAAGTTATGTGTAACAAAGTCCTCAAAGAATAACTCCCCACCCTCGGCGTTCGCCCCGAATGTCAAATCGCAATCCGATACACTGCGGAAAATGATGGTTCTTGATGTGTCGATCTCGATTCCACCATGAATGTAGGCAAAGTGCTCGAACGTCACTGTCGGAGACTCGCCATCGAGAATGCGAAAGTCGGGCTTGGCTTTCCCAAAGTAGTCAACCATCCCGCCAATACCCACCACATGTTTAACTTTGGGACCAAGCGTTACGGTGGAGTGCATGGCATAGAGCCCAGGCATGAAGATTGTCGATGCACCGGAGTTCATGGCTTTGCGAATGGCGTCGGCAGAGTCTTTGTTGCCGGTTGGATCTGCGCCGAAATCATCGACGTTTACCCATGCATTCGGTGGATCTGTCACAACAGCAGGGGGATCTTTCACTGGCAGTTTAAGCGAAAGTTCCACGCCGGGAAACGCACGTGTATAGGAATGGGATGAGTACTCAGAGATGCTTGGCCCCAAACTGCCTGGTTTATCGTCTCCTTGAACTCTGACTGATGCGAACCAATCGGGAGTTTCAACATCCCCGACGGCTCGTTTGTATCTAGATGTTGTTACATCGCGAAGAAAAATTCTACCACCGTTGTAGTTGATGATCGCGGGCCAATTGCTGGCTTCCCTCTTTCCTTTTAGCTGAGCATCCACCAAGCAGAAAACACCATAGCTTCTCACTACTGGAACGTTATTCTCACTTAACAATCCCCGCACCGAGATCGCCTGACCCTCATTATCAAAGCCAAATTGTCTTTGATCGCGTAACGTGATGTATTCGAAAGTTTGTCCATTGACGGCTCTCGAAGTGCTGATGCCTCGATCAAATCCTATAACCTCGCAATTGCGAACCAATAACGGTCCGTTCATATCACGATGACCTAGATCTAATCCAATCAATCCACTTTCCTGACCAGCTAGAAACCGACAATTTCTAACTGCTCCTGAATTGTTGGAATAGAACTGCAGTCCAATCGCTCCCGCGTTATTGTCTCCCACATCGAACGTGACATTTTCGACGTAGTTGTGAAACCAATCGGCCGAACCGAAACCACCACACCACATGATGCTGGCTGGCTTTTGGGGATCGGTAAAGGTCCCCTCCTTAAGGCGAATCACAGTTTTGTTTCCATTTTGACCACACAAGAAATTCTTTCCCCAAGCGTCCCTGCCGGCTGAATTCTTCTTGGACCACTGCAGAGTTCTAGAGACCAGATAGATTCCATTGGGGAAGTACAGCATCTTGTGCGTCCCCATCATGTCGGTCAAAGCTCTTTGTATCGCAGCGGTATCATCCTGAATGCCATCCCCTGTAGCGTTATAAGGTGGCTTGGTAACGTCGATAATCATGGGGGTAAGTGGATATTTAACATCAGACTCGAGATCCAATCGAGCTCCATATTGAGTTTCCAAAGCCCAGCATAAATCGCAAACGGTAAGACTTACGAACAAAGCGGAAACTGCAATAGTAGCTTTGTAAAACCGAATACAATGATTGTCCATTTTTAGACCTAAGGATGTCGTAAACCAGGATTATTCATGGGATCGCCACTCACGGCCACAAAGTTTTGTGTTGCCCGTAGTTGCGTATTGAGATCGAATTACGCTTCGGGATAGGAATCATACGTGGTAAAATCAAGTGAGAGATGACGAGTCATTAATGAAATCGAATGGCTTGACGACTCAAAGCGTTTACTCGTCCTCATCCAATTCTGGAAAAACGACATTCATCGCCTTGTTCGTTTGGCCATCATCATCCAGTCGAATTGTCACGGAGCAACCCTTGCGCAAATCCGCCACGGGGATGCCCTTTCCCGTAGACTGCAGGACTATTGATGTATCGATTTTCAATCTTCGATCGACGATTTCATCATCCTCTGTTTCAGTGGATAGCAACAATTCATTTTTCGTAAGGTCGATTGCTTGTAATTCCCCTTTGAGAATTTGTGAAGCTTCAGCCTCGGTTTCAATTGCATGGACGGTGTCTCCACCGCTGCCGAACTCTAGCGGCACAGTCATGCCAGGCTTAAGCTCATCCAGGGATGCGTTCATACCACCAATACGTAGGATCGTCTCAGGGGCAAGCTCGATCATTTCCGGTATTGATTCTGGATTATCATCGTCCCCCTCGACCAGGAGCATCCCGGGATTTGATACGGATTTAATCGTGACTTCTCGTACAGTTCCTTGTCCGTGAATCTCCTGGATTGTTCGATTGTTATGGATGGTGGTTGATCATCATCGATTTGAACAATCGTACCTCGCAATCCTGATTCGAAACGTGTTGGGTTGTCTTGCAAGAAACCGTATACCAGCGAACCTCCGGTTATCAAGGAAAGGAACAGCGTGAGAGCCATCGCCATTTTCTGCATACCCAATAGTTTTAATGTCCCGTTGGCGAGTGAGGCAGCAGCGGTGAATAGTGCGCCGATTAACTTGCCTGATGCAAACGCAATTGCCAGTTGGCTAGTTTTAGCGACCAACACGGATACGTTTGCAGCACCAAGGGAGTTAGGCACAAGCCATGCTGCTAAGGCAACTGCGGATAAAGATAAGCCGCGTTTAAGCAATTGCTTTTGAAGCAACTCTCGGCCTCGCTCCAATCGATCTTTGACGGCAGCGACACTAATACCGAGTCGTGTGGCTGCTTCGCTTCTGCTTAAACCTTCGCATTGAGTGAGCAAGATGACTTCACGAAAGGAACGCGGTAGTCGACTAATTTCTTGATCGAGAATCTGCCCCAACTCATGGATACCGACGGATTGATCTGGTCCGCCGCATTGGTCAAGTTTCTCCTTAGCGGCGTCTGATTCCAATCGCTGTCGTCGTGCCAAATCCGATTTCAATTTGAGCGAGACTCGTCGTGCAACCTGATGAAGCCAGCCACCAACGGAATCTTGCCAATCTACAACGTTCGCACGCGATGCAAGAATGAAGAACGTTGCTTGAAACGCATCCAAGCATATGCCCCCAAGGTCCAATGCGGCGGTACGAAACATCCCATTTTTTGTAGACTTGTTACCCAATCTACAAACCCTACACCGTCCTGCTGTCCAAACCGAGAGGTCGATGGACGGTTGGTTCCCAGTACCAGCCTGATGCGCAAGTTTTCGTGCGGATCAGGATTTGCAATTACACTTGCGTAGGGGCCACCCATTCGTTTTGTGGCGTAGAGGCGTCGGCCAACGGCGCGCTGGAAGAAGAACGGCGTCGTCGACGTGGCTTATGGGACGCCCACTCTTTGGTCATCAACTCAAAGACCTCGGGGCTCTCATATCGTACGATATTCTTCCCCTCAGGGATCGGACCGATCAGACCTCGAAAGACTGGCATCCCGCGCAAGTCTAAATCAGTGCTGCTATCCTCAATCCCGACTTGAGTATGAGTTCGAAAGATAAACTCAGCCGAATGAAAGTCACGAATGCGGAGAGACCCATCCTCTGCACGCGTGACCATTCGGAAAACATCTTTTTTGCCCATGGGATCCCCAGTTCGACTTACGCCGACAACAGTGTACATGTTTCATAACTCGGGATTCCGTCCCCTTACAAAAAGTTCAACGAACTTGGCGACTCTTACGTTGATACTGCTCGCGGCCACATCCATGTGAAACCTGCAGTAACAGGTGCCTTCATTAGCTAACCCGTCTAGTTAGGTTTTCGGCTAACAGGAGTCAAACGTTGCGAAAGATATCTAATGCTGGCAATAACGGCTTGTTAGGCACTTCGTGAACTACCCGAATAATCGGCTTCGTAGGCATTCCAGTCGCCACGACCGGTATTATTGATCCATCCGCACCCGATCGCGCGAGTGCCAAGAAAGATTGCGGCCAATTGCCCTGGTGAAACACCGATACAACCCTCGCTAAACCGAACCACAAAAGACGTATCTGTCAGTCGCTTCACGCGAGCAGATTGCGGTGACGAATTGTATCGAATCTGAACCTCAGCATCAAACCACTCGTCCACAGGCACATCCTCGAGCCAGTTCGATTCTTTGGCCACGAGCCAGTCTCGGCTGAGAGATTCGTGTGGACCAATAGTTACTTGTGCCTTGTCTGCATCGATTTTTGTTACAAAGTAGGGGGAGCCCATGGCGACTCCGAGTCCCTTTCGCTGGCCAATCGTAAAGCCCTCGATACCGGGGTGGGTTCCGACAATTCGGCCATCTTCCGTGACTATCTTGCCCGGCCGGGAAGCTTGCGTTTTGTCGCGTATGAACTGTGCGTGTTGCCCAGAGGTCACGAAGCAAATTTCTTGACTGTCCTTTTTGTCCGCCACTCGCAATCCCAGCTGTGTTGCGATCTCGCGTATCTCCGATTTGTGATAGCCACCGACCGGCAAAAGCATGCGATCAAGCAGCGACCGATCGATGCCTGTTAGTACGTACGCTTGGTCTTTATCATCATCGAGTCCTCGATGAAGCTCCCATTGCCCGCTCTCTGACTGCTCCATCCGAGCGTAATGCCCTGTCGCGACAAACTGAGCACCAGCCGCATCGGCGTAATCGAACAACCTCCCAAACTTGATCCAGTTATTGCACTGCACGCAGGGATTGGGAGTTCGTCCGCTCTGATACTCGTCGATAAAGTAGTCGACGATGCGACGAAAATCTTCTTCCAAATCTAAGGCGTAAAATGGAATACCAAATCGATCGGCGACTCGTCTAGCATCGGCCGCATCGCTGGCACTGCAGCAGCCTTGTTTGTGATCCAGTCGACCTTGAAGGATTGGCAGCAAAGGGTTGGGTTTACCAGACTCGAGGTCGCATGCTTGGCTGGATTTTTCTCCGTGCCGCATGAACACTCCGATCACCTCAAATCCTTGTTCGAGCAATAAATGAGCGGCGACGCTGGAATCGACTCCACCGCTCATGGCCAAAACAACTCTTTTGGGTGACAACTCTTTCATGACATAACTTTCGCTAGGATTATTTAAAATACTAGCAAGACAACTCAAATTTAGAAGTTGCGTTATGGACGATTCGCCTCAGCTAGAGGAAAATCGTGGCATGATTTCGATAACTTCGCAACCGATAGATACCTCTGCCATCTTGACCCACGTTTCCGACGAAGCGTGCGGCGCCACGGTTCTGTTTCTTGGTACGACTCGCCGCTGGACCGGGGAAACCGAGACTGCCTATCTGGAGTACGAGGCGTATACAGAGATGGCAACAGCCAAAATGCAAGAGTTAGCGGACACGGCCGCAGAGCGTTGGCCAATAAAAAAGTTGGCAATCGTCCATCGTGTTGGAAGAGTCGAGGTCCGAGAAGCGAGTGTGGCTGTGGCAGTTAGCTGCCCACATCGAGCAGAAGCGTTTGACGCAGGGGAGTGGCTCATCGACGAACTCAAAAAACAAGTTCCCATTTGGAAGAAGGAATGGTACGCCGTTCAAACCCCAACGTGGATTCACCCCAGTCCAGCTCCATGACGTCACCCTTTCCGCCTCTTATCGATGGATTCGGACGAGTCCACACATCCCTCCGAGTCAGTGTCACCGATGCGTGCAACATTCGATGCCGCTATTGCATGCCGGCAACGGTCAACAGTTTCTTGCCCCAATCAAAACTGTTATCGTTCGACGCCATCGAGCGAATCGTTCGTGTGATGGTAGCAGCAGGCGTTCGCAAGGTTCGGTTGACGGGTGGCGAGCCTCTCATGCGCCCTGACCTGGATCATCTTGTATGCAGGTTGAATCGAATTGAGGGACTCCATCAAATCGCGATGACCACCAACGGCATGATGTTGGCCGGGATGATGGATCATTTGGTAAGTGCTGGTCTGACGCACATCAACATATCGTTGGACACGCTTAGAGAAGAAGCGTTTCGTCAGATTTCGAGACGCGATGGAATGGACCGTGTGCTCGAGGGGATTGAGTCGGCTCTAAAAACAGATCTGGTCGTTCGGCTCAATGCATTGGTCTTGCGAGATATCAATTTAGAGGATTGCATCCCGCTAGTAGAATTTGCACGAGAACGAAACATCTTTATTCGTTTCATCGAGTTTATGCCGTTGGATGCGGATCGGAATTGGAGTCAAGATCAAGTCGTCTCGGGGGATGAGTTGCGAGCTCGTGTGGAATCGAAGTTTGGGTTGTTGACACCACTCGGTCGAAGCGACCCAGCACAGCCTGCCTCGGATTATGGTTTTGCAGATGGTCGCGGGGGGATTGGATTCATTGATCCCGTATCGAAGCCGTTTTGTGAAAGTTGCAATCGATTGCGATTAACGGCGGATGGCAAATTGCGAAACTGTTTATTCGGTCGAGAAGAGTGGGATGTCCGAGCTGCGATCGATGGCGGGGCCATCGATGCGAGTCTGTATGAAATCGCCAGCGACTGTATCAGAAACAAATTCGCAGCGCATGGTATTTCGACGTCATCGTTTAAACAGCCAGAACGAGCTATGTACCAAATCGGAGGATGATCTCAAGCCCGCGTCGGATCAAATTCCGGTTCGCAGTGTTTCGGCTAGTGTTTATCCGAAGTCGCACACTCGTTCCACATACGCCGCTGATCCATCGCGAACCCAACCATCGAGCTGTCCTGGCTCTTTTAATTGCTGTCCTCGCATAATCTCAACAGCGATGTACTCGCAATCGATCGAGGTCAAAGTGCTCATGTCTCCCCAGAGCTTTTCGAACTGTGTTACCGGAAATACATCTTCCTGCCCCAATCCCCATCGTTTCTTCACATCCTTGATCGTAATGTAGGTAGGTAGCTTGTTACCCAGAGTTCTCACTGCGTTGTCAACACACTCGCTGGAGCCGAGTTGCTCACGAGTCAGTTGAAAGGCGGCTAATAACTTATCAATATCGATCCAAGTCGTCATGGACGAATAGTAAGTAAGCTTGAACTCATCTCGATCGTTCGGCATAGCCATCCCTTCAATCAATCGTCTTTTGCCGTCGACTAGAGCTAGTCCGCCTCCACGGTCATCGATCCTTCGGCTGATCACTTCAAAGCTCAAACTCGCTTGCGAATCAATGTGGCGAGACAAAATGAGTGGATCTAAACTCGCTCCGAGTGTGTCAATGTTGTGCAACATCAGGTACTTTAAAGTCGGCTGCGACTGAAGCATGCGGTGCAACAATCCGTTTCGCATCATGTTGGGGATCTCGTACCAATGTCCCACAGGATGCATACACTGAAAAGGAGTATTATCTGTGTAGTCTCCAGCCTCCCCTGTAGCGTGAGCCCAACCCATGATGGCTGCTTGACCGCTTTCGCGAACCTTCTGCTGCTGCTCATCGAGAACTTGATGGGGAATTTCTTGCCAGAAGAATTTCAGATCTTTTACGGTGGGAATCATTCGCAGTCCGACCGACATACCTCGTGATAACAGAACCTCTCCTGGATAACCATAATTGGCAACCTCGTTTAAGTGATTTTCCGTCGGTCCGTGAGTGAGATAACCCGTCGTGAAAACGTGGGGTATCTTTGCTCCAAAGAAACGACTTGTTTGCCGACTCTTGGCGAGATGAACTTCGATAAAGCTACGATGCTTTCCTCCGAATTTGCAAAAAGGATGGAGGCCTTTAACAACACCGGCTCCTCCAGTCCAACGAGAGCCAACTCCCGCTGCAAGTGTCACCACTGCCACTTGATTCGCCGCGATCGCTTGACGCCCAGATTCCGAATCGGGAGTTTTATCGTTGAATTGCGAGCGATTTCTCACGTCGATTACATCATCTCGTCCGACATCTTCGATCACCGATTGGCGAGGGAGCCTGTTTTCGGCCAGCCCGATGCGACCATTGAGCAAATCGGTTCGTATTTGTTCATGTTGTTCTCGATCAAACCCGTTTTCTTTTAGCAGGTTCTTTAATTGATCTGAGTGGCTGTTGGTATCTGCTGGTTGAGGAAGAATACGATCCAGCAGCCATCGTGCTCTCGTTTCGCCGCTTCGGCAAGATCGATTGAGCCACATCAACTCCCTTTGCGATTGTGGGCTTAGGTCTCGTAAATCCTTTCGAATTAGCTTGGGTGCTAAAATCGCATAGTACCCATCTGGCATGACAGCTTGTGTGCCAGTTAACATCTCAGCCCATGAGCCCCAATCGTTGACCGTAAAATCATAAACAACAGGATCCATCGCAAAAGGCAACCTCATCTGCATGGCTCGTTTCGTAGTCACGAGCGCATCGAGTAGCCAGACTTTGGCTTGCGCTTGGATACCGGGGTCGAAGAAAAATCCCATGCCTCCGCCTGACATGCCTCCCAGCATTAAGAATCCCCAAAACTGGGATCCCCATCGAGCGCGACATTGCTCGATCATGGCATCGGTGAATCGGTTTGTGCACCATGGGATGATTGTTTGCAAGGGGCCAGTAAAATTCTCTGTGGTTAATTGGGCGACTCGTTTTATGTCTCCGCTTTTCAGAGACTCAACGATGGCTTCGAAGATCTCAATGGCTCGTAATCTAGCTTTCCATTCTTTGTTGGCTCGAACGAGATACTTCTCCGTTACCATTTCGAGGATCGGTCCTACGTTTTGAGCCATGCCACCGTAGATTAGTACGAGGCTTTGCTGCAAGGCTTCTCTCGCGGCAATCGGGATACTTTTCTCATCGAGGATCGTGTGGTGAGGCAGCAACCGGCCTCGACTTACTCCGAATTCAGGGTCGTTCTCCGAGGCTAATACCCCCTCAATCCGCTTGATCCCCTGCCAGATTCCACCAGAGTCTTGCCATCCGCCACCGGAGCCTCCGAGCCATTCGCCCAAGATAGCACGAGCGGTAATCAGTCTTTGGTCGGCGACTGCCAAGCCACCTTCGAGCGAGGGAACTTGGCCTGTGGCTCGCATCAGGACGGAAATGAGGCAGCCCAGCAGGTTGGTGGATACAGCTAGGCGCGAGCCTTTAGGGATGTCGTTTACTTTGCTAACTAATTCCAATCCGCAGCCTTCTCGGCCGATGATAGTGGCCAACAGTTCACTCATTTTCCGGTGGCATCCCTCCATGGCTGGAGGAATCACTCCCGAAGCAATCAACGCACCTTTGAGAAGTCCGAGGTAATCTCTCGCGAAGTCGAACACCTCATCGATTTCTGTGATTTCTGCTTCGGCACCCAGATCGGTACTCACCAATCGCAACACAGGGCGATCAATTACTCTCAAGTAAGCTTCCACGGGTGGTTTGGGTTCGGCGTCTCGGCCATAAACACCTAGATCTACCGAAGCGTTTAAGACGCGGGCTCCTTCGGGATAATCCATTCCCAGAAAGAATATGTCTGACCAACCAGAATGTGAGAAATCCATGCGGACGCTTGTCTTTTCACACAAGATTGGGAAGGTTTCTGCTTCTTCGTTCCATTGAAGCAACTCCTTGTTCAATCGCAAAGGATGTTCGGTGGGGTGTCCAATTCGGAACATCCATTGATTACCACGGACCGTTTTGACACTTCGTCTGACTTGGTCGGCTAAGGTCTGTATTCCCAATTGATGGTAAGCGCGAGCTAGAGCGCTGGATATGGCAATCGTTGGTCCATCACTCTTTTGAACGGTCAGCAATTGATCGATTGCTTCCGGGAAGCGTCGTTCGAGGATATGTTGATAAGCTTCGTAGGGAAGCAAACCAGCCCGCTCTTCGGAAAAGGTTAGCGGCAAGTAATAGCGATAGAGAGCGGCTAGAAAGAAGTGGGCGCGAACTCGATGGTAGAGATTATCAGTTTTGCGGCGAAACACATCAAGCTCGCTCGCGGCTCTGAGCAATTCATTCGAATTTAGTCCTTCGCAGAGGGATTCGAGAGTTCTATGGCGAGTCGTATCTTCCGGGGAAACAATCGTTTCAATCCATGGGTTGGACTGTGTGCTCGATGGCTGTTCCGTTTTCATATTCTGATTTCCTAACGTACTGCCAATAGTTCAATCATGTCACTTAGAACTTGATCCCGATCGACCCCAGACAGGGATAGCGCGAGCTGAGTATTGAGCAGCCCGTATTTGATTCCGATGTTGTATCTTTGACCTTCGATTTCGTATCCAATGTATCGTTCGCGACTAGCTAATTCCTGTAATGCTTCAGCTAGCGGAAGTGGTCGATTCGTTTTGGAGGCTAGCTCCTCGAGAATTTGCAGAACCATAGGAGTGAGTACATGGAGACCAAAGAAGCAAAGATAGATCCCGCTTCGAAATCCGGCGATGGTGAGCTCTTGTTCAGCCAGGGTTGGGGTCGGCTTTTCGATGACCTTTTTAATGGAATAGAGTCGATCGGTTTGCGGGAGTCGTTGGCCACCTATGGCCCCGAAGTAAGGGAGCATTTTTTCTTTGGTGGGATAGACGGCGGAAACAGAGCATTCTTCTCGTTCGGCCACTTCGATTAACTGCTGAGCGCACCGTTTGCCGGAATTGCTCAGGTACAAGTGGTCCCCTACAAGGTGTAAGAACGGATTGTCTCCAATGAAGTCTTTTGCACACAACAATGCTTGACCATAGCCGGACGCGGTTTCTTGGATCACAAAGGTCAGTCGATCGACGTAGGGACCTGCTGCGTTTCGATAGGCATCTTCGTTTCCAGGGCTAATGACAATTCCGATTGAATCGATTCCAGCCGCGTCGACTTCTTCGATAATCATTTCGAGAGCTGTTTTCTCCGCTCCGTCGCGATCGACTAGTCGTTGCAGTGGCAACGCCCCTTGTCCAGGGCCAGCTGCGGTTATTAGTGCTTTGCGAATGTGCATAGTGATCTTGTTGTTGTAGTTGACTTGAGGCAAGCCCTTTTCCCAATCAGCCGTGGGACGTTAGCCCCCGGTTTTTCTCATCGACCGCAGGGCGCGAGCCCTCCGGCTTCCGATTCAATCCATATTCAAATCATAGACGCGTTTTTGGCTTTAAACTCTTCCATTTCGATCATTTTACCAAGCATATCCTCGAGCGATGTTCGAATCGACCATTCTGGGTAATGCGATTTCAATTTGCTTAAATTGGAGATGTAGCAAATATGATCACCGGTTCGATTTGTTTCGGCTAAAGTGTAGTTCACTCGATAAGTGCTGATTTTTGCGATCAAATTGATGCACTCAAGTACCGAAGCGCTATTTTCGCGGCCTCCGCCTAGATTGTAGACTTCTCCTGGGCGAGGATGTTTGCGAAACGCTTCAAAGGCAGCGATGACGTCAGCGTTTTCAATTTGATCGCGGACTTGTTTTCCTTTGTAGCCGAATATAGTGTATGGCTTTTTGTGAACAGCAACATGAACCAAATAGGAAAGAAAGCCGTGTAGTTCGACCCCCGAGTGGGACGCGCCGGTTAAGCATCCGCCACGAAAGATTCCGACCTTCATGCCGAAGTAGCGTCCGTACTCTTGAGCCACGACATCGGCTGCGGTTTTTGATGCGCCGAAAAGGGAGTGAAGCGTTTGGTCAATGCGGCAGGTTTCGTCGATCCCGTTGTAGTCTTCGGGCCGGGCATAGTCCCAGCGACGATCAAGTTCGACGAGGGGTAGTTCGTTGGGCGCATCGCCGTAAACCTTGTTGGTGCTCATATGACAAAAGACAGCATCGGGCGAATGGAGCCTGGTCGCTTCGAGCATGTTAATGGTGCCCATCGCGTTGACATCAAAATCGAGGAGAGGGATATCTTTGGCTTTGTCGTGCGATGGTTGAGCGGCGCAGTGAATAACCAGATCGGGCTTGGTTTGCCGCATTCGGTCGAAGACTTGTTCGCGATTTCTGATATCGACGCCATAATGCTCGAATTTCTTGGTCTCTTTGTTTAGTAGGGCCAAATTCCATTCTGTGCTCCCCATGGGCCCGAAGAATTCTTGTCGCATGTTATTGTCGATCCCGACAACATCCGCACCTTGGCTGTCGTAGTACCGAACCGCGGCCGAACCAATGAGACCGCTGGAACCCGTGACTAATACCTTCATCTTTCATCTTTACGGTTGCAGTTACCAAAACATCGATCTGCGGCAACAAGACAAAACCCGATCGAAACTTGACCGGCGAATGGGACTGCTTTTTCGGGTGGGATATTGTGCCGCCGGACTTCCTTGATAAGAATGCTAAGCCTAGTAGGTTAGCGAAACAATTCGAGGTGTAGAGCCTTAAACCACTTGAAAATTACTATAGTTGCTCCAAATGTGCCTGCTATCGGTCTTTTTCGGCACGCTTCGATCGATGTTCGATATTAGGAAAAATTGCATAAATCATTATCGGGAATAGTTTTCTCGGAATACTTTCATGTTAAAGTCGGGAATCTCTAGATTCAGTCGACGGAGGTGCGGTAATGTCAAAATTTAGCAAACCCTCTAAAAAGCCGGTGTCCCGCATAGAAGTAGACGGCTTGCCGGTACATACGAACAATCGCAGTATCCCAGTGCTAGACATTGAGCGAAGAGGATCTGAGGTCTCGGGGCCACATAACATCAATGTTGAGGGAAACCTAACAGATTCGACACTTAACGCGATTCGCCAAGGTGAAGAAATCGCTTGGACGTCTTTGCATTCGCAGTTAGCAGGTTCATTGCAGATGCTAGCCCATAAGAAGATCGATCGCGATCTCCGAATGCGAGTGTCTCCCTCCGACATTGTACAGGACACATTTTTTTTGGCGCATCGATCCGCTTCTAGTTTCCGCGGGCGTAGCTTAGAGGAAGTGTTTGCTTGGATCAAGCGAATCTTTAGCAATCGATTAAAGCGAGTTTATCGGGACCAGAAGGATACGCTTAAAAGATCTGTAAGGCGAGAAACAAGATTGCATGGAATGCGACGGTATTCCTCTTTAGTTGGTGACGAAAACACACCTAGCGGAGTAGTTCAAGAAAATGAAGAGCGTGAACTTCTTGACCAAGCCTTTCGATTGTTATCTGAAGCCGATCGAATGTTGATAGTAGATCATCACGTCAAAGGTCTAAGCTTTGGTGAGATCGCATGTATGAGCGGTAGAACCGAAATTGCAATTCGTAAGCATTGGTCGAGAGCAATCGTGAGATGGCGTGATTGCACTAATGTGATTATGAGTGATGTTGGTCATCGTTGTGATAAGTGGTAGATTTTATAGAGTTCGCAGTGCTTTTAGTTTCACATCATAAAAGTTATTGACTATGAATTCATCCGACAAGAAGGATTCATCATTCGAGAATCTGTCCAATGAGTCAGAGGATTACGCCGGGGCTTTGGAAGCCGACGATCTTTTGTTTGTCGATCGAATCAAGCGGCATTGGGTACCCACGGAAGCGTTGCGATTAGATGCTGATTTCACCACGAAACAATTCGGTCGATTTGAAATCTTAGGCCATTTGGGAAGAGGTGGTTTCGGAGTTGTTTATCTGGCTTTTGACCCATCGATTTCCAGAAAAGTCGCTTTAAAAATTCCAATATCAGGGGTAATAGAAACGACGCGCACCGGAAAACGCTTTTTGACTGAAGTTCGCGCATTCACATCACTTCAACATCCATTCATCGTACCTGTACTGGACACAGGTGACGTTGACGGAATCGCCTATATCTCGATGCAATACTGCGCATTGGGAACCTTAGCTAACTGGATTCGGAGTCAATCAAATCCTGTGGAACCGAGGAAGGCTGCGGCGTTAGTATGGGCATTATGCTCTGCTGTAGGATATGCGCATGATCAAAACATCGTACATCGTGATCTAAAGCCAGCTAACGTCTTGATGGTGGAGGCTAGTCTGGATTCGCCTCTTCGAGAGTATGGTTTGGAGGTAGCTCCTCTAGTCTCTGACTTCGGGATGGCCAAGATTCTTGGTTGGGACGATTCTAGCATCAAACGAGAACAATTGACGCGAACCGGTACTCGCATGGGAACTCCATGTTACATGCCACCAGAACACGCCACAGGTCGTGCTAAAGAGAGTTTGCCTACAGCTGACGTATATGGATTAGGGGTGATTCTATATGAGATTCTCATGGGAGAGCCTCCCTTCATGGGAAAATCAGAGTACGAGGTTCTCCATCAAGTCGTGTCAAAGGATCCACCCAGCGTTCGCAAACTTAGGCAAGAGATACCTGCATCATTGGAATTCATCTGCTTCAAGTGCTTAGAGAAAGATCCCAGGCGTAGATACATTGATGCAAATCAGCTCGGTGAAGATTTATTGCGGCTTTTAGAAGGGAGACGTCTTGCGAACCAACCGTGGTTAAAACCATCGACCGTTCGAAAAATTTCGGTCTCGATTGTTGGTTGCTGCATCGCTCTTTTACTAGGAGCACTTACATGGATGCTACCCTATGTCCAGCTTAGTACCTTATTCACGGAAAGGAGAGATGCTACCACCAATTCTGCTAGTTCTGGTCCGACTCTCGATTATGCAACAGCCGTAGAAAAGGCTCTACCTACCACGACAGGATATGTAGATGAGAACGCGAGGCAGTTTTTAGATGACTCTGAGTTTAAGAAGAAATATTCTGATAGTCTTGCTTTCGAATGGCGGTTTGCAAGGCAACACATTCGAGACGATCATTTTCGAACTAGTCACTCCGGGGAATCGTGGGCTATCGCATATTCACCTGATGGCAAGTGGATGGCGGAAAACTCCAACGAATCACATGTCAATCTTTGGAATGCGGAAACCGAATTACTGGTGAAACGTCTACAAGGTCATCGTTTATCTACCTATGCCTTAGCATTTTCTGCGAATAGCCGATGGTTAGCGGCATCGGAAATGGATCATAACATTGAGCCAGACGGCACAACGCGCAGCATCCAAATCTGGGATACCAAAAACCTTGAGACGATGTGGCCAAATGGCCTACAAGCAGATCTTTCCTTGCTCTCCGGGCTCAAATTCTCCGCGGACAACCAATGGATCTATTTGTACGGCTGCGACCAAGAAAATCGAAGTTCTATTTGGAAGTGTCATGTCGAGACGGCAGAAATCGACTGGAAATGGAGTTCTTCGCGAGGAAGCGTACACGCCATTACAGAATCGGATCGGGAAGAGAGGCTCTACTTATGCCAAACTATTGAACGTGATGACGTTTCGAGAATCTCCATTCTAGAACTACAGCCGTCTTCTATGCAAACAACCGAGGTGTTGCCTGAATTTGAAGCACCACTCGGTCTAGCGAGATTTTCAGCTGATGGCTCGTTTCTTGTTGTGGGAGAATGCGAACCAGTGAAAAACGGCCGAACACTAAGGCTTCACCTGTTTGATATTCATAATCGACGTTTGATCGGCCGATTCGAGGAGCCCGAAGGGTGCTACGAAGCATTCTGTTTCGAAAGAGACACCAAAAATTTCTATACGGTTTGCGCGGTCTCGCTGGAAAGTAATCTCGTTAGATTTATTCGCAAATGGGATTCGAATCAGGAGCGATTTTCCTGGATAAGGTCTCTTGCGCCGGGGGAGAAAACCAATACGATGACTATGCACCCCGTAAATGAAACATTGGTTCTGCGGCGATTAAAGGATGTGCGAATCTACTATTTGGAATTGAATCGAGGGCACATCCAAGATCTTGAAGGCCACTGTCCCAAGGAAGCTTGGTGTGTGTCATTCTCCGAGGACGGTAAGAAAATCATAACGGGAGGCGATGACGGGCTGGCTCGTGTATGGGATGTGAAGAGTGGCAAAATCATCGACCAATACGACTCACATATGCCTCAATTGGTCACCGCTGCTGGGTTCCAGCCAGGGACCGTCGATAGACTTGCCACCGGAGGCTTTGATAAGACGGTCAAGCTTTGGACTACCGATTCTTCGAATCGATCCGACCTTGAGCTACCACACAATTCGCTTGTTCGAAAAATAGCATTTACGCCCGATGGTAAAATGGCCATCACGATTGCAGATGATCTTTTCGTGAGAGCTTGGAATGTCGAGGATGGTAAATTGCTATGGAAATCTCCGACAGGGATTCGAAAGCTAAGAGCCCTTTGTATGCACCCGAATGGATTGGAGGTTGCCATAGCAGGGAACGATGGGTTGCTTAGATTATTGTCAGTGGCGGATGGATCGCAAAATGCTATCGCGGATAGCAGTTCCTCGGAGATTTGGTCAGTAGTCTATTCCGAGCGAGACCGCGGATGGTTAATTGGTACCAACGCGGGGGTGATCGAGTTACTTAAGGATAACGGTATGCGACTCGAACCATGGGGAATGTCTAGTTCTGGTATCCAGACGCTAGACGTCTCACCGGATGGGAAGACGCTCGCCTCGGCCAACAGCTCGGGCGAAGTTGAACTTTGGCAAGTTTCAACACGAACGAAGATCGCACTCCTAGACGACGTTAGTCAACCGATTTACGAGGCCGTATTCTCCCCTGATGGCGAAAGATTGGCGGCTGCACTCCATGATGGATCCATCCGTATATGGATCGCACCCGTTGGCACAATGGATAAGTAAACGGATAATTCTAGCAAAAGCGCTAAGGTGGGTTGGCCAGATTTAGTCGAGTCGGCACCGTTGAGAGACGTTAGAAAAAAACGAAAAATCTAAAAATACCCAGTCACGCAGCCTGAAAAAGGGGATCTTAGCCTTCCGGGACCTTGAAGGGGACCGTTTTCGTAGAGGCTCGATTCGCGACGAAGGATTCGGTCTCTATCAAGTTACTGGCGATTGCTGCACCCACTTTTTGCAGGCTATCGTTCAGAAAGCAAAGAATCGGCAGACAGGGAAATTGGATGGGTAGGGAAAGTTATCGTGTAAACGGAAAAAGGTTTGCGGAGCTTCGCAAACAGATAGGTCTAACCCAGATGGATCTTGCAAATCGCGCGGGTTATTCGGAACGCGTCATTCGAAAAGCGGAGTCGGGTGGGACGCTGAGATTGGAAACCATTCGAGACCTTTCCCAAAGTCTTTCAACACCAAACCAAATCGTCGAGCCATCTCACCTGTATCACAGTCAACTCGATTTAGCCAAGCAATTTGTTCAAGCCTATAACCAATTCGGCCGGGATGCCCTTTTGCATTGTGACGGATTATTTCATGAGGACTTCCAATTCTACTGTTCGGGCGATCCGATCCAAGTTTCGTTCGCAGGGCTTTGGAACGGGTTGGAAGGAATGCAAGAGTTCTTTGATCGTTTCTTTTCACTTTTTTCTCGTAACGCGGGATCTCTACTGCCTACCTATCTTGAAGCAGATTGCAGGGTCGTCGCGCGATACGAAGATCAAGTCTTCTTTGAGACTCACCCGATGCCACCGTTTTGGGTAAATCTGCATTTCCATTTCCGAGACGGTCTAATCTCCCGCATTGATGATGAATACGATACCCGCCTAGTTGCGGAATCATTTCTCGAGCTGTCAAAGCGACTAGGCAAAGCCTAATTGTACCGTGCCGTTATCGTGCCGGTCTCCGGTGTGCACATTCGATAAAATCAAATCTTTTCGAAAATTTTGTCGGCTTGACCACTTGGGCGGAAGTTGTCAACGGATCGAGCTCTAGCAGATCGTACCGAACGCCACGTCTAAAAACACACACTCGGAGCGAAGTAAATGAGTAGCCGCAAATTGTCGCAATCCAATCGCCGCCAACGCCATCGAAGCTTGAAATCGCGCCGTCGGTTATCGATCGAGAGTCTTGAGCACAGAAGGCTTTTGGCGACAATCAATTGGGACGGTGGGCCGTCAGGACTAGGCTCTCTGTGGAGCGATCCAGAAAACTGGGTTGGAGACACTGTCCCGGGTGCAGTTGATGACGTCATCATCGGTGCGGAATTTGCATCGGCAACAATCGAGATAACAACTCCAACAACCGTCAACAGTATCTCGTCCCATGCACCTCTCAACCTATTTGATGGCTCGCTGACGGTTCAGAGTCTAGCTCTTCAGTCAACGCTCACAACCAACACTTCTTCCGAGTTGATTATCGGAGGAGGGCAAGTCGCCGGGTTAGGTTCCATCGTCAATGAAGGCTCGATTACTGCCCATGCGACCTCTTTTTTAGTTGGCATCGAGAATCGCGGCACTTTGAAGACCTTCAACAACGTGTCGATTACTGGCGCATTGACGACGACCCCGAGTTCGGTGATCACGATTCCAGCAAATGACTCAGTGGTTGCCAACGGCTTATACGTCACGGAGAACTTTACGAACCATGGGCTCATCGAACTAACGTCAGAAGCGAGTGTCAATTTCCAATCAGCCCTGTTGGTTGGTGGCGGATCGGGACTATTCACCAACGCTCCGACAGGAACCCTCCGGGCCATGACAGGCACTAACCCAGGAGGTCGTTACCTGTACGCCTCGGTTGTCAATCAGGGAACGCTGCAAGTTCAGGCTTCTCTGGATATCACCGACAGTACCTACCAAACGGCACTTGTACATATAGGGACGATCGTCGTTGAATCCGATGCTGTCCTAAACATTCCGAACGGAATTGAGATCAATGATTTGGGAACGGTCTCACTCGCTACGAATGCCTCCCTGAACGTTTCGAGGCTGTATGGGAATCTGCAGACTTCCCCCGCATTCTCTGGGGGCGGGCGTATCGTGGTGTCCAGCCAGATTGAAGTGTTCAGCGACGACCGAGGTGCGAATCAAATCGGATTCACAAACAACTCTTCTCTGGGAGCTCTGGAAATATCAGGGTCGGTACAACTGCTCGATGTGAGCGATAATGCGAACGGCAGTCTTCCAGAAGCGCTTTACGCCGACACATTGATTCTGGGACTGAATTCGACGCTCGATCTGAATGGCTACAAGGTCTATGTGCGGTCTTTTGTGGATCAGGGTGGAGCCGTTCTGAACGGGCAGATTGAAGTGGTTCCTCTTCTTCTGTCGAAGACATCAATTCTTGAAAATCAACCGGTGAACTCACTCATAGGACGATTCTCGCATTTTGACGCGAGCCTGTCACCGGAGATGCAGTACGAGTTGATCGGTGGAGACAATTCGGCCTTCCAGATCATTAATGGTCAACTGCTTGCGAATGCAACCTTTGATTACGAAGCTCGTTCCCAGTACAGCGTCCTGGTTCGCGCTACTGCGGCCGGCGATTCGATCGTAGAACAGTGGTTCACCATCCAGATTGAAGACACAAACAACGCCCCTGTCGTTGGAGTTTCGTTGAAACCCTGGGGTCTCGGAGCGAATGCGGGGACAGTGGTCGCGGAATTGGTTGCCTTTGATCATGACTTCAACGATAGCCACTTTTTTTTATTCGAGACCGGGGTTGGAGCGGCTGACAATGGCCTGTTCTCCATCGTCGGTAATCAGCTTGTCGCGGCGTCTGGTTTTGACTTCAACGGCGAACGGGCCTATTCGATTCGCGTCCAAGTTACCGATTCTGAAGGTCTTTCGTCCGTCAAAGACCTGTCATTTACGGCTGGGCCATCGGCCGAAGTCGAGCCTGATCTGAGTCTTGATTTCGCATCCGATAGCATTCCGGGCTTTCTAAGTGTTGGGGAATTGATCGATTCAAATGGCCGATTCGCGATCTATCAGGAATGGACGAACGAAGGGGTCATCTGGCACCGAGTTTCTGGAGTTGAGGGAGAGAGCGTTTCCGCTACTGGAACAGGATATGTAAGGCCATTTGGAAACGCCCTTTTTGTGGGTGATGATCTGTATTTTCAATCTTCAGTTGACACATCTTCAGGTTACAGTGACTACATTGGTCAGCTCTGGGTGTGGAAGGCATCGGCTGCAACCCCGGAGTTGCTTGCCACGTTTGAAAACAACTTCGACTTCCTCGGAGTGGCGTCTGCAGGGGCGAGGCTGATCTTTGCGCGAATCTTCAACCCACCAAGCTCGGAAGATATAGGGCTAGAACTTTGGTCCAGCGATGGGACGACGTTTGGAACAACCAAGTTGGCCAGCTGGGCCGGGGGGGTTCCAGGAAACTTCCAACTCGTGAGTGCTGGTGAATTCGCATATTTTACTGGTGTCGAGAATCCTGAGATTTGGAAAACTGACGGTAGCGTTGCGGGTACCTTCGCCGTCCCTGGATTCTCGGAAGTTCCGTGGAGTTTAAAGGGGGCGGATGACGGTACTGTGCTATTTTCCGGCTATAGTTCGCTTTGGGTCAGTGATGGAACAGACAGCGGTACGAATCCTCTGCCGGGGACAGCGATTGGAAACGGGCGTCAGGTCGTTGGTATCAATGGGGACAAAGTCTATTTCTTCGCACGTGAAAATGGTTCCAGCCTGAAGCAACTGTACGCTAGAGATCGGGCGAACTCGACAACATCGTTCCTCGGTTCATTTGATGGCGATGCATGGATTGACGACGTGATCTCGCTTGGAGAGTCGTTAGTATTCCGGGCAGGGACTCAGGTTTGGATCACATCAGGAACACAGGAGTCGACCTCGCAGTTGTTTAGTCGGGTCACATCTAACTCCCCTGAAGACGTTTTGGTTTCTGCAGGGAACAAGTTCTACTTTACGGCTCGTTCGGTCACCAATGGGAGCAATCGGGAACTGTGGGTCAGTGATGGCACTGTTGCAGGTACTTCTGAGGTCATCTCCCAGCTTGGCTCAGTACGACCTCAATATGACCTGGCCGTCATTGACGACAGATTGATATTTACAGGTTCAGCGTCGAACACAGGTTTGGCCGTATTCTCAATCTCACTGGTGGATGTCAACGAATCCCCCACGGATATCGCTCTGTCTTCAAGCTCTCTGGCTGAGAACTCCGGGGTAAATGCCGTTTTGGGTTCCTTGAGCACCAGCGATCCAAATGCTGGTGATACGTTTACGTACACCCTGGTCAGCGGCGATGGCTCAGCGGACAACGGGGCCTTCAATATCGACGGCGACAATCTGCGTGCAAACAGTGAATTTGATTTCGAGGTCGCATCATCCTACAACATTCGTGTTCGGTCCACGGATAATGGCAATTTGAGCTTCGAGAAGACGTTCCTTATTACCGTCACGGACGTGAACGAAGCCCCCACGATTACGATCACCAATGTCGCCAGCCCACTTGCCGAGAACAGCAACACGGCCAATTCGATTCATGTTGCGAACATCTCGATTACCGATGAAGACGGTGGTACCAACACGCTGAGCCTTTCGGACGCTGATGCGGCAAGCTTTGAGATTGTTGGTGGAAATCAACTTCATTTACGATCCGGTGTTGTTTTGGACTTCGAAACGAAGTCCACCTACGTCGTGACGGTACAATCGGACGACACAACCATCGATGGCAGCCCCGACGCAACGGCGATTTACACGCTTATTATTGGGAACGTTAACGAACGTCCTACTAACGTCACTCTAACTCCATCGAGTATCCCCGAGAACGCGGTTGCCAATACCGTTGTGGGAACTTTGGCAACCATAGATCCTGACGCAGGAGATACATTCACCTACACCCTCGTATCCGGAGTTGGAAGCGTCGATAATGCGGCCTTCACAATTTTGGGAACTCAACTCACGGCCAATTCGAGTTTCGACTTTGAACAAAAGAGTTCCTACTTGATCCGTGTCGAAAGCAAAGACGCTGGAAACTTGACGTTCGAAAAAGAGCTAACCATTTCCGTTAGCAACGTGAATGAACGACCTACGGACATAGCGTTGTCCGTTCAATCAATTGCCGAGAATCGGCCTGTTGGCACGACGGTAGGCACGTTTTCAACGACGGATCCGGATACTGGCGACGCGTTTTTTTATCTGTTGGTCTTAGGAGAGGGTTCTTCAGGCAATAGCCAGTTCACGATTGTCGGTAACCAACTTCGCGCCGCAGCTTCGTTCAATTTCGAGGTCGCATCATCCTACAACATTCGTGTTCGGTCCACGGACAATGGCAATCTGGGCTTCGAGAAGACGTTCCTTGTCACCGTAACAGATGTGAACGAATCTCCCACGATTACGATCACCAATGTCGCCAGCCCACTTGCCGAAAACAGCAGCACGACCAACTCGATTCTCGTTGCGAACATCTCGCTTACTGATCCAGACGGTGGGATCAACACGCTGAGCCTCTCAGGCGCGGATGCGGCCAGCTTTGAGATTATTGGTGGAGATCAACTTCATTTACGTTCCGGTGGCGTTTTGGACTTCGAAACGAAGTCTTCTTACTTCGTGACGGTACAATCGGACGACACAACCGTTCCCGGTACTCCTGACGTAACGGCGACTTACACGCTCAGTATCAGCAATGTGAATGAGCATCCCACCGGTGTTCAATTGTCTAATCGTTCCGTTTTGGAAAATAGGCCCAGTGGGACGTTAGTTGGACTACTTTCAGCAATCGACCCTGACAACAGTGATACGGCGACCTTCCAACTCTTGCCTGGGCAACTCGACAACGCCGATTTCCAAATTCATGGCAACCAACTCCAGTCAGCCAGGACTTTTGATGCAGAAGAAAAATGGTCATACGAAATCCGAATCAGGGTAATGGATGCTGGCGGATTGTCTGTTGATAGAGACTTGTTGATTGATATCTCTGGGGAAAACGAATGGCCTCCAGTCTTCACGTCGCCGACTTCGTACAGTCATCCAGAGAACATTACCGACGTGGGCTTGCTCAATGCCCCAGACCCGGACAAGCCAGTTTCAAACGTTGTTTACACAATTGTTGGAGGTGCAGATCAAGCAAGATTCTCCTTGGTAGGTCCGCTTCTACGTATGGTGCCTTCACCAAATTTTGAGGTACCGTCGTCAGCCGCTGGAACCAATACCTTTGAAGTAATCGTCAGAGCGAGCGACGGATTATTCAACGTGGATCAAACGTTAACGGTTAATATTGCTAACGCCAACGACCTACCTACCTTGCCAGTGATTGACGGCAACACTATTCCAGAGAATGAGCCGATTGGTACGGTTATCGGTGTTTTCGGCTCGAGCGACGACGATGGAGATACAGTTAGCTATTTTTTGGTCAGCGGCTATGGAAGTACTGACAACTCTAGTTTCCAGATCGTTGGGAATCAGCTGCGCTCCACCCAATCATTTAACTACGAGTTTTTAGCCCACCGTGAGATGTCGATTCGCGTTGCAGCTACTGACGGTCGCGGCGGGATCCAACAGCGAACCTTTACGATCACAACACTCGACATCAATGAGGCACCATCGGGCGTAGAAGGCAACGTCTCGACGGATATGAACACAGCGACAGCGATTACTCTTCAAGGTTTCGATCCAGAAAACGCTGGACTGACTTTCTCATTAGTGCAGAGTCCGAGGTTTGGGTCTCTCAGTGGAGCAATTCCTGACTTGTTGTATACACCGAACCCTAACTTTGTTGGTCAAGACGAACTATTCTTTACAGTCTCTGATGGAACCCTGTTATCAACAGAAACCCGTGTCCTCATCTCTGTTATCGGCCCGAAACCTACCATTTCCTTTTCAACCGACAATGTCACGGTCAATGAAGGCGTTGGAATTTACTCGTTAACATTGAACAGTTCGATTGCTTTACCCTACGATCTTTGGGTTCCCTTTTCTGTAGCTGCAACGTCGACAGCAAGCGAACTGGAAGATTATTCCAGCATTCTTCCATTTCTAGGAATTAGAATTCCCGCAGGTCAGACAACAGGAACAACATCGATCCAAATACTTGATGACCTGATGTTTGAGCCTGGAGCAAACGAATCTTTAGTGGTCGATCTTGTTGCCAATCCGTTTTCAACGATCGGTACTCTGAGTCGATTCACGTTGTCGATTGCCGACAACGATGTCGCTCCATTAGTCCGGTTTTCTAGTCCCGGAGTATCTGTTTTGGAAGGAGCCAGCCAGGCAGTAACAGTACGATTGACCGGGAGATCCACGCAGACAGTAACCGTTCCCTTTAGCATCGATTCGTCTAGCACTGCAGCCTTAGGAACTGATTATAACACGTTGGTTCCTTCGAGTTCACTTGTCTTTATGCCAGGAGAGATTGCGAAGACGATTTCCATACCGCTGATCAATGACCAGAACGTGGAATTGACCGAGACGCTTCGAATCAATTTGGGTACGCCAATCAATGCAACTTTATCCACTGTCAACCGATCATTTTCGCTGACTATTATCGATGATGATAAACCAACCGTATCGATGAGTCGGCTAACTCGTGGTGTACAGGAAACGACTGGGCAGGTTACTGTCACAGCTGCGCTTTCTCAAGCTACGTCTAATGAGATTGTTGTGCCGTACATCCTAGGAGGAACCGCCACGTCTGGCGTATCTGGGAATGTTGACGTACTCCGGTCGAATACACCATTGCAGTTTGTCTTTGCTCCAGGTCAAGTAACTGTCATCGCGACCTTCATTATCCAAGATGATACGATCGTCGAGCCAACCGAGACATTTGAGGTGCGTCTAGCGCAGCCTGCAACAAATGCCAATTATACGCTAGGCAACATAGCGTCGACGGTCTTTAGCATCCAAGACAACGACAGGTATACTGTCTCATTCTCTACCCCCATTATAAGCGTATGGGAGGACGCAGGGACGGTCAGCGTGACTGCGACGCTAAGCTCACCTGCGATTGAAGCTCTTAGCGTCCCGATCACCGTATCGAGCAACGTATCGAGTCGAAACAAAGCAACCTTCGGACGAGACTTTTATTATACGAACAACCGATTTCATTTTGGCCCGGGAGCGAACACTTCTACGTTAAGTTTCTCGTTGATCGATGACTCAGTCAACGAGCCCACAGAATCAGCAAGAATTGCATTATCGCCAGCAAGCCCTTCGTATCGCCTAGGCAGCACCAATGCTCTTGAGCTGCAGATTCTAGACGATGACCCATTGGTCTCGCTGGTCTCGGGTGGTTCACAGGTGTATGAATCGACCGAAATCACAACAACCATAACGCATACCGTGAAACTAACTGCGCCGACGAATAAGGCGGTGACGGTTCCTTTCCAAGTTGACGGGACTGCTAGGCAAGGCATTGACTACTCTGTCGATCCAAGCAATGGGAGTATAACGATACCTGAGGGTAGCACGAGCGCTAGTATTGTTTTGTCTAAATTCAACAACAACAATACAACCGATGGAAACAGGTCAGTCTCCGTGAGTATCGGGGATGCATCTGAATTGCGGGGCTCTCCAACGACCGTCAGTACTGAAATCGTTGACGATGATCAGTCCATTGTTTCCTTCAAAGATGATCTATTATCTGTAAAAGAGTCGCGAGTAAGGGCTAGCGGACGTGTTATTAGGTTTGTGAACCGGTCGGCTAACGTTGAAATTGCGATGTCTTCTCCTGCAGTTCGCGACGTTTGGCTTACTGTGGAATTTGTCGGCTCTGCGACTTATGGAGTTGATTATAGAGTCAAAGGTTTGAGTGATGGAAAAATAAAGATTCCCGCGGGCCGTACAAGTGCGAGAGTTGGGTTCGAGTTTATAAATGATCGAGACGTTGAAGGATGGGAAGTAATCAGATTTCGGATCATTGAGGTGACTAGTCCTGCCAAGCTGGCGGCGCCCACGATAGAGTCTTTGATATTCATTGAAGACGATGACCTCCCTCCTGCTCCTCCTCTACCTCCTGCGCGAACTACAAGCCAAGTCCCAATCGTAACAGGAACACTCGCCTTAGAGCTTCCTGAGCTTGGACAGCAACCGATGGTTAGCGCGGGTCGTTCATCAAGTACTAGAACGATACCCCCATCTCATCTACAAGCTATGGTAGCTGGTTCGTTAAATATTGGTGCGATCAATCAGGGGTCGATTTCCAACGGCTTGGTGTTCTTTGATGCGAATTTCAATGGTATAGCGGACGAAGATGAACCTTTTGCTATGACCACTGCAGACGGCGCTTTCGCGATTCCCGTTGACGAATCATTCGATACGAATGCCAATGGCCAGATAGAACCAAGCGAAGGGCGTTGGGTCGCCATTGATGGCACCGATATCTCAATAAATGAATTGTGGAGAACTCAGCTCGCGGCACCGGTGGGGATGTTCTCTATAACGCCAATCACAACGCTCATTGAGAGTGTTGTTCGGAACAGGTCCCTCTCTGTATCAGAAGCAAGCACTTTGACTCTCGATGCGCTGGGAATCACAAACTTCGATCTGTGGTCGAGGAACGCATTGTTTGACATCCTCGCGTACGATCAGCAAGCTTCCGAAGCCTACAAAGTTCAAGTCCAATTGTATGCGACGGTCATTCAAATGGCAGAGTTGCTTGCGGCTCGAACTAGTTTGACAGTCAACCATGTGGCCAACGAAATCTATGACACCCTTTCCGATCTGATCTCGCCCGATGGTGTGTTGGATTTTGGTTCGAGCATTCATGTAGAAGCGTTGCTTCGCTCTGTCGTAACCAAGTTAGGCATCGAAATGGAGCAAGATGTTTTAACGGGTGTTAGCGAAGTTATGGCAGAATCTCAGCGATTTGTCGGCGGCATCATGCTTTCAGATCACGAGACGGGTAATTCATTTTTGCTGCAAGTGAACAAGGCAAAGAAAGTTCTCCAGGGAAGACTTCCAGCGGCCATGGCGGAAGTTGGAGCCGGAACGCGTTCGATTTCGTCGCTTGTGAGCTCTTTCACAGGGGCAGCACTTCAAGCGGAGATTTCTTCTCAATCGGTTTCAGTAACCCTAGCTCCAGTCGTCGGCATCAATAGCCTGTCTATCCACGAAGGCAATGCGGGATCATCTATTCTACGATTTAGTGTTGAAATTGTAGGGGAACATGACTACCCCGTTAGTGTTGGCTTCACAACAGTACCGGGTACGGCGACTGCCGAGGTCGATTATCTGTCCCATTCCGGGACAATCACCTGGCCTGCCGGCGATTCATCGACCAAGTTCATTGATGTAACGATCCTTGGAGACTCGATCCACGAGTTCGACGAAACCTTTAAGGTGCTCCTGCTGAATGCCGAGGGTGTTGCGGTCCGATTCGCAGAAGGTACGGCATTTATTGTAAATGACGACTTGAAAGTAGTCCAACCGGTTGCAAGCGATACAGTCAATCAATGGCGAATTGCCCGATCAACAGAACTTGATTTTGCAGTAATCCAAAATGAGACGATTCATTTATCTGGTCTTTATACGGACCCCGTCCGCGTGAACGTCCCTGGAGCAGACCATATACCTGATCATTATCGAGTCGATTTCTCCAGCAACTCGTATCTAAGCGATGTGTACAGTTTGGCTGGTGGAAGCGGTGTGCAAACGGACACCTTTCAAGCCATCGCTGGATTTTTTGACACTATAGAACACACTTTGGTAGATAGCGGTAATTCCAAGACTCGCTTCATTCCGAGTGCGAGCACCTCTGGAGTGGCATCGCCGGAAGCGACTGTTGTGGAACTCGAGTCGGTCGAATCGGTTTCACTATCTCCGACTGAACTAAGTACGCTAATCGTTCATGTGCCTTCGAGTATCACTGAGTTAACGGTGATGGATGCTGATCCAAACAGTTTAGGAAGAAATAAGATTCTTAGTCCAACAAACGCCTTCGCACCGATTGAGTTTACCAACCCTGGATCGTTGGTTATCAGAAGGGCCAGTGCCGCGACAATGGTTACGCTTGGCACTCTGGATCCATTGTTCCCAGCGTCGAACATATCAGTGCACACAATTCTCTCGCTAGGAAACACCGTTTCTAGCCTTTTAGAAGGGACTCGCTCGCAACGTGTGAAGGTAGCCGATGTCGTGTTGGATCCGTATGCGGTTGGGCCTCACTTATTGAGATTGGACGGTGAGCATAAAGCCCTGTTTGAACTTGACGGACAGAGCCTATTCCTCAAGGCCAACTCGACTCTCGATTTCGAGACCCTTCCAACCGTAAGCGTAAAGATCATTCTTGATGATCCTAACCTAGTTGGCTCGGCGGATGCAGAAGTTCTGTATTCGCTTGAAGTCGGCGATGGTGACCTAATAGTTGACGATAGCAATGGTATAGACAATCGTACTTCAATACGTCTGGTCGATGACGGAGGCGACCTGTACCTGGAGGTTCGTGATGAAACCGATCAGTTCGCGGCTGCCCCCGCCGGCTGGACGTTGACACCCGACAACAAAGCCATCCGCACTTTGGCCAGTGCCTTTACTGGTACTATTACCGTCAACGCTGCTGGCGGAGATGATACACTCACTGTCGATTTCCGCGGTGGCACCGATTTACCTAACATCATCTTCGATGGTGGAATAGGCGGGTTCGATACGCTCGAAGTCGTCGGTGGTAATTTCAACACCATCACCAAGACCTTCACCAACGCCAGCGACGGTAACGTCGTCTTCTCCGACGGCCCCGCCGTCACCTACATCGGACTCGAGCCGGTCTTGCTGAATGTCGGCTCCGTAGCAGACATTGTCTTCCATTTGCCTGCCACGGTTTCGGCAGCCACTCTGGCTGATGATGGTACAGCTCTCAAACTCAGCGGGGCGGATTTTGAAGACACCACCTTCCCCAACCCAACCGGCAGCCTTGCCATCAACCGTGGCAACGCGGCGGACACGTTGATCATCGGTTCAACTGTCAGCAATCTCACCTCGACTCTAACGGTTGGTACTAATGCCAATCCCTTCCACAGTATCACCGTAAGCGGAGCCCTTGCGCTGAACTCGGGGAACAACAAAGACCTGGGCCTCTACGCCACCCGCATCGCCGTCAGTGCAGCCGTCAGCGCCCGCAACATCACCCTCGATGCCGACACCGGCAGTCAAGTCGCTGGCGACTTTATCGGCGTGAACATCACCGCCAACGTCACGGGTACCGGTCAAGTGCAGATAGGTGGTCGGGGCGGAGACGGTTTGTCGGGTAGGCAGCACGGCGTGCAGGTAGCCGGCGGCGCTGCGCTAAGTGGACTAACAACCGAAGTGAGTGGACTTGCTGGTGCGTCGACAGCGGCATTTAATACCGGAGTTAATGTTACCGACCCCAATTCCCGCATCACTTCGGGCGGCGGTAACGTGCAAGTCAAAGGCGAACCGAGCAGTCGTGGCTGGGGCGTGGCTGTCGTTCTAGGGGGCCAGGTCACTTCAGGAGGCAGCGGCACAGTCACTGTCGAGGGCACCGGAAACACGGTTGGCAACGTTAGCTTCGCCGTGTATCTCTTCGAGGGCCAGATCACATCGGGGGGCAATGGGGCGGTCACTGTCACAGGCATCGGCGGCTCTGGTACTCAAAACAACCAAGGCGTACAAATAAATGGAAATAGTTCCCGCATCACTTCGGGCGGTGTCGGAACAGTTACGGTTGAGGGCACAGGCGGCTCTAGTAGTCATGGTGGCAACTTCGGTGTGTGGACAATTGGAGGCCAGATCACATCGGGGGGCGGGTCGGTGACTGTGAAAGCCAACAGCCACGGTAACAACACCACCGCCGCAGCGCTGCGGCTCGAGAATTCTGGCGGCATCTCCTCGGGCGGCAATGCGCCCGTTTTGATTACGACTGACAGCGTTACTATCATCGCGGGGGGATTCATCAACTCCGGCACCGGTACGACCACCATTCGCCCTCGCACCGCTGGCACTCTGATCAATCTCGGTGGAGCGGACGTCCTCAGTGGCAGCCCTCTCACCCTCGGCCTGACCGACGCGGAACTGGATCAAATCACGGCTGGTACTTTACAGATTGGTGACGGGAATAGCGGCACGATCACGGTGAGCGCAGCGCTCACGCACAACAACAGCCTCTCGCTGACCACCGGTGCTGGGATCACGCTCAATCGAGCTATCACGATGGCGAGCGACAGGAATTTCTCGGCCACAACGGCCAGTACGACGTTGCCAATCAATCTCGCGACCACGAATGCCGATATCGCCACCAGTGGCACAGGGAGCGTGTCGCTGACCGCGACACGGAACATCGTCCTCGCCTCCGGGTCAAGCGTGACGACTGTGAACGGCAACTTGTCGCTCTCCGTCAACCAGCAGCCCACCGCGACGAGCGGGAATTTTATCGGAATCGACGTCAACGCTGCCCTGATCCAAGCCACCGGAACTGGAAGCGTGAGCGTGCTCGGGCGTGGTGGCAACGATGCAGCAGGGAGACAGTTCGGCGTTCTTGTGAGGAACGGGGCGGACATCATCGGCGGCACCACGGGCACTGTCACCGTCAATGGGAGCGGTGGCGTTTCCTCTGGGAGCGACAACTACGGCGTGTATGTGGTCGATAACGGTTCGACGATCACTTCGGGCGGCGGTGCGGTCTCGGTGACGGGCACTGGCGGCGACGCAGGTTCAGGCGTCCAGAATTTCGGCATCGTTTTGTTCTCCGGCGGGCAGATCACGGCGGGGTCGGGCGGCACCGTCACCGTCATCGGGACAGGCGGTGCTTCCTCT
>JBKDKR010000090.1:0-19825 GCA_046344995.1 Pirellula sp.
CTTTCCGATCAGCATCCGCGCAACTAGCCCTGACCGACCACGAAAGGGATTCGCGACTGGTCGTGAATCGGGATAGAGATTTGGCTGACCTGTGCGTACGACGCAGATGCGATTGGGAACGTAGACAATACCATTGCCACATAAATCGATTCCGCTGACTGCCATACTCTCCAGTTCTGCTATTCGATCCGGTGACAAATACGGAAGAAAGATCAACGGATGACATCCCAGTCGCTTGGCGATGTCTGCGGCTTGCTGAGTGGCTTGTCGAAAATCATCCTTCGTGGATCGAGTCTTGCACTCAACGTTGAATCGTTCGGTAACAGCGGCACCGTTGAACGCCACCTCAAGTAGTGCGTCGATCGCTCGATCCGACTCGAAACTCGCGTGACGGATGACCAGCGGCGGCAGCAATGGCTCCCCGGAGTGCAGTCGGTCAAGCATCAACTGCGGGTCGATTTTCGTGTTTTCGTCCATTTTCTCACTCGGGAAAAGTGCCTCATATACGAAAACATAGCCTGTTTTCGCGAAAAAGCAAGTTTTCCCAGACGGGAAAACAACTCAAAACGCGAAAACAGGCCATTGGTTCCGGCGATCAATACGCGTTTTCATCTCAATGTCAGAACAACCAGTCGATGACGACGTCAGGGCAGTAGCTAACTTCGAGTCCTAGATTTATGGATTTGTGCAGATGAGAGCTCCCGAAGTTGACTCAGCCGGGTGTCGACACGGTCTAGCTTGGGACTAATTGCTCGCGCGAAGGCTGACAGGGAAGTCGTCCCCTCCTTACGTTGCACTCCCTGTCCGGTGATCACAATATTGTTGGAGCCTGCGGTAAAGTGAACGTGCTCCGGTTTCAATTTGCCCAAACTGTATGCGACCGTCAACGGATGTGGATGAGACTATTGAGAGGTCATTCGGCAATCTGAACAACTTCGCCGCCCGCGCGACTGCACAAAGCAGCCAGAATTTGGATATCGAGGCCTTCCGCAAGTGAGGTCACAGATCCATCGGCCCTAAGTCCCATAGCCACACCAGGGTGCATCGCATAGATTTCCCAGTCATTGGTGCAGTTGATAGCACAAGGCCCACCACCGCTGGTGATCGTACCATCCGCACTTGCGCCGCCAATGCTGACGACTTTTTGATGCTCCGCCCATACGCCACCGGTTGTTTCGCCCGGTCCAACGTTGCCGACCGGAAAGTTGCTCGTTTGGGCAATGATATCCGTGCGCCGACGTCCCTTGACCCAATATGCTGGACGGTTCGCGCACTCGGAAACCATGAGCGTATTGGAGGTCCCATCCAGGATCTGGGACAGTCGACAATACTCGCGACTCTCCATGACCCCCTTGCGCCGCTCGGCGTTAGCAGCTCCAGCGTAACCAGGAGCCGCCGAGGCCACATTTACGTTGCAGTAATCCCAAGCCGCTGCCACACGTTCGCCATAAGCTGAGGAACGACTAAATGCTGTTCTGCCACTCTCTGCAGACGGGCAATTATAAACACTGAGCGGTATCTGGATTACATTTGCGTTAGGCGGATCGTACCAGTGAACGCGGAAGTCGTAGACATTCTGGACATTGGCCTGTTCGATAAATGGTAGTGTCGACGCTACCCAGCCATGTCGCATCGGTGGTCCAGCCGAGGCGGTAGTTGCTGGCCCGGATGCTGCCGCTGGGAAACTGCGATGTGCAGATTCATAATTCAGCAAAGCTAAGCCCATTTGTTTGACGTTGTTGGCACATTGGATGCGTCTGGCAGCCTCGCGCGCTGCTTGCACCGCAGGTAACAACAAGCCAACCAAAACTCCAATGATGGCTATGACAACGAGCAGTTCCACTAAGGTAAACCCTGCTCGCCTGTATCGATATTCAATGTTCAACATGTTTGTCCTTTACTTTTCTATTTTGGAATAATTCAAGAGGAACAACCATTGGAAGAACTGGCAGTGCCAAACCAACCAATAGCGAGTAACGCAATAATACAGCCCAGCATCAACAGGCTCGTTCTCCATCGAGATGGACTAGGTTCAGTTGTCGCTTGCTGATCATTCTCTGGTGTTGGCGCAACTGTGGTCTCCAGGGCGAATCCTTGAACGAGCTCCATCAGCGGTCTTGCTGACGCCATTGTTGATCCAGCGGCCCGTTCTGAACTCATCGGAGGCAAGTTACTACGCGCACTGGTCTTAGCATCATTCTTGGATGTCGAAGCGGGATTCGGCAGCGTGTTGCCGGTAACAGAATCAGCGGTAGAACCCGGTGCCTGGTCGAGGTTCGTGTCAGCCATCTCTGTTGTCCCCGGTAGGCTGGCAATAGAGATAGATCCGGGTGCCGGTTGTTGAGCTGCAGCTTCGGCAATTTGTGTCTGTTCGGCTTGGACGGCCTGCTGCAGATCTTCAAGCAGTTCATCCATCCGCTTGACAGTATCAGCCTCCGGTTGCCAGTATCCCTTGCTGACAACCGAACGCATGCGCTTAACCAAAGCCTCGTAAGCGGCTAGATTTTGTGCGGAGGCAAAGCGATCTTGAACATCGAGTTGATGACGATCTTCGACGTATGTTTCGTACAGCTCTTGCCACTTGGCATCATCCACTGCCTCGGGTACGGTAACCTGCCAGCCCCAGAGATTGTCGACGACTTGGCGAATCATTCTCGATCCGGCATAACCTTCGTTGAGCATGGCGTCGATCCATTTCGGATTTAGATATCGCGCACGCAACTCGCGTCCCATGTAGTTTTCGAGCGATAGCGTTTCCGAATCTCGCGGATGCGATAAATCGGCTACAAACACGTCTACAGCTTGACCATCGTTGGCCGACCGCACCGCTTGGGCCGTTCCTCCCAGATATTGATAAAAGTCGTCGCTATCGATTGCGCCGTAGACATTAGATGATCGACTGTGGATGACACCTTCAGCACCTGCGAGGGCACTCCGAAAAAGCTGAGGCGACAAATCTTCACCTGAGTTGTTGTCTGTAGCGCGAGTGCCCCAGAAGCCCTGTCCGAACAAGTGACTCATTCGATTCATATAAACAGCATTTACCTCCTGCGGATCCTTCCAGGAGTTCTCGTTCTGGATAACATGCTCCAACCCCGCACCGTAACTGCCTGATGGCAAACTGAATAATCGGACGGAAGCCAATCGCACAGCCAAGTCTGGATTCAATCCCTGTGCAATCAACTGATTGGTTACGTGGCGTATATTGCGGTTCAATGGATTGTCATCGCTGGTATCAAGCTTGACGGCTTCCACAGCCTGATCCAGCAGAAGCATGAGTTTCGCGAACAAGTCGCGGTACAAACCGCTAGGGACAATCGTGCAGTCAACACGCGGTCGTCCGAGATCCTCGCGCGGGATGAGTTCGACTGATTGGACCCGACCTCGCGAATCCCAGACAGGTCGCACCCCCATCAATGCAAGAATCTGTGATTCGATAGCACCCTCGTGTCGGCTCGACTCCGAGCCCCACAAATTGAAGACGAGGCGTTCAGGCGTCTTGCCAGGATGCTTGATGGCATAAGTTCTGAGGAACTGTTGGGCAAGCTTTTCACCAATCGCGTAGGTGGCAGGTGAAGGCATGCGGGCTGGATCAAAGCCGTAGAAATTCTTGCCGGTTGGTAGAACAGCCGCATTTCGAATGGGATCACCGCCAGGACCGGCTGGTATGTAGCGTCCACTGAGTCCACCCAGTAACGCCTTAATCTCAGCAGTGCTGGATTGCTCGATCAAGTCCGCCAACTCCTCCGCACGCAGCTTACGATTCTCATCGGTCAATTCGCTTTCCACCGACAAGATGGCATCAACCGTCGCTTCTCTTGCAACTTCGTTCATTCCTTCACCAAAGGTGTGCATGCCAAACGGAGTTAATCGTTCACCGATCCGCTTAAGATGGTGCTCGACTTCCTCAAGTTGCTCTTCTGACAACACGGAATCTTCAGCAAGCTCAATCGACAGATCCGTCAACAGGCCTTTTTCGCGGCTGCGGCGAGTGATTTCATCGCGCAGTCCTTCAACCGCCAACGCTCCCTTCTGCTCGGCTACACTCAAGTCACTGATTAGGGCTGACAGTTCACGCAGATCAGGACTGAGTGATGCTCGATCAAGCGGTGGCGTTTGGTGGGAGATCATGGCCGCTAGACCACGCCGTTTGGCTTGTAGCCCCTCGCCAACATCGTCGACTATGTAGATGTAAAGTTGTGGTACAGAGCCAATGATGGTTTCTCCAGTATCATCGTTGTCAAAGCCAACTTCACGTCCCGGAAGCCATTCATGGGTAGCATGGGTACCGACATGCAGCATCGCGTCTGCTTGAAAGACCTCCTGCAGCCACCAGTAGAAAGCCAGGTACTGATGGTGCGGAGGCAAGGTGATGTCATGGTAAGCCGCCGCGATGTCGTGTTGCCAGCCACGTGTGGGTTGCGGCCCGAGGACTAGGTTGCCGTACTGTAGAACTGGAAGTACGAAGTATTTTTCCCCGAGGCTATCCTGCCAGGTCATGACTGTCGCCTGCTCCGGTGTACCCCATTGCTTAATAATGGAATCACGAAGTCTTTGGGGAAGCCGATCGAACCATTTGCAATAAAGGTCCAGTGGAACCAATTGAACGCGACGCGAGCGGACCATACGATCGATTTCTCGCGTGGCTGTCTCATCGGGTGGGGGATTACTCCCGTAAGCATGCACTGCCGAAAAAATAGATTCGGCGTCGCGTGGACAATCCCCGAGATCAAAACCTGACGAACGCAGTTCATCCAGAATTGTCTTTAGTGAGTTGGGGGCAACATTGAGATACGAGGCACCTATACTTTCGCGTCCGGGAGGATAGTTATAGTAGACAACTGCTACACGTCGCTTTTTCGGCTCTCGTTCGCGCAGACGGAGCCATGCAGACGCTCGGTCAGCCAGACGCTCAACTCGTTCAGGCATCGGCATATTCAGGGCAAAAGCCTGGCCTGTTTCCGCATCAACCACGGTTTCGCGAGTCGCGACGACGGTTGGTGCGACGGTGCCAGCATACTCAGCTAATCCAACTTGCCACGATCTTTCGAGTAGGTCCAAACCCAACGGCGACTCGCGCCATTGGGACAACGATTGGTTGTTGAGTGCAATAGCGTTGATAACGGGGACGTCGAGTCGCTCCAAAACTGGTACGATCTTTTCCGGTACGTTACCAATTTTCAAGGTCAGGCCAATGAGAACGGCAATGCGAGGCTGGCCACTTGGATCCAAAAATAATTGTGGCAAGACTTCGTCGCCCGGATATCCAAAAGCCATCAATGTCTGATAGCCACGACGCTGGATCGCCGCAGCGATAGCACTGAGCAGTTCCGTGTCGCCTCCTAAAGCCGTATCACGCGAAAAGTAGATGCCAACAGTGCGGGTAGGTGTGGGACTGCTGTCGTCGTTGTAGCTCGCAAAGTCTGTGTGTGCTTGGCCGGTCTGCGGGTCGTAGTAACCCAAGAGAGGGAAAGGAACGGGGGGTGGGACTTCGATGCCGAGCTCGCGCCTCCTCGCCACGGATACACGAAGCATGTTGACTAGATTGGCTACACCACCTGCCTCGAAATAGGAAGAAATTTCCTCATCGCGTTTGATACCATGCTGCTCGAACTCAGGTTCGATCGTGGGGCCGACGCCTGCCACAAGCGCACCTTTCGCAGCGGCAACTTGAATATGCGGAACCAACTCGCGAACCAACGAAGCAAACCGTGGATAGGCGATGACAATATCGCTTTGATCTACAAACTTTCGATCTTCAGAAGTAATCTGCGATTTAATGAAGACTCGCACATTCGCTTTTTCTTTATCAGGTAATCGAGTCCCTTGATGGACGGCCGCCATGGCGGCCGCGGAATGAGAGTCACCTACGATCAAAGCCACACGTGGTTGCTCCTGCCCTCGGCTTTGATGCGCGATGGCAATCGTAGCAATGAAACACAGTACGGCGGTAGTTAATCCAATTCTCTTCGTAATCAAGCGTGTCATCATGGTTACTTCGTTGCTGGATTGGAGGCAGGAAGCGGAGAAGGACCGTTGCTGCCGGGCTCGTCGCTAGCCGCATTTGCATCGGGTACATAGACCACTTGTCCATTGGCTAATCGATACGCTGTACCGAGTCGCGTGCCCCGCCCAGCCAGTGAGCTATCGGTTACTTTCTGCACTGAGACTTGCGTACCCCGCTTGGTAATGATTTCCATCTCCCCAGCGCTGTTCTGCTTCACCAGCGTGACATTGGAGTCTCTGTTTAACATGTCCCCAGCGGCAAACAGGCTGAACAGAGCGATGAGCAGGGCAACGATGAAGGCAACGCTTATGTCAAACAGGTTTGCTATGCCTGCCAGCGGATCCTCATCGACGGCAGAGTCGCTTAGCTCGTCGAAGATTCTCGTACGTTTGACGAATTTCATACTGATAACTCACGCACTGTAGGATCCATTTGTGTTGCAATCGGCTTAAGACGAGCGGCATTTCGCAATAGACGTTCAGCTGCAAACGCTGCGGCCCGCGAATCTTGTCGAGCCCACGACTCGCGGGTCGCGGAGATGACATACGCCAAGACGCTGATCAAAAGCCCAACGACGGTGGCTGCGAAAGCTGTCACCATATTGCTCGCCAGACGTGGGAGGTTGCCATCGGCCAGTCCTTGTAGCGCATCTGCCATTGGGATCAACGTTCCCATCAGCCCCAGGGATGGCCCCAAACGAATCGCTAGACGTAAGTACTGAAGCGATTTCAGTTGCCGTTGGTCATGTAGCTGAATCGCCTCTTCTAACCGAAGGTCCAGGTCTGCATCATCCTGCGACTCGTCAGCTATCTCACCCAGACGACTGATCAGTAACCGGCTGGTTGTCTGCGTTTTTCGGTGCCAAAGCTGCCTCAAAAAACTGCCCATCGAGATCAGGGCAAAAGCCAGCAAGGCGATCAAACCAATCAAGACCGGCCAAACAAGCAGGCTCGCCAAGTGGTGTAGTAATTCGCGTATATGGTCGATAGCGGTCATGTATTGTCTTTATTGGTATTCTGGATTCGGATCGTGCTTAAATGAATGAGTGTGCGAGGTGGCGGAGCGCGAGCAAATTCAACGCAACATCGCCCACAGAAGCATTCCACTAAGGATATGCGTCAAACGAAGCTGCACATGCGCTACGAGAGGTAACGAGTTACCATCGCTTACAGCTCGAACGATCAAGCAGCAAAAATAGAGATGGATTGATTGTTGCAGCATTAGACAACCGACACTGACATCTGCATTCACAAGCCTCAGATGAGACTTCTAACGAAAATGCCAAGAGTTGAACTAAAGTGCCCTTCAAATCAATCCAGGAACGATGCGCGGCGGAGGCGGTTCAACTACTGGAACCACCGAGATGTAGTGATCGTCGGTTTGACGACTCCAGTGATTTCCAGCATCAGCTTCCGTTTGCAGAATTACTCTTGGGGGAACAAGAAGTATGGGAAAGGCAATTGAAAATTTTCCTGATGGAGCTTGATAGGCGATTAAGTGGCTTCCCATGCCAATTGCCATAGCCGATGCATCTCCTATCGCTCGCAATCTTTCGGTTGCGGATAAGGGGATTTGGCGAACAATTGTGATGGTCGAAGATCCGTTACGCTTGAGCACCTTCTCCACCGGAGCGGATTTTTGGTGCGGTAGGGTTAAAGTGAATTCAAACCCGAAAATCACCAGATGAACATGGGGATTAGAGCTTCTGGGAAGCCGGTTCCTGGATAAGACCTCAGTTGCTTTCGCGTCTGAATTAGATAGGGTGCTGTTCTCGTGATCATGCGTGTGACGGTGTGCGTGACCGAAAGGCGAATGCTTATGATGAGCTGGCTCTCCGTGGGAGCGGTGTGAATGACTGCAGCTTGCGGAATCCGCTCCATGCGAATGGGGCATTGCCGACGCATCTGTCAACAGCTCATCGTGACAGTGCAATTGATCACCACCGTCATGGACATGCATGGCGGTTGGAATCGCCGACCCCATCAAAAGGCAGGCAATACCCATCGCGATAATGAGCCGAAAGCGGGTGGACCTAGAAAATGACAACGGGAGACCTTTCGAGAGGCATAGATTCCTCTTAGTTTAAGCCAAATCACTACGGAAATCTTGTGCTGCTTTCCCATAAACCAAAACTTAACGCACCAGCGCCAAAAGAAGGTTAAGAAGAGAAACCGGCAAATCTGAAAAAAACTGCTGATCCCGTAAATTTATGGAGATTGCCCAAGGTTCAGCTTGCGTCAGTATCACTCACCGAGGCGACGCCAGCAGTTGTGAACCTGACCTGGAAGTCCATTTGGAGCCCAACCTCGTCGCAAATTTGCTTCCACGCCCCCCGCTGATCTTCCCAGCGGAGCATGGCAGCGATCGGTCGCAGCCGCTTCTCGTGGATCTCGGGCTTGCCCTTTGTCGCTGGGAGATTGAGCAGGGCTTCTTGGATGTCAGGGGCGAGTTGGTTGAGCGCCATGATCTGGCTCATGCGTGGTTGAGTCACATGCCCACGCCGAGCCAGTTCGATCGTATCTGACGCTTCGCCGGTTCGGATCATTTCGTCGAAGCGAATAGCGAGGGCCATCAACTTGGAGATACGAGGTAACTTGCTCGATGGTCTCGGTCGTGGTGGTTCCGCGTTGGGATCGTGAGGACGAATCTCGATACGGCCTCGCGAGGCGATGCTAACATTCAGTTTGCGTTTTACGGTGACCATTAAATCTCCTGTGATTGTTGCTCAAGCGTTTCGATGCCGCTGGCGTGGAATGTAATCGCGATCGTGCAATCGCTTTGATCGAACTCGACCTTCGAGACCAACAAGGCCAACAGTTGTGATTTCTCACGCGTGGTCAATGCGTCCCAGATACGATCAAAATCTATGAAGGCCTCTTCGATCTCTTGTGTGGTTAACTCTTGCTTTTCAAGATCCAGCAGTTGTCGATTCACTTTGGCGAGCTGGTGTTCTGCTTCCTCGATTCGCTCTTGCACGTCGGTAATTCGATAGACGACCGAATTGTTGGGACGCTGTTCCAAGGCCAATTGCTGAACCTCGCCGTGATCACGAGTGAGTTGACGCGTTAGCTGCGTTTGTTGCGACACTAGCTCCTTTTTGCCTTGTTGAATGCCTTCTATTGCCTGGCGAATGATCTCGTCGCGAAGCCGCGTGTCTCGCGAGACCGCTCGTACCTGGTCAACCACAGCCGCTTCGATCTCGCCTGCAGGTAGAGATGGATGTTTGCAGGATTGCCGACCACGTTTGATCGCACGGACGCAGGTGTAATAACGATATACAACCGAGTTGCGTTTAGTCATGTTGTGGACCATCGCGACGTTACAATCGGGGCAACGAATCAATCCTTTCAGTAGGCCACCGTGTTTACTTGGTAAGCGATTCCCACGGTTAAAGCTGTTGTCGCGTAGCTGGGCTTGCACACGTTGGAAGGTTTCGTCGTCAATGATGGCTTGATGTTGGCCGGGATAGAGATCCGTCTTGTGCTTAATCTTGCCACAGTAGATCGGATTAGTCAGCAAAGCATGGACGCTGCATTTGTCGAACTGGCGACCGCCCTTCGTCAGGCCCTTTTTCGAATGCCAGAGCTTGTTGGTCCAGCCACGCTTGTCGAGTTCTTCGACGACTGGCATCAAGTTCTTGAATTCGAGGTAGAGCGAGAAGATCCGACGGACTTGGATAGCCTCTTCAGAGTTGATCACAAGTTTGGGCGTTCGTTCGCTACGATCGACGTCGTAACCGAGCACTGGGTAGCCACCGGTCCATTGGCCGCGCCGACATTGGGCGGCCAGCTTGTCTCGTATTCGTTCGCCGATGATCTCGCGTTCGAATTGGGCAAACGAAAGCAGGATGTTCAGCGTCAGCCTTCCCATCGAATGTGTCGTGTTGAAATGCTGCGTTACCGAAACAAACGATACGTTGAACTTATCGAACGTCCCCATCACTTGGGCAAAGTCGAGCAGCGATCGGCTGAGCCGATCGACCTTGTAGACTACAACACAGTCGATCTTGCCAGCCTGGATGTCTTCCATCAGCCGCTTGAGCGCTGGCCGTTCGATATTTCCACCGGAGAAGCCTCCGTCGTCGTAACGGTCGTAAACGATCTCCCAGCCTTCACACTTCTGGCTGCGAATGTAAGCTTCGGCTGCTTCGCGTTGGGCGTCGAGCGAGTTGAACTGTTGATCGAGTCCTTCTTCCGTGGACTTGCGAGTGTAGATCGCGCAACGAATGGTTTTCGGGCGAGGTGGGGTTTTGTTGCTCATGCTCGTCTCCCAAGTCGAAAGAATAGAAACCCATTGCAGTGCGAGCCGCTAACTTCTTTGGCGATCGCCGTCAGAGATTTGTAGCGCCGGCCCTCGTACTCAAAGCCTTCTTGCAAGACGATCACGCGGATCATCTTGCCCTTGTATTGCCGCTCGACGATGTTGCCTGGCGGAGGCAGTCGTGGGTCCCAATCCACAAACGAATCGGGCTCAGGGAGAACCAACTTGACGCCCTCGTTGCTGTTCTTCCTTGGAGCTGTCACACGCGTCTCAGCGCCTATTGCCAACTCCTCGGCCTTCTTCAACGCGGCTCTGGACAGCCCACCTTCTTCGTTGGCTTGAAGACGCCAAGCGATGCGACGGATCAAGTACTGCTTATTGCGGCTCCGGCATTCTTCTTCGAAGACCTGTTCGTAGCGCTGGACCAATTGGCTAACCGTTTTGTCCTGCAGCTCGGCGATTTCCAGTAATACGTTTGGGCTCATTGATCACCTCCTTGTTGAGTTGGTGCCTCTGAATCCACTTGGCTCTGGCTTCCGTCGTTCGCTTGCATGCTCTCGCCCTGAGAGGGCTGCTCAGCGGAATACGCATTGCTGTCGGGCATGTGGGACTCGATCGCCTTGGCTGCCAGCGGGCTCCTTTTGACCCGAATCACACCTCTTGCCAACAGTGCTGCGATGTCTCTGTGTCTTGCTTCGTTGCTCACGAATTACCTCCGTTCTGAGTGTCTTGGGCGTCGCCAAAACCCAGCGTTTTGGAGACGTGGGACACAGAGAGGGCTTTGTCTGAAACGAAAGCAAGCGGCTCGGGTAAAGAGTCTCCGAGATTGCCCAAAACAGGTTCGTCCATCGTTGAATTCTCGCTTGATTCGTCATCGAATTCGCGGTCTGCAGCAACACATCGCTGGATACCGCGCAGCATGATTTCCGCGATCGATCGAAAGCGAACCGATGCCGGATCACCTGGCAGACTGCCATCATCGGGAAGAGTATCGAAAGAAAAAGCGTCGATGGTTCCGTCTCCATAGCTAGACCTTCGAGGGAACCAAAATGGCATCCCTCCCTGATCTATCTATGCAAAACGGCTGAATCGCTTCCCATTACCCAATAAGAATTTCGCTACCCAAGGTCAGATAGTGAGGGAAACCAATGGAGATTCTCCAACGAAAGAATTTTCTGATTTCTTTCTCTGCGGCTCACTGTTTCAGGCGGGACTTGCGCAATGAAGTCAACTTTGTAGGCAACTTAGCGTGAATCTGAATCGTTACCCACTATGTATGAGTAGCTGACGTCGCCGTTTCTTTTGAATTGTGATTCTGCTGCGGGCAAGTAGGTCCGGACATAATCGACACGCGTTTCGTCTTGTCCGACTCGCACGCGAACGTAACCGGAGCTGCTCTGAATCTCGCCACTTAGATAACCATACTCTTTGGCAGTGTTCGTGTTCCCGGAACGAGGATGCCCAGGCTGAGGAACCTCTTGATAGACGATGCCATCAAGATCCTGCTTGATGAATAGGTGATCGTGTCCGTGAAAAACGATCGACACACCATGCTTGACCAGGAGATCATGAATCGGCATTTCCCAACCAGCACGTTGTTTGGCGAATTCATCTTCGCCCTCTGTATTCTTGCCGCCCCATTCCCATAGCCGAGCAACCTCAACGCCGCCGCGATTGTTCATCGGCGATCCACCAACCAGGTGATGGATAAAGACAAATCGATACTTTGCGTCAACATTCTGAAGCGAAGCTTTGAGCCATTGGTACTGATGCTCGCCGAGCGTCCATGGCCAATTGCTCCCATTGCGACTACGCTGCGTCGTGTAGCGAAATGGATCGAGCACTATGAACTGGGCATCGCCCCATTTCCATTGATAGAAGTTCTGTGGCAAGCCAACGAGTTGCTCGCGTTGATTGTTGCCGGTGTAGAAGCGGTCCGGTTCTGGGTTGGGAAACAGTCGCTTTCGCGTTTGTGTGGCCCAGACGGTCGACCCGCGGCTACCAGATTCACCGTCGTGATTTCCCAACACGAAAAAGAGCGAGGCAGAATGGCAAAGACTGCCGAGGTAGTAGCGCTGCGCCAAATACTGAGGCTCAGACAGTTCCGGCTTGACGTACTTTCCGGTCATGAACGTGTCGCCAAGTTCAAAATGAAAGTCTGGTGAGTCTAATGACGCATTTGCCAAGGTTCGCAGGTAAACTTCACCACTGGTGTTCTCATCCAAATGCGAGTCGGCTGTTACCGTGAAGATAAAGGGACTACCCGGTTTACGCTGTGTGTGAAAGGAGTATTCGTCGGAGGATTGCTCAGCGCCGGCGTCTGTTCGATAAACCAGCTTGTAAAAGTAACGGCTGTTTGACTGGAGTTTGCTAAGTATAACGTCATGCGTTTCTTTAGCCTTGAACTTAATTGCGGGCGTTCGCTCTGAAAGCTTGCCAGACTCGCTGCCGTAAAGAACATGAGCAGTCGCATCGCGATGAAATAGCACGCGAATAGATACTCCGTCATCGGTCGGCCTACCAAGGATGATGTTGTAGAAGTGATCGGGTACGTTGTTGGCAGGTGGCGGCTCAGTATAGTTTCCGAGTCCACTACCACCTTTGCCACGGCCACTTTTGTCCGCCGAGCCCTTACGTTGATCAGCGTTCTGTCCACCGCCTTCTCTTCGTTCAGTTTGACCATAACAAGTCGCAGCACCAGTGGGTAGGTTTGCTGCAATAAGTGCGCACAAAAAGATCAAAAAGACTGAGCTGAGGAATGATTTCATAATCAAATTAACCTACCCGTGAGGATCGTAAATCTCATTCGCATTCTGGTCCTTCAATGGTGAAAGTACCTCCGACTCGGGGCTAGAACTGAATGGCTCCGGAGGTTGCGACAATATCACTACTTTGTTCTCTCGTAGACAAAATCAAGTGTTTTTTCGGCGAGCGTGATGCCCTTGATCGCCTTTAGTAACGCAGCTCGATTGTCGCTGCCTTTAGCGAGCTCCACTTCGGAAGACAGGGCATAAACAGAAATATGATATGTCTTGGCACCTGGTCCTTTGGAGCACATCGGGTCATAGGATGCCCTCTTCTTGTCGTTCAAGCCGACGGTGCCCGTGGTTTTGTCATTTTTAACTAGATGATTGGCTGTGGCGGGAATGTTGTAGATCAGCCAGTAAGACTTTTCTTGATCAGGAGCGGTATGCCAGAGACTGATCACAAAGGACTTGGTTCCAGCCGGAGCACCGTGCCATTCCAGTGGTGGCGATGCGCTTTCGCCATCGCAAGTAAATTCCGATGAGATACGTCCATCACGACCGATCGCAGTACTTGATACGGATAAGCCCTCGCTGGCCTTGTTAGACGCTGCATCTCCCTTCGGAGCATTGCGTTGAGGTAGCGCTGTATCGCTGCGAGCCGGCTCTCTGCGAGGTGGCTCGTTGCGTGGCGGTCGATCATTACCACCCCCAGGGCCGCCTCTTCTTTCTCCACCACCTGGTCCGCGCTGTCGTGGCGAGTAAGTTTCAGTCTTTACTTTGCCATTGCCATCGACGAAGTCGAACTTGACGGAACCGTCCTGATTCAGAAAGTAATTGACGTAGCGAGTCTCGCGGCCTACTTCAACCTTGATACTAAAGCTCTTGTTGTCTTTCGAATCAAAGCCAGTGATTTTGGCTCCACGCAGCGGCGGAAGTGCTTCACGTACTCCACCAGCACGCGGCTGCGGGTCGACCTGACCATCGACCTCTTTGACTTCTCCATGAAAACCGCCATTGAGATACGGATACTTTTTTGTAGCGTGGTAGTGATAGCCGAGCTGTGGTGTGGAATGCCCGTTGAACTCATCGAGCCCTTGGACTTCGGAGCCATCCGGTTCGGTATATCCATAAATGGGATAGCCATCGAGCGCGTAAGCGATCGGTTTGTCTTTGCCGACGATCGCCTGTAAATGCGTGGGAGCAATGTGATAGTGATAGTCGTCGCCACGCCCGCAGTGGCCGCCGAATTCGTCTAGCTCACCTGCCAGAAGCGTGTCGGTTCGCCCATCATTCTTGATCGGATTGAAAATGGGTACTCCGTTCGCAGCCAAGGCAATCGCGCCACGAAAGAAATGCGACTTGGCCGACATGGGATTCTTGGCAACCACAGGTTCGAGCGGAATTCGCCAAGCGTTATCGCCGAAGTAGGGCTGTGGAATCGGGACTTGTTGTTGCCAAGCAGTGATACCAACCATCATCCGGTGGTCTGGCATCGAATTCGATTCTACATAAAAGAAATCTTCGTCTTGTCGATACTTGACCGCTTTGAGCTTCGCGAAGGGCTCAAATGTCTCAGCGATTGCGGGCTTGCTAGGAACATTGGCAACAACAAGCTTTACTTCGCTATGAATTGGCGTTGTATTCTCGTTGATCTCCTTCACCTGCGCCACCTTTCTCTCAATCCACTTCTGGTCCAGGATTGTTAGCTTTTCAATCTCAAGAGAGATGACGGTTCCGTCCGTGCGGCGCACTTGCACCTTGGCGTCGCGCGAGGCGACGTATGCACCGTGGATATGGGCACCGGTGTCTCCGAAAGTCCACACTCGGACACTGGGATCTGTGGGGCCATGTTCGTGACCTTCATGGGCTCGTGAGACCGTTCCTACGACGAGTAGGGCCGCGATAGTCAGCCATAGCAAATAGTGTTGAATCATTATTTTTTGTCTGTTCCTTTTTTCCCGTTCTTGCCACCCTTACGCGGCGTAACTGGCTGTGAAGGATCGAAGTTTGGATTGGTTGTAGGCAGTTGAGCATTGATGGCAGTCAGATATTGGTCCAAGCGTCCTTTCAACTCTTGAGCGTCCTTTGGCAACTGCTGGGCTAAGTCGTTTCGCTCTCCAATATCTTTGGCAAGATCAAAAAGAGCGACGCGATCGTTTTCATAGAAGTGAATCAGCTTGAGGCTCCCTATTCGAATCGCCGAGTGCGGGCCATCATCGCTTTGGTAATGTGGAAAGTGAAACACAAGCTCTTCGCGCTGGCGCTTAACAACGCCTTCGCCGCTATTGTGAAGCAAGCTTGTGATGTCGCCGCCTTCAATGTCTCTGGGCAATTCCTTCGCAGGAACACCTGCCAAGGCGCATAAGGATGGAAGAAAATCGTAACCAACAACTGGCACATGACACCATGAATTTGCTGTAACTTTCGGTCCTCGTACAATCAGCGGCACGCGAATACCGCCTTCCCAAACGGAACCTTTGCCACCGCTTAGTCCACCACGACGCCCACCACCGCCAGAACCGTTGTCCGACATGTAAATGATGTAGGTGTTCTCGCTCAGCCCCAATTGTTCGACAGCCTTCAGTACTTTGCCAACTCCTGAGTCGAGATCTTCTGTGATGGCTGCCGTGGCCGCCTGCTTTGAATTGTTCGTCGCGAGCTTTTCGTACTTGGCCAACGTAGCTTTGTTGGCTAGTTCCGCTGCATGAAGGGCATTCCATGAAAGCTGAATGTAGAAGGGCTTGTTCTCTCGTTTGCTCTTTTCCATGAACTTGGCCGCACGCTCAGCCATACCGAAGATGTCAACCGGATTGGGGTCCGTAAACTTGAAAGCGTTTTCGTTTCCAGTGTCGCCGTCGTGTTCGTCGTATCCATGAGCGCCAGGGCCTCCGCCGGAGATGTGCCACTTGCCGTAGTGAGCGGTAGCGTAACCTGCTCGCTTCAAGAGTTCGCCCATGGTCACTTCGTCTTTACTCAAGTCCTTGATCAAACGAGGCTCGATCAGTTTGCGCCCCGGTACCGCTGGTGCCGCTTTGGTCCAGTGAAGCTGCGCAGGGCTTTTGCCTGTCTGAATACTGATCCGCGTTGGTGAGCAAACCGAGGCAGGCGCATAAGCTGACGAGAATCGCATGCCTTGCGCCGCAAGCTTTTCCAGATTCGGAGTGTGAAAGATATCGCCTTTTGAGTCCGCTACGTCAGGATGCATTGGGACCGACAGGCCGTTCCAGCCTTGGTCATCGGATAGCATGAAGATGAAGTTGGGTTGGTCAGCGGCTCGAACAGACGAAGCACTCAAGCACAGCAAGCTGAGCAATGTGATCAAATATAAATCGAAACGTTGGATCATCGTTTTGCTCCGTTATTTCTGCGTTGCCCTTCTTGCCGACCTTGCCCCCGAGGTGGATTCTCAGGAATGACATTGTTGAGATTTCGAAAATCAACTCGCTGTTTCCCATCTGGCGGAGACTTCACGACATGCCGAAATAGAACCACATTGTCGAGTGCGATGTCGTCAGTCCAAATGAACTTGGCCCCCATGAAGTCGCTGTCAAAGTAAGGTTGCTTCGGACCAACTTGCTCTTCGGTGTATTCTTTGGCTTTGCCCCACTCACTGTCATCAAAGTCCACTGCATACCAGTTGTTCGGTACTTCTACACTTTCGATGCGTGGACTCTTCGTATCGCGATCTATTGGTCCCCATGAGATCTTCTTGGCTTTCCAATCGCCGCTCGTAACCGTGCCATCGCTAAACTTCAAGATAAAGCCGCCATCTCCGATGTTCGTATTGGCGTACTCCATGCCCGTTTTTGGATCGAAGTTGTCTTTGGCCATGACGGCAATCGTCATCGGATAGCTTGGCAAGATGTCGACTGAAATCACGTTATGTGGAACGAAGGCGATCGAGTCCACGGCGACCAATTCTCCATTGATGTACAGTATGAATGAATTGTCCGCGTAGACATTGGCTCGGATCGTATCACTCATTTGGGGCTTGCGGATGCTGGCCGAAGATGACGACTGTGACCGTGCATCGCTTGAACTAAGCAGCGCGATCAGAATTACTGTTATGGGAATCAGCCGTTTCATCATTAGTTCTCCACTTCTATCTTTCGATCCGGCGTGTGATGACTTGTATGTTCGAAGAAGCCAGACGACAGTTCCTCTTCACTGACCAGCGATAAACGAAGATCCAAACGGTCGGGGCCATAGGGCATCTGAACGAAACGCATCCGCAGAATGCAACCAGTGGTCGCGTCGTAGACGATTTCTACTCGCTGAGGCCCGCGCTCTTTTGGTTTTTTCACAGCAATCAATTGGCGAGCTTCATGACCATCCCCGGTCTGGTACTCTTCAGGGCCAAGTGCGGAGAAAGTTAGGTCATAGGCACGCTTCAGCTGCTGGAGACCTTCATTAAGATTGGTTAACGGGACAGACGTTTCGTGCCCAGGAAGATCATGATCAAAGCGATGAACGTCGGGACTAACTCTAACAGGACCTCGCGTGTTGATTGCCCAGCTCTGCTGACCGTTGCTTCCCGTAACAAACGGTAAGCCATCCTGGGTTTTGCGAATGAGCACAAACTGGTTACCCGAACGAACGTATAATGAGGCCCCATCCAGCGGTGGCTTTGGTGGTCGCTGTGATTCAGGTCTGGCAGAACGCTTCCCTCGACGATCGGTGGTTATGTCTTCAACTACGATATCGAAGGTCCGATCTTTCGACTTCATGCTGTTGACGATGATACGATCTAACTCACGAATCGCGGCTGATGCGGTTTGCGTACCAATGCTGAACCACAACGTAGCTAGCCCCAGAATAAGCACCGCAGCGGCCGCAGTTGTTCTTGTGAGAGAACTCATCAACCATGAGCCCCCAAGCCAACCCCGGGGCGATTCGATAGTTAATGATGGAAGTATGGCGTCTGGCGATTCAGCCGTGCTCAGGGTGTTTCGCAAGCGATCGTGGAGCAGCATTGCCTCGGCAAAGATCCGGGCATGTTCTGAATTGGCTTTGATCCAAGCACTCAATTCTTCTTGCTGATCTGCCGTTAACGCCTCATCCAGATAGCCATCAATAAGTTCACGATTATCAGGAATCACGATTGCCCTCCCTCCAGAGCAGCATTTCGCTCGACACATTGCCGCAGTTGATCGCGGATGCGCTGCAGTGACTTGGCTACCGTATTTGGAGCCATACCAAGAAGAGAGCCTATCGCTGCGGGTTTCAAATCATTTTGGTACCTCAGTTCGCACAACTGACGAGCCCGCCCCTCGAGCTTTGCTAAGCAATCCTGCAGAAAGTCCAGCTTTCGAGTTTGAGCTGAGTCGATTTGTTCGAATGCCACTGCCAGCAGGTCAACCGTTTCCGCATCGAAGATTAGGCGGTTGCGTTTACGTTCACGCAGGTAAGTTCCAATTTGGTTTCGCGCGATACCCATCACCCAGGGCGTAAAGGGGCGTGCGGGGTCATAGGACGAGAACGCCTCTAGTACTGCAACGGATATCGCCTGCAGCACATCATCACGGTACCGGAAGTCTCGAACGACTGCCGCTACGTAGGCTGAGACTACAGGCTGCGCTAGCGTCCAGTAGCGAATCGCTTGTTGATATTGTTCTTCCATGTTTTTGCGCCCTCGACTCAGCCCAATCAAAACGGTCGTCTACTGATACTTAGCCGTACCCCGCTGATCATGACATGAAAATCAGAAAATTGAGGCCGCGAGCGGCTGAACCTCGGGCTTCAATGGAATCGCCCCTGCTTCCTGGACTCACGCATTCCCATTACCCGTAGGCAAATTTCGCAACTCGTCACCTCTTAGTGAGGCAGATCAATGGAACGAAAAGAATGTCCTCTCAGGCGAACATTTCATAACCCAGAGTCGTTAACTTGGGGGTTTTCATAACCCAGAGACTCTAAGAGTAATTGTCTCTGAGTTGCCCCCGGAGAGGGGCCGGATTGGCGAGAGTCGCGGACGGAAATGGAGTCTCTGTAGAGTGATCGAGACCCGGAAGAATGCAGGAAAATACGAAAAAAGCCGGTGTTTTGCGTTGCTGCAAGACACCGGCTATTTCGAATAACCTACTGCGGTCAGTTTCCTAACCAAACAGAGAAGTTGAGCAAACCGAACTCTTTTCAAACCGCTCGCGAGATCTCGACGATTTTGCGACGTCCCTCGTAAGTTGTTGCCCAGCGGCATGTTGCGGCGAGGTTCGCTAATGTGCCGCCAATCGAAATCAAATAACCCCGATTCCGCCCATTAAAGCAAAGTGTTTCACAATCCGTTGCTACTCGGTCAGCAATTGGCGAGCTACAATTGAGCGATAACAAATAAACTGGAGAACGTAATGACCCAAAAAGAACTTCTTTGGCCGGCGTCAGTTCTGCCAACCGTCCGGGACTTGGCCACGTCGTCGCGGTCGCTCGCTGGAACGGGTCTTGGAATGTTCATTAGTTTCCGTGCAACCAAACCGCGTAATAGCGCCGAATTCTCGAATACATTTTTCCGGAATGTCCCGCAGCGCCGGAGCGTTGCGAGGCCTTGAAAGCACTCAGTAAACCGAAGTGCAAACAGTGCGGTCAGCGAGAAATGGAGTTCACGGAATATCGAAGCCCGTGGCACACGAAGAATGATATCGCGGAGATCTACCACTGGATGAAATTCTTCGCCGTCATCTACACGACCTTGGATGACAAAGTTCACCAAGTGCTGCGCACAGCCAGTCGACAGCTTCGCATCCCACAACTCAACATCATGGACTGGTGGTACACGAGCCAAGAGTTCGCATCGATTAGCAAGCTCGAAGTTGGCGAG
>JBKDKR010000091.1:0-7992 GCA_046344995.1 Pirellula sp.
CGAGGGGAGGGCATTCCCCCAGGACTCGATCCTCATCTCGGTCGTCATGCCCTGTCTCAACGAATCCCGTACCTTAGCCGCGTGCATCAACGAAGCCCGCGCGGGCTGCGAAGCCGCCCTCATCAGCCGCAGTGCGCTAGCCCCCGGTTCCCTCCATTACGAAATCCTCATCGCTGACAACGGCAGCACCGACGGTTCTCAATCCATCGCCATCGCCAACGGCGCACGTGTCATACCCGTTGAACAAAAAGGATACGGTGCCGCATTGCTTGGCGGCTTTGCCGCCGCGCAAGGCAAATACATCGTCATGGGGGACAGCGACAGCAGTTATGATTTTGGCGACATACCCAAACTAATTGCCAAGCTCGAAGAAGGCAACGATCTCGTACTAGGCAATCGTTTCTCTGGAGGTATCCAGCCAGATGCCATGCCGTGGCATCATCGTTACATTGGCAATCCGATTTTGAGTGGTCTAGGTAGGCTGCTCTATCGAACACCATGTCGCGATTGGCACTGTGGTTTGCGAGCGTTTGATCGCGAAAAGATGATCGCCTTGCAACTGCAAAGCACCGGCATGGAGTTCGCGAGTGAGATGGTATTGCGAGCCTCACAATCTAAGCTTCGCATGGAAGAAGTGCCAACGACACTACGTCCCGACGGTCGGGACCGACCGCCGCATTTGCGAAGCGTGAGAGATGGCTCCCGTCATCTTGCACTTCTAATCAGATTCAAACAGCCTAGTTTCAATCGTGTGTCATTAATAATGGTCGCAGCATTCACTATCACAACCTTTTTAATCGGACTCTATGCTCTTTCTCGAAGTCTGAAAGTTTCACGTGGGGACGATCAAGAAAAGCTTCCACGATCGTCATCGAAAAATGATAGCTATCAAAAAGATGTGAAGTCTCATCCATGGAAGACAAAGCCTTACGAATCCCTTAATATCATCACATCCGACGAAGCAGATTCACTTTCGAATGTTATTGCAACAATTCGAGAAAGACTCAGATTGAATGGACCAACTAATCTTTCTGCTTTAACTCACTTCCTGCTTCTTTTTGGTCCACACGAGAAATATAAATGGACTGAATCGCTCGATGTATTTCCAATTGATATCTTGGCAAATAGAAGTGTACCTGATGACTATGAATTTCAGATTCGCAAAACACTGTTTGGAGCGAGGTTTCCTCTAAATCGGGAGCAGCTCGGTGGCCTTGATCAGTCAAACACTGAAGCTCATTCCGGTCAAACGGTAGCCTCGCTCGCATGCGAAGGAGTCACTTTGGAAACGGTGATATCTAGTAGGCCATTTATTACGCTACGAGACGTGGTTGAGGACCTAAAGTTTAATGTCTCGGAACAAGGTGAGGTCTACTGGGAATATCTGAGTATTGCATTATACAGTCAAAAAAACGCAGAATGGTCCGACAAATATGGGAAAATCTGGAGTGTCGATAAGCTCGCCAATATTTTGATCGAACGCGACGCTTCAGATTCGCCGTGCGGAGGAACTCACGGTCTTATAACGCTAGCCATCATCTCGAATGTTGACATAGAGCATCAGTTGCTACATCCCAACACCTCAAGACGATTGAAAAAGTATCTGGAAAACTCGGTTAAAAAACTTGTGGAAACCGAACTTCCTGAAGGAGGATGGGATTTAACATGGCACAGTCCTATGAAAAAGAGAGGTTTACGAACGGCTGATGAAACTATTATGGTAACTGGGCATCACCTAGAATGGATCATGTTGCTCCCTGCTGAGAATCGACCGTCGAATGAGTTGATTGCAAGAGCAGTTCTTCGATTAGTTCGTTTACTCGATATCCATACAGCTGATCCTAATTGGGTGGTGTCCAATTATTGCCCAGCGGTGCACGCTACGCATTCCATTTCCTTAATAGTTGAGCGAGCAAAATCGGTGGGGCCTCAATGAGTGAACACAGTCAGTTTACAAATGGTTTAGCTATTCAATGCCGTGACATGAAAACAATATTTACCGGATCCCAGTGTGGGTTCCAAGTATTGGTGTTTCTTAGAGTTTAGGAGTTCACTATGAAAATCGTTTTGGGCATGTTTTTGTTTTTAACGATGGCCGTGTTTTCACGGCACGTACTGTTGTCCAACGTAGGAGAGGAGTTGAACGCTAATGAGGCGATGGCGATCTCAGGTGGCGGTTGCGGGTACGAGATCATCTCTGGGACTAAGAACTGCAGCGGCGGTGGAACACATTTGTGCGGAGGAGACGCGGTCTCCTGTTCAAGTATTACTTTCACGTCTCTTGTTGGTAGGAATGCAGGTAGTGGAGATCAGGTTTCAGACAAAACGGAAACATGGACGTGCTACGTCTGTGGATCAAGAAGTTGTGGCTCCACAGTAATCATAAAGTCAACGAAGCAGTGCAGTGGAAGTCAGCCGTGACGTCAGGTGGTGGATTATTGTGATCATCTAAAAACGTATTTATTCCCAGGCTGCCTGCGTCACCGAGCGCAAGGCAGCCTTGTTTGGAGGTTGCTTAATGTGGTTTCTAGTAATATTTATGAGTTTCAACACTACAGTCGGTCTCGACAACCAAATTTGGCGATCAGAAAGAGCATGCGCAGCTAACTGCGCATATTTGCTTTTGAAAATGCATGGTAGAGAGTGCGATTACTCCGACGTCGAAAAACGGCTTGTAAAGGAGAACCTCTCGAATGCGCACGATATCAAGCTTGTCCTTCAAGAGCACGGTTTAGAAACAACTATATTTCGTACGGATATGGATCGATTATCGCGAGCAGACTTCCCAGTAATTGCTCATGTTGAACAGTCCTCCGCCTTGAGTGAAACATCGGGTCACTTTGTTCTGCTCATTGGCTTTGGGGATGATATGGTCGAGTATTATGACGGGACTACAGTAGAACGTTATCGCATTAGAAAAAGCGAATTCAGCAAGAATTGGACCGGCATTGCAATTGTCGCAAATGCACAAAGAAATTGGGGAAGCGTCTGGTGTGTGGTAGTTGTAGGATTTTTCTTGGGATTCGCATTGTATTACTTGCGACATAAGGTTATCGGTAGAGTACGGATTGTCGCCGCTAAGTTATCTGCGTTCATAGTGCTACTTTTGGCTTCCAATACGCCATGTACTGCTCAATCAATTCAGGAAATTGCGCAATCGTTCGAGCGAAACTACGAAAAAGTTTCAACGCTATCCATGGAGGCTACCGTCGTTTTAGACGCTACGGAATTAGGCAATGATGTTTACTTTCAGGATTATGGCTTTTTACCAGGTATGGTCGAAAAGCATCACATACTTTACGCGCGCGACGGACGTTTGTTCTCAAGAATCGTTTCGCCTTGGCTGGAAATAGGAAACGAGGTTTTGTCTGCCCTAGATGAGAACGAGAAGGCGAATTACTCGAAAGCACTTCATATCGCAAACGAAATTTGGCAGACAAGGGAAATGAAGTCTTTCGGTTCAATGTTTTGTTTTGACGGTAACGAATTTAAGCGGAAAAGTAAGTTATTGCAGTACACAAATGAAAACAAAGACAATTTTTTGATAGAGATTTTTGATAGAAAACAGATAAAGACTCTAATTCCTCGTAACCCACTAGACTGGCATATGTACGGATTTCCCATGAAGTCTAATGCCGATCCGAGCCAAGGTCATGCATTCCTATTCGGTGAGGGGTATGGTGACCCAGCACGAATTAAAGTTCATGGTGTTGATCTGATCAGCGATATGCTATGTATCAAAATATCGATCGAAAATTCTGACGTTTGGATTTGCCCGAAATTTGGTAACATGATCATGCGACGAGATATGTTTTACGAAGGCAATCTTGTATTTCGCGTAGAAATGAAATCTCCTTTAGAAATCTCAAATGGGGTTTGGTTGGCGCAAAATGTGACGGCAACGACAATAGCAGCAAAGGGAATGGATAAGGATGAGCGTGTTGGAAATCCTGTCTGCACAAAGCACTATACTATTAAAAAATGGTCGGTTAATGATAGAAGTCATCTCGATCTGCTGCGAGTGAATACAAAAGCGGGGGATCATGTAATCGACAACACAATTTCATTGGATAAGGATTCTGCCGAGCCTGTCTTCTATGTGCATCCAGCAGATCGCAAAGATTTAGATTCCGTGATCAGAAAAGCTCAAGAAGCGTCACCGACAGATCCGACATTCGAGCGTTCCGAAACGCCAGCCGTCTCCGCATTACGGCGATTGGCAATAGTTGCGACCATATTGATTGTTGTTTTTACCGTGGCACTATGGATGAGGAAGCGATTCCGATGAGACCTGTCCGCCTCGTCTCCTTCTTGGTTGTTGGAACCCTCTCTTGTTTGGCATGGTGGACCAACAACACAGTTCTTGGCGGAGAGGTTTCAGATCAAATTAAATCCGAGATTTTAGATTGGAGTCGATCGCTTTCATCGATACACGTTTCTATCGTCTCAAGTGACGCTTACTCAGAAAGACAGAATACGAGAGAATTTGCGATCGACGGCATCAAGAAGTTTGAATCTCTAAGGCATGATTCATTGAGTATTGATAGTGATCCAGATGGTCTTCTAAGGTATTTTGACGGAAAAGCATTTAATGTGTATTTTCCGTTTTCTAGAAGATACGAAATCGCCCAGCGATTAGTAAATGATGAGAATCTCGATAAGATTCGCAGTAACTTCTTCTGCGAAACTCTTGGATGGTGGCCCGCGCAGGATCCCTCCAAACGTTCAACAGCGGTATCGCCTTGGTACCTGGACGAGATCGTTGCAAATAGAGAATTAAGGGTCACTTTCGCGAACGATCTTGAAGTTCACCTGGAGATTCCGTCGGTCCTAAAGATCGAATACGATCGTGTCACCCGCGTTATAAAGAAACGAACCTATTGGTGGGGCACCCCTGAAAAGGAAAATGGTTCGTTCACGTTTATCTTAGGAGACTATGGGTTATTCGCCGGAGTCCTTCTCCCTCAAAGGATTGAACGGTATTCGTCTAACCCTCAATTGCATACTACCCATCGTCTGAAGTATTTGTCAGTTAACCAGCCATTGGACCATTTCTTTTCTATTGAGGTCTTACCTGGCACCATTATAGTTGATAGAGATACAAGTCGAATATCTCAAGTGCCAGGTGGCTTTGATTGGCTAAACGGCGATTTGCTTTCTCAGATTGAGCACGCAGTTACCGACGTCCCACGGTCGAATAATCCTATATGGTTGTCCATAGGAGTTTTCGCCTCAAGCATCGTATGTGGAATTGTTTTTGCGGCCTTTTTCTTTGGAGCCTGCTTTAATGTCCACAAGTAAATCTGCTTCTATTTGTTTTATTGTTTGTGTTATCCACTTTTCCTTTTTGAGCTATCTAGCTAAGCGGCAGTTTCCTAATGTGGACGAGATTGCGCACTTACCAGCAGGGATTTCGCATTGGAAATTCGCTCGATTTGATTTATACGAAGTAAGCCCTCCTCTGATTGATCTCATCTCTTCGAGTTCAGCACTTTTGTCGTCTAGCGAATTCGACTGGACTGAGTATCGTGTGTTCCGGGGTGCACGCAGTGAGTTTACAATCGGGCGCACTTGGCTTAGCAATGTTAAGACCAAGAGTTCCGAGTCATTTTTTTTCCCGCGATTGTTGTGTGGGCTTCTTTCGGTCGGCGGTTGTGCATGCCTTACCTGCATCGTTGCGAATCATTTAGGCTATACCACCGCAATGATCTGCTGCTTACTTTGGTGCTTTTCTCCCTCGATTTTGGCAGGTGGTAGCACAATAATCCCTGACGTCGGAGCTATGGCAATTGGTGTAGCTACATGCGCAGCGATTTCAGATTTTTGCAAGCGCATGTCTATTGAAACCTCTTTGAAGGCTGGCGTCTGGCTTGGGCTGTGCTTACTTTCAAAACTAACTTGGATATCTTTTGTTCTCCTAGTTCCGCTAATCGTTTTGTTTATTCGTATTTTGGTTTTTCATTATCGCCCTGCTTTCAACGGGATGTTCATCCTTCGGGTTTTCACTCTTCTTTCAGTTGCGGTTCTTGTTCTAAATGCTGGTTATTTTTTTGAAAACACGATGCAACCGCTTGGGGAGTTCCGCTTTCTGAGTGAGAGCTTTGCAGGTAACGAGAGGCTGGTGAATGAACCCGTTGGAAATCGATTTAGGGGGACATGGCTTTCGAATGTCCCTATTTTTGTTCCTGCGAATTTTATCGAAGGAATTGACTACTTGCGTATGGAGGTAGAAAACAAGTACTGGTCGTTTCTTGACGGCGAGTGGCGATTTGGATCGTGGCCATATTATTATGTCTTGACCACACTCTACAAAACGCCCGAACCAACGCTTATCGCTGCAGCGATGGGTGTTTATATCTTCATGGTGGGTTGGTGGCGAGGACTCATGAAACCAGAACTAGTCTCGATGGTGTTGCTGCTGACCATTCCCGCTGCCGTGTGTTTTCTATCCGTAAGTTGGCAAGGCGGATTCAATCACCATCATCGCTATGTGATCATGATCTACCCTCCCATGTTCGTGTTCGCATCGCTCTTGGCTAGTCCTATGGCCGAACAGGTTTTCTCCCGGAAGAAACTCGTTGCGATGGTAGAAGATTCTCACGAATCAGAAGCTGCGAATGTTTCAAAAGCACTAATCCCCTGGTGGGCCGTTTGGCGCCGTTATCATTGGACTAAAATTCTGGCGGTGGTTTTAGTATCGCTCAGTGTCGCGTCATCACTTCGCGTTCATCCCTACTACACTAGCTACTTCAACACGCTTAGCGGTGGGCCGGAGAACGGTTGGCGTCGCCTGGGCTTCTCCAATATCGACTGGGGACAAGATATTCTCGAAGTCGATCAATGGCTTAAAAAATATCCCGAGAGACGGCCTCTTGTGATGGATATCGATTACTTTGGAATGAACGGCGATTTGTTCGATGTTCCTACGTCACTACCACCGCAGCTTCCTCTAGGTGCTTCGATCAACGAAATTCGCAGATCGATCACTGAAACGCAGTGGTGGATTATCAGCGTGAAGAAACTCTATAACTTGCCCGACCAATCTGGATTGCAATACCTGCAACAGATCGAACCGGTCGAACGAATCGCCTATGCGTATCACGTCTATCGCATCGATCCTCTTCCTCCCGAAGAGTCCTCTTCTCCTGACGAGCCTACGCCATGATCTTTTCTCAATCTGGTCACAACGTTAGGCTCTGCCTTGGTCGACGACGCGGCTTTACATTGGTGGAATTGCTGGTGGTGATTGCCATCATCGGCGTGCTGGTAGGTTTGCTGCTGCCAGCCGTGCAAGCGGCCCGGGAAGCGGCTCGGCGTCTCCAATGCCAAAATCATTTGAAACAAATCGGGCTGGCTTTTATCAACCATGAATCGGCCTACCGCCGCTATCCCAGCGGCGGCTGGGGCTATCAGTGGCAAGGGTACTCGGACATTGCCTCCGGATCGCTCGGTCAGCCCGGTTCATGGACTTACAGCATTCTGCCATTCCTCGAACAAGAGCCTCTCTACCGAACGGGATCTTACAACAGCTCACCGCTGCAATTAGATCTCGATCTGCAACGACGATTAATCTCACCCATCGCGGGCTATCATTGCCCCTCGCGACGAGGTGCGGAGCTGGTCCCTGTTGATCCGAATTGTGTAACCTGCGGCGAGCCGATTGGTATTGTGTCACCACTCACTCAGATGGCGAAATGCGACTATGCCGCGAATGTGGGAGATGGTGCTCCCGACATGTCGCAATTGCTATCGTGGCCACTCGATTTCTGGGGGCCGCAAACGCTTGCCGATGCAATTCAGATGAATCGCAATGGATCATGGCCGCGGCCGCCGCAAGATTGGACTGGAGTCAGCTACTTGGGAGTGGGCGTGCGAACTGCCGAGATAACCGACGGCTTGAGTCATACGTTCTTAGTAGGTGAAAAGTACATGAGCCGCGAGAACTACCAAACGGGTCGGGATTGGGGAGATAATGAGCCGCTCTTTGGGGGC
>JBKDKR010000092.1:0-181594 GCA_046344995.1 Pirellula sp.
CTTCCGCAGTTGCCTTCACCTCGTGTTGCTTTCTTATGAGCTATTCATCTGGTATGATGACTCCTTACCGAAAGTACTGGAACTAAACACACGGGACTTTCACCCGATAAGATCACGCCCATGCTGGGCGTACATGGACGCGAAGTGCTCGATCGGCCGTTTGGACTTGCGTTGAGTCTACTGCTCGGGCTGGCTGAATCGAGTCGTTCGTCCTTGGAGAACAAATGGCGTTTCCTGACGCTGAAAAATCGATCGTAGACAAGGAAAAACTCTGCGACTACCTCCTCAATCCAGTGCATCCGGTTGGTGGAACGAAGGCCGCTTGGTTTGCTTCTGTCGGCTATACCCGTCAAAACTGGGAAGAACTTCGCGATGATCTTATTGCTATCGCCACTTCCTGTGAGAACTTCATTGCCAAACCTTCTCCGTACGGTGTAAAATACGAAACAGAAGGCGAGATCGGGACAGACGATTGTCGTCCCAGTTCGGTTGTTGCTGTTTGGATTGTAGAAAAGAATTCGCCACCTCGATTGGTTACCGCTTACCCTGGGGATACTTGATGATCGCTGAACACTCAATGGTTGTTTTGACATCGGATAGACCCACGTCTGGTCTGTTCGCGGGGGATGTTGGTGCTGTCGTTCATGCCTATGCAAACGGCTCCGCGTATGAGGTCGAGTTTATTGATGGTGACGGATCGACTGTTGCTTGCATCACCCTCGATGCGAAGGACGTAAGATCGATGAATCGTGGCGAGTTACTCCATATTCGTCGACACACAGAAGGGACGAACAATCCGATGGACCGAAGCGAGGGATCGGCCGCTTCCTAATGGAAACTTAACTTGCCCCCGCTCGGTCATCGGATTCTTTAGGCGTCTAAGCATAAGTCCCTCGCAATGAACCGATGGTACAGAATCGCTCTGATCTCCGGTACCCTTCCGTTGCTCGTCGGAGTATCGATCTTCACGGTATGGATCTTTACCCGATGGGACTGGCTGATCGGCGCAGGCATCCTTACACTCTACGGCGGAGTCGTCATTTTCTGTGTCGGCGCAGTCGCTCTCGCTCGTTTTTCTTGGCTTGCGTTCGGCATACCCGAACTGCCGCGGCGTCGCCTGTGGATTGCAACCGTTGCGTGCGCAGCATTGCTACTCTCAAATTTCGTGGTGGCGGGTTGCATCATCACAACCGTCATGCTTATCGAGGCTCGCTACACTGTCATTATCCACAATGCATCGGAACAACCGCTCAGTGGCGTGCGAGTGTTTGGCGGTGGATGCGAAATCGAATACGGTACTATTCCGCCCGATGGCGTGGCACGGCGCTCGTTCTGGATTCAGCACGATGGTGAACTACAGTTTCGGGCCCGCAGTGGCAGTATGACATACATACACACTATCGACGGCTACGTCACGAACAACATGGGTGGAAAAGTTACAATCACAGTGAATGCGGACAATACGATTTCCGTGGTAGACAACGACGCCTAACATAAATAGGCTTAGATGTTGCGTCAGGTGGTCGGGGGAGGGCGTACGTCGAGCCTTGTTATTTCTCTTAGATGTTTGTTGGCCAGCTCTTAGCCAACATTTAAGCCCGTGTTCATGAAGCCCCGCGGCAGGATCAGTGATCAGGGGTAGGCTCTCTCTTAAGGGCGTTACTTACCAGACGGCTCTCGAATTTCGCTGACTCGATACGGTTTCGTGGCCGAGTTGCAGTCTATGTCGCTTCTATTCGTCGTTGCTGGCTCGTTAAGTTGTTCTCTTTCGTTCGTTCGCTCACCCTCTTGGCTTGCCTTGTTTGTTCGAAATCGTCCTCTATGAAACGCTTGTCGCCATCGGTGGACCGGTTATATCAATCGATCGAATGCGGCTGTGTATCATCCGTGAGAAGCACAACTCGCCACCACACTCATCACACAGCATCGGTTTCTTAGGGGGCCTGGGTAGCGTTCGCCGTACTGGGGCGCCATTGTTTGGTATCGACGATATGGAGCAGGTAGCGTCGGAGATCGTCTTCGGTCGCGGAGGCGGGATCTTTGGATGGGGTTGTGGAACTTTCGCAGGGCGCGGAGGTAAGATTGTTGAGTTCGGATTCCTTTTCCATTAAGCTTGAGGTCTTGTTGGAATTGGATGAGTGATGGAACGGTAGGCTGTAGATCTTTCGACATATTGACCCCTGTGATTGGGAGATTGTCATCGATCGGACCGCGTGTAGAGGCGATCTGAAGCAATCGGTGACACTCCCTCCAGGGTGTTTACTCACGAGGAAATCTCAACTGAGTGAGTTATCAAGGCTGACCCAACCCCCGATCACTGATCGTGCCGCGATAGCGGCTTAATTGAACAATCCCATGCGCCGAAGCACGCGATCGGGGCATTTTGGCAATGGTACATCAACTTCGCGTGCTCGGTGATGTGTGCCGTTCGTCAAATCAAGATCGCTTTAGATCAGAAGGTTCCAATGAAAGCGTGAGGTTTGTGTAATCGACGGTCAGTTCCTTTGCGAGTAGCAAACCGACACCGAGCAACGACATCTCGCCAGAGTTTGCAATCACTTCTAGGCTACGAATTCTTCCGAACCAATCAAGACGGCAAGTGTAGGTTTCTAGTTGCGTCTGTGTCCCGTCCGCTAGGATACCATCAATGGCTCCTGAAGGCTTTAATCCCAATGATTCGATTATGGATCTAGGAATATCGAGGTCGCCTGTGAACCCCGTATCAATCCATGCCTCAATTGCCTGTTTGCGAGCGTCATCTCCGCTTAGAATCGATATCCGCAGAATTGCTCTTCCAGAGTCGTCGACTACTCCCTTCATCGAACGTGCATCCCGAAGTGTACAGTTGCTGTGTGGCCGAGTCTAAAGGTATGAACCAAACGGTTTGGGTACTTCTTCTTGGCCTCGGCAACCGCATCTGATAGCGTCGGGCCCAGGAAAAACTCTTTGGACTCGGGTTCAATCGAAACAAACGAATTTACATGCTCCTTCATTAGGGACGACTTGATTGACTCAAATATAGGTCGCGCGGCATCGGAAACCGCTTTAATGTCAGCAAACATGATCCGCTCCTTGTAATTGACGCACCGACAATTGTACCACACAATTTTCAAACAAAAATTGCAGCGAAGGCAACCAACCAACTCCGGCCCCCGATGGGCTTGTCCCATCGGAGCCAATGGTTCGCAGCTAGAACAAGCCTACCCTCCCAACATCTAATTGACCCCGATAGGCTTGCCCCGTCCGGTGAATCAGGTTCCCAGGCTAGTCATGCACGTATGAGGCATGTAGGGTTTGCGAGAAACAGGAAACTCCGCTGGACAAGCTAGCGGTATCTAAATGCAGTCGATTGGGATTTACATCCTGCTGAATATCGCAGCTGTATATTATACGTGTATATTATACGATAGTGCGATGTCAGAGGCGGTCTCTGATTGAGAATAACACGTCAGCGGATCAGACGACAGCGCTCGACCCTCCGGGCAAGAACACGTGAATTCGCTAACCAGCGGATGCACTCAACGTCTCGATCCCCCGGCCTCGGGCGATCCATCATCCCTCGCTCGACGTGAGTGATCCTTGTCGTCCGTCCAACTGTGCCATTCGTAGCCAATAACAGACAAGCATGCGGATTGGACTATCGTGCCATGATCGAGGTCGAAAGGTTATGGAATTCGTGATTATGCTCGCTATGCCTAACAACCAGTTCAGTCGAATAAATATAAGAAGATTGGTGTCTGTCCTCACGGCGAACAAGTACGCTGGATGCAGGGGTCGATACGCGTGATAAACTCATATAAGCCTATTTACATAAACGAGCGATTGGTCTTGGATTCGTTGTTTTTTATCCCCATGTCAAAGGAGTAAAGTATCGTGCCGAAACAAGAAATCATGTTTCAGGCTATAATCCTATTGCTGGTCCTCGGGGCAATGTTTGCTTTCGCTGTATTGGGGGCATTCTTCGTACTGCGAGCGGTCATTCGTCAAAAAAACCAGCAGACGGTGGATTCGACAACCGGGAGCAAATGGACTGTACACGTGAGTATGCCTCTCATCGGACTTGCCATCGGGCTAGTAATCCCGACGGTATGGAAGTTACGACTCGGTGAATGGGAATGGATAGACTTTGTAAGAATCATTTTATTCGGACTCATAGGAGCCTTTTTTGGCGGGCTGATCGCACGGTTATTCGGAAAACTGCAAAAGGATATCCGGCGCGAATAGCTCGGGCGTATTTTCGCCTGTCAAGAACGACCATGGACGAACATAAATAGGCTTAGATGTTGCGTCTGGTGGTCGGGGGAGGGCGTACGTTGAGCCTTGTTATTTCTCTTAGATGTTTATTGGCCAGCTCTTAGCCAACATTGAAGCCCGTGTTCATGAAGCCCCGTGGCAGAATTGAGGAATCGCTTTCTTCCATGGTGGAATTCACGAGATCATTGATGGCTTCCGTCGATCTTTGTCGAAACGATTCCCGTTTGGCATTTACTATACCGTTGATAGCGAATTCGTGACCGTAGTTGCTATCCTCGATCTTCGACATGAGCCACTTTGGATACGCGATTTGCTCGATGACAGGAGATAGGTATAACTATCGAGAGGGCGAGGGTGCGTAGTAAACGCCATTGCTTCCAGATGCAGGCTCATAAACGTCGACGAAGCCATTTATCGAGCTTGCCAAAGAGACTCTGTCGTTCTTCTAAATCGAAGTAATTGACCCAACCGCGAAGATATCGTTTAAGTTCGCGAAGTCGCTGTGTCGTCGATTTGGGTTGGGTCGTCTTTCGGACGATATGAGGTCATGGATGGCTCTACCGTATCAATAAAACGTTTGGTCTTTCCCGCCTCGGCTGGATTGCCGAGAGTCGGTATTACGACCGCTGCTGACTTCTGGAAAGGCGAGCCAAGACGAGCTATTTTTTGGTATGATGACTCATTACCGAAAGTACTGGAACTAAACACACGGGACTTGCACCCGATAAGATCACGTCCATACTGGGCGTACTTGTGCACAAAGGGCTCGGTCCACCGCGAACTTACGTTAAGCTCACACGTCGTCCTCGGTGATGTGGGTCGTTCGTCCTACAGAAAGGAACTCGCTTGCAAGCTTTACGAACTCGACTAGCTTGGTTTACGAAACCGAAGAATCTGCTTCTGTTCGATTTCGTCGGCGCTCTTGCGACCTCACTTTCCACCGGACTACTGTTGACGACAATTATTCCGACAGGATTGCCCATATGGATACTCTGTATACTGTCTGTTACTGCGGCCGGATTTGCTTGTTTTGACCTTATAGCATACCGTTATTGGCCCAACGAATGTTGGCCACTCACTGTGGTTGGACTCCTAAACTTACTGTACTGTGCGGTTACTCTTGTGACATCTTGGGTTTATCTGCCGTTGATTACCACGATGGGAATGATCTACTTTTCCGTCGAGTGTGCGATAGTAATTCCACTTGCTGTGTTTGAGTTAGTGGTTGCAAGACACTGTCGGCATAAATAAAGAACAAACAACTCGATAGCCCGAAGCGATGCATCGGCCGCCAATTGAACGAGAACTTACTGCCACCGCTCGATCATCGGAGCCTTTACACGTTGATATTTCGATGGTTGCTGGCATAGAGATAAAGCTCTTATCGGAACGATCGCTGTTCAGAACCCAAACTCACAGCAGGCATTAGAATTGTCAGATGCACAATGGGAGAGTGTCTTTCATCACTTCTCGCACGAAGAATTGAACAAGGCATCGTCAACGCCTCATGAGGCGAATTCAAATCACCGCGGCTGCCCTCGCCCCAAGACTGGGTTCTGGTCCTTGAAGCCAAAGAATAGAAGGCCTCGACCACACTGACATTCGCCTTGGTGTTTGCCATCGCGAATCAGCGGATGACGAAGTGTTAGAAATAGGCTGTTGGCTACGGTACCCCCACAACTGCATATCAACGTCGCGTGTGGTAGTATAGTGATACCTGTACTTTCTGCGGTTGACCATCAAGATGGCAAAATCATTAACGTTTCTTGCACTCGTAACCTTTAGATGCAGGTTTGCGACAGCCAACTTTCTGAAAAAGCAATCAACATTGGACTAAAGCGATGTCATTCGAAAACACGGATTCTAAACAGGCACCGCCACTGATCGGTGATCATTCACGATTAGCCGATATGAAACCTATGGTTTGGTTTCTTGGATTCGGCGTAGGTGGCGCGACCGGACTTGCATTGGCTTGGGCACCCTACGTGGTGTGGACCGGAAAGCCAACTTGGATCGCTATTGCAGCAGCCTTGATCGCGATGATTCATGCATCGATCGTCACCGCCTTTTGGCTTAACAAAGAGACCGTACATCGCAGAACCGCACTGATGGTTTCCATGAGCGTAAGTGCCGTGTTGACTGGTTCACTTGCATGGATATCAGGTTCAAACGGAATGCAGGCAGGTCCACTATATGGCCTAGCCGTGATGCATTTGATGATGGCCTTCTTTCATCCAATGAATTTCCCTATCGAAAAATCAAAGGATTGAAGCTTGGTGGATCGTAATTGGATGGATGGTTGGGAGCAGTCCGATCTCTTGGCGAGATCGGCTACGAGGGTTCGTGTTAGGCGGTCAGGCCTCGTTGCCTCAGCCACTACAAGAATGGGGCCTCGTTGCCTCAGCCACTACGAGAAGGGGGCCTCGTTGCCTCGGCCACTACGACAAGACGGCCTCGGCTACTACGGGATATGAGTAACGCCGCTTGTTACTGTGCTGGACGAGGGGGAGCGAATTTAACCTTCTCGATCAACTTGACGACGTCGTCACCTTGTCGCTGACCAGTAACTGCGGTGATGGCCTCAACCACATGCTGATAACGAAGGTTATAGTCCAAGTCGATCTCGACTTCTTGTCCATCCTCCGGATTCGGTGGCGCCACCCCGCCGGTCAACTGCAGGATAAAACCACGAAGCTTTGTGAAATCGGTTCCGAACGATGTGCTTCCGTCCACGACAATATCAGCAAGCTCACCTGCCGAATTTGCTCGCAGTCGAACTTTCACTGGGATCATTTGATCCGAGTCGGCCCCCGGGCCGCCGCCGAGAGGCATACGAATGTTAAAGTCACCTTCTTGGGCAACAATCTTAAAGGTCATAACAAAGAATATGAGTAGCAAGAAAATAACGTCAATCATGGACGTTAATTGCAACTCTGCTTTATCATCGTTTCGCCTGCCAGTAAATTTCATTAGGAAGGCTCCCCTTCTTTGACTCTCAATGCGAATTGTTCGAAGCTAAGCTCCTGGCACTTCTTGATTAGCTCCTGAACGACCCCACCCTTTGTATTCTGATGGGCACGAATGATGATGGTGGCCACTTTAGGCTGCTCACCCCTTGCTTTGAGAACTTCGATTTCCGTACGCAGCAATGGAGCAATCGATTGCACGGTTGCGACGTTGGCCCCCATGTAAATGGTCGAGTTCGCATCGAGATGGATTACGATCGGGAACTTGAACGGTACCTCAGCGGGCTTTGCGAGTTCGCTCGAAGGCAGTTTGATTTTCTCGTTTTGGTCGTCTTGGGAGAAGTTGATCAACACCATGAAGAAAATGATGAGTTGGAACACCATATCGATCATGGGAGTCATATCCCCCTCGGCCATTTTCGATGACAAATTTGACTTGATTTTCATAATTAAAATCGATTACTTACCAACGAAAGGCTCAAATTTTTCAAGCATATCTTCGGCTTGCACACCTGCAGCCAAAACATGTCGCTGCACCTTGTTACGCAAAATGTTGTAAATCGCGATTGCGGGAATCGCGAGAATCAAACCAACCAGTGTCGTATAAAGAGCTTGTTCAATACCACCTGCTAGCTCGTTGGGCTTTGGTGTTTGTGGACTGCTTGCAATTTGTCCGAAGGAGGTCACCATCCCTTTAACTGTTCCCAACAAGCCGACCATCGGAGCGATGTTACCAATCAACGCTAGATATCCGAGCATGTGCTCCACCTTCATGATTTCTGCTTCGCCAGTCACCTGCATGGCTTCGAAAGCAGCTTCGCGCCCCTTAGGAAGTTTTGCCAATCCGGAGCTTAAGACGGTTGCCAAGAAGCTGTCGTCGGCTTGAACCAGATCCACAGCCCCTTGAGCGTTCCCTTCTTCCAAGCTCGCATCGACACCTTGGGTTAAATCGTCAGGCAAAAAATTATTCTTCTGTGAGGAAAGAATAGCTCGGACCACAAGCGCGACCAGCACGACGGACATGATCAAGAATATGATCGCAAAATCCGTACCGAGTGAGGTCCAGGTCTTCACAAGCATATTCTGGCTTGAGGCCGCCGCAGCCGGAGCCGGGTCATCCTGGCCCAATACAGTAGCCGCTGATAGCCCCCACGCAGCAACAAATGCAGCAGCGGCGACGATTGTTCTTTGGAATTCAATCGATTTTCGAACAAAGCTACCAAGGCACCGAACAGAAAGACGCATTTACGACTCCGAAACTTTTCGATTGTGATGAGTGAGTATGGAAGGGGCTTCAAATTGTGAGAAAACGATTCTTGGCTTACTTTAGCTCAGCAAAAGCTGGGCGAAGATTGTCTTTATTTGCCTAACCAAGGCGATGTTGGATAAAGCTTGGCCAAACGTGACTTGGCATCGGTCGCTTTTAACGGTTCCCCCACCTTTTCCCAGAGCTTGGACAAATTATACAAAGCCTCAGCGTGTGGGTCGGGTTGAGAAGAGTACATCATATCGATTTTTAGGTAGGACAGTAACGCTTCGTAATCATTGTTTTGTGAAAGGAAAATCGATCCAATTGCGTTGTAGAGCTCAGCAAAAAGAACCGTGTCGGTCGAGTCTCCTTGATCAACCATCGCCTCCAGCTTTTGAAGAGCCGAAGCAACGTTTCCGGTAGCGGCCTCGCAACGAATTGCGGTAACAGCAGCCAGCTTCTGCAGTTTCAACGATGCTGGATCTGCTACTTTTTCCTGTGCGACCGCATTTAACTTCTCTGTCGCTTCGGCGTATTTTCCAGACAGCATCAACGATTTACCTTGCAAATAACTCCCTTTGAATTTCAGATCTGGGAAATTTGTGTTGGTCAAAACACCGTAAAACTTAACAGCTTGGTCGGGTGTTCCACTCGCCAGTGCCAAATCCCCCAACATCTCAGATGCCTTGTAGAAGTTATGCGAGTTTCGATACTTGCCGGCCCACTGCAAAAGGGCTTTAGAAGCCGGATCTGGATTCCCTTTGCCTACCAGTGCCAACGCACCATCGAGATAAAATTTGTAGAAGTAGTAATCTTCTTTCATGTCTTCGGATGTCAAACTGCTAACCGCGACTTCGCTCAATTCTTTGGTTGCCTGGTCAAACTGACCTTGCCCAATACTGTCTTTGGCTCGCGATAGCTGTGCTGGTTCTCCATCAAAGACGATCCGAACAATGTCGTTAGTAGGGTAGTTTTGAACCTTTCCACTGGCCGTTTCAATCACAACCTGATCCTTTGTGCGCTCGGTGATGGCTCCCGATGGGGCAGCACCACCTTTGGACAAAAAGACTCTGTCTCTGGATTGACACCACGCTGTCGATGCGGCGCTCAACGAAACGAGGGTCGCTAGAACGAAAGATCTTGAAAGGGTCATGGCTTATCAACAGTTTAATTGGAGTTTCGCTTTGGATTACTTAGGCTCCTCGGCAAGTTAGGTATTGCTGCCGCGGACTAAGAAATGGAAAGGATAGTGATTTGTGGGAGGAGGACAAAGGAAAAGGGAATCGAAACTATCGATTCATCGCATTTAATTCAGTCTCTAGCTTCAGGAATTTGGATTGAAACTCAGGAGTTCCGAACTCGGGATGCCGTACTTTGAGCACCCTAAGTTCGTTTGCCGCATCGCGAACAAGTTCCGATTTCTTTGCAGCGTCACTACTAAGGCTGGCCATCAGTCGTTTGCACTCAATATTGTTAAATTTTGCTTCAAAAAAATTATCTCGCAAATTGGTCATGCCTTTGGGATCCCGACTAATCTTGGCTGCAATCACTCCCCAACCCCAGATCACGTTCTTTCCATCAGCACCGGGCTCCGCCCCATCAGACGCCTTTTTCAGCAATTCGACATCATTGTTGGAAGCCCACTTTTGTAGGTTCTCGGCAGCCAACATCTGCAACGTGATATTGGTGGCGGTCACCTTTAAGGATTCCAGCAACAATTTATGGGCTTCCTCAAATTTACCAGCTCCCGATTTGGCGATTGCCATTCTCCGGCGTACGTCATCTTTGTTCTTTCCAGAAGCCGTTAAGGCTTCCGCTGGCTGACTCGAAATCTTGCTAAATGCAGCATCTGCTACTACAAACAACTCTTTAGATAGCAACGATAAACCTGGATTCTTTTTCATGGTCATCGCCAAAGAACTAGCGACAGACCCAGCCGAGTCGAGAACTCCGATGTCATCGGATACATCAACAAGCTGACTGACTAGAATACTTAGCGACTTGCCAATTCGGCTTTGGTCTTCTGGCGTGGATGCCGATTCAATTTGCGTTTGAATTGAAAAAGCAAGGTTCCTCAAGGAGTTAGTAAGTAGCTTGGTATCGTTGCCCGCAAGGGACTTCATACGACCCACCAAACTTTGAACCTGTGACGCGTCCAGTGGCGAACCATTTGGTTGGCTCGACGCCTGAACCATGGCTTGCAATTGCAGCTTGAACACCTCGAGCTTGGTGACCTCATCCAATCCAGTCGCAGTCTCTAGAAGCTTAACAGCCCCGCGTTCAGGATCGGTAATCACCTTTTGCGCGTCAGCCAATCGATTGGTTGACAGGTATAGATTGGCGAGTGAATTGACCCCCATCAATAAACTCTTGTCAATCTTTGCTGGATCTAAACTCAACCAAGTACTTGTCAATAGTCGCTCGGCTCGATCACGCAATGCAATCGTCTCGGACGTTACCTCAGTCCCTTGTTTGCGATTCTCTTCGCTCTGGAGCAAGAAATCTCGCCAGAGAATTTGCCCAAGAACACTCGCGCCGCTTCCTCCCTTTCCGCCGGTCAATTCGACGAATCGCTCTGCGTCATCATATTTTTTGTTCATGATGGCGACCTTGACTAATATATCGGCCGCTTGTCTGCCAGAATCCCCATCGGGGAAGTTCGCAATAAGCGTTTTCGCTAGGCGTTCCATCGGCGCCATCATCTTGGCTTGATCTTCAGGCCCTAGTGAATCGATCAACTTGCTCATGGAAGCCAGAGCGAACATCCCACACTGACTTGCCTTTTCCGTACCGCGATCTGTATGAACAATCGATTCTGACAGTGCTGCGCATTCCCAGAATTGGTTTGTATTGAAGTAAAGATAAGCCAACAAAAATTTGGCGTCTAATAGATCTTCTCTAGAGTTCGAATCCTTGAACAATGCAATCGCCTTGGTCAGCCGATCAATCCCCTGCACGCGGGCTTGCTGAATCTGAGCCGATGCACTTTGAATGTCTTCTTCGGACGCTCCTTGTTGGCGGAGAATTTCCATTGCCTGCTTGCCGTCTTCGGCACGAGAGACTCGCATTCGGCCCTGTGACAAGGCTTCTTCGAAATCTTTTGGCTCAGGTAATTTTTCTTCTGCGACGCTAGACGCTGCATCGACTCCTAAATCCACCAATAGTGCTTTGGCCGAATCCTGATGAACACCCTTTACCTTGAGAATTTCTTGCAAGCTTTCCCGAGCATCTCGAATAAGACCTCTAACCTTGCCTTCTTCTTTGACCTTGTCTAATGACTTTGCGTAACCAACCTGAGCTTCACTCAAGGCTAATTGCAGATCGATCCAGTGAGGAAGCTTTCGTTCTGGGTTACCGCGATTCTTTACTAACTCGAGAGCATCAACCCCTCGCTTGATAGCAGCTTCGAATTTAGGTGGAGCTTCTGCAGCATCGAGTCGAATCAGATTTGCGGTAGCTTGGACCTTCCATTCACGCAAAACGCCCCCGTCCGCTTCGATATCAGAAACACGAGTAAAGCTGTCTCGTGCCCCAGCCTTATCTCCAAGCTTACTCTGAACTTCTCCTCGATATAGCAAACTCAACATCCGCGTCCCAGCTTCGGTGTTCAAATTTGTTTTATCGACCAGCTCGGCTAGTTTCTTTTCGGCTTTCGATAGCCAATCTTTGCGTTCTGCAGAGTCGGCTGGGTAAGACTCTCCTAACTCCTGCAAAGCCTTGGCTTCGAGCAGTTGCGATTGTCGGTACTCGATTTGATATTGACGTCGCTGCTCGATCTGCTCGGGAGTCTTTGCTCGATCGCCACGCAACTCCATGATTTTCGGAGCAAGCTCCTCGATGGACTTGGCAAAGAGTTGAACTGCGTCTTGATAGGAGTCACGAGCCTTAGTCTGCAACTCCGCCATCTTGGCTGGATCTTTTTTAACTTGCTCCATAGCGGAACGAGCCTGGCCTAACAACAAATCCGCTAGCATCGACTGAGCTTCGCTTCGCCTAGCATGGTCGGGAAATGATTGAATGAACTCCTTCAGTCCTGTCTCTAGTTGGGCGCGGCGAGCGTCGACCTGCGTCGGATTTTGCTTTTGAAGAACAGTCAGCGATTCCTTTTGTAAAAGGATTCTCTCCAGAGGAATGTCTTTTTTGAACGAATCGGTAAAACGATTACGCTTTTCACCCAACTCCAAATACTTGAGGCCAACTTCCGACAGACCTTCTTGGCGAAGCCGATCTAAAAATCTCCGCGACGGCTCCTCTGCGTTGGCATTAGCAACAGGAAACAAACACGCCGTGGCCAAGCAGATCCATTTCCCTGTCCGTCGATGCTGTGACATACCGCTGCCCTACAGGCTATTCTGATTAGGAGAAGTTAACTCGAATTACGATGAGAACTCAATTGTACCATCGCGCCTCCTAATTTCCTACTATGGACTTGCCGACTCCATCCAGAGATCGTACGCCAACAATGGGCCCCTTTGGTTCAACCGGCTCGTACCTCAAAATCTATCGAGAATCTCCCTCACCCCATGGTGAGCTATCCCAGCGGTAACCATTTTCTCGCTTCCAATCCTCCGCCCGGTCCATATCCGTCTTCGATTCTCTATTCACCGACGCGTCCAGACTATTCTCTCTCGGAATTTCGCGTAATGCATCTAGAGAGGTCATTTCAAAAGTAGCCGAATTAGGGTCGGTCGAATCGCTTTCTAAACGACTCCCTCGCATTGATTGTTTTTCCATTTGCGACGAGCTATTGGAATAGCACTCGATTACCTCGTTGACAACGTCACTTAACCTCAATCCGTTCTCTCTTGCGATTGCCTGACAGTCTTCATACTCGGGCGAAAAATCTACAGCACCGGATGGTAATCGTGAAACTTTGCCCGGAACTAATCCCCAAGGGGTATCGACCTCGATTCTTGCTCTTGGCAATATTGTTCTCGCCTGCCGTCGTGATCGCACACCTAAAGTTCCGGTGTGTTCAAAAATCGCTCGCTCCATTTCCAGTCGTTGCTCGCGACGACAAATAACCGACAGCAATACCCCTGGTCTATTTTTTTTCATTTGGATGGCAGTCGTGAAGACATCCAAGGCTCCCATTCCCCACAATGTCTCTACGGCAAATCCGATTTGCTCGCCAGAAATGTCATCCAAGTTGGTTTCCAATACAACAACACTGTCCGACGCATCATTCGATGGCATCGGCTCTTCGATCGCGTGACCAATCATGATTCGCAATAAATTCGGGCGATCGGATACGTCTCGCTGCCCGGCACCATAGCCAATTCGATTAACTTGCATCGACGGTAATGGTCCGTAGGAATTGACGAGCTCTGCTAAGATAACAGCCCCGGTTGGGGTGGTCATCTCGTATGGCAGCTGACACGCTGTAATCGGCACCCCGGCCAAGAGCTCACTGGTCGCAGGAGCAGGCACGGACAACATACCATGAGAAGTCTTCACAAATCCGCTTCCAACAGGAACAGGAGAAGAACAAGCTCTTTCGATCTCAAGCTCGTCCCACGCTATCGCAACCCCAACCATATCAACGATCGAGTCAATTGCACCCACTTCGTGGAAGTGAACTTTATCGATCGATACCCCATGCACCTTGGCCTCAACCTTGGCCAGTCTTTCAAAAAGGCGCATCGCAATCGCTCTCGCTCGATTGGATAGACGTCCGCGTCGGATCATATTCAGTATATCGAGCAAATTTCGATGACTATGTTCGGGCGTGTGTTCAATCAATAGCCGGAGCCCTCGAAACCCCTTGCGTAAGGTTGGCTCCGTAGCCAAGCTCACACTTAGGCCGAGAGACTCAATTCCCGATCGGACCAAATCCAGCGATGCACCCGCATCGAAAAGAGCTGCCAAAGTCATATCGCCACTGATACCGCTCTGGCAATCAAAATAAACAATCTTCACGCTACACTCGTCACGAAAATCGAACTCGCCTTAATTGACCATTCGAATACCACTGCGCTGAATCGCGATCCATCTCCAATTGCGAACCCGAGTTCGAGAACTCTCGAATCAGATACGAACGAGCTATCGAAACGGGATCATCAACAGGCGGATTACCTCGCGCTCGCTCTAAGCCTCGCCTGGAGATAACTCTCGGGATATCGACTACATCCATAACCCGTCGAAAATAACCGTGGCTCGAAAGCTCATGGTATCTCAAATCCAGCTTACGCTTCGCATCAACAGAAGCATTCTCCTTTTTCAAATGCTCGAGAATCCAAAGCTTGGTGATCCAATCAATTCGACCAACTAACAATCTCGGCGGCTCGCTCTTGTCATCCGACGATTCGAGATGATTTAACACAAACTGCCACTGCTCCATAATCCGCCAAGCTTCATCAGGTGCTTTGGATGCTTCCTCAAGCATTTTCCTTACCGCCGAAGCGAAAGAATTCTGCACATCACAAGCTCGCCAATGACAATCATTCTTGTCAGGTACCCTAGCCAGTAACATCCAATCTTTGGCAAAAGCATTCAAGGCACGAATCGGATGACACAACCTCGGAACGAGTGCATCTGGGTTGCGTTCCGCCAAATCCAAAACTAACGAAGTGATGCCTACTTTCAGATACTGAGATAGGTCGCACAATCCTGAATCTCCAATCGCGATCTCTACTCGTCGCCGATTTGCGAACATACCTCGGTACCTCTTCCATGAGAAACCTGGGCCTATGCATAACTCTCGTAACCAGGAATCGCATCGAAATATGGGGCGACTGCGACCGTAGCTGCCGAACCCAATCACGCAGTTGGTTTGAGCACTGCGGGCGCTAACCCAAAATCGACCTGCTTCGTCGATATAGCCGGCGCCATCGACCACACATCGGGTCGCAAAAAATGACGTTAACATCTTACGATAAGGCCGCAGCGCAAAGAGCCGAATATTACACCACAACATTATGACAATAGGTGTATGAAACAATCGGACACCAAATGTGCAGAGCGTTAACCATCTGGTTGACAATGACGGCTGCGCGCCACCCTGTTTCTTGCGAGAAAAAAATTTGCGAATGCGCAGATACACGCTGGCTACTATCCAAATCGTCATCAACCACAACGATGTGAGCCCGTGATACAAAAGAAGAGCCGGCAACATCATTACCAAAAACGCTCGCCATCCAAACAAACAAAAACCCTTGGCGACGTTAACATCATAGGACTCATGCTGGCCATAGGTGTGGCCATACGCATCGTGATTCCCCTGTACGAGCGAACGCTCACCGTCCTCGGTCATCCCTTTTAACGCTTCGACCGCTACATCTCGCAGGGCATATTGATATTCAATCAACTGCATGGGGCTACGACAGACTGGAGTTGCGGTCTCAACGAACGCTGCCTCCAAAGAGGCGTGACCGACTCCGTGTAGGGAGCCCCCCTCTATCGAGAATGTCCCGCCGTTCGCCAAAAAGAAACGATGCGGATTCTGAGAACTCGATATCGACGGGACAATTTGCCGAACCCCGGCCATAAACTGACCAAAATCGAGCGGAGGTGCTTCGTCGACATTACTAAAGTATGCGTACTCCGTCTCCATTCCCAGCTTGCGCTGCAGAATCTGTCGGTCATTCCCCCGACTGCGGGAGCCGGCTGCGGTTGAGGTAGTCTCGCGGTGCTTTGGAACAATCTTCCCCAATTGATTTCACCCAATCAGAAACAACGGTTTGTTCAGTTGATGATGTCTGGCAAACGGAATCTACCTGGCGATCTGTGCCGCCCGTCTTCATCCCTGCCAATACATCGACCATGGACAAAGGCGCAACGCTGGTCGGTGGTGTGTCGTCTGCTTTCGGTTTCATAATCCTTTGTCCCTTAACCGCTCATCCTAACTGATTTAGACGCTAGATTCATCCAATTCTCGACCCTTTTTCCATCTAACATTCGGGAAAAACCCCACTCCTCGGGCTCATTAACCCCAGCTAACCGAATTTTACCATTTTCTCCCAAGAATCCCGCCATATCCCCGAATCTTCCTTTGTTGGTGCGGGACGTCCCCGCCCGTTTCATCTGCGTTGGGGGAAAGTACCATGCTTAAGAAGATTCTCATTGGTTCCGCTCTCGTGGTTGGCACGGGAGCTGTCATCGGCGGCACATCCGCTATCAGTTATGTAAAAACCGGCTATTCGAGCGTTCGCGATTCGATCAAAGAACACATTCCAATCGAAGTCGAAATCAAACGAGTTCGCGAAATGATCAAAGATCTCAAACCCGAGATCGCTGACAACGTCAAACTCATCGCCCGCGAAGAAGTCGAAGTCGCAAAACTCAGCAAAGAAGTTTCGACAAAGAATGCTAGCCTAGACAAATCCAAAACTGCCATCCTGCAACTCAAGGACGACCTGCAAAGTGGTAAACGATTCGTTTCCTACGGCGGCAAGACCTTTGACATGGATCAAGTGAAGAAGGATCTAAACGATCGCTTCAAACACTTCCAAACTCAAGAAGCAACCGCTGTTAAGCTAGAGAAAATTTTGGCCGCCCGTGAACAAAATCTCGAAGCAGCTCGGCGCAAGCTGGATGTAATGCTCGATGCAAAACGACAACTCGAAATCAATGTTGAAAATTTGCAAGCCCGTTTGCAAATGCTTCAAGTTGCTGAGGCTAGCAGCCAATACGCAATCAACGATAGCTCCTTGAGCCGAGTTCGAGAAACCATCGATGAGATTGCAACCAGAATCGAAGTCGCCGAGAAGACTCTCGATCAGCAAGACCTGATCACAGGAGAAATCCCCGTCCTCAGCGACGAGACTCCGGTCGATTTGCTCGAACAAATCACCGTCTACTTCGGTGCGCCCGCCGAAACAACGTTGACTGACAATCGATAGTCTCACGGTCCGATCATTAAAGAGCTACAACACCAGCGAACCTGCAATTCGCTGGTGTTGCTTTTTTGTGTGCCGATTTTACTCCGGTCAAAACAGCTAAATCACAATACAGCCCGCTTGGTTGGTTCTCGGCCGTTATGCTAAACTGTGCCGATGATTACCACCCTCAACCTCAAGACCCCACCCGACCACTCGGTCGACGCCCGACTGATTGCTCCTCAGAATCTCTGCGGCCTTGATAAATCACAAATCGAAAATCTACCTATCGGTCGCAACTCAACGGAAATTCGAATCGGAGATTTCTTCGATGTGAACTGCCACGAACCGACCAGCCCCTGTGGCATGGAATGCAATTCTTCCGCAGTGTGCCCAACTGCATCACTTATTCTTACAGGCGACCTAAGCTCGTTTCATCGCATTGGCCAGACTATGAATTCAGGCCGTCTTTGGATCATCGGAAATGTCGGCTCAGAATTCGCTTCTCGCATGAGCGGCGGTATCTGCGTCGTCGCCGGCCATACCTCGGATAACGCGGGCCAGGGGCTTCGCGGCGGTCTGCTTGCAATTTGCGGCCACTGCGGCAACGATCTAGCAAGCCCATTGCCAGGAAAGAAAACCGGCATGACGGGCGGAGACATTCTTATCGGCGGAAACGTCGGCGATCGAGCAGCTCATCGTATGCGACGTGGCACGATTCTAGTCTCCGGCCATGCTGGCCATTATGGCTGCCAGCAAATGATCGCTGGCACCGTTATAGCCCAAGGAAACATCGGAGACAGCTGGTGCCTCGGCATGAAACGAGGCAGCCTAATCGAACTAAACCCTGCTGGCGCCCAACACTCTACACACGCAGGCTTCACTATCGGCCGCGACTTTGAACTTAGCTTTCTTCAGATCCTTTGGAAACATCTCAGGACTCAGCACAAGCAATTGTCCGCCTTAGCCCATGATCTCGAAGTGGCTTTCCCATTTGCGCTTCCAAAATTCCCGCAGAGCAATTGGGTGACTCGACAAGTCGGCGATACCCTCGTAAACGGTCAGGGCGAATGGCTACGAGTTATCACTTCTGATCAATCGTGATCTTAAACGGATCGGTAATCGTTTTATCCGCACCTAGCTTATCTGCCATCGCATTGTCCTTTACTGCTGCATCATCAAGCCTCAACGCCCTGAGTGTGGAAGCCCTCATTCGATAGCCAGGCCCAAAGTCAGGCCTAAGTCGCAATAGATCGTTGAAATCCATTTGAGCTTTCAAGTGATCGCCAGCCTTTTGATACACCACCGCTCGATGGAAGTAAGCCAGCGGTTCCTTGGGATCGAGCTTAATCGCCGTTTGATAATACTCGGCAGCACTAGCGAAGTTACCACTGTTGAAGGCGGCATCCCCCGATTGAACGGCGGAACTGTACGGATTCAAACGTGAATAAACGGACAGCCCAACGATCGAGATCAATATACAGCCAACTATTGAATAGTAAACGACCAAGTTTTTCTTGGTTGCTCGCGATTGTATAACCGTTGTTGCGGTCGCTTCATCCAGCTCAATATTGTCGTAAGCCGCTGAGGCAGCGAACGCTTCTACCGGAATTTCGTACAGCCCTCGCTCTGGCTTCTCAATCGAACCGAGCCCGATCTCCAATGCCTCCCACAAGTGTTCAGGTAGTCGATCCGCACTGGCTTTTATTAGATCTTTACTAGAAATCAAGTTCTCAAGAGGCACCGGATGAAAGTTGACCCATTTGAATCCAACAATAGGAGGCTCAAAACTACCGATACACACGACTCGTGCGCCCACGTCGCATTCAGCCTGCATGCCACTACTGAGCTTCGTAGCTGAAATCTTTATGGCAGGTAAAAACTTTCGCGTCTGAGCTAGGTTCGCATAGGAGGCAATTTGCAAGGGCGTCCTAGAAACCACAACCGCTGGCAACAAGCAGCTATACCAAACACTTTGCCAAACGCGATACCAATAATACAACCCGGCTAACACGAGTAATGCCGCAATGCCGACACCAGATGGATAAACAAACCCGGAACCAGCCGACGCGACAAATACTACCCCCCAGTTGGCAGTCAATAATGGACGTAACTTGATCCACTTGAATAGATTCACGCTAAGCTTTAGAGGCCATCGAGCAACTCCGGCATAGTTGACATTTGGCTCACTCAAGAAATAGTTTTCAGAGCTCATTCTGTCGATTCTTGGATATGCGGGTTAACAATTTGAAACGATCAAGTTCCTGCCATGCACTGCACGATGATTGATTGTTCGAAAAGTCTAAAGCAAACGAACTCGCCGAATGTTAACCCCTTACAAAGCTCAAACGAATTTTCAATGAAGACTATGTCACGACTCTTCTTCTATTGAACCTTGGCGGAATACGAATTCCGTCAGCAAAATCTGCCTAGTAATCAGTTGGCATCTCGCCTTACCAAGTAAGCTTCCTGGACCATCACATTCCGTGTTTTACGAACTGTGATATTGCACTCTTTTGATCGCAGAGATTCACCACCTTGTGGTGGTCGACCGAGCGATTCGACGACCCAGTCATTCAGCGTATAGAGTGGCTTGTCCCCGATCGGCTCTAGGTCGATGCCAGCCACGTCACGAAGCTGAATCAAAGAAACGAAACCACCAGCGATCCAACCATCCCCGGCTCTATTCAAATGAGTGGGAATGCGATCAAACTCATCATGAATCTCACCAACGAGCTCTTCAATGATGTCTTCAAGCGTAATCATGCCGACCGTTCTGCCAGACCGATCTTTGACGAGCGCAATGTGGATTCGATCACGAATGAGCCGCTCCATGCAGTCCGAAATCGGAGACTCCGAGTCGAACGAGCCGATCGATCGAATCAGCTTTCGAAACGAATTGGATGTTGTGTCGAATCGCATGTTGGCGACGATGTCTTTAAAGTTGACATAACCTATAATTCGCTGCGGGTTACCCGACTCTTCAGTAACGGGATATCTCGTGTGCATATTAAGATGAGCTGCAATGAGAGCTTGAGATAATGACTGGTCCGCCACGAGCATGTCGATATGCTCGGCAGGCAAAGCGATCTTCCTCACGGGTGTTGTGGAGAGCCGCGATGCACTAACAATGATGCCTTGCTCTCTTTGCCCAATGAGTCGAGAGATCCGTGCGTAGGCAGCAGCACCATGTAGCTCATCCATGGCGGATTTATCTGCGTCATCCTCTCCGTTGCCACCCCCAAGTCGCATGATCCAGGAAACGGATGTCTCCAAAAACCACACCGCAGGTTTCACGCTAACAGCAAACCACTCCATGCTCGGAGATAACGTCAAGCAAACCCACTCTTTATTTCGTAACGCGAAAACCTTGGGAACAAGCTCCCCTACAACGATCGTGACGATCGTCAGAGGCAATACAACGAGAGCTATCGCCAAGAATTGAGAAATGCTTTGAGGTATCCCCGATTCCACCAACATCGGCTCGAATGTCTCTTCTGCCCCTGCGCCACCAGTTACTGCCGCGATAACACCAACCAGCGTGATGCCTAGCTGAACAACTGCCAAGCTCCCCTCGATGTTCCCTTTCATTCGAACCGCAGAATCTGCACCACGCTTCTTTTCCGCTCGAAGAGCATGCAATCGTCCCGCACCAATAGAGGCGAGCGAGATTTCGTAACCGGCAAATATGCTGTTGAGACCTATCATGATCATCATGACGGCCAGTTCTAGGGTCCACATTTAGCTTGGTAAGTTGCGAGTCAATTCCGACTGGCCACCGAATGATCGATTGATTGAATTGTCCATCGCTGTTTCGGTTGCCAATGTAATCCGTCTACAACCTAAGATACATCCGGATCAAGTTTAGGACATCGGAAATACCGCCGTAATGAATCGACCAAGCCAAAATTCTCTAACTGTCTTAACGATCCTGCGTTTCCAAAACAGGACCGTTCTCAAATCTCGTTAGAAAATCCAACTTATAGAATTCGCTCAAACTCTTTGTAGTCGCGGAATATGGACGCAAAGACGTCTGTTTCTAACAGAGTATCAATTCCAGCTCCACCTTCGAAAATGATATCGGTCGCCGCTACAACATTTGTCGCTTCGAGACGATCGTTTCCTTGATCCAGACTAACAGTAACTTTGTTGCTCGTTGTACCAGTCATTCTCACGACGTCATCTCCTGCACCAGTGAAGATACCGATATCTTCAACAACGGACGCGTTGGAAATGTTAACAACGTCGCGGCCAGCGGCTGCATTGCTGTCAGTATTAATGAGAAGATTAAAAGCTTGAAGCTGTGAAACCCTGACCGTGTCTGATCCACCCTTCGTTTCAATGGACAAATCCAGTCCAACAGTGGATCCGACAACGCTGACCGAATCATTGGCTTCATCTCCGACGATTGCCATGCTCTTATCAATCGACGAATTGGTGATTGTAGCAGTGAGAGCGCCAATTCCTCCGTCAATGTATAAGTCTTCGAATACTTTGGCTCGATTTAGCTGCACCGTGTCGTTGCCAGCTTCACCATAGATTAGCGCATTCGCACCAACGGATATAGGTGCGGTAGCAGGCGAAGTTAGCCTATCGTTTCCAGCCCCGAGATCAACAAAAAGATCATTTGCTACACGCAAACCTCTGAGTACTATCGCATCGTCTCCACCCTCCATTCGAATTTCAGCGGCATTAATAACAGGCCGAGCAAATCGAACTGATGGCAATCCATTGATGGTGGTACCATTTTGACCCGATACAACCAAGTCACCGGTGCTGCTTTGTGCAAGCGTGACTTGATTCGCCAAATTATGCCCCTCGACTCGCAGAAGCTCTCCTTCGATCGCAACAAACACATCTCCAGCCATCAAAGCTCGACGCTCTAGCGACTCAAATCCCAAACGATTTCGACCCATTTTTATCACCCTTGAATTGAAACGGAACCTATAGCAGTAAATGTTCAGCACGGCTCTGACTGAGTTCCTAGCCCTACGAATGAACTAGGAAGAAGAACCGTCAAGCGATGCTCAACCTGGTAAAGGCCTTCCAGGTGCTAAGGTCCGCCAAAAATTCAAGAACAATTACTGAATCTGAACGGGAATACGAGCTTGGCCCGCAACAAGGCTCGTACCGGGTAAAAAATGACTGCGCTTCACCATGCCAATACCAACGACTCCCCCCGAAACATCCTTCGCAACAGATTTTAACTGCCCCACCTCGGTCTCATCGCTCAACAATGCCACCTGAGATGGATCTGCAAGATCTGGCAACACGTCGGTGTCCAGTTTCAGTCGCACTAACTTCTTTTGTACCTGCCCTAATGCGTCAAGCCTCGCAATGGTCTCTTGCCCTAAGTAACATCCTTTATTAAACGAAATCGCTTGATCGTTGCGATCCACCTCCTGAGGTAGATTTTTGTCATCAAAATCTTGACCGTACCAGGGCCAAAAGTTAGCGATCCGCTGAGCTTCCCACTCGCTTCTTCCTACCAGATCGCTGTCAACTAAATTGCTCGAGCACTTTGACATCAAGCTAGCCTCGATGCCGCTCGGAACCAGAAGCAGCGACGATGATTCGCCAACCCATGGTGCCCATACGCCAATCACAGCTTCTCCGTCGATAGAATACTCGATCGATTTTTTTTGCCCTGGAGCTGTCCCTAACAAGTCTGGAAAGTCAGAATCAGTACGAGCTAACCAAACGCTGAAAGTGCTGCTGATATCCTTAACGACAGCATCCTCCATGATGATAAAGCGATCCAAGTGTGCAAATAATCTCTCCCCTTGGCCAGGCACAGTCACGAATAAATGTCGATCGGGCAATCCGACAGCTATCCCATGACCTAAACTCCGCCCTTTGGTTTCGGTAATAAAGGTCTCAAAAGCTTGACCAACCTCCAAGGTCCTCAGATCCTGCGTCGCAACATTGTTTAGTACTTTGCTGCGATCTCGACCTCGGATTTCCAATATCGTCGTTTGTCCTAGCCTATACATCGAGCCTACCTCTCTGGAGTAAACGGTTGTCACATTGATTTAGAAAGCGATCACAAGCATCTGTCTAGCGAAATCGTCACGGATGCTTGCAACTGTCTAAGCCACAATCTTGAAACGAACTGCCCAGCGTTGTGGCTTGGGATAGAGATCCCGACCAGTGGGTTTAGACATGATAAAAGTATGAATGTTTGGCTTAGCGGTTTCGGTTGAATTGGCGGTATTGCAGGTCATGCAATCAACATCACCATACACGGACGAAATCTCGATCGATCGCCCACCATCTTTAGGACGAATGACAATGCTCTTGCTGTCGCCCTGCTTCTCAAGCCGCGATACATCCCAGCTTTCTCCCAATCTCCATGTCGAACCGAGGAAACCGTGGTCCCCTGATACTCGACATGCGATATCCATGAGCAAGCCACCTTGCTCATTCTCGTCGACCGAGATGGACCAGTGACCCGTTCCCGATAAACCAACCCCCAGCAAAACCATCCGGCCATCTTTACCGATCGGCTCCGCTACAATTTGCTGCAGCGGCGGACTCGCGGGCCATCTCTCTTCGTCTGTGCCCTCCCTCGACTCCAAGACCACAATCCATTCGCCGTCGTGCTGCGACAAAAGCTTGTGCGAGAAACGATCACCAATTTTCTCAAACTCGACCTTGAGCCCTTCCGCGTGCAATTCCATTACCCGGGCACCTCGGCAGAATTAGCCATCCGATATTTTAAGAACGCGTCTAAGAAACCTTGGATGTCTCCACCTAACACGGTGTGAAAGTTACCCATTTGGAATCCCGTGCGAGAGTCTTTGATGCGTTGATCCGGATGCAAGAAATAATTTCGAATCTGTGAACCAAATCCGGTAATGCTCTTGTTCTGATGCTTAGCGGCTATCTCGGCTTCTCGTTTCTCTTCTTCGATTCTCGCAAGCCTCGCACGCAGCATCTTATATGCCTGTGCACGATTCTTGTGCTGGCTTCGGTCGTTCTGGCACTGCACGACGATACCAGTCGGCGCATGCGTTAAGCGAATCGCAGAACTGGTTTTGTTAACGTGCTGACCACCGGCTCCTGACGCTCGGAAGACATCTTCGCGCACATCTTTGTCGTCGATCTCGATTTCGACCGTGTCTTCGATTTCCGGTGAGACATCGACCGCAGCAAAACTCGTTTGACGTTTTCCTTCAGCGTTATAAGGACTAATTCGGACCAATCGATGGATCCCTTCTTCGCCCTTTAAATAGCCGTAAGCGAATGGTCCACGAATGGCAACAGTCGCCTGCGTAATTCCTGCACCTTCATTGTCGTAACGATCTAGCAACTCGGCTGACAACCCTGCCTTTTGAGCCCAGGATATGTACATTCCTAGCAGCATCTCAGCCCAGTCATTGGCGTCTAAACCACCTTCCCGCGCATGGACCGAAAGAATTGCTCCGCAATTATCGTTCGGGCCGTTCAGCAGCGACTGCAGTTCAAATTGCTCTACTGCATGAGTCAGTTTCTCCAACTCAGCCACAACCTCAGCCACAGCTGCGGGATCATCGTCCAACATCGTTGCTAACTCAGCGATGTCTTCGCAAGACTGTAAAGCTTGCTTTAGCGGCTCCACCAATCCTTTGGCTGCTTTCAATTGCTGGACAACTTGCTGGGCTTTTTCTGCCGCATCCCAAAAACCGGGCACGGACATGGCCGCTTCTAACGAGGTAATCTCTTTAAGCTTGGCAGGCAAGTCAAAGACCGTCTCGCAGCGACGCGAGCCTCCCGCGAATCTCATCAATTCGCCGAATTAAATTGCTATCACTCATGAATCTTGAAAGAAATTAGGGGAGAGATACAAAAAAACCGAAGTGTTTCGTGGAAACTCGAACTCTCGACCCGAATGCACTCACGTCGACCGGATGAATTTGCCGATGGTTCTGATTGTACCATATCAGATCCAATTCGGTCCACGGTGTCACTATGCAAATTCAAACATCAAGATTTGGAAAAATCGATGTCGACCATGCCGACTTGCTATTGATGCCCCATGGCCTGATCGGATTTGAAACTTGCCGGCATTGGATTTTGCTTTCGACGGACGACGACTCCCCAGTGGCTTGGCTGCAATCAGTGGCCCTCGCGAACGTAGCCCTTCCAGTAATCAGCCCGCGACGATTCATTCCAGAATACCGTGCTCGTATTCACAAGCGTGATTTGACCTCGCTGAACCTTCACTCCGAAGATCAGATTTATTTTCTTTGCGTCGTAAGCAAGACCGGCACTACGCTGACCGCAAACCTGAAAAGCCCGATCTTGTTGAATGCCACTCGCCACTTGGCGGCGCAGCTAGTTGTTACGGATGATCAACCAACAGCAATTCCCATCAGCCTGACACCAGCAGTCTCGACGCGCCGCGCTGCGTAAGCTCCCAACCCGCAGCGTGAGCGATGCCTTCTTAATCTCAACCCGCTGCGTAAGCGAGGGATTTCTAAATACCAGCCCGAAAGCGCAAGGTGAAGGATTGCCCTGTACTAACTCCGGCCTAAGTTGCGCGAACCGGCGATTCGATCCTTCGCATGCGATTGGTACCTAGGGGGATTGGCGTTCGGGTTGCTAATGCGTCGATAACGTCTACCGGCCGTCGACCCCTCTGCTCGCGCATCGGGCTGGTATTCGCGAATCGTTCTCGCGACTTAGGTCTCGTGGCGTAGCAACGGGAACAAAATCACATCTCGAATGCTCTTTGCATCGGTGATCAACATGATCAATCGATCGATCCCAATACCGAGCCCACCGGCTGGCGGCATTCCATGTCGCAATGCTCTCACGAAGTCGTGATCCATCTTGGCCATAGAATCTTCTTCGGCCATTCCGTCGAGCTGTGTCCGGAACAACGTTTCCTGCAAAATCGGATCGTTCAACTCGGTATAAGCGTTCGCCAATTCCATTCCATGAATGAACAATTCAAATCGCTCGGCAATCTCTGGCTTGCCTGTTTTTCGCTTGGTGAGCGGGCAAATGCTGGCGGGATAATCGGTCACGAATACCGGCCCAATGAGTGAATCTTCAACCTTTTCTTCAAAGACTTCGCTCTTGATGACGTCAGGGTGTTTGCCCTCGGTTTTGATGCCGATCTTCTTAGCGTATTGCTCGATACCAGCGTCATCGCTTAGCTTGAGCCCGGTGTGCTCCTCGAAAAGATCGGCATACGTTCGACGTTGGAACGGAGGTGTAAAGTCGATGTCGAGATCGCCCCACTTGAGCTTGTACCCTTGGCCGGTAGCTTCGATCGCTTCCACAATGATTTGCTGTGTCAAATCCATCATGGTTTCGTAGTTGGCATATGCCCAATACAATTCGATCATGGTGAATTCTGGGTTGTGCTTAGGGCTGATGCCTTCGTTGCGATAAACCCGTCCCATCTCGTACACTCGCTCGATACCTCCCACCATAAGCCGCTTGAGGTGTAGCTCTAGGGCGATACGCAAGAAGAGCTGCATGTCGAGAGCATTATGGTGCGTCACAAACGGACGAGCGGCAGCCCCACCAGCGATGGTATGAAGCGTTGGCCCCTCAACCTCGATGAACTGATGCTTGGACAGGGTGTTGCGGATGGAATGAATGATTTTGGTTCGCTTGAGAAATCGATCTAGCGATTCCGGATTGTAGGTCAAGTCGACGTAACGCATCCGTTGACGCAACTCAGGGTCTTGCAAACCAGCATGCTTCTCTGGTGGTGGCTCAAGCGTCTTGGTCATGAAGTGAAGCTTGGTCGCAAAGACGGTAAGCTCACCCGTATTGGTTCGCCCGAGCCGACCATCGATTCCGATAAGATCGCCGTAGTCGAGAAGCTTCATTAGCTGAAAGTCGTCGTCGTTGATCACCCCTTTGGCGACCATGACCTGAATGTCTCCGGTCCAATCGCGAAGATTGACGAAGTACAATTTGCCCGCCGTTCGCAGCAACATGATTCGGCCCGCCACACGAACCTCTGGGCCGATCTCTTCGCCCGGGCCCTGATCTGCCTTCCATTGCTTGTAATCGATAGGCGTGCCTGCTTGCACCGCAGCTTCGAAATCAGGTAATTCGACGATCGTTCCGTCGGCCTTTTTGAACTTGACGTCGTTGGCTAGCGCACGAACTTTATTGAGAAACAAGCGATTGTCGAATCGCTGACCCCAAGGGTCCAATCCGAGTTCAGTAAGCTTCTGCAGCTTCTCAAGCCGAGATGCTTGGTGAACCCCTAAACCCGCGTTGTCATGATTTGTCGAATCGGCCATTTTGAAGATTTTTGGTTAAAGTTCGATGCGAGACCCTCAAGCCGAAGGCGTTCGCGTGACGATCTGCTTCCTATCCCTCAGAATCCCTGAGTGGGGCAGATTGTAGGGAAAAGCTAAGGAAAACCAAGCGATGAAACCTCCGATGCTTCTGATTGTCGAGAACGACCCGCTACTTCTCACTGGAATGGCTGCGATTCTCGATAAACGTGGCTACCGTTGTTTTCTAGCCAGAAACTTGGAAGTCGCCCAACAAGCGGTCGAATCTATCACTTTTGACTTGATTCTTTTCTCGTTTTCTCGAGATCCCCTGGCCGCCGCCGAGGCCGCCGCTTCTTTGCGACAACATCAACAATCCAAAGATCTCCCAGTGATTTTCCTGGCAGATGATTTTGACCAAAACTGGATCGAGCCTCTCCACTTGGCTGGCGGGGTCTATTGCTTGCCCAAACCCTTCGAGCCGGACGTTCTCCTGGATTTGGTCGATAAAGCTTTCTGCCTCCCTCACTTAGCCGCAAAAAAACACACCCCTCCCGCTCCCCACTTTGCCCACGAATGGGTCCGCCTCAGCTAGTCCCCGCAATTCAGCCGCAACGTATTCCCGACTAAACGTAGGCCGAAACCGTCGTAGGCCGGAACAAGCAAAGCCCCGTTCCGCCCTCCCCCCCACTCATAACTCCCCGCCAATCACTGCCCCAACACCGCACCATGCCCCTTTGCGCAGTTCCGGCAGTTCTCTCGCGCTCATAACGCAAGCCACGCATTAATGCATGCATTTCTAAAAATTTAAAGCCTGCCATTTCCCGAAACCAACGCACTCATTTTTTTGTTACTATTGAGGCATAAGTTAATAAAACACAATCACCTATCTCACTATTTATAAAGGGCTCACGCTTATGCTGATCTTAGGACGTAAAGCAGACCAATCGATCGTCTTCCCCTCCTGCGGAATCACCATTCGCATTCTTCAAGTCAACGGCCGCGTCGCAAAAATCGGCATCGAAGCACCGGAGCAAATCGCCATCGCTCGCGGCGAAGTCCTTAACCAGTACGAACCTGCTCACGACGTGGGCTCTCAAAATGAAGTCGACTCTCTATCTCGATTCCGAACGCAACTCGAAGAGGTTAAGAATCTCCGAGAAAGTGGATTCGACGACAAATCCGATCGACTTCTCGAACGCATACTTCTCGAACTAAACACTCTCGACCGCTCCAGTACCGAAACCGCCGATTCCGTCTCCGAAGCCACCACTTCTTACTCTGCCCATTCTGGAGAAAGCAACGCGGCATTGACACCTCGCCTACTATTTGTTGGTTCACCCGCATTAGAATACGAAGACGACCTTCAAATAATGAAACGACGAACAAGTCGATTCACCGCAGCAGCCGATTGCCAAGCGGTCGATTTCCTCGTTAAAGCCGAGCAATCCGATTGCATCATATTTGACATGGAATCGTGCGGTCCCAACATATCCTCCAAAATCAAAGAACTTCGCGCAGGACTCGAACAACGCCCCAAGATCATTTGCATCTCGCAATACGCCCCATCCATTTACGGATTTGATCTACTGAGACCTGCTTTCGACGGTTGGATTTGGAAACCATGGGACTACGATCGCGCGTGGACCCATATCCAAACCGTACTCCGACCAATGCCTCAGGAAGCTTAATGAGCTCAGAGCCCTTCTCCAGCGATCTTCTTAAATCTCGATGCCTCGTCCATGGACAATGGGCTTGCTCTGTAACCGGCAAAACGTTTTCCGTTAACAATCCAGCGGACGGCTCCTTGATCGGTACCGTCCCAGATATGGTAGAAGATGACTTTTCCGACGCTCTCGATAGCTCCAAAGAGGCCTTCTACTACTGGAAATCGTCTCTCGCCTCCGATCGATCCGCAGCTCTCAAAGCATGGCATGCGGCCATCATAGCTAACCAAGACGCACTGGCCCGGATCTTGACCCTCGAACAAGGAAAACCACTCCGAGAATCGCGGGCCGAAATTCGTTATGCGGCATCATTCGTCGAATGGTACGCCGAAGAAGCCAAACGTCTTAACGGTGAGATTATTCCACCTCATCAATCTTCTAAACGAGTCCTAGTCCTTAGACAACCTGTTGGCGTCGTCGCCGCGATCACGCCATGGAATTTCCCAGCCGCGATGATCACTCGCAAAGTCGCACCCGCTTTAGCAGCTGGCTGCACCGTAGTTTGCAAACCCGCTCCACAAACGCCACTTACGGCTTTAGCTCTTGTGGAATTAGCAAATCGCTCCGGCATCCCACCGGGAGTCTTTAACGTTGTTACGACTACTGATGCAGAAACGTTTGGTCGACTTGTTACCGAGAATAGTCTAGTTAGCAAAATTAGCTTCACCGGCTCCACTGCGATTGGCAAGAAACTTATGGCAGCATGCGCTCAGAACGTGACGCGCATCTCTTTGGAACTCGGTGGTAACGCTCCCTTCATCGTATTCGATGACGCCGATGTCGATTCCGCCATCGAAGGGGCATTGCTTAGTAAATTTCGAAACGCAGGACAAACATGCGTTTGCACCAATCGATTTCTTGTTCATCGTCGTATTAGCCAAGAGTTCGCAAGCCGACTATCTCTCGCCGTCAGCAACTTGAAAGTAGGTAGTGGTCTCGATGTGAACACTGACATCGGCCCACTCATCGATGAGAACGCTCTCAACAAAGTAGAGACATTGCTTTCCGAGGCGCGAAGCAGTGGTGCGAGCGTCGTATGTGGCGGATCTCGGCACAGCATGGGGGGCAATTTCTTTCAACCAACGGTTCTAGCTGGTGTGAAGCCTAATATGCGAATCGTCCAAGAAGAAATCTTCGGCCCGGTTGCGCCGATCTTGGAGTTCGCCTCTGAACAAGAAGCTATATACATGGCCAATTCGACAAGATCCGGTTTGGCAGCGTACTTTTATACTCGCGACTTTGATAGATTCTGGCGAGTCTCAGAGGCTCTCGAATACGGTATCGTAGGTCACAACACGGGGCTTATCTCCACCGAGATCGCCCCGTTCGGCGGAGTTAAAGAATCGGGACTTGGCCGAGAAGGCTCCCATCACGGAATCTTGGACTACACCGAACTCAAATACATCTGCGCCGAAGTCAAACGGGAAGAGTAAGCAACCCATCAGCCGCAGAGCGCTTGCTCACGGTTGTCCGCAAAATCAGCCGTAGAGCGCTAGCTCACGGTTTTCAGTATATAATCCTAAAATCGGCCTCTTCGAAATCACTAGCTGGACGCTAGCGATTTTCCGCTGATGATGGTTTTCGTATGTTTAGCTGATCGCGTATCATGAATAGCGATGAACCCCTAGCCTACTTTATTACTTGGTCGGTTTACGGAACCCATCTCCAAGGTGCAAGCACCGGTTGGAGAAAGTATGGAAAAGGAGAAATGCGTCCACAACCTTTGCTTGAGTCTTGGCGTCGGGAACGTCTCAATCACTCGGTTGTGCTTCTTGATCAGAACCATCGGGATGTTGTACTGAAAGCGGCAGAAGAACATTGTATTCATCGAAACTGGCACCTTTGGGAATGTAACGCCAGGACTAATCACGTACACGCTGTAGTAACCGCTACTGGTCAATCTGGAAAAGTAGTGCGAGATCAACTCAAGGCGAATTGCACGCGTAGTCTTCGTGAGCGTTTTGCGATCTTCCGTGATCGACCCGTTTGGACAGTTGGCGGAGATTGGAGATGCATTAATTCAGAAAGAGAACTACATCGTGTGATAGAATATGCTCGAGATGCACAAGACCGAAAAAATCGCGACATCCCATAGCTCAATTTTCATCAACCCAAGAACTTTTGAACAGACGAGGAGTTCTTGTGAATCACCGGCTGTCGCGTGACAACCGGACGCTAGCGCGTTCCGGCTAATCAGCCGCAGAGCGCTAGCTCACGGTTGTCGGTATGTAAGTCCAACATCACCCAGTACCCCCCCTACCATCTAACGCGTGACAACCGGACGCTAGCGCGTTCCGGCTAATCAGCCGGGTTCCACCCAATTTTCCCACACAAAACCATAACTACTCGGGTATAATGCACAGCCTTCAGTTCGTGCTGACGACCGCACCCGCATTGACTTAACCGCTTCGGCCAAGTCGCAAGAACCTGCCGTCGCTAGCATCCCCTCTCCCCCACCTTTTGGAAAGATTTTTAATCATGAGTCGCGTTTTTACAGCCTGCCTTCCCCTGTTACTTCTCGTCGGTGGTGCGAACCTCGCATCAGCCGAAAAACCGATCCCTCCAAGCTCCATCAAAACCGATTCGCGAATCAATGGCTTCGCGGTCAGCGTTCAAGCTTGGAGCTTTAACCGCTTCACAACCTTTGAAGCGATCGAAAAAACAGCCGCCTCCGGTGCTAAGTGCATTGAGTTGTTTCCCGGCCAAAAGATGACTGCCGACCAAGATGCCAAAGTCGAGCCCGGAATGCCTGCCGAAGCCCTCAAGGCTCTCAAAGATAAACTCGCCAAACACAACATCAAAGCCACCGCGTTCGGCGTTGTTGGCGTCTCGAAAGATGAAACCGAAGCTCGCAAACTCTTCCAATTCGCTAAGGAGCTCGGCATCACTTGCATCAACACGGAATCAACGGACGCAATCGACACCATCGAAAAGCTTGCCAAAGAATTCGACATCCGCGTTGGTATTCACAATCACCCACGTCGCGACAACGACCCTAACTACAAAGTCTGGGACCCAAAGTACATTCTCGAACTAGTAAAAGATCGCGATCCGCGAGTTGGCGCTTGTGCTGACACCGGCCACTGGGTTCGTACCGGTCTCGATCCTATCGAGTGCTTGAACATTCTCAAGGGCCGCATCGTTAGCAGCCACTTCAAGGATCTCAACCAAAAAGGAAACGGAGCACACGATGTGCCATGGGGAACCGGGATCTCGGATGCCAAAGGTCAGTTGGCTTTCTTGCGAGCATCAGGTTTCGATGGTCCAATGTCAGTCGAATATGAACACAACTGGGATAACAATCTCCCTAACATCACCGACTGCGTTGAGTTCGTAAAGAACTTCAAGTAGCCACCAGCTTCACTCTCCTCAAGTCTTCATCCTCCCCAAACAACGTTTGGGGAGGGTCAGCCCGCGTTAGCGAGGCTGGGGAGGGGCTGTCTCGTTCCAAAGTCAATCGGTAATAAATCGCCATTGTCTTCCACGCGCGCGATTTAATCGAACCCTCTTAATCGCAACCTTTGACGACAACTTTTCCGAAATGCTTCGCGGAATACAAATACTCAAACGCCGCGTCCGCTTGCTCAAATGAAAAGACCCGATCGATAACTGGTTCGATCCTCGACTTTGACAAGAATTCGTTCATCTCTCTAAAGTCTTCCCTCGACCCAACATAGATACCGTTGAGCCGGATATTCTTTGCTAACAGCGGAAACAAACTCGTCGAGGGTGGCCCGAATCCGGTTAACACGCCGATCAAGGCAATATGCCCCCCAGGCGCAACGGCTTGTAATGACTGTCCCAGGGTGCCCTGACCACCCACCTCAACCACATGATCGACACCTTTTCCGTCAGTCATATGCATTACTTCTTGACCCCAATCTGGTGTGGTGTGATAGTTCAAAGTTTGCGTAGCTCCCAGAGCCTTCGCTCGATCCAGCTTCTCGTCGCTGCTCGACAAAATGATTACCTTGGCCCCTAGAGCGGTTGCAAATTGAAGAGCGAAAATAGAAACCCCTCCGGTCCCAATGCAAAGGACCGTCTCTCCGCTTTGGAGCATCCCACGATGAACCAGCGAATACCAAGCGGTTAGTCCTGCGCACGGCAGCGTGGCAGCTTGTTCATAGCTCAGATAATCGGGAATGCGAACCACGCCTGTTTCCGGCAGGTCGATCAGTTGTTGAAGCATGCCGTCGATTGTCCCACCAAGATCATTCCGATGATGAATCATTTCGAATCGGCCTGACATCCAAGTTTGGAAAAAACAGCCAGCAACACGATCTCCGACTTTAAGGTCGCGGATGTTGGAACCGACGGCGATGATTTCGCCTGCTCCATCGGAGCAGGGAGTTCGCCCGTCGACCGGTCGTCCGGCGAGATTTTTCCAGCCCACGATATCCCGATAGTTTAGGGAAACTGCGTGGATCCGGACGCGAATCGAGTTAGCGGGAGGCAGTTCGGGCAGAGATACTAATTCTGGTTTGAGGGCGTACTGAGCCCCATCCTTTCGGAATTTCCAAGCTTTTGCGTCCATTTTGTCTCCTCTAAGGTGAAATTCGTCAAATTCTTGGCTTGTTCGACCGATTGTCGACGATATGCTTTAGGCCGACTAGGAGGATAAGCGAATGGTTAGCGGCTTCATTGGAAATGAAGTGCCCCGTAAGGGGTTGCGGGTTCGAATCCCGTGTCCTCCGCTGATAAAATGCTATAAATCAAAGGCTCTTTGCGTTTTTCCTCAGGAAGTCCGAGCCTTTTCATACTGAGGTACAGCGCTGCATCGTCGGATTCTGCGCCTACCCGGCGCAGTTTTTCGGGGTGTAATGCTCCGCTTAGGATCGTAGTCTTGCGATCCGATTCTATGACTGACCAATAGTTCCGGTTCTCGACTTTCTCATTGATACCCAACCAATCGCAAATTTCATGCTGGGGTTGTTGTCGCTCTAACGCGGTCCGCCACCTAGCCCGCATCGGGTGGAATAAACGAGACCACGGCCTCTCGCGCAGTTAAAACTGGGATCCGCCGTTATTAAGTTATTCCATTTGGTTAGAGAATAACTGTCAGTCTTCTCCGATCGAATGGAGTAATCAATCAACGGGGTCGAGGCAGGGCAGATACTGCCTAGCAAATTCGATCATCCTATAGCAATCGAGCGGGCAGCTCAATTTGCCGTGTTTCAAGTCGCCTTTTGGTTGCATTTGGGCACCTTCGTCCGATAGTTTTTCTCCCATTTTTCAAAGGTTCTTCGCCATTCGGACTGAACTTCGGCTGGTAGGGCCTGTCCTGATTATCACACTTTTTCTTGACACAAACCCAGAAAATGTGATACTTTTGTTGGAAATCGATCGCTGGAAAAGTAACCTGGAAAGGAAGTGACCCGAGATGACGATGTTACCAGGAAGCATGACGGGTAGTTACTACGTCCGTGCGATAAGACCAGCTTTTCAGGATGCCAGGCACTGGCTCCCTGCAATGCGAGATCGTGCGGTTCTACGTCGTCATGCTCTTAAACTTCGATTTTGGGGACCAGTTGGAATGGTAGAAGATTTGGACTGGGATTGGATTCAAGCGAGAAGGGATGAGAGGATTGGCGAGGTTCGCATCGGCGATGTTTTAGGCGGATGCGACAACCTGCGTGTGATAACTTGGCATCCCAAACGACTGACTCGGCCAAGCTGGAATCCTACTGGCGCGCCAGTTCTACACATTTGGATTCTCGCTGTATTTCAGAAGAAGAGAGATGAATTCACAAAAGGCAACCTCAAAACATTTGATTTGCGTCGACAAACTGTCATAGATCGTTTTTATGATGGCATTGTATAGATGACGATCACCTTTTCCCTTCCTACATCTGATCGAAAAACCATGGATACCCTAGAAAAGCAAATTGTCGGCATCAAATTCCTCCATGCATTCATGGAATGCTCTGATGAGATACAGAAACTCGTAAAGGAGTTGATTAAGGAAGTCATCCTATCAAATGAGTCTGACAGCGACGAAAAGCAAATGGCTATGTTCTCTGTTGCGGATGCGTTGTTCCCAAATCCGCACAATGGGCTTCATGGTATGGACTTGTTTGAGAGCGAGATAGTGGCTTCTGCCCAAGAACCTGAGCTAGCAAAGATTGTGTCCAACATGGACGCTGAGGAGCTTTCGTTTTCTGAGCGATTGCGTGCAGTGATGAGCGAGAATGGAATGACGCAGCAAGAACTTGCTGACGCGGTTGGCCTACGTCAATCTGCAATCGCTAACATCCTTTCTCGCGATTGTCGACCTCAACAGCGAACAGTAAGAAAAATTGCCGAAGCACTCGGAGTTCAGCCATCTGAATTATGGCCTGCTTTCGCTGGCGAAGTGCTCAAGTAAGAATTTGCGAAGGCCATTCGTGTGTAGACTCGAATGGTTTTTTGTTGCTAACCCTGGCTTGCTCGGAGTGTCTCGTACAGTCGCGCTGGGCCAAGAAGAATCGCCTTCAATCCGCTTCGAGCATATTCCGAACTGAGTGCCCGGTTACTCATCAAATTATGCGCGTCGAGCGCATCAACGATCGCATTCATCAACGATGCGTCGAGGTCAGGCGAGTTTGAGAATTGCTCCTTGCTGTTGTTCAATGCCTGTTTTTCATTTCTACACTAAAGTGGTAGACGTGTAGGAAAGAAAGGCATTTGTCACTAATATAGGTTATTGTCGCTAAAATTGCGTAAACTAAACGATATTGATAACCATTCCCGACCATTGACGATTGGCCACCTTGCATGACTTCTGAAGAAGATCTCGATCCAACCGTTCACATACAAAATGGGGAGCAAATTCGGGAAAGGAATGACGCTGACTTTTCGATTGATGCGGAGGCAGTGATTCGCATCGGACGATATCTGCTCGTCGACCGGCTTGGACAAGGGGCGTTTGGGGTTGTTTTCCGTGCACAAGATGAATCGCTAGAGCGATTCGTTGCGATTAAGCTTTTAACAAAATTCCAGTCTTCATCTCAGGTCGACGCTTGGATCCAGGAAGCTCGTGTTCTTGCAAAACTGGATCATCCCTCCATAGTACCTGTCTACGACATTGGCAAGACGGATGCGGGCCAACCATTTATCGTATCCAAGTTGATTGAAGGGGGGGATTTGACGAAGCGATCTACTGAGCCGAGTTGGTCGCTAGATGATTCGGTAAAGGCTGTAACGCAATTGGCAGGAGCGCTCGATTACCTACATCGACGTGGCGTGATGCACCGCGATGTGAAACCCTCTAACATTCTGACGACAGAAACCAGGGATGCTGTACTGGTAGATTTCGGTCTGGCTCTTGCTGAGAATACTTATGGTCGAGGGGCCCGTTTTGTTGGTACACCAGCATACATGAGCCCAGAGCAAGCACGCTACGAGGGGCATCGCGTGGATGGTCGATCCGACATCTATAGTTTGGGTGTAGTGCTCTATGAATTATTGACAGGCTCGCGTCCGTTCGTTGCTAAAGATCAGGAAGAACTCCTGGAGTGCATAAGAAATGTGGAAGTGAGACCCCTGAGGCAACTCAATTCTGCCGTTCCTCGGGAGTTGGAACGCATTTGCCTGAAAGCTCTTTCCAAAAAGGTATCGGATCGCTACTCCACGGCATCGGACATGGCGGATGACTTAGCCCACTGGCGATCAGTAAGTCTCGGTTCCCTAAATGTGCCTACCACGGCTGCCAATCCCCTAAGCCCCGGGTCAACAACGGAGGGCCAGAGTACACAACAATCGATCGATATCGAAACGGTTGGCGTTGTACCACACGGGCTTAGACCATTCGCACAAAACGACGCTGACTTTTTTCGATATTTGGTCCCTGGCGCACGCGATCGAGGCGGAGTTCCCGAGAGCATCAGTTTTTGGGTGCAACGGATTTCCAGCCGCGATCCGAATCACACATTTCGCATAGGTGTGTTGATGGGACTCAGCGGCAGTGGTAAATCATCATTGATTCGCGCTGGAGTTTTGCCGCTTGTATCCGAAACGTGCAACGCTGTTTTCGTCGAGGCCAAACCTAACGATCTGGAAGCCGATCTCGTCAATGGTATTCGTCGCACGTTTCCACAATTTGAATCAGAGACTAATCTTCGCGAACTATTGATACGGATACGCTCTTCAGGTAATCCGAATCGTCCAAAGCTAGTCTTGGTGATCGACCAATTCGAACAATGGCTGAATCTCAATCGTGGTTCAGATATAACATCACTTCATGAAGCGCTCCGACAATGCGATGGTTCGAATGTGCAAACACTGTTGCTAGTACGAGATGACTTTATGCTCGGATTGTCTAGCTTTATGGATCAGCTCGACGAATCGTTATTGCAGAACCAAAACTTTGCAACGATTGAGGCGTTTGGCGTATCACATGGACGGAAAGTTCTGGCTGCCTTTGGACGTGCCTTTGGAACAGTTAGCCAGCCCATGACGAGCGGCCAGGAGGCTTTCATCGATACGGCCATCGATGAACTCGCCAACATTGGACGACTAGAACCTGTTCAGATTTGTCTCTTATCGGAAATGGTCAAGAATAAGCCATGGACAACTGCAACTCTACGAGAGCTAGGGGGAATTCAGGGGCTCGGAATCGCGTTTTTGGAAGAGCGACTGACCGGAACCAGCGCCCACCCAATGTTGCGAACAAACCTAGAGGTGGTGAAGCAAATCCTTCGTGAATTACTACCTGCAGATGATACAGTAATCAAACCACAAGCATGTCATCAAAGCATTTTACTCGACCGACTCGCGGGGATTGCTTCAGAGGAAACCCTGTCCCGTCTCTTGCACTTGATTGACACTGAAGTGCGATTGATTACACCCAGTAGCAATCCGAACGTCAGCGCCACATCTTCGTCTGCATCGTCGTCAAAGGATCCCGCTTACCAACTGACCCACGACTATCTGGTGCCCACGATTCGAAAATGGCTCGCATCTCAAAACACGAGTACGCGCGAAGGACGGGCCGCAGAACAGCTTCGAGAACTATCTGTTTTGTGGAATGCCAAACCATCGAGGAAGCGATTGCCGTCATTTATCGAATGGGCCATCATCCGCTGGTACGTACCAAAGAAAAATTGGTCCCTCAACGAATCTCGGTTGATGAATGCCGCAGGGAGAGATTTTCTGTCGCGTGGTGCCGTGGTAATCGCTTTATTGCTTGTCGTGGCGCTCGGTTCATGGTATTGGCTGAAAGAATCGTTGTCGCGTTCTCTTGTGGCGAGGCTTTTGGAAGCGAAATCAGAAGATGTTGTTACCGTTTTGGAAGATATACAACCGCATGCTAGTTGGGTGATTCCAAAACTGCCAGCGTTATCGATTGGGGATGATTCTCAGCCCAAAGATGAGACCGAACAATTTCGAGTTTCGTTAGCACAGCTTCGTCAGAATCCATCCGTTAGCGATACCGTGCTCGATAACTTATCTTTGATCGAAGAGCGGCACGGAAAACTCTATCTAGACTTTCTAACATCGTCATCAAGTCTATCCGATGAGACTATCGCATCGAAAGCCAAGACTGCGCTTGAGCGAGACAATCCAGCGGGTGTTTTTTTAGCTGCATTGCTCTGCTCCCGTAACCCGAATCATGATTCATGGGCACAGCTGTATCGGCCTGTCTGTAAAAATCTGCTAAGCAAAAATGCAGTGCAGCTCCCTCTTTGGATCGAGTTATTTCGACCGATTCAAAACGAATTAGTCAATGAGTTGATTACCCTCGGCGAAGAGAACGAAAGAGATTCTTCAGAGGATCAATCGTTGGCCAAACAGAATTTAGCAGTCCTGGTTACGGCGCTAGCATCCAGTGATTCCAAGAGCTTGTCGAGAGCATTGACTTGGATTCCGGTTAACGCAATACCTGCATTGGTCGACGCGGGAAAATCATCAAAAGATTTCGCTCTTGAACTCCGTGAATTGCTAGCCAGAGAGTCGACTAGTTCTCGTCCCCTGCGACAGGTTACTAAGCAGGCATTGGATATCGAGCGCGAGTTTTACGGTCAAGTCTATGAGAATGGCGGATGGCTTGAGCGTATTCCTCTCGACAAAATCGATTCTTGCTTAAGCCTCATGAAATCACTTGGTTTGGCACCTAATTCCATGCGGCATTATACGGATAACGGTCAGTCGTACATCGCGTCGACATGGACCGCCCCTGCAACCGAGAGCATCGTTTTGGTAAATCTTTCGAACCAAGAACTAGAAGCTCAGTTCGCCTCTAAACAATCAGACGGATGGGCTCTCGTTGACTTTTCAAGTTACAGCAAGCAAGACCTGGTTAACCAAGACGACGACCTACGCTGGATCGGTGTTTGGAGACTGGCCCCTGAGTCATCCAATCAACAAGTACTATTGCTTGGAGAGACGGAATTCGAAATAGCTCAACAAGCTCGACAAGCGAGAATCGGAGGCTTGATTCAGCAAAGGGCCGAAACTCGATTGGCTACGAACGGAGAGTTGCTTCACGATTCTTTGTGGGGCCAAGATTCGGAAGGCGATGTGGAACAAACCCGGGTAAGTCGCCTCGAGTTTGCTATGGGGGACCTCTATCCTGGTTATCTCCAGACAGACGTTCGCGCGACGTACACTCTTCCAGAGATGGATCGTTCACGGAGTTGGACAGAATACTACACCTACTACTTAACATCCCTGCGATTACAGAGGAGGAGTCCCGCCGATCTCGTATTGATCGCAAGCCGGCTTTCTGCTTGTGGCGAGCTGGAACAGGCCATCGAAACACTTGACGAAATCCGTCCAGACGACTGGAAACAATTGAGGGAATCTGAACGCGCTAGTCGTAAACGAACCTTCTACCGAATCAAGGGGCGCACGCTTGCAAAGCTAGGCCGTTTAGACGAACTCAAATCGCTAGTTAATGAAGTCACTACAGGGAGCATTTTGCCTGTTCGAGATTTAGAAAACCTGCGTCTTCGAGTTGATTTATTGGAGGGTAATACTGATCGAGTCAGAGAGTCACTTCAATTGCTCTCTTCAACGCAAGGCAGTTCTTTGGCAGAGATGGATGTGCTCTTACGATCCCTAGCGTTGATCTCGGCATCTGATCGTATTGGTGAACTCTCAAAAGTGGCACAGGGGCGGCTGTTCGAATTAGCGGTCAGTCTCCCAACGATTTTTCCTGATTTAATCGATGTATTGATGGATTCCGATTTTGATCCGCTGCGCACAAACCCATCGTGGCTGAAATTGTTGGATTCGTTAAAACTCGGGACACGTTATACAGCATGCTATCACGCCAGCAATTCATGGGAGTCACTCGCGCTGCTAGGGAAAACGGCAGAAGATCATGCAGCGTCCAGCACGAAGCTCATCGAGACTGGCTATCTGCCGGCAGTTTTGACCATACATCACGAGCCACTTAAAGGATCTGTGGTTTCATCTGTCTGGGCGAGAAAAAAGATCACACTGCAGGAAAAGTCTGCCAAGGCCAATAGAATCGCGACCCTCTGCTTAACAATGGCGGACCTTGGAGAATTGGACGCTTTAAACGACTGTATTCATCAACGCTGGGGCAGAACAGCTCAATCAGCCCTGATAGAACTTTCCCCAAAACTGCTCGACAGCTCCGTGTTGGTTTCCATGCTGAAATCGGAAACGGACAGCAGTTCGCTCTCGAACATACTTTCCATTCTTGCCAACTATCGTACCAGCGAGTTCGCAGAATCGGACCTTCGTTACGTGAATTTGAGACTGCGGGATTGGAGCCAATCGTCCAAGGATGCGGCCTTATTGAACATGGCTACCTATTGCTTAGACAAATTCGGCGAACCTTCGTCGGAAGTATCCGATAATAAGAATGCGCCACCCGGAGCCAATTGGTCTGTCAATTCAATCGGAATGCAATTCGTTGACATACAAGTGCCCGATAAGGTACTGGTTGGCGGAGAAGAGGAGAAAATGATTTGGACTCGCATCGGTCGACGCTACTCGATTTCTTCTGCGGAAGTCACTGGAGAACAATTTGCTGAATTCTACCGAGACCCTCGATTTCAGACTTGGATCGCGGAAAATCGGCAACGTCGGTTGTTTCAGCTAGTCGAAGGCAACAAGCCACAGAATGCCGTCTCATGGCTCGTCGCTGTAAAATATTGTCAGTGGTTAAATGAGCGAGAAAAGATTCCGGAGCAGGAGTGGTGCTACGAAAATGTATGGAGTGAGAAAGATAGCTACCCTGTTCCGAAACCTGATCATCTAAATCTCAAAGGCTATCGATTACCAACCGAAGCGGAATGGACATTGGCATGCTCTGGTGGCTTTCAAAACACATGGCACTTTGGCGATAATGAAAAACACACCAAGTACTATGAATGGACCGAACCACATGCAGCCAACACCAGCCAGGTGATCGCAACACTCCGTCCCAACTCATTCGGATTGTTCGATATGGGCGGAAATCTCGCTGAATGGACTGACTCAGCCTATCAACAGCCTTTAAGGCCACAATTTCAGTCCTTTGTAAACGACGAGCGAGACTCCACCAGCGAGAAGCCTATGTTCTTCGTTTTGGCAGGCGGCAGATTCAAGCAATCGACACTATCCGCCGCGACCAGCACATCGACCGTCAATGCGCCGGAATATCTCTCTATCACAACAGGTTTTCGTTTGGCCAGGACCATCGAGATCCGCAACAAATAACCCAATGTTCCAGTTAAGGATTGACGACAATCAACGACAGGGACGCACCAGGAGCATTTTCACCAAATGTTGCTGATGGCGCCCGTCGAATCTCTTCCTCTTCGCCAAGATCATCAACGGGTGGCCCGCCACAAGGGTCAGGAGTGCCAACGATCTTGTTGTGATCCAAACGAATCACCACGCTTGAGGACAATCTGGATTTATTGCCTCGAATAAAACTCAAATAACCGATGCGGATGGCATCCCCTGTTGCAGGTGTATACATCATGCTGAAGACATCTTGAAACTTGCTGCTGGTTTCTTTCTCCAACTTAAAAGGGACCAACTTCATCGGAGGTGTATTTGTAGTTGTGGTCAACTTGATTTCAGTATCTTTGTCTTCGAATTCTTCGTCACCCTTGGAATAGCGACGAAGCTTGCCCACCAGTTGTAAGCTGCTGTCCCTGTACACGGAAACGGCTATCGCTTCTTCATTGCTGCGGCTGACCCAACAATTCAGTTGATTGGGGGATGAAGCTGGTGAATTTTCAATGGGCTTATCGTCCGGTAACAAAACGGGAGTCGGAGTTGGACCAGTCTCTCCACCAAGCTGAGCAGAGACATTTGCAGCAAAGGAATTGCAGAGTAGGGCAAACGCGACTAGGGCAGATTTAGAATACATCATAGTGATTCTCATAGGGAACGCATCTAAGTGAGATGGGGGCTACAAAGCGGTTCAATTGATAGAACCGCAAAGAACTTAGTATATCTGTGCGATACAGCAATATGTTTCGTTCCTTGAGATAAAGCGAAGAAACTCTAGGTAATTCGATTCCTGATTTCTCGCTTTATAAATCGGATTTCGATATCTTGGGCAGGATCGACCTTCGTCCCTGGCAGCCAAACACAGCGTATAGAAACCGTAAAAGTCGATCGCTTTCCTATTTCGCGTCGACGAGCCCCGTCGCCGGGAGCCTTGATAATCGATAAATGATGGCTGACTATCATGTTGACTCAGCTAAACTAATGGTGATACTACGAAGAGAGCTCGTGCGCTGAATTTGATAGTGTTCGACCGACCAACCAACGAGGCTTGGAAAACACAGATGCTGCGAAAATCCCTTCTAACCCTATTGCTGCTTGCGATTGCGTATAGCCAAATCCTAGGGGGGATTGCATGTTGTTGTTTCGTTCGATCGGTTATCGAATACCTACCAAGAAGTCATGTAGCGAAAGTTGCCGAGGCTCCGAAGTTTGCTTGTCCAAAATGCGCTGCACAGTCAAAGAAAGATGCTTCACGGGAATCTCCAGCGTTAGCCAATTCCGGGGTAGGGCTTGGCAAAATAACCCAAATTGAAGCACCGTGTGGTTGCAACAGATCATACTTGGTTGGAAGCGAATCGTCTGAGTCGCCAGTTCTTCAGACAAAGCCTAGTAGATCCGTTTCCGTAATTGTCTATGACCTCAAGCCATTTTGTTATGGTTCTCATCTAGCTAGGCAATACATAGCACCGCCGCCACTTGGCGGACACTCTTGGCAATCTATAGCCTGCATTTGGACGAATTGAAACCGGTCAGTGGATCTTTAAATCCGTGTCCTATCGGTATACTAGTTTCTAGCTAGTAACGTTTCATCAACATTTCCTTTCCAGATGTAATTGCTGAGCAGGAATCGCGTTTCCACCCATCGTTGTATCTTTGTTCGCCCATGCACATAAAACGATGTTTTCCAGTTGTCAAACACACTGCGATATGGATCTGCCGGCCTTCGAATTTTCAGAAACCAATAACGTCAATCGATAGATCTCGATCAAGTCACATTGGTCTAGATACAACACCCCTCAGCAAACCTAGATTTGAATTAACCAATAGCCCATTACCTTCCCAACTTCGTAAGGAATACCATGATCAAATTTAAGAGATTTTTCATTTCCCTAGCCGCGTTGCTAGCTTTTGCATCCCAAAGCTTTTCCCAGTCAACGAAAGATGAACCCAAAGACCAACGTAGAGAAAAATTGCGATTGGCAGTTCAAGAAATCTGTCCAATGACGGGAGAGCAGCTCAAATCACAGAGCAAACCACTGAAATGGACCGACCCAAAAACGAAGGAGACTCTTTATGTCTGCTGCGAAGAATGCATGAAATCAAAACCTGATGAAAAACACTTAGAGACGATCCGTAGTAACTTTGCAAAAGCTCAGGCACACTGCCTTGTCATGACCGACAACGAGATCACGTCTGAGTCCAAATTCGGAATAGTTGAGGGGCACGCCGTTTTCGTTTGCTGCCCCCCATGTATCAAGAAAATGCAATCCGCACCGGAAAAATTCTTGAAGAAGCTTGATGATCTCTACGAAGCCCATCTAAAGAAATAAGGGAACACCACAGCATTAAGGAGTTAATCATATGACTAAGAATATTCGATTTACGAATCCCCTTTTCTTCACACTGCTGGCTGTTCTTGCCGTTTCGATTGGTTGCGGTTCACCAAAGCCACCTGACATCGCTTCACCAGAAGCCCCTCATCGCAACGAGGTACCAAATGTTGCTGGTAGTCCCACCACGTCATCTGCTTCTCCAAACAATGCCGAAGGTGATCATGAACACTTACCTGGATCTCACGGCGGAATCATGATTTCGCTCGGTCGAGATAGCTATCACGTAGAGGCTGTCGTGGAAAGCTCAGGGACCATTCGGCTTTATACTTTGGGTAAAGATGAAAGTCGCGTTATCGAAGTCGATGCTCAAACGCTGAATGGATTTGTCAAGGAAGAAGGGGGTGTTGATTCCACCGCCATGACATTCGAACCAGCCCCACAGGATGGTGATACCTCAGGCAAGACGTCCCTGTTTGTCGGCCAATTGCCCTCGGAGTTTGTTGGTAAGAAACTCGATGTCACGGTACCCAATATTCGCATAGACGGGGAACGCTTTCGTTTGGGATTCGTAACAGGCCAGGACGACCATTCCGATTCACCTGAGATGCCCGACAAAATCGCCGACCAAGCGGAACGTGATTTATACCTTACCCCCGGGGGACGTTATACCATCGCGGACATTCAGGCAAACGGAAATGTAACCGCTTCGGAAAAGTTCAAGGGGATCAAATCGGAACATGATATGAAGCCCAAAGTCGGTGATATGCTCTGTCCGATTACAAGCACCAAAGCGAATGCCAAGTTCACTTGGATTATCGACGGCAAGCCCTATCAATTCTGCTGCCCTCCCTGCATCGACGAGTATATCAACACGGCAAAGACGTCGGCCGATCCACTTCCCGATCCAGAAAGCTTCATCAAGCGATAAGCGTATGATCAAGAGACTAGCAATGTTTCGTGCCGGGCAAGCTGCAGCTGTAATCTTTGCGAGCTTGCTCTATTCAATGGCAATGCCTTTGTTCGCTCATGAAGGCCATCAGCCTTTACCAACTAAGGGTGTTCAAGTTGACACGGCTCGTGGCAAGATCACCTTATCCAAGCAGGCCCGAGACTCCATAGGGCTTGTTGCGGATGAAGTATCGATAGGAAACGTGGCAACGCTGACCCAGGTTTATGCGGAGACTGTTACTCCATGGCAGTCTACAGCCTTTGGATCAGCGCAAATCTCAGGTCGAATCGCAAAACTTTTGGTTCGACCCGGTGATCACGTGAATCAAGATCAGATTGTCGCCGAGTTAAGCAGCCGGGAATTGGAAGTATTACGCACCGAATTTTTGCAAGCGAAGCGCGAACACCAGCTTAATGAACGCTTACTGGACATCACACGTCCAACGGCGCAATCAGGCGCGGTGCCAATGCAGCGTTTGCTGGATCTCGAGACTGCTCTTGAGCAAAGCCATAATCGTATGGATATCGCCATTGTCCGAGCTCAGAGTTTGGGTATTGAGCATTCGAATGATTGGGAAAGCAAGGAGATGCTTTACCCGATCCGTTCTCCCATAGCTGGCCTCATAGTGCATTCGGATCTTGCGGAAGGCAAGTTCGTGGAGGCGTTCGAACATCTGTTCGAGATAGTCAATACAGACCAAATATGGGTAAGGTTTCAAGTACTAGAAAAAGATAGTTTCAAGGTCAACACGGGAGGTCGTGTTGCGATCCATTTTCCCGACGCGGCAGTGACGATTGATTCGGTGATCGATCGCATCGACGCGGGATTTGATGCAAAAACCAAAATCACCTGGGCATGGTCCACTATCTCCCATCCTAAAGTCATCCCGGGCATGGTTGGAAAAGCTGAGATTCAAACCTCGTTGAGCGAAGGTAAATTGGCAGTTCCTCACAGCGCCGTGTTTAGCGATGGTCTTCAAAATTATGTGTTTGTCGAAGAAGCCTCAACCAAGAGTTCGTCAGAGTATCAAAAGAAATACGTAAAACTCGGCAATCGAGTCATCATCTCCGATAGCTCGGCAGAGACTCTCGTTGAAGTCGTTCAAGGCGATATTTATCCAGGTGATCGAATCGTACGAAAGGGAGGGCATGAACTTTCGAGTTTGTTTTTTCTGGGCGTTCTCAAGCTAGCGGATGCTGACAAAAAGAGGCTCGCTATTACCACGAGTCGCGCAGCAATACGAGAATTATCTCAAACCAGCCTTTTGCCTGCGACCATTGTGCTTCCTCCCGCCAATCGAATGCAGTTATCGAGCCAGCTAGGCGGCACCATCAAGTCTCATGCACTCAGTCCCGGTAAAGCGGTCAATGCTGGCGAGCCGTTGGTTAGTATTGCATCGCCCGATTTTTTTCGAATGCAACTCGATCTCATTTCGGCCGAGTTGGAAGGTCGACTTTTGAGAAGACGGGCGGAGCGACTCGCAACAATACAAGGCGACGCGATTTCGACACGCGCGGTTCTAGAGATTCAGTCGCAAGCCGAACAACAAGAAATTCGCTCGCAGGGATTGCAGCGAGAACTCTTATCGCTTGGTTTGTTACCGCCAGAGATTCAGTCGATCATCGAGGATCGACGCATCCTGAATAGCTTGCCGTTGCGATCTACGCTCCACGGGGCCGTTACATCATCCGCTGTCATCCTTGGCGACACCGTGAGTGCCAGTCAAGCCTTGGTTGAGATTCAAGACTTAAGTCAATTTTGGATCGAAGCGAATGCTCCGTCGAGTACAACAGGCTCTTTGAAGGCGGGGGCAATCGGAGTCGCCACTTTTCTTGCGAACTCCGAGCTCCGCATTCCCGTTAAGCTAACGCGCATCAGTCCCATCATTGATGAGACAACACGAACGCAAAGACTTTGGTTCGAGCCCGTGTCATCGAATGCAGCTCCCAAGATGCGTGCTGGCATGATGATGTCCATTTCTATTTCTTCAGAGCCTGGTGTGAATTGCCTATCAGTTCCGATCCAAGCCATTATCAAGGACGGAACTAGTTACTTCGCCTTTGTGGAAAAAGAAAATGGATATGTTGAACGACGACGTGTCGTGATGGGACGATCCGATCTAGAGCATGTGGAAATTCTACAAGGAATAGCGTCAGGAGAAACGGTCATTGTCTCCGGAAGTCGTGAGTTGCAAACCGCTTTCGCATCGCTGAGGTAACGGATCATGCTCAATAGTGTTATTCGGTTCTCGCTGACCAATCGTGCGGTTGTGGCCTTTGTGTCTCTGATGTGCGCGCTCTTTGGCATTTTTCTGTTTCGCGAGTTACCGGTTGATGTATTCCCCGATCTGAATCGACCTACCGTGACCATTATGACGGAGGCTCCAGGGTTGGCACCCGAGGAAGTTGAGGTGCTAGTCACGCGACCGATCGAATTGCTTCTCAATGGAGCTACGGGGGTCAAGCGAGTACGATCGTCGTCGGCTATTGGCTTTTCTATTGTATGGGTCGAGTTCGATTGGGGAACCGACATCTTCATCGATCGGCAGATCGTTAACGAAAAGCTACAGCTCGCGCAATCTAAATTGCCACCGGGCACCAATCCTACGTTAGCTCCGATTTCCTCCATCATGGGCGAAATCATGTTACTGGCAATTCGAAGCGACTTCGAACCTGCTACGCAAGCCGAGACGGATGCCAAGGCAATGGAGCTACGTACATTGGGGGAGTTTACCGTTCGCAATCGACTTCTCGCGATCGAGGGAGTATCTCAAGTCTCCGTCATGGGGGGCATCTTAAAGCAATATCAGGTCCTCACGTCCCCATCTAGGCTGGCCGCTCGAAATGTTACCCTGGCTCAGTTGAGTGAAGCGACCGCGAAAGCTAACGTCATTGCCGGCGGAGGTGTCATGAATCGAGGGGACAAAGAGTCTCTTTTGAGAATCCAGGGACAATCCCTCACCTTGGAGGAAGTAGCATCGACACCGATCCTTTGGAGAGATCAAGTTCCGATCCGGATAAGGGATGTCGCAGACGTTCGTTTAGGCGGGCCTATTAAACGAGGCGATGCGTCTGTGGTCGTAAAGATAGAGCCTGATATCAATGCCGCAGTCGACGGTCGAAGCAGCGATGAGGCACGTCCGTTTCAGGCTCTGCGGGGCGGCTCCGCCGTTATGCTAACAGTTCAAAAGCAACCGGATGCTGACACGATTCTATTGGACCGAAGAATCGACCAAATGTTGACGTCTTTGAAGAAAGAACTACCTGACGATATTCAGATCGAGTCAGATGTATTTCGACAAAGTCATTTTATCGAAGCAGCTATCGAGAACGTCAGCGAAGCCGTGCGAGATGGCGCGGTGTGGGTGGTGATAGTACTATTCCTTTTGATGGGAAACTTTCGGACCAGTGTCAGTTCGCTAACGTCGATGCCACTATCGATTTTTTTGACGTTAATCGTTTTCTATCTATTCGGCATTACCATCAACACGATGACTCTAGGAGGTATCGCGGTTGCGATTGGCGATCTGGTTGATGATTCCATTGTCGATGTAGAAAATATCTATCGTCGACTGAGGGAGAATACACTCATGCCCCTAGAACAAAAACGACCCGTCCTCGATGTTATCTATTCCGCGTCGTGTGAAATACGAAACTCGATCGTTTACGCAACACTCATTGTCGTTCTCGTGGTTATGCCGCTATTCACAATGTCCGGCATTGAGGGCAGGCTATTCGCTCCCTTGGGAATTGCGTATATCGTGTCCCTCCTTTGCTCACTGGTTGTGGCCATTACGTTTACACCAGTTTTGGCGACTGTTCTCCTTCCCAACGCGCCAGTCCTTGCTCAAAAGCGTGAGCCATTGCTAATGCGTTGGCTCAAACACTGGGCGGAACGGATGATTCGTTGGACTTTAGAGCGTCCTCGATTGGTCTTGGTGGTGGTTAGCATATTCGTGTTGTTAAGTTGTTCTACGTTGCCGTGGATGGGAGGCGAATTTCTACCTCCCTTTAACGAGGGGACCGCCACCATCAATTTGCGATTGGAACCGGGCACATCATTAGCCGAAAGTCAACGAATTGCAGGTAGGGTCGAAAACGAATTGCTAAACGTGCCCGAAATTCTCTCAGTCTCAAGAAGAACCGGAAGAGCAGAGCTAGACGAGCACGCCGAGGGTGTTAACAACTCCGAGCTGGAAGTGAGGTTGGCGGAATACAAAACGGAGCGAGGAGGATGGATGTATTCCATACTGCGTGTGATTCCCGTTGCACACCTTTGGAGCTTCGAGTACCACGGTCGCCCTCAATCGGACGTAATAGCCGATATCCGAGATCGTATCTCGAGCATCCCCGGCGTCGCGGTCAACATTGGTCAGCCTATATCGCACCGACTGGATCATATGATGTCGGGAATCCGCGCTCAAATCGCTGTAAAAGTGTTTGGGCCCGATCTCCGTGAGCTTCGAACAGCAGCCTTTGATATTCAGGCCCGTATGCAAGAGATTCCTGGCGTTGTTGATTTGCAAATTGAACCTCAAATCGAAGTCTCGCAATTGCAAATGCGCGTTAAACGTGAGGAGGCATCTCGATATGGATTAACGCCGGGCGACGTAGCGGAGGTTCTAGAAACAGCTTTCAAGGGGCAAGTAGTATCTCAGATCATCGAAGACGACAAGTACTTTGGATTGGTCGTATGGTACGACGAAGAGTCACGGGAAAATTTGTCCGTTATTCAAGAGACCATTCTTGAAACACCATCCGGAGCCAAAGTTGCTCTCTCCCAAGTGGCAGAGATACTAGATACGACCGGCCCCAACGTTTTGAATCGAGAGAACGTTCAAAAACGTGTGGCTGTGTTCTGCAATGTACAGGATCGCGATTTGGCAAGCGTAGTACAAGACATTCGAAATGTTCTCGTACCGATCGAAGATGCACTTCGAGTTTTACCAGGGGAGTATTACCTCGACTATAGCGGACAGTTCGAGGCTCAGCAACAAGCAACGCTCAGGCTATGGGGCGCCACACTGTTTAGTATCGTGGGGGTTTATTGGTTGCTGATCAAGGCGTTGGGATCTCATTCGGCAGCGTTACAAGTGATCGCGAATGTGCCTCTTGCGGCCTTAGGTTCGATTGTTGCGTTGCTCGTCTTGAACCGTCCCGATATGCAATTACTTCTGCAGCAACCGTGGTACGACTGGCCAGTCGTTTGGATCCAGTCAACGCATTTATCGTTGGCTCACTGGGTAGGGTTCATCACCTTGATTGGGATCGTTAGTCGAAATGGAATTATGATGATATCGCACTACCATCATTTAATGGAGGTTGAGGGATTACCATTCGGCAAAGAGATGATTGTGCGCGGTAGTTTGGAAAGACTTGCGCCGGTCATGATGACAGCCATGACCAGTTTCGTAGGTTTGATACCTTTGCTATTTGGATATGGTGAGCCCGGGAAAGAGATTTTGTACCCACTTTCTGTGGTATTGCTGGGAGGCATGATCGCATCGACTCTCTTAGATCAGCTTGTAACTCCCGCACTCTTTTATCTAGTTGGGAAACCAAAACGCAACGTGAATGGTAGCCCAACTCAAATGTAGCAATAGCACACCTTTTCTCGCTTCATTGTAGGGATGCCTACCAAAACAATAAGAATGGCCGGGATATGAAAAAACGTCGAATGGTAACCTATTTTCGTAAGACTATCCTGGAGCGCAACGTCTAACGTTAGAGGATTGTGCGAAGCGAATACGTGGATCGCTAACATATCAGAAACGTCACGAAAGGAATGACCATTGAACCAAGACTATTCTGATCGTGATTTGAGGGAGGAGATTACTCCGTACTCAAGTTACATTCATCGCCGCAAATTCATGAAAGCAGTGGGCGCTGCCGGTACTTTGGCTGCGTCCGCTGGACTTTATCGTTGGTTCAATCCCGTACACAAAACGGAATTGAATACCGAGGATATTGGGGAACTGGCTGCGACAGAGCTAACGTCCGAGCCACGTATGGAACGAGGATTCCTAGTCGACGAACCATTAACTAGTGAATCGAGCATCATCAATGAGTCGGTTCCCAAGCCTTGCACGATACAGTCCAGTCTGGCGATCAACTGCGAATCAGCGCGCCGGCTGGCAAGTTTTTCTTTGAAGACCAAGGTGTTGACGGAATAGTTTTGATATCTGGTGGTGTAGGTATAACGCCACTCATGTCGATTTTGAGATACCTTACCGATCGAGTCTGGTCACGCCCCATTTACTTGGTAAATGCTCTTCGCACTTCGAGCGACTTGATCTATGAAGCAGAGCTGAGGCACCTGGCGGAGCAGTTCACCAACGTCAAGATGCTGCACTTCTACAGTCAAGCACCCAGCAATTTGCCCGATCAATCTAAATCCGATCGATGGCAGGAACAGACGGGCTACATAAGCGCCCAAGAGCTCGACGCGTTTGTTCCGAATATCGCGAAGTTACCAGTTTTATTTATGCGGCCCGGATGCGATTATGCTTGCTGTGCGTCAATCGCTTGTCATGCTTGGCGTTTCTGATAAGCAGATTTCTACCGAAGAGTTTGTCTCCGCTAGTAGTACTACGGGCACTATTACCGAAGACAATGAGCCTTATCAAGGCTATGAATCATCCGCACTGGATAACGAGCATGGCGATTGCTCGGCCTGGAAGTGGGGCGCGAGCATCAGTGCGTGACTCTACAAGTCGATGCTCGGTTGCATTGTAGGTCTTCCCGTCAATGACATAGGTATGAAAGCCATTTATGACATCGGGATGCGTCATCTTGGTCGCTTTACGAATCTCGGTGAGCTTCTGTGTGCTAACCCGAAGAAGTGCAGAGGAAACGTCTGTTTCCACCCCATTGAGCTTCAGGTACAGGCCTTGCCTGGAGTACTCATGACCAGCGGTTCTATGAGCCGCATTTAAGCTCTTGGCACCTTGGGTGACGACAGACCCAATCATATCGACTAAATGAGAAAACAGAATCTCGCATTCTACTTGTATCTTTGCGTGATCTTGGAAGATCTTGTTGAGCGATTCTTCAGAAAGAACACGCTCGAAGATGCAGCGAAACATTGCTGCAGCGGGAGCTTTGGAAGCGAGTTGCTCGATCAATTTGCTACCCATTTCGATACCTCCTGTAGTCAAAAGTGATGCGTTTTTTCTATTATACGCATCACACTTTTGCTGGCTTTACAGGATTAATTGAGGGCAATTGTGCTACTTTGGTTTTAGGCCTGTGGTTCGTGCCCAGGTGGGCAAATGATTCTTGACCTGACCTTGAGAGTATCTGCCCCAGCCTATGGGCATGCCATTCCACATTATGCGTGTCCATTCCGTGGTTGCTGATTGCTCTAGCCCACGAAGTGATTCACCTGTCAGAAAACTTATGGCTTGTGCACTGTCTAAAGAGATCGATGCTGAGGATTGGAACCATGACTTTCTCGATAAAGCTAGTGTATGACTAGGCTCTCGTCTTCTTGCCGCTTGTACCATCACCAACGGCGGCTGTGCGACGGTCCGGTGCGATTCATACAGATCCCAAACCTCTTTCGTTCCGTAATATACTTCTTCGTTTATACATCGAACCTGCCCATCAATGACATCACCGATAGATTCAAGTTCTTCAACTGGATCCACAGTGTCTTTCTTATTCAGTCGCGAATGGCGTGACTGATTTCGAGCAGCTTGAAATTTTTTGGTTCCCTCACGCCGGTGGTTACCGTGGCCAATCTCCTGTTCAAATTCGCTAGACAGTAAGATTCCACCGGCGAATCCTCCTGCACATGAATCGCGATGGGGCCAAAGCCGATAACAGCCTGCTTGAACTGGTGACACCCAGCTCTTGAGATCATCACTACACAATGGGGTTACCCCTGATTCGAAATGACTGAGCAGCCTCGAAAGCTGCATTTCATTTTCCTCCAAAGCAAACGTACAGGTCGAATAGACAAGTCGCCCGCCAGGCCGCAAAAGCTTAATGGCAGCGTCCAGGATTCTTTGTTGTCTTGCGGCGCTATGCTCTATCTGGCGACTGGACCATGCGTTGGAATCACGTTTCTCTCTCGATACCATCATCTGCCCGCTACAGGGAGCATCTACCAAGACAGCATCAAACTCGCCTCCAAACTCCTGAGCCATTTGATCGGGATCCAATTCCGTCGTCAGATAGTTTGGTAAACCGGTACGTCCCAGCATATATTTGAGGACGTTGGTACGTGAACGAATGGGCTCGTTAGCAACTAGCACCCCCTGGCCATTCATTCGCTCCAAGATGGCCGTTGATTTACCTCCAGGCGCTGCACATAAATCGCAGATGACTTCGCCAGGTTGCGGGTTTAATAGCTTCACAGGCAACAGGGAACCGGCGTCCTGGATGTAGTAGCAACCGGCAGGGTATTCGAGATATGCACCAGGCCGACATTCCGTATCGGCCAGGAAGAACCCCCGATCATTCCATGGAACAGGGATCGTTTCGAATGGTAACGAAGACACTGAGAAATCGTCGCGGAGTCTTACGGCCCGTCGAGGATGATTGCTCAGCGATGTCTCAAAGGCGCCTACTTCCGAAGACGGAAGCAATGATTCAAAGATATTAAGCAAGCCGAAGCACCGATGTTAGGGGTTTCCAGCAGGGAGTTTCTTTTCCCGCCAAGGCTTCTTCTCTTCGTAGCTTTTCAACTCTTCACGAAGTTGATCGATTTGCTCGCTCTCTTCCTTTTCTCCTAACTCGACAGCTTTCTTAGCGTATTCAACCGCCTTATCAAAATCACCCGTCTCTGCGTAGGCAGCAGCCAACGTGCTTACCAAGTGAGCCTCGGCAAAGTCGGTCAATTCGCAAGCCTTTGTTCCGAGTTCTAAAGCACGCGCTCCGTCGCGAGCCTTATCTTCGGGGCTCGTGGAAAGTATCCAGGCATAGTTATTGAGCAAGTTCGATTGCTGAGCTGCGGTTGCTGTTTCCGGCATAAGTCTCAGTGCCTTTTCGTAAGCGACTGTGGCTTCCATGTGATCTCCGGTCCCCAAGTAGATTTCGCCACGCAATCGGAAAGCATCCCAGCTGCTTGAGTTCTGCCGAATGACTTGATCTAGAGTCTTTAGTGCTTGTTTGATTTGATCCGCTTGCCAATAGGCAACAGCAAGCTTCTTGAGCAGCTCTTCTTTTTGGGGTGTACCATCCGCAAATTGGCCAGATAGTGTTTTGAAATCTTTGGCAGCGCGCTCGAAGTTGCCTTCAGTCATCGCTAGCTCACCGCTGAACAGCAGAGCTTCTAAATTTTGCTCTTCGGCTTCCAAAACCATGTCGACGTCCCTACGGGCGCCTTCGGCATCTTCCATTTGAGCTGCTAGGCGAGCTCTCAAAAAGATCGATTGGACATTGTCTTTCATCAATTTGAGAGACTCATCGAGATCCGCTTTGGCTAAGTCCAAAAGCGTCTTGGCTTCTTCGTCGTTCTTCTTTTTCTTAGCCTCGTCTTCGGCTGCTTCGTCTGCTGTCGCTCCAACGGTCAAGCCTGCAGATTTGGATTGATACAGCAAAGCGCGTTGTCTAAGCAAAGCAGCTCTGGCCTCATCCTCAGTAGCCAAGCCGATGCATTTCGAACTGAATTCAATGGCTTCGTCTGGTTTGTTCAACCGAAGAAGTGTCGCGATCTTCGTGGAGATCAACTCGACATTCTCAGAATTCAACTCCAGCATTCGATCCAGAGTGGTAAGCATTTTCTCGAACTGACCGGTTTGGCCGAGACCTGCCAAATACCTCTTGCTGAGCACATCGTCGAAAGGGTTGATCTCAGTCGCTTTTTCCAAATCGGCTAGCTGCTCATTAGGCTCATCGCCCGATTCAGCTCGAGCGAGATACAACTTGGAAAGACTCTGCCGATTTTCACTACTCTTTTTGGCTTCGTAGAGCGGCGTAAAATACTCGATACCTTGGTTCAACACTTCTCGAGCTGTTTCAAACTCTTGACGATCGATCAATATCTGTGCTTTGATCGTGTAAGCATCGGTTTGTGAGGCATCGTATTCGATTGCATTGGATACATCGTCTAATGCATCTAGAAGTAGCTTACTGCGACGCGATCTAGGACCGCCTCCCTGGAGAGCGGTTTGAATACTGACCTTTGCCTTTTCTGTGTAAGCAGAACCCAGAAATCGCTTAGCTGCAATTTCGCTGTCCTCAGATAGCCCCTTCGAAATGGCGGATTCCGCTAGTCCAATGGCTTCCTTCAACTGATCAGTCGAATCCATTTTGATTCGCAACTGAATCGCTTTATCGAAATCCTCTTCGCCTGGCTTTGGAACCGGAATGACTAAGGCTGGGGGATCGGCTTTTTCGGTTTTGTCCTGAGCCATGCTCGTATTCGGACCAGCGAAAGTCACCATTCCCAGCGCTGCTATCCCTAATGCTGTACAGCCGACACGATTCTTACGTGCGACGATACCCTCGAGCATATGCTTCAACAATGCATTGCGAGTTCGTAGGGATTGCGAGTTTCGATATCTTCTGTTTTTCATGTTCGTCGGGAGGCGGTAGGTTGGAAGGGCGAAGCTTAAGAACCCAATGATGGCATCGTTCTCAGTGCTCCATTGTATAACTAGAACAACTTGGCGTTCTAGATCGATTATTCACTCTTCGGAAAAACTACGAGGAACCCTGGCCTTTGGATCAGGCCAAAATGCTACTTTTTCGTTACCCCAGTCCTTTTCGACTGTCGAGAAAACGTCAGAAAGACTGCAAAAGGGTACAATCTCTCGCTTTCCGACCAAGAGATCTTGGTTAGGAGAAAGGTACATCCAACACGATATTGTTGAATCTGGGTCTTCCGCAGAAATACAGTTTTCCGGAAAGACACAATGCGCGTCCACGACATCTCGGACATATTCGTTGTTGGACGCCCCGGGCTCGTACCCTTCTATTTGGTCGAGAACTCGCTTGGTTTCGGCTAAGTCCAAATGCTGGAACTGCCAAATCTCGCCAAGCAACCACACATCTCCGTTTAGTGCAGCCGGATAGGGCCCTAAATCAAAAAGTCTTGCTCGAACAACTCCAGGCACTACGCTCGCTGGCTGTCTGGGCCACATGCCTCCTCGAAGCTGCTTCTTTTTGAGCGTTCCATAGACAAAAAACGCATTGGGTTCGGTCATTCTCTCTTGGCTCTACTCCTTGTAGGTGACGGTCCAGCTACTTACCTCCCCGTCCATCGCTACAACAATGCGAACACCGTCATCCAATGCGTTGATGGAACCACCAAATATACGACGGCCAAACGACATTTGATCAGGTGCTTTGCCACCGATGGTCTGAAGATGCAAAACTCGATTAGGGGCTGTAAGTAAAAAATAGAAAGCTCCGGTCTTACTTGAGATGGAGGAAAGCAGTCGGCATTGCTCGGGACGTGTTGCCAAAGACTGAGTGGATAAGCTCTTAAACGACTCATCCAATACCACTGCGGCTGACTCACCGCTCGGTATTCTCGCGAGGCCTACCAATCGGGGGCCAACTGGAGAGGAGCCCCACAACCAAGGTCCCACTTCTGGCTTAAACAATAGCGATTGTGGCTTTGCTAGGTCGCTCGCTGGCACTTTTGATTCGATGTATTCGATTGATCCGTCGGCACGAACTAAAGCCCAAGCATCCGGAGAACTCTTACTGTTTAGCTTCGGAACAATACTGTTGATAGCAGCTTTCTGTTTTGAATTATCGACAGGCACTTCACTCGCCTGAGTCGTTGGATTTATCGCGATAACTCTCGACGAACTCGTCATCAAGCAAAATGCAGGTTGGCTATCAGCCAAAACCCATGACGCATTGACAATGGTCTCATCGGCAGACAATGGAAACTCGTCAACCTTGAGTGGTTTCCAATTTGGAGGAACCGTTCTAGGAGCGACAGCAAACCAAAAGCGGGATAGCCCTTCCGGAACGATGTAGATAATTTCGTGCTTCCACGGGTCGGGATAGATCCAGAATCGCTTCGCATTTTCTGTACTCTCAACAGGAAGTGTTGCCACGATGGTTCGATTTCCTCTTTGATCAATCGACCAAAGATTGCCCACATCGTCCAACACGGTCATCACGCGAGTCGATGGATATCCCACGCCGTAAATCTCTGCTGGATCCACGACGGGCTTATCCAATCCCGCTGAAAACATCTCGCCGACAGCCGCGACGATTCCATCCTCAAACGAGATTTTCCAGTCCTGTTTCATTTCGTGAAAGAAGAACGGAAAGCTAGCGATCTCCTGATAATCCGCTGGCAATTTTTTCAACTCATCTCTTGCAAGAGCAAATCGATGTAACAGTGCACTGTAACGCGCTTCGTTGTCGACCGCATTTTTGATCGCTTGCGTGGCTAAATCACCACCCTTTGCAAGACTAGGAACATCGGACACCATACCCAATGGCAATCGCTGTTGACTAAAGTGCTGAATTCTATTGTCCGTTCCAACCACAACGGTCGCGGGAGTTTCTTCGACGCCCCAGCTTTTCATTAACAAGCCGTCCGTGTCGATTGCAAGCGGCAGCGTACAATTCCACGAGGCCATGACCGCAGCCATCCGATCCGCAGGCCGATTCGAAACCAATATGGTTTCATACTCATCACCAACCCCACGATCCTTGAGCTGTCGACGAACTACATAAAGCTCATCTATGTAGCTTCGACTGGCTTCCGTATCGTCGACGAAATGAAACGAAGTGACCGTCGATTTGCGCTCAGCAAAATCAAAGAATATCTTGCCATCAACATCCTTTAACGAAAACGGTTCAACCCTGCTTCCAAGCTGCCGGGGAACATCTCTAGCAGGCGTTGCAATAAATCGCCTCAATTGCAAATCGGTTTCGCGAGGCTTAATCGCCCACGGAGCCCAGTCAATTCGTTCGTTCGTCTTCACCCCTAGATAATCGATTTGACAAACAACATCGGAAGCCGCAATCGTCGATGGGATCGGCGGCAAAACACCTCGCAATACAGCATGAGGGAACTCTTGTCTCAGTAGAAGACGATTAGGTTCATCGATCCAATAAACCCAGCTGACCTCTTGCAAGTTCACTTGAATTCTCTCACACTTAACGCCATCAATTTCGGCAGGGCTCAACCATCGAGTGGTCACTTCGTTTAAAAATGCTTTGCTTCCACTCTCATCCAAAAGAAACCCAATGTTGAGTGGCAAGCCGAACATGGGATTGATCAATTGCTGCTCGAGATGGTCTCTTAAGAGCCAATCGCTGGTCACATTTTCTGGAAGAGGCCGGACCAATCTTTGATTGGGATGTAGGGTCGATTTCCCATCTTCGTAAACAGACTCGAATGTTTCTGGAGTCCACGACGATTTAAGTAACTCAACCTCTAGTGCTAACTTGTTCGGCTTTTCCCAAGCGACCCGACAAGGAATCAACTCGTTAACTGGATTTGTAGGATAAGGCACTTTCAGTTTGAATACTGCTGCATCTTCATACGACTTAAGATCTCGATAATGCTCGATGCAGGATACGATCAATTGCTTGGCCTTTTTCTGTAGATCCTCTGAATCCGCGACTACGGAAACCACTTCACTTGGTGCACTTGGAGAAATTTCGCCTTTGCCTTCGGTAGGGATCTTGTTCGCTTCGCCGCTGGTTTCTTTAGTCACATCCTTTTGAGTTTTCGAACCATCCGGATTCGAGGTCCCATCAGTTCCCGACGCAGGCTTTTCCCCATTCGCGTTAGGATTTGCAGGTGCCGAGACTTGCTTTTCTTTGCTTCCCCAATCGCAACCAATAACGCCAGTCGCAAGAAATAAGACGGCAAACGAAACAATCCATTGACGAAACGCATTTGGATTCCATGTATCGTTGGTGAGGATGATCATCTGGTAGGTCTTGGATTTAGTTCTAAAGTTCTTTGGTTTTGGATAGCCGAGATTGCGCACGTTCAACTTGTGGCGCCATTTCTCGATTGTTGGTATACAGACTGATGATTCCATCCCAAATTTGTTTTGCACCCAGCAAATCTCCGTCGTTGTACTTCTTGTCAGCTTCTTCTAGCTTAGTCTGCAAAAATTCACGTAGCTCGTTTGCATCGGGAGGGCTATCTTCAATTTTTTGGATTTGGCGTCTCGCGAGGTTAACAAACGGCTTCTCTTCTTCGACGTCCTTTAAAAGGTTGACGATAGCTCGGTATTTGTCGAGAGCGGTGACACGGTCCCCGAATTGTTCGAATTGATTTGCCTCGACATATTTTCGTTCCCCTTCGCTATTCGGTTCGCGACCAAAGCGGCGATTGGTCTGAATACGCTGTTCCGCATTGACCATTTCGATTTCTTCGAGTTGATCCCTAGCCCATTCCGCAGTAACAGAATCTGGAAATCGTTCAATAATCGGGATCAAGTATCGATCTCGAGCTTCATTCAAAGAACCCACGTCCCCTTGATCTAAAAACCACTTGGCTCGCGTTTCCAGAGTCGATAAACCGGGCGGCTGCATCAGATACACGATCAACCCGACGATACCGACCAAGATGGCACCTAAAACGATCGGTCGTTCCAGCATGCCTGGCTGGTCATCGATCTCATTTGATTCCGCACGTTTCTTTCGTTTCTGCTTCTTTTTACCGAGCACTACTTTTTCGGCTTCGTCTTTATCAACATTGAGTTGCAAAGGGCTAAATCCGGAGAGTGCGTGCTGCATGACACCGACTCCCGACTCGGCCCGCTTTTGTGCTTCCCGCAAGGCCATGGCTGTTGCCGTAGCTGAAAACGGACGCTTGAGCGGATCTGGCTGCATAAGCTGCTCCACGATCGCGCTGAGCCAAACAGGGCAATCGTAAACCAACGTTGCGACAGGAGGCGGAGGACTGGCCAAAACCGCTTGCCGAACTGCCCCCGCATTTTCTCCTTGATAAGGGCGCTTTCCGGTCAGCGCATAATATAGTGTTGCACCTAAGCCATACAGGTCGGATGCAATCTCGATAGCTTTCTTGCCTTCTATCTGCTCCGGTGATTGGTAGATCAGTTCGTCCGGTCGAGGTGGTCGCTGCTGTATGGGCCCACTCCAAATCTCATTGAGTTTGACGACTTCTCCGCCCAAGGTCAGCAGCAATTTATCAGGTCGAATCCGTCCATGTATCCAACCCGACGAATGGGCATATTGCAATGCATCACAAAGCTGCAATCCATAATCCAATGCAACTTCCCATGTTAGGCGTTCACGCCGGGACAAATGTACATCTAATGATTCGCCCTCGATTAATTCATAAACGAGATAAGCATCTTTGGCATCAAAGCCACCTCCGTAACAGCGGACAATACCCGGGTGTTTTAACTGCTTGATGCGCTCAAGCGATTGAGCGAAATCTTGTTTGCGTTCCGGGGTCATGCCCATGGGCATAGAAAAAACTCGAACCGCAACCTGCGATCGCTGCTGAACGTGAATGGCTCGATAAACACTGGAACCCTGCGGGCCCAAAGGGGCTTCTAATGCGAGCGGACCAATGCGAGAACGAGCCACGGTCTAGGCTCCCCCGGTTTCTTGACCCGCGAATCTCAATCCGTTGATTACACAGTCCTTGACCGCGTCAGCATCGACCGATGTAACGATTTCAACCCCGCGTTGATGCGCGGCGAAAGCACGCCGATCCACGATGGTCGCACCGCGCGTTAGCTCACCCAGCTCTTCGACCTCGAGACCTCGCTCTTCAGATTGGAATAGCATCGGCTCGACCAAGTAGGCGATGCCAATCGCAGCTTGTAACGCGATGGTCTCCTGCGCTCGATGTTGGCGGTAGCTTCGGAACAAATGAGATAGCATCGGATGCAACACTTCACCCGCTCGGGAATGTTTTGGCGGAATCTGATTGAGTAAGTTCAAGTCAAAGGTAACTTGATTGGTTGTCTCGAGAGGGATCAGAGTTTTCGTCGTGTGTGATCGAAAAACTGATGATGCACTCGAGGGATCAAAGTGCATATTAAATTCTGCAGCTGCTGTGACATCTCCGATACAATCAACTGAGCCGCCTACCACGACCACTTTGTCGACGAGTTCCATGATCGACGGATCTCTCTGAAATGCTCGCGCAACTCCCGTCAATGGACCCAAACATAAAATAGTAACGTCATCCGGATCCGATTTGATCGTCTCGACTATCAGCTTTTCGCTGCTGACTTGATGTTGCCGCTGCATGGGGGAGAATCCCAAATTCCCAATACCGTCGATTCCATGTAGAAATCGATTATCCGAAACGGGCGCATCCTCTGGATCAGTTCCTGCGCCGACACGAGGGATCCTCGGAGGATCCAATCGTTCCAAAAGACCCAGCACGTTTTGAGTGCAGCGATCACTCTCGACCGTTCCCGAACAGGTCGTTATGGCAACGACATCCAATCGTGGGTCAAAGAGCGCGAGGATCAAGGCAACGGCGTCGTCAATGCCTGGATCGCAATCGATGATAACTTTTCGTGCCATGTTTTTGCCGTCTGAATTTTCTGTTTTTGAACCGCTGTGATCTGGAGCGTAGATTACGCAACTCCAATGTTTTACGACACTTAGCTTTGATTTACCAGTCTATACGGCTTCACCATGGCCGCTTTCCCCTAGTAGTGGCGATTCTTTTCTCAAGATTGTGTAAAACGCCGAGTCGAATCCAGGGCAATAGTCAATCAGATCCCATAGATCGCGCTGGCTAGGGACGGCTTTTGTAAAGCTTTTACGCGGCGCGGTAGACGATGGCGTTACCGCGTTTGTCGCAGACCTTGGTAGCACCGCATGATTTGAGAACATACGCGATCTGCTGAGCAAACCACCGTGGTTCTCCGATCGCTTCCGCAAGCTGTTGTGTATCGAAGCGTTTCGGTAGCTTGGGACGGTCTAACAAATCCCAAAGATCGTTTAGTGTCGCCAATATAATAGCTTCTGACGGATCTGGAACTCTAACTAAATCAACGTCCAGAGTCTTGTACTGCTTTCGACGACCTCGGCGTGGAGTATCTACTCGTATCTCGACACTATCCACAAACAGCAGCTCGAGCGTAAGCTGAGGATGAGGGTAGACCTGCGTAAAGTGAATCAACTCACGGAATATATCGATCGGACGAATCTTCTTGGGGCTTTTTCGTTGCCTGAGAATGGATTGCGTCTCTGGGTCTATCGTCGCGACCAACTTCGACTGCAAACATGGCTTTACGATGCGAACGTAGTAATCGTCATCCAGAAGCTGGCGGATCTTTTTCCGGATCGCTCCCAAGCCCGAATGCTGAATCTCAACGATAACTCCATCGTGATCGATAGCGTCAATACGGTACTTTGACTCCACAACCTCGATGCATTCAGGACTCGCAGCGTAGAGTTCCTTGAGCTTTCGATGAAGTGAAGTTTCCATGGCCGCTAAGCTATACCGTTGCGATATCGTCAAAAACTCTAGGGGGAAGCAGCCTGCGGCTGGTTTCCCTGTTCGATGTAGAAATTGCCCGACATACTGTAAATCGGCCGAATATCTTGTCGGGAATCGTAGCAAAACGATTATGTTCGCAACCAGAGCAGCTAGAACGGTTTCAGCAAAGGGCCGCGATCCGTACGGCACGACCGCCACGCCAGGCATTGCCGGCTTGGTATCCTCATCTGCGGCGATTTGGCCCTGCGAAAATTAGTGTTTCGTGCCACAATCTTGCGGTTCTTCGACTCGGTTCGCAGTTTAAGCACCCGTCCGATGTCCCTTTCCCAATCTTTCAAGATCCTGCTATGTGTTTTGCTCAGGAAAAGTCCTCGTTCTCGAACTTAGGCAGCATTGCTTTGCTGATTTGTTCCGCAGGGATTTTGGCTTCCGGATGCTCAAAACCTGCTTTCGAGCCCAACAAATTGGCTGCAGCGAGCTTTCTGGAGTCTCAGGAGCCACAGAAGGTTGACGAGCTGGCGAGATCCGTAGGGGAACTCGTGGAACAGCTGTTCGGCCCCCCAGACGCTCCAAAATGGCCTGAAGGGGCCCCTGCGGCCGTTGATATGGCCGAAGTAGAACGCTGTGCGGGTCCGGTAGGGCGAGCCTATGACAAGGTAGAGCGAGGGTTGTATCGCAAGCATTGCGTCCAGTGCCATGGAATCACCGGTGACGGTGCAGGCCCGGCTGCTTCGCTGTTAGCACCCTACCCAAGGGACTTTCGCCGAGGGACCTTTAAATTCAAATCAACTAGCATCGGCAGCAAACCGCTGCGATCCGACCTAGTAAAAGTCATCGAACATGGCTTGCCTGGCACGTCGATGCCCGCGTTCGGAGCCCTCCGAAACCGTCCCGAATTCCAAAAAGACATCGAGTCTCTTGCTGAGTATGTTGTGTTTCTTGCAGTACGAGGTGAAGTCGAAAGACGACTTTTAAAGCGAGCTGTCGATAGCGAAGACCTACCGAACTTGGAAGACGCCACGCGAGTCGCGTCAACCGTTGCCGAAACCTGGGTCAATGCTCCTTCCAACGTCGTCGAAATACCGATGATTCCCGAGTTGCCCTCCGCCGAACTCACGGCTTCAATCGACCGGGGCAAAGCTCTGTTCACGAGCGACAAAGCATCCTGCCTCAAGTGCCATGGTCTCTATGGCCAGGGCGATGGCATCTCGCAGGATTACGACGAATGGACCAAGGATTGGACGATTCGCGTCGGCATCGACCCAGCCAAGAAATCGGAATGGAAGGTCATGAAACCATTCGGTGCACTGAAGCCAGTTGTGGATCGGTCTCGCAACTTTAATCTCGGAGGTCTGCGTGGTGGTTCGACGGAACAAGACATTGTTAAGAGGATTATTCTTGGCGTTGATGGCACACCGATGCCTGCAGCTACCTTGAGTGAAACAGACCCGAATGCCTTCAGCCTCGAAAACGTTTTTGATTTGGCTAGGTATATCGCGAGCTTGACCGGAGCTACATCGGCACCGGCATCGGTGAGCCCGACCGCGATAGACTCGACGAAAGGAGCACAATAGGTCATGGCAACCACCAGTGATTCCGCCTTGTCGAGCGGAGCGAATAAATCACAATCCAAAAAAGTATACTTCTGGGCGGCCTTGGTTTCTTGTTTGACATTTCCACTTATTTGGCTTGGCGGTTTAGTTACAACCCATGACGCCGGCATGGCTGTCCCGGACTGGCCCGGTACGTTCGGCTACAACATGTTCTTGTATCCCTGGACGACTTGGTTGTTCGGCCCATTTGATTTGCTTGTCGAGCATGGACATAGGCTGTTAGCCAGTCTCGTTGGCTTGATAGCCATCATTCTTTGTTTTGTTGCTCGCAAACATGAGCCGCGGCGGTTTGGTCGAATTGCGTGTTGGCTGTTGCTGCTCGCGATCATCAGCCAAGGAATTCTAGGTGGAGTACGTGTTTTGCTAGATGCTAGAATTGTTGCTCTGATACACGGTTGCTGCGGTCCCCTGGTTTTTGCTCTGGCATGTGGCATTGTGATGATCAACTCTAAAGATTGGAGGACTGCCCCGAAGTCGATTCAATCCAACTCACTCCGCTGGACGTTGCGAATATTGCTAGTACTAACGATTGTTCAGTTGATTATGGGTGCACATTTGCGACATGCTTTGCCACAGTGGAAGCCGTCCTTGTTTCTATCGTTCGTGCATACCCATTTGCTTGTAGCCACTTTGATCACCGGGATCATCTTCGCTGTGTTCTGCACCGTGATATCGCCCAAGTTTCGCGGTGTAACCGGATTAAAAGTGCCAGCAACGTGGATGGTAGGCTTGGTGCTGGTCCAAGTTTGCCTGGGAATAGGAACATGGATTAGCAGTTATGCATTACCTTGGCAAGAACTCAACGAATTTTTCGCCCAATACACGATTGATGGCCGAGGTTTTGTGGAAACAATGATTATTAATGGTCACCAGGCGACCGGTTCGCTGTTGATAGCTGGCTCACTTTGGTTACTATGTCGTGTCGAAAGACGATATCAAGCGGTGCCTGCCTTCGAAACGATCCCGGCGCGTCTCGCTGATGCCAACACCAGTTCACTCGCACACTAGTCCCTAAAACGCAACTCCATTCGCCTTATTTCCTGGTCCTTCATGAGCACAGCCACAACCATCAGCCATGAGGAACAGGGAGCGATTCCACCCACGTCCGGCCCAGTTAGCAAGCCATCCGTGACTGGGGATTTAGACACGGTTCCGTGGTGGAAAGACTACTTAGCTCTGACCAAACCCAGAATCACGCTGATGATTCTGCTGACGGTGGCCGTGGCGCTCTTTGCAGCCCAGCAGATTCTCGATACCACGATCGGTGCGTGGGTTTGGCTACATACGCTCATTGCGACCGCGATGATAGCCAGTAGCGCCAGCACATTGAACCAATGGTTCGAACGAGAGCGGGATAAGCTCATGCCACGAACCATGCGCAGACCCTTGCCGAGCGGCAGGCTTACAGGATTTGAGGCAGCCACGTTTGGTTGGCTATTAGTCATTCTCGGGAGCTTGTACATTGGGCTATGCGTTAACTATGCGGCCATGGGATGTGGCTTGGCAACTTGGTTTGTCTACTGCTGGGTTTACACTCCGCTCAAATCAGTGACGTGGTGGAACACCGCTGTTGGCACACTACCTGGCGCTTTACCGGTGATGATTGGCTGGACGGCGGCTGGAGGTGGACCGTTTGATAGTGATGGATGGGCCATAACATGGATTGTAATCTTATGGCAGTTTCCACACTTTATGGCCATTGCGTGGCTCTACCGCGAGCAATACGCCACAGCTGGTTTTCGGATGATCACCAACGATGAGCCGACAGGCGTTGCTGCAGGCTGGCACGCAATCATTGGTGCGGTTGCTTTGATACCGTTGTCGATCATTGTCCTGAGTCCGGTTTCGGTTTTGACCTGGGGAATCGCGTTGCTAGGCGTTCTGGCATGTTGGTCACAAGTGATTGCTTCGTGGCGATTCCTCAAAGACCGAAATGATAAGACAGCTCGCAAGCTTTTAAGGGCTTCGCTTGTTTACTTGCCTGCCATCATGATGCTAATCGTTTTGCGTTGGGTTCTTCCTTAGTTTCCCGAACCGCGAACCAGCACGTGTCTGTACGATATTATGCGCACTTTAAGACAAGATTTAAGCGAAGTCATATCTACGGCTTGGCCGCTAATGCTTTCGACAGGATTGTTTTCGATCACGCTATTCGTAGACCGAATGCTCCTTTACAAATGGAGTGAAGGTGCAGCAGCTGCGGCAATGACAGCGGGTGTCGTATCCTGGGCGATCACCTGTTTACCGATGGGAATATGTGGTTATACCAATACGTTTGTGGCTCAATACTTAGCAGCCAAGCGTCCAGATCGAGCAATGCAGTTCGTCTACCAAGGTCTTTGGTTGGCGGTCGCCGTGCTTCCGATCCTGGTTCTTTTTGCAGTCTTCTCTCGGCAGTTCTTTCTGCTAGTTGGCCATTCTGAGACGTTGGCAACGATGGAGGCAGAGTATTTCAGGTGGCTGGTACCAGCCTCTGCTTCATCGATTCTTTCCGCGGCACTCGTTGGGCTTTATGCCGGTTCTGGCCGGACACGTGTCCTGCTTATATCCGATGTGGTCGCGACAACGCTAAATGTTGTGCTCGACTATCTATTTATCTTTGGATTGATGGGCTTTCCTGCGTGGGGAACTGCTGGAGCGGCATTGGCCAGCAGTATCGCAATATCGCTCAAGCTCGTGGTATTGATCTACTTTGCTTGGCCAGATTTGATCCGAGGAGTTGCCCGTTCGAGACAACCAGAGACTGGACGATTAGACTCCATTGACAAGCTTATCTCCGATTTACCGGCAACATCAACCATCATCGATGGAACATCCGATTCGCCAGCAGATAATCGGCCTCACAGGGAGGTACGAGGAGGCAGGATGGTACAATGGAAGCTCATGAAGCAATTGATCGATTATGGCTGGCCCGCTGGGGTTTCCGTCGTTGCGGAATCCTGGAGCTTTATGATCATCATGATGATTGTTGGGCAACTGGGCGAACAAGCAGCTGCGGCCACCACCTTAGCGCTAGGGGTCAATATCATCGCGTTTATCCCATTGGTAGGATTAGGCACAGCCGTGGGAGTGTTAGTTGGCAAATATCTAGTCACCGATGAGCGAGAAACCGCTAGGCGAATCGTGTTTAGTGGCCTGCTAATAGGCATTGCCTATAGCCTGATTTATGTCGTGCTATATGGTGGATTCCCCGATCTGGCGATGACCGTTTACACCTACGATGTCGATCCAGTTCGATTTGAAGAGATGCGCCCTATTCTTCGGCCCTTGCTATATTTTATCGCATGCTACTGTGTTTTTGATGCCTTCCAAATCGTATACGTTGGAGCACTAAAGGGTGCAGGCGACACCTACTTTGTCTTGGGTGGCCACATCTTTGCGGGAGCGTCAACGGTTATCGGTGCATTGATTGTCCGACAGCTAACTGGTTGGAACAGTCTCTACTATTGGTGGGGAGTAATTACTGTCTGGGTGATCTTATTGGCGATCATCTTTACAACTCGCTACCTACAAGGGGGCTGGCAAAACAAACGAGTGATCGATCCAACATTGATGATCGATTGATCGCGGCTTATCGGCAAACCGAACAACCTATCTATTCCAGAACTTCCATCGACGATCGGCTGATCGCTTCTCAGGCTCAGGTCGATTTTGAGCCTCCGGTTGTTTGGCGATCGGGACGTCCAGCTTAGAGCTCGAGATATTCACTGGGGATTCCGGGCCGTTATCGTCAGCATCCTTCATCCATAAAAGCAGCGTGCGAACGAGCGTTGAATCGAGCAAGCGATAGATTGCTTCCGATGAGCCTTCGTTTAACGAACGTCGAGCCAAAAACAGAGAATTCCGGAAATCGATTCGCTCCCGTTCTAGCAAATAATCCGTTGCGATAGAGACACTATCGATGTCCATGGTACAGTCACCTTGGACATCCAACTGGAGCCTGAACGTATTGCTCTCATTGATACCGAAATCTGTAAGCTCTTCAGAGAAGTCCTCTGTCCACTTGCCCCAGTTGTCGGTTCGCTTGCTAAAGTCCACCGATGCACTGCGGCGTGACACAACATCAAAACGAGAGTTGTTTTCATTCCAGATGAACAGAGTCCACTGCAAGTTCATCGTGTTGCCTGGCTGAACTCTGTAGTGCATCGTGGCTTGCAATCGATTTGATTGCAGCTGAAATGTCGATGATTGCAACCAAGCAGCGGCGCCTGCTTTATCGCATTCCACTCGCAGGTGATTAGGTGTCGAGTGTGGCGAGTCGGATTCTAGAGTGATGCGAGCATTGGGATTGATTGAATTCCCCCAACCCGGAATAAGATCCCCTTTAGACCCCGCTAGTGTCTGATCGAAATCGGAATTGAGTAGCAAATCATTCCGACCGGCCGGGATGCTGTACAGATTTACGGCAGCCTCAACCCGTTGCAAAGCCGACTGATAAGATTGCATCGATGGAGACTCGTCCGTACCCCATGTATGAAGGGTTGCGTTAGGATTTTCCCAATTCAAAACCACGATTTGATTTGCAGGAATGGTTAGAATTCTCGCCGTTGGCGATTGATCCACATCAACAAGATTGCATCCCGAATTGTCTACTCTCAGATTCTGAGGAATCACACTCCATTGTAAATTGACTGCGCTTTCCCATGGGTTCGCATTGAGGATTGCTGCACGAGTCGAGTCCTGAGACCTCCATGCTCGAATGCGATCGATGCGTCGCTGTAAAGCCTGCCCTTCAATGGGTATCGCGGTCGTAAGCCATTGTGCATGAGCCGGCATAACGCTTCTCATATCAGCCTGAGTATCCATAACGTTTGTCTGGTAAGCAATCGGCCGAAACCCATCTAACCACCAGCGGCGAGCAATCCATGCCCCAAGATTGGGGCTAGACGCATGAACGTAGACCATAGACGGACCACCGGTTTGTGCTAGATCCACAACTGATGGCGGAATATCTGTGAATAAGTAAGCCAGATCACAATTCCATTCATTGATTATGCCCATCAACGCTTGCTGATGCTTTAAGTAAATGGCATTGCCACTCAGTTGGCTAAGTGCAACGCGACGTTCCGCCATTTCGTTGGGAATTCGGCCATACTGATCCGACAGTAGCTTGTTAACAATCGGATCTGAAATCTGATCGATGGACTCAGCCAAAGCCAAATTACTCCCTTTGCCTAAGTGAATTGCATACCCTCGATATCCCTTGAGCTGACTGTATCGCCGCTCAAATTCCTTAAGAACGGACTTCATCTCGGCTTGTATTTCTGGGTGGTACGGATTCCATCTACCCGCGTCCCCTGCGAGCTCCCCTCCCTGAGTTCCCCACATGTCCTCTTTTATCTGCAGGTTTTTAAAGATGTGCAATGAACAATTCCATTCGAAGACTGGTATAAAATCGAGATCGTACCTATCGCATAGAACGTAAATCCAATGAACGATATCCTTGGTGCTCGGATCTCGAGCAGCGGAATCGAAGACGCCTGTATTCAGCAATGGGCTGGATAGCATCCGCTCCGTTGGGTACAAAGTCGAGCCCGAAGAAAGCACCGGAATGGCAACACAACTTGCGCCACGATCTTTGCACAGCTTGAGCCAATCCTCAACAGCTTGAGCCATCGTAGACCAAGTATCGTAACGACTCCTGCCTCGCTGGTACCGACCTCGAGTCAGCAATGTCCGCCATTGGTCAGCCTCCATGGTCTCGATGATCTTCGGCGCATCTTTGTGCCTAGACATATCATGACTGAGCTTATATTGCTGCTTGCCATCGGAGTGTTGAATTCGAAATTGGTTTAAAGTGATGGTTCCGTGTGCACGCATACTGGTGATTCGAACGAGGGCTCGCGTGCTCGAGGATGTGAGTCGATACGAATAGTTTTCGTTATAAACCGCTGGCGAGTTGGCAAGCAAACGTCCAATAGTTGGCTGAATTTTGGAAACGGAGATAGGACGAACCTTTGTCTCACCGCCAGACTCGACGATCTCCGAAAAATGGAGTTCGAGTCCATCCATCGTCGATTCTGTGGAAAAGGAAAACAGGTATGGTTCGCGAGATTGCAAATCATCGATTGGCAAACTCAAGCTTTCACGAGGTCCGAGCGAAACCGATCGCAGATCATCATCCTCTTTGCTCAGCGCTAACTTTCTAAGATTGTTGGTAACGCGCCCCCATGGCCGAACAGAAACAGGAAGAGATCTACCGGGCAGAAACTCATTACCTAGCGATGAGTGCTCCCAATCGATTGATGCGTCACGGTTGCGATTGTTATCGTCCGGAGAATCACTGGTGTTTACTTCTGATGAAGCAACAATGAATTGGATACGACGTTCAGCAATGCTACTCTGGAATACTTGCGTAAAGCTCCGTCGAGGCCTCAATTGAATCTGAATTTCATAAACACCGGGTCGGAGAGGAGCGTTGATCACCCCTAGACTCACTGCAGTCGATGAACCGCTGTCGTCCAAACTGACTGATACCGATCCTCGTTCGATCGAATTCGAATCTCCATCAGCCAGCATCTCCCAATCGAGAGTCCCGTTTTGGCTATGAGCAGTCGTAAGATTTGGGGTGATTTGAATGGGAAGCGATTCCCCGGGTGCAAACACCCAACTAGGACGTACGTTGCTAACGCGAAGCCTATCACCTGGAACACGATCAACGACCACTCTCGACTTTGAACCCAACACAAGCTCTTTAGGACCGGATAGGATTTGCTCCAGAGTGAATTGTGTTTCGAGTGGCTCAGCGGAATCATCTATCGGCGAGCCACGACTCGTTTCCGGCTTGAACCTCAATCTCAATACAGAGTCCAACTTACCCGTAACTGATATATCGCACCCACCGAACCGAGTTTCGGGGTCCAGCACCAACACTCGATTAGGTTGATCAGATTTCCGGATCGTTCCGGTTCTATCCAAGCTCAACTCGTGCGAAACTTTGAGAGGACTGTCCTCATGCTCGATTTCACCGATGTAGGAATTGAGCTCGTTTCCCCCCCAGACAATGCGCAACCCTAACTCCACGATAGGAGTAGAGCGTTGTACCCCAAACGTATGCTGGGCGCACGAAACGATCACAATCGACATCGCGACCATCAGAAATGCTGTAGATTTGATTATTCTAGGCGGGGTCAACATACCTCGGATCTAAGAGTTGGAGACAGGCATCGCCCGAAGAGTACACTTTTTCCCCCAGTTGCGACTACTCCAATCTTGCAAGCAATTTTGCTAGCACAGCCGCAAGTTGGGAGACTTTTATAGGTAGTTGGTCGCTAGCCAAACAAACAAAACGCCTGTTGCCTCGCGACTACAATTCGACTCAAACGCTAGCGAAATGCCCACATCTCAGATGTCTGCTGACCGACGGTCATTTTGCATTCGATGGGCAACTACGCTACAACAGTACTTGCCATGCTTAGAAAACGCTGCTTTCTAAGCCATTTGAGAGGGTTCGATCAACATGCCGCAACCATTTCGGTACCGCTCCGCAAGAGGAACAAAAATTGCCAAAGCCCCATAACCCCCATTCGACGAATCACTCTAACGATCTTTCCCACGATCGAAGACGCTTTCTCTCTGGCTTGGGGATTGCTGGGTTAAGCCTAGGACTGCAATCACCCCTTTCAGCACAAACGAGGCGAGCAACGGATCGCAACCCGGACTGGGAAAACTCGATTCGACGGGGACTTGATTATTTAACAAAGACCCAATCGAGCCGAGGACAATGGAATACGCCCCCTTATCCAGTCGCGATCGGTGCATTGGCCGGAACTGCTATGATTTGCAGTGGTTCAACCATCACCCAAGGTCCCTATTCCAAGTACATCGCGAGGGCGGTGGATTATTTGATAAGCCAATGTCAACCGACGGGCCTCATCGGCGATCCCATCAACGACTCGCGATACACCTATGGTCACGGGTTCTCTATGTTGTTCTTGTCACAAGTCCTCGGTGAAGAGGGGCTTCAAGATCGACGAGACGATCTAGTTGATGTATTGACCAAAGCGGTCAAATTCTGCGGACAAGCACAAACGCCCGATGGTGGGTGGGGATATCTTAGCGCCAAAGACGACAATAACTTTGACGAAGGCTCAACAACCATAACTCAGGTCCAAGGACTAAGAGGTTGCCGAAACGCCGGCATCCCCGTTCCGAATGAAATCATCGAAGCAGCCAAACGTTACATCTACAAATGTCAGAACGATGATGGTGGCATCAGTTACTCAAGCCAACAGCTAGGTAGCTCGCGGCCCGCAATTACCGCCGCGAGCTTAGCGGCTCTATACAATGCAGGTGACTACGACAGCAAAAAAGTCCCCGAGATGCTCGCTTATTGCCGTAACGCACTGTATTCCATTACGGCTGGCGAATCCCTTTTTGGTCACTGGCACTATACCTATATGTATTATTCCCAAGTTGTTTATCGACAAGGAGACGAAGACTGGATTCCTTTCCGCGATCGATTGTACGACCGCATCGTCTCCGAGCAATCTAGCGATGGAGGCTGGGAGGTTGAAGGAGGGATCCACAAAGTCTACACGACCGCTTGTAGCTTGATTATGATGCAGCTCGACAAAGGCTACTTGCCCATCTTTCAACGATGAACCATCGACAAACACAAGACTCATCAGCGCAACCTTATGTTCAAGTCTCTCTGATTTGGCTACCGATTGTCTGGATCGTGGTCTGCGTATTCGCTCCAGGCCTTTTGTCAGGAGATGAATGGGAGGTCGTCAATCTAGCTGGCACAGGAAAGGCCGGATTTCGTGGGGAAGGAGGTCCTGCAGTTGAGGCAGAGCTAAACAACCCATTTGGAGTAATTCGTGGACCCGATGGCTGCATATGGTTCTGCGAGTACTCAGGCAATTTGGTTCGCAGAATCGACTCCAACGGAATTCTAAAGACTATCGTAGGAAACGGAGAAAAAGGTTATCGAGGAGATGGAGGACCGGCTCGCAAGTCATCTCTAAATCTTCCGCACGAGATACGGTTTGGTCCTGATGCAAAGCTGTATATTGTCGACATGGGCAATCATGTCGTTAGACGAGTCGATCTCCAGGCAGACCGAATCGACACGATCGCGGGTACTGGTGAACCAGGATACTCGGGAGACGGCGGCCCGGCTGTACAAGCCAAGCTGAAACAGCCGCATAGTATTCAATTTGGCCCTGATGGCAGACTTTACATTTGTGACATCGGTAATCATGCGATTCGAGTGGTCGATCTAAGCACCGGCCAAATATCGACGTTTGCAGGAGGTAAACCACCAGGCCCAACGTCCGATGGTTCGCACCTAAACGATGTCACCTTTAATGGACCTCGCTCCATTGATTTCGACAAGCGCGGTGATATGTGGTTAGCAACACGCGAGGGGAATCAAGTCTTTCGTATCTCCATGACCGATCAAAGAGTCTGGCATGTTGCAGGTACAGGCGAAAAAGGATTTACTGGACACGGAGGAGAGGCCAAACGAGCGAAGCTGAGTGGACCTAAAGGCATTGCGATCGATTCGCGAGGCGATGTGTGGTTGGCCGACACAGAAAGTCATTCCGTAAGGCGGATTAGCGAAGAGGGAAGAACCATAGACTTAGTCGCGGGAACTGGCGAGGCCGGGGATGGGCCCAACGGAGAGGCTTTGCGATGTCGATTAAATCGACTCCATGGGATTTACGCCGACGATGACGATTCGATTTTGATTGGCGATAGTGAATCGCATCGCATCCGCGAATTGCGACGCAAAAAGTAAACGAAAGCCAATCGCTCGATTCGTTAGCATTGCCTGCATTCATCCGAATAATTCGATAAATAAAGATTTATCTATTGACTCGGAATAACCGCAAGTCGATACTTAGGTATCGATGAATTAACAGGTCGTCCGCCCATTCTTGATAAGATCCGTCTTTTTGAGATCTGATTGTCTGCTGGTTTGACTCGGTAAAGTTTAGCGATTCGGTGTTTAGAATCGAGCACGTGCTTCGATTACTGGATCAGCTTCTTCTTAGGTTTTCTGATTTGCTCGCGTTGTCTTCAAGATCTTGTGGTTTGCCGGTTTTAGAACCGATCGAGATTGCTTGTCTATTGTCTGATGATCGATGTGTGGATTGGATAGGAGTATTGTTATGACGAATATTTACGTTGGAAACCTTTCATTTCGTGCGACCGAAGGCGAATTGCGTGATGCATTCTCCCGTTTCGGCGATGTGACCAAGGTTAGCATCATCATGGACCGCGAAACCGGCCGCTCACGTGGCTTTGGCTTCGTTGAAATGGGCAATTCGCAAGAAGCCCGCGCAGCAATCCAAGGCTTGAACGGATCCACAATCGCCGACCGCGAAATCTCGTGCAACGAAGCACGTGAACGAGAAAGCCGACCTTCGGGCGGTGGCGGCGGATACGGTGGTGGTGGCCACGGTGGTGGTGGTGGCGGATACGGCGGCGGTGGTGGTGGCGGCGGACGTCGCGATCATTCCAACCGTGGTGGTCGCTACTAAGCGATCTCGGTTACAACACAAATAAAAACACTTAAAACCATCGGCGATAATCGCCGGTGGTTTTTTATTTGCCCAACGAATGATAGACCAATTGAGACTTTCGCTGTCCACCCAAAGTTGTCTCAACGAGAGGGTCTATTCGCCAGCGGTCGCGTGGTGAACCAACTCACGATACGTCTGCCGAAGTGTTGGGTGCAAAAAACGAGCGAATGAACCATCCAGTTTGCGAACGGCAATCAATTCGACAACGTCAGCGAAGTCTTTGTGGGTCCGTCGCAGATTGCTTTGCCCACACGCAAGCTTCATCTCGATCAATCTCGAAAGACGCACAACGGACAAGCCATCTCGCTCTTCAACATTTGATTCTCCAACCGGTTCCGGAATTTTGACTTCCGCACCCTTGCCGGCTCGCTCACCTGCCATAAGAAACTGCACCGGTATGCCAGACGAACTTCGAAACTCCTTTAGCTCTTCATCCCACACAAAAGATTCGCCGAGAAATAGGTCTTTCACTGCGGCAGCGTCGATCGGGTTGATGATCAGATCGAGGTCCGTCGTATTACGTTGATACCCATGCAAACAAACGGCGACTCCACCACAAATCGAGTGTGGAATATTGGACTGTTTTAAGATTTGGTGTGATCGCAACGCGATCTCCCAAAGAGACTCGTTTCCAAGCATTGCGTAAACCTGCGCCGTTGTTGTCATTATCTCCTCATGTTTGCTAATAGTATAGCACACGAAAGCCATGCTTTTGCTATCAGACGTAGCCGACCTGGGCAAAGATTGGACGTATTGCTGGCGTGCTATCCAAAGTCTTGGCGACTTCGGCTACCGGATGTAACCGTTCTACTCTGTTAATGAAAGATGTCGCGGTCAAGCATGCGGTAATTGATGGCTTCTTCGATGTGATGAGGCTCAATCGACTCACTGGATTCCAAATCCGCGATCGTCCTGGCGACTCGCAAGATCTTGTCATGAGCTCGCGCCGATAACCCCATATCGGTCACGGCCGCTCGCATCCGCTCCCGTTGAATAGACCCTAGTTTGCAATGCTCTCGAATCTCGCGACTACTCATCTTAGCATTGGATCGAGTCGTTGACTTCGCAAACCGCTCGTCTTGCATCGATCGCGCCACATCGACCTCAGCACGCATCTCCGCACTACTGCGCCCCGGGGGGCCAGCGGACAGTTCGTTAAACGACACAGCTGGCACCTCGATATGAATATCAATTCTGTCTAAGAGTGGGCCCGAAATACGGCCCATGTAGCGCTCGATTTGAGGTGCGGTGCAGTTGCATGTTCGGCGCGGGTCTGTCCGATAACCGCATGGGCAGGGATTAAGAGCAGCCACCATCATGCACTGTGCGGGAAAAGTCGTACTCCTCATGGCTCTCGAAATGGTGACAACACCATCTTCGAGAGGTTGTCGCATAACTTCCAGTGTCTTGCGATTGAATTCTGGTAGTTCGTCTAAAAACAAAACCCCATGATTTGCTAACGATACCTCGCCCGGTGCAGGAGGGCTGCCACCACCGACAAGTCCCGCATCACTTATTGTGTGGTGTGGCGATCTAAAGGGCCGTTGGGCCATGAGCGCTTGGCCGGTTTGCAATCGACCTAAGGCAGAATAAACACGCGTGGTCTCGATCGACTCCTCTGCGGACAAGACAGGCAGAATAGATGGCAGACGTTTGGCTAACATAGTCTTGCCCGACCCAGGAGGTCCTAACATGAGGAGATTATGGGAACCTGCGGCTGCGATGGTGAGCGCACGCTTGGCCATATCTTGTCCACGTACGTCGCTAAAGTCGATGTCGTATTGCGAGAACGTCGCAAACAACTCATCCAGTCGAGAGGGAACGGGATCGATGTCGAGCTGACCATTTAAGAAGCCGACGGCTTCTTGCAAGGTATGAACAGGTATGATCTCAAGCGATTCGACAACCGCTGCTTCTTGTGCGTTCACCGCAGGCACAATCATCCCTTTGATGCCAGGCTGCTTAGCGGCAGCCATAGCCATTGAGAGGATTCCCTTGACGCTTCGCATGTGCCCTTCGAGGGATAGTTCACCCACGGCAGCGTATTGGCTAAAGCGATTGGCATCGAGCTGATTGGAGACGGACAGTATACCGAGCGATATAGGCAGGTCAAAGCTGGAGGCTTGCTTTGGGAGCTCAGCGGGTGCTAGGTTTATAACAATCCGATCATGAGGAATCATAAAGCCAGCGTTGTGCATAGCACGTTCCACACGATGGGTACTTTCTCGGACTGCTTGTTCGGGGAGACCTACCAAGACGGTTTTGGGTAGAGCAGCGGGGGAGAGGTCAACTTCTACTTCGACCGGTAGAGCTTCGATTCCAAGCAAGGAATAAGTATGGAGCTTGGCCAACATGGGAGCGTCTCAACGAAAAGGTGCTTAGCAGCGACAAACAAGTTGCAAAATCAATGGGCCAATAGTTTAACACGACAACGGTGGTCTGTGTTCGATGGGCCTCATAAAATGGGCTTCGCTCCAAAGAAGCTTTCAAAAGATCGGCAAAAAGATGTGGGGGCAAAAAGATGTAAGAACTCTATTTGCCGATTGTCCTTTTAGTTCTTCAAGTTAGAAGCAAAGATCAAATGGGAAGTACTCTTGATCGAGACTTTGAATGTTCATCCGATTGATAATGGTAAATCTCGTTCTTCCATACGCCAGGCTGCATAGGCCAAGCATTGGTCAATATCCTGATCTTCAAGGTGAGGGTAGGCTTTAAGAATTTCCTCGCGAGATCGACCCGTCGCTAGAAGGCCTAGGATGGTTGACACGGTTATTCGCATACCGCGAATACACGGTTTGCCACCCATCACAGACGGGTCAAAGGTAATACGATCGATTTGAGCCATTTTCGAATTTGAATTTCTTGGCACGGTTAATCTGCGGGCAGTGTCTAACCCCCAGTATAGTTTAGCTAATGATTAAGCTGAAGGGTAAAGACACAGTAGTTTTCTAAGGCTTTGGTATTGCTACGACTACAGGCACCTCTCCGAGATCCAATTAGTTCCATTTCCCGTCGTACTATCACGGTGACGCAAACGGAAAGATCGAAACGAGTCACACGGGCTAGGTTGGAAGCGGCAACGCGACTAAGAAAACAGTCTACGTAGTGGGGCATGATCAGATTTCACAAACCATCTATCTTCCGGAAGCAGGTGCTGGTGGTAGTTGGGATGAAGGTGAAACCAACATGTTCGGCACCGACGGACACGGCAGCGTCCGCGTTCTTTACGATCTCGCAGGGGTCATAGCCCGCGATGACCAGCAGCGAATGCAAGTCTATTTCTACGACGCCTATGGCAACCTTCTTGCCCTCGGCGGTTCCTCACTAACGTCTAGCACCTTACCCCTCACAACTTACCTCTACAGTGGTGAAGCGTTTGACTTCCGCATTGGTCAGCAGTACTTGAGAGCACGCTGGTACGACGCCAGAACAGGCCGTTTTGATCGCCTCGATCCATTCGCAGGAAACTCGCAGGATCCTCAATCCTTTCACAAATATGGATATGTACATGGCGATCCGATACAAGGTATCGATCCTTCGGGGATGTTCTTCGGCGTAGCTGGTTTAGCTATCGGACTGGGAGGCGCGTACGCAGGCCGGAAGTACGACTTTAATGCGATGATAACAGGAGGCAACCTAATGTTCTTGTTTACGACTTTCGGCATCGCACCAGCTATGGGAATCGCCTTTGCCAATAGCTATTACAACTCGCTTACGGAACCGATTTTCGTTGGGAATCGACCGGATTTTGACTCGAACTCGCCGCGGCATCTCTGGCAGAAAAACATTGAGGATACGTTAATTGCAAGAGCGCGTGCAAACGGTGGAACGCAGGCAGATGAAATTGCAGCTAGGGAAATTGCCAGAAGATATGTCGACCTCGTAAGCGATAGAGGCCATCGCTTCCATGGGCTTCAAGGCTCGAATGCACAAATGTTTGGTTATGGGGGGAATTATGGCTGGTTAGAAAATTGGTATTCTGGCAAGCGTACGGGAGATCAGAAAGACCAGTGTAAGTGCTATGCATGGGCAGATGCAATTCATCGTGAAATCGTCGGTTTAACGCATGGTACCCACTGGAAGGTTACGCGGTATGTTGATGCGACCAAGTCCTATGATCCTTTTGCATCGCTGTTTGGTTGGTTAACACACAATTTCGTTACAATTGACTTTGCGAAAAATGAAAACGAACTAGCCGCAATTCCAGATTTTGTTCTCGACCCATGGGCGACAGGCCGACCGGATATCTATGAAGGCTCAACCTTTAATCGCGCGTGGCCTTTCGCTTCAGCAACGGACAGACTCTAACGCAGTTTGAAGTTTAACCAACTTATGATTGATCCCTACATTCCTCCGAAATTTAGAACTCCGTCTCCACGCTTTACGATCCCATCCCGCGTTTTGTATTGTTATTCGACGTTTGCATTTTGCTTTCTCGTCTTGGCATGGCTCTATCTGCCTTATCTGCGAGCGAACGATGTGTTGTTAGGTGCTCTATTAATCGCCGCATTTGCTAGTGGTGCTTCAAGGGTATTAATAGGGAACAGAATGGTGTTACCGTCACTCATGGGAATCGTAGCCGCAGCAGTTTGGGTAAGGCTTCCTTACCAATGGTATGATTTATTAGCACAGTCAACTTCCCTTTACCGTGTTCACCATTTGGTTTTTGATACCGGACTTCTTGCTTTGCCGATCGAGACTCTTGTGTTCACTTTCATCACTCGTCATTTCTCGCTCTTGAGCGTTGAAAAAAGTGAGCGATAACAAAAACTGTTACGGGCCGAATTGTTGCGAATTTTGGCGCGGACCAATTCGACCTCACAAGCCGAGTCGATATTCTTGGGACCAGTGCTTGTTGGCTGTTACGGATCTCATGATGTACGCCCCCGACCTCGTCGGTTTTGATCCCCTAGGGATTGAAGCTTGTAGCCGGAGGTTGAGCGAATGCGACACCTCCTGTTGAGATGCGCACGGGTTTTGCATCCCGGTAGGGATGCCAGCCATGTGTATGTCTCTGCCATCCTTTCTGGATGGGAAGAAGGATTGGGATCGAATCCAGGGGTGTCGCTAGCGCTCAACCCCTGGCTACAATCTATAAACCCTAGTGTGAGACAAAGATTAGATTCGCCATAGAACACAAACGCCGAGGTTAGACATGAGAGTGTTTCGCGTTAGTATCGACTACGGAAAGAGCGGCAATGAGCTTGCAGATGAGATCAACGGGTTTGGCTTTTCATTTACGAGTCCGGAGTTGCTCGAAGAGCAATTGTTAAACCATACTGCTGAAGTCGAATCCAATGGGCGGACTTGCCATTTTCTGCCGTATGGCGCGGTGGACAAATGTATCCATGAAAGTGCTATCAAGCTACTACCGCCACTTGATGCTAAACTGGTAAAGATCAATCTAGATGCGATTGAGATGGAGAAATTTCAGCATCCCTTCAATGAGGGAGCTTGGTTTGGTGTCCGTCCGACGCAAATTGTTGAAATGCATCCGACAGCAAAAGTTACATACTTTACTGGCCCTGGAATCAAGGAGAAGATGTTTCGTAACGTAAAGACTTACGTCTTTGAGGGCAAGAAACTGGACAAGCTTACTCTGTTCTGGATTGTTTCACATGGGGCGGAATTGTTTGCAACGGATCAGTTCGAAGCTGCCTATCGAAAAGCAGGACTAACAGGCTTGAAATTTGTTGACACCAACTGCAAGATTGTTTGATGCAGGATACGCAAGAGTACGAATAAATGATGGTCCATCCGGGATTACCGTGGGTCAAGGTCTGGTCCACCGGAGTAGAAAAAGATTCCTGTTTTGAAATTCTCTCTATTGCGAAAGCCGCCTGCTCCTCTCTTGATGGACATGATCTTACTGTTGATGCCTTCGACCACTGAATTCGTTATCCCGTGAGTACAGTAAGTTACGATGTTATCAATTCGCTTCTTCAAAGTGCGTGCGAGCCTCTTCATCGGTTCACCTGAACAGCAATCTCTGCGGCATGCACGTTAAGCTTCACTTCCTTGACCGTCCAAGGGGTCTTTATTCCTGGTAAGTGCTGTATAATTCTTTGTCTTCCATGGGGTCTCCTTTGACCCAAAATCATACCAAACCCACGGTAATCCCGAATGGACCATATTCCTCTTGAAGACGACTTGTATTTCCGAGGTGTGGGTAAGCGATTTAGCGTAAAAGAACTGCAAGAATTGCCGAATTCTAATTTACCCATCGCATATCTTGAATTCCTGTCGAAAAACAATGGTGGTACGCCCAACAAACAGGAATTTCGCGTACCTATCTGTGGTGTTGCAGTGTTAGTCAACCTACTTTGTGCGGATGTGTTCGGATTTCGTGCTTCAGAAAAGCCCCTTGAACACAGTCTTTCCTGGTTTGCATATAGGTGCGGGAAGTATGTGCCAGAAGATTGGATGATTATAGGGGTGGTCAACAGAGATGATTTTTTGGTGTTACACAGAAGCGTGGGATCTATAGGGATTGTCTACTGGGAGCAGGTTATGGAATTGCTGGATAAACCATCGGATTCAGTTGTAGTAATTGTTGCACCCACAATTCTCGCGTTCCTACTAATGCTGGAAGAATTTATCGATGAATGATGTGTTTACGTCCGGATGAGAATCGCATTTTTAGGCCGAATTACTGTCTCTAAAGAATTGCGAGCGTTTGGCAAAGCGATAATCATCGAATGCGACTTACTCGAAAGTTAATCTCACTCCCGAGTTAGAAATTCGTGGGATTCTTGGGATTTTCAAGCTTTGGGTACCCCCTTTGATTGCTCGGTGTAAAATAAAAAACGTTCATGGCAGCGTCGTAGGAACATCCGCTCGTCATGTCCTCGGTTTCTCCAGACCCAGGAGGTCCTAACATGAGGAGATTATGGGAGCCAGCGGCGGCGATGGTTAGAGCACGCTTGGCCATGTCTTGTCCACGTACGTCGCTAAAGTCGATGTCGTATTGGGAGAACGAGGCAAACAACTCATCCAGTCGAGAAGGAACGGGATCAATATCCAGTTGACCATTGAGAAAGCCGACTGCTTCTTGTAACGTATGAACAGGTATGATCTCAAGTGATTCGACGACCGCTGCTTCTTCCATGGACCTGTTTTCGCTCCGCGACGTATCGTTGCTGCGAAGATCAGATTGTGCAGCATCGGAGAGAAGAACACGAAACACTATGTTCCGGTCCGTTTTGCAAAATTCATTTCTTCTTGAAATGCCTTGTCAACCTCATCGAGTGGAGTCACTCGGCCATCGCGTACGTCATCAATACCAACACGAATTGCCGCAAGATCCGCAGCCTGCTTGATCGTTTTATTAGCATACTCCTCAACGCTAGAAAAACCGGCTTCGGCAGCCAACTTGATAGCAGCGGCTTCGTGTACGATATGAACTTGCATAGTGAGTAGCTTCCTTTAGAGGTGCGCCGGTCCTTTATTCTGTCACCCGAGGGATTAGTTGTCAAAGTCAGCTTTTCACTCTTTCGTCGTGCCCAAGCTCTGCCAGACTTTGTATCGATCCTTCGATTCGTGCGAAAGATGCGAGACTCATTTTTCTGCGTTCGATGTTTCTGCCATATCACGGTTTTTGTTCTTTTTGGACGGCGAGAAAACAATCATAATGCGAATCGGCAGCTCACGATTAGTACCTAGGGGGATTGGCGTTCGGGTTGCTAATGCTTCGGGGACGTTTACTGGCCATCGATCCCTTTGCTCGCGCAGCGGGCTGGTATTACAAGCCCGAAAGCGCGAGGTGAGGGATTGCCCCGTTCTAATTCAAGCCTAAATCGCGCGAACCGTTGATGCGATCCTTCGCATGCGATTAGCACCTAGGGGGATCGGCGTTCGGGTTGCTAATGCTTCGGGGACGTTTACTGGCCATCGATCCCTTTGCTCGCGCAGCGGGCTGGTATGGGGATCACTTGGCTGCTGCGGTGCCGGTTACATTTCGCAACTCCAACTGCTGATTGTGCCTTAGCAAGAACGCTACGTTCACTTGGCCAACATGCTGCTGTGCATTTAGCTTTTGTAACGGTTGGGCCTTGTCCACAATTTCTTTTTTGAGCTGCTCCAAGTCCTTATCCTTGGTGTCGAATGTTCCCAAGTTAGGAACAAAGATCGTACTCTCTTGTGACACAATCACAGGGAACCCGGCAATGGGTGTTCGCGTACCGGCTTGGATGACCGGTGGTTCCCCACTAGCCAATCCCGAGACAAAGATCGACAGCGTATCCCCCGGCTGAATGAAACGTGCCAGTCTCTCCTGATCTTGCTCATAAAGCTTGTAAGGGCGGTCGGCCAATTCGTTAGCGTCCATTCCGAGTAGTGTACCCGTTTGCACGTAGATTAAATGGTTGACCAATGCTGGGATCTGCTTGACGGTTGGCGTAGTGTTGACCTGCACTCTTGATAGTTTAAACAACGACGCCAAAACATTGCAATTGATAAGATCGCGTCCCATCAATTCTGATTTCTCATGCAACGCTTGAATTGCAGTCTGGCATGACAGAGAGGGTACGAATAACTCATCAGCCTTGAGTCGTAACAAATAGCTATTTGCGAGTCCGATCTCGCAAACACCTAACTCGTCAACCATTGAGGGAAAAACGCCTCGAAAAAAGCGTTGAAATAGACCGTCGAGAGAATCACTCAGCAACGATAACTCTGCCAGCCTCCGATTGGCGACTACCTCAAAGGCATCATCAACGGGAGTCATTACGAGACATTCTTCCGGATTCTTGGCCCATTGCTCCAGCTTCGACTCAATACTCTTTCGTAACTCGTCTCGAACTGCTGGTGCTAACCGGCTGGTATCTTCATAGCTATGCAAGACGATTATCCATGCGTGACAACGTAACTTGTCACTGTACTCGTCTTTAGCGGCCAAGACTTGTATCGCTTTGCGGAGAACAGCCAGACGCATTGGCTCGCAGTACGAAATACTTCGGAAATGGGACTCATGGAGCTTTGGATTGTAAAGAGGCGACTTGAGCCAAAAGTCCTCGGCTCCTAATCCCGAATAGGACTCGAGCCGATCCGCGATGAGTTGCTGGCACTCCACGCTGACGTTCTTTTGCTCGAAGACGAGTCGTGCGAGAAAGTCTACTATCGCTTCCGAATCCGGGTTTGACATTATGGATGCTTGATCTCGCAATTTCTCGTCACACCATTTGAGCAGCACCTCCATGGCACCAGGATCATCGCATCGAAAATCTTCCAATCTAGAGAAGTCTCTATACAAAAGAGCTAAACGAGCTTCTTTGTCGAGTCCCTCTGCCACCCTCGCTAAACTAGCGGGAAATTGGTTTCCATTGACATGACTCAATAAGCTGATATGCAAATGGCCGATAACCGCTTTGAGATAGTCAGCGCTCCCTTTTTCGATGAGTGTGCTTTCCAGTAATTCGGAAATCTGCAAGTCTTTGTTGTTGTTGTAAAATGCTTTTAACCTATTTAGGCCATCGGAATCTTCGGCTCTGATCTTTTTCGCATATTCAGCAACCTGGTAATCCCAATCGGGTTTTTTCATAGTCGCGAAACGGGCAAAGATTGCTGCATTGTCTTGACCTAGTGTCGCTGCCACTTGACCGTAGACCAACTGACGTAGCAAAAGCTGATTAAACTCAGTCGGCGCGTCGACAGCGATCGCTAGCCAATCATAATTTGGTGCCCGGGTGGTCAATTCGAAAAGCGTCTTACCGAAAAGTCGCGTTGCATCCAACTCTTCGAGCAACCTCAGCAACTGCGGCTTCATCTGCTCCTGTAACTTGGCAGAGTCAATTAGATTAAGAGCCAAAATCGTGCTATCAACACGTACATTTCGCTCCTTGTGTCCGTTGGATTTGGTATGAAAAAAGGGACCAGTGGAAGCCAGAAAACCTGTGCTCCATTTGGGCAAAAAACAATCCTCGGAAAACGAGAATACATCAACCACTGGCAGAGTCGAGGCTGGAACGCCTAGCAATGGGCTAAGACTTTCAACAAGCTTCGCCGTTTCCTCTTGCGATAGCATGTACCCGTCCTCGATCAGCTTTCTCATCATCAGGAGCGCGAGAGCAATTTCTTCCTTCGAGGTTTCGGCATCAGAGAGACTCGCTAGGACTCGTCGAACGGTTTCGCTCGCGAGCACCTCGCCGAAAGACTCGGCGTTTCCACCGAGTGGGCTTGTCGTACGAAACCAGAAACTCTCGTTGTTTAACTCTTTGCAACGGCCGAGAATCTCGACCACCTTCTCTTGAAACTCTTTCGGTATCGGGCTTTGCCCAGAGACGCATGCAAGACTGCGCAATGTAAAGGCTACATCAAGTCTTTGATCTAGGCCTGCGGATTGGACGGATCGTTCAAGATAAGGATAAAGCCTCTCAAATGGCTGTTTAGCACCTGATGTGGAAAAATACATCACGCTTGATAACGAACGTAGAGTGTCAGATGTGTTTACAATTACCGGATTGCGATCGAGAAAATCGGCCAAACGTTCAACATATCTATCCGGATTGCAGTGATAAAGAATGTAAACCGATAATCGGAAAAACGAAGGCTTTCGTAGAATCAAATCCGTGATGGGTACAGAAATCAGATCATCTACAGATGGTTCAGCAATCTGGCTCAGTGCTGTGATCGCTTTCTCAAGTTCCGAAACGCTACGTTCGTAACGAATTATCTCTAGCCACTCGCGCAAAGACTTTCCTTCATAGACGATTCCCGTGAGACGGGGATCAGATGACGTTTCCTTTACCGTATCAACCGTTGGCGATGTCACTTCGTTTTTGGAGTCTTTCTTTGTCACGGTCGCGACAATCACCTCGCCATTTTTAATGGAGAACGATCCGTTATGAACCACAAACGAATCGCTAGCTCCCTCTAGCACAATCTCGTATTTGCCACTCCGCAACCGTGTCGCCTTGGTACCCGGCATGATCTTTAGATCATCGATATCGGTCTTGGTACCCGATTCATCGACACTTACCAAGCGAACTTGGACATTAGCCTCGGAATCGATGACTAATTGCCCTTTACTGGTCTCAATCACAAAGAGAATTCCACCCAATGCCATCCCACCGAAACAAGCGGCCGCGATCCATTTTCCCCAACCACCAAATCGCGAACGACTTGGCGAAAGCTTGGGCGCAATAGATGGTTCCTCAACCAAGCCTCGTTGCCAAAGTGGGTTCCAGTTCATATCCGATTCGTCTCGAATAGGATTGCTCTTTGCTCTTTGCAAAAGACCGATCAAATCCGCATCGCTGGCATAAGGTTCCAGTAGCTCGGCGGCATGAATCGCACTGGCAGGTCGCAGGGCTGGATCTCGTGAGAGCATGGAGTCAACGATGTCACCTAGTCCACTCGGTGCATCGGGGCGCAACGATCGCAAACGAGGTGGCTTGTGACTGCCGAGCAATCGCCGTTTCTCAAGGGGTGTCAAATTCGGAGCGGCAGCTAGTGGAGCGCGGCCCGTGAGCAGCCGGAATAGCGTTGCTCCTAGCGAATATAAATCGGCTCGGTAATCCACCGCGCCACCTCGTTCGGCTTGTTCGGGTGCCATGTAATCGAGGGTCCCCATCAATTGACCCACCGTCGTAATCTCGGCGGATCCTGAGTCCCAAAAGCTGATTTGAGCTAGCCCGAAGTCCAATATGCGAACTTGTCCATTGCAATCGAGCATCAAATTGGATGGCTTCACATCGCGATGCACGATTCCCTTTTCGTGCGCATGAGCTAATCCCATGGCGGTTTGTTTGATCAGCTCACACGCGTCCGCGGTGGTGAGTTTTCCTTCGGCACGTGCGATATGACTTAGGTTGAGTCCATCGATCACATCCATGACGAGATAGTGGATCCCGTCTTGTTGGCCCGCATCGGTGGTCCGCACAATGGCGGGTGCATCGAGTTTGCCAGCCGCACGCATTTCGCGTTGAAAGCGAGCGACAAATTCTGCGTTCTGCGATGGCAAGGCTGGCAATAGTTTTAATGCTACCTTTTTATCGAGGCTTTGATGGCGAGCTAGATAGACCGCTCCCATGCCGCCACTGCCGAGTAGCGAAAGCAATTCGTATTGCCCCAACTGCTTAGGGATACCATTTCGGAGCGAAGAGGTTGGCGGTTCCGAAGCGGGAGTCGAGTTAACGATCGGCAGCGAAGCGTTCAGCTCGGACGAATCGGGGGTATGAGGTTGTTTGAGAATTTCTACGAGTGTATCGGGTTCCGCTTCGAGAGCGATAACGGTTTGTTCGCAATCTTGGCAAGCGAGCAAATGTTCCGAGAGAGAATCATAGCCATCTTGTTCGAGCAGTCCTGCTAGATAGGCTTTGATTTGTTCAGGTGGTGGGCAGCGATTCTCTTTCATTTTTCTTTCCTCGAGTCACTATGTTAACCGGAAAATCCGACAATAATGAAATCGAATCGAGTGTGACACGATGTTTTAGACCCTAACCCGCAGCGTGAGCGAGGGATGACTGGCTTGGGATCGTCGCTATAAATCCCCCGCCCACGCTTAGAGCTTGTGATTGGTATACTCACAGCCGCCGACGAGAATTACGACTCTCGAGTCAAAGGCCTTCACCCCATCAGCGACAATCATCCCTTTCTTGAGAGCCCCCCAAGTGCCAATTTCCAGCACCACCAATCAGAGCCTCATCTCCCGCATTCGGCAGGAAGATGGAACGGCCTGGACTGAGCTGGTGGCTTTGTACGGTCCTCTCGTTCATTACTGGCTTCGTCGACAAGGAGTCTCTCAGCAAGATATTCCTGATCTCGCGCAAGAGATCTTCTTTGCTGTTTCCCGTTCCATCGAGCGCTATCAACCAACTGGAACGAGCGGCAGCTTTCGAGCTTGGCTCTGGTCTCTTTCACGCAACAAAATGATCGATGCGTTTCGCCGACATTCGAAAGCTCCTGAGGCTCGCGGCGGGAGTACGGCCATGATTTACTCACAAAACATTCCGGATCAGATCGACGAAAACGATTCGTCCGAGCAGACCGAATATCGATCGTTGGTTCACCGAGCTATGAACCAAGTGCGTAGTGAATTCGAAGCCAGATCGTGGCAAGCGTTTTGGCGAACGACTGTTGATGGTATAGGAGTTGATCAAGTAGCGGAGGAGTTGCAAATGAGCAAAGCGACCATAAGGCAACATCGCTCCCGTGTGCTCAGGCGATTAAGGCAGCAATTGGGGGAGATCGAGTAGCCATGATCAGCACTCGATCGTTGGGTTTGATTTTGATTGCGATGTTAGTGATCGCAAACGGAGTTGGCTTAACGCTGCATTGGTACTATTGGGAACGATTGCCCGAACAAGTGGCTACACATTTTGATGCCAAAGGTCAGCCTGGGAACTTTGCACCGAAGTGGCAAGCAACCTTGTTATTGGCGGGAGTCGAGGTTGGGTTGTCCTGGTTTATGGTTCTTATTGGCATGGCCATGTTTTACATTCCAAATGGTATGATCAACATTCCCAATCGCAACTATTGGTTAGCCGGAATGCGTCGGAGTGAAACATTGAGTTTCATGCGAGTCGTGCTCAATGGGATTGGACTCTTGACAGCATTGTTTCTGATGGTGATTTCTTATTCGATATTCATTGCGAATCGGGATGGCAAACCGCTCGACAGCGTAATCTTCTGGAGTAGTTTCATTGGCTACATGGGATCGATGATTGCCATCGTGATCATGTTGCAGTTACGTTTTCGATTGCCTAAATGAAGGGCATTAAATGCACCGCTCCGCATTGCTCTTCCACAAAAAATGGTAGACTTGATTACAAAATTGCGAGGGACTTTAATGAAAATAGACTGGGGTGTTTAATGTTTTACACGGATTGCATTTCCTCGAAAACTTTTCCGGCAGGAGATATCCCCAAGTGGGTGGCGGAAGTTGAAAACAAACTCAAGTCTGTTCGCCGATACGAGCAGCTCTGCAGTTTTCGTGCCAAATGGAGTTTGCAGGAACCTCCCACATTTCAATTTGTTGTACCTACTCCTGTGAATTTCGATTGTTTTGATCCCAAGCGTCTCAATGATGTCGTGGAGGCCGTGTTCGTATCAAAATCAATGCCGTGCAAGCAAGGCGCGACGCAGTATTCGAGAATTCTTGACTACCTTAGTAGCTCGAAATGTAAAACTGCTCTTGTGAACTGCGATTTTGAGAACGAACACCCATTAATGATGCTCAATATCGCCAATGGTATTCAAGGTACATTTCATCCGTTTTCGTCGCTAGACAAACTATCTCCCGAGGAAGTGTGTCAGATCCTAAATGATAGAATGGGGGCAATCGCATCCATCGCCAACTTTGAACCTTCCTACGTTGTAGAGGGAACTGCCGTCAGGTGGAAAGGAGGGACAAGTGACGTCGTTCAAGTATTTCCACCATTTCTACAAGATGAAAAGGGAGACAGAGTCGACATAGTCATGCCCATGGAACGTTGTGCAGCCGTTTCGCAAGCTCATGCCAAGCTGATTTCCGATTCAGACACAAATGTTGTAATTGAGGCCCGAGTGCTTGTTGAGACATCGCGGATCGAGGGGTATTTGAATGAAGGACCGTTCCGCGATGGGTGCTTCCATTTTCTGATCGAGGCACCTATTTCCAAACCGTTCCAAAAGTACTTGATGGGAACATCAAAGCCCATTGCGGGGTTTTGTCCCGCTTTTGAATATTTGGTGAAGGATGGTCCATGTTTTCACATAGGCTTTTTAGCCAGCGATGATCTAGCGCAGTGCGTTGTCGGGATTGTCGACGAAGAGGAGCCATGGGACGCAGAGGTCTTTAGAGCGTTCACCAAAGACGCCGGATTAAGCCCCATTTTCCCAACCTAGTCGAGGCACACAAGACGTGAAAGAAGTTATTGCAACCAAACTCCTTGTTCATTCAATGCCATTTGCGACCAAGGACTTGGCTTCAGTTTTGACCAGGACGCGAAGCCGGTTGACTTCTGAAGATGGCTACTGCTTGGACTATGATTTTCTCGAGAACGATCCATCAACCTATGTCTGCGGTGCTCTTGCGAATCTTCCCAACCTGGACCATATCAATGTTGACGACGATTCGGAACGACTCGACGTGTGGTACTATTCCAAGTTCATGCACACGAACGGAATGGGAAAAATATTTTCGAATTGGTCGACACTTAGTGATCGTTTTCTGTCCGAGCAACGAATTGAGAATGCATTTTTGACGGTCGGATTTGTTTCGGAGTTTGATGACCTGGAATTGACGTATCGATCAACTGGGGATTCAGGTGCCGTCTACGATATCGACTTGAACCCAGGCGACGGGTTCATCGACGAACACGAAGAACTCAGCTGCGAGTATCTGAACCGATTGCTAGGGTTTCTTTCCTCTATTTCGCTTGATCGTTCAGAATTTGTGGTCGATCCAAGCAATAAACGGCTGGAGTTCCGTGCGGATCCCAATAGTTCGATAACTCCGGTGGATGCCCAAGAACGATGGGCGTTTCCAGTACGAAGGTCTGAGTCTGCCAGTGCAGCTCAAGCACTGATGGCATATATTAGAAGCGTTGACAGTTATTGCAGACTTGGATGCCGATGGTCACTTACCAAGGAGCAATGGAAGCGAATCACTCTCGATGCTGGCCTACCGAGCGGGCACTACGCATTTCGCATCGACGGGATGCTCACGTCGGAAGCGAGGGACATTTTGTTGGTTGGACGGGACGCATTTCACGGATTCCTACCAGTGTTGCGGTACCAAGTAACTGATGCGATTCCGCGGTTCGAACTGAACATCGGGGTAATCTGCGAGGGAGATCGCTCTTGCATGGTCCTCAGCGCAGGTGACGTAGACAATGACATCTACGAGGAAGAAAAAGTGCTGCTTAAGCGATTTGCCAGCATCATTCCCGGGAAACATTGAGTCAAAATGGACTCGTTGGGAACATACTGATTAATGCCATAAAACACCTTTATGCAATTGACGTGTCGAATGGTGAGAAGCACATGAGCCGAGAGAACTACAATACGGGTCGGGATTGGGGGGACAATGAGCCACTCTTTGGGGGCTTTAATAATGACAATCATCGCAGCGTGCATCCGTTTTGGCCGTTGATGCGCGATCGGCGAGGTGAGATGTCGATTGGAAGTTTCGGCTCAGCACATAGTGCTGGCGTGAATTTTGTGATGTGCGATGGTTCGGTGCAGTTGGTGCCGTATACGATTGATGTGCGAGTGTACCGGAATCTCGGTAACCGACGCGACGGGAATGTGATGGCCAAGTGGTGACCGTTTAGCAAGCATTCACCTCGATATTGGCCCTGGTAGGCAAGTGTAGCCGGAGATAACCCGCGGGATAGTTGTATTGTTTCAACGATCGCGAAATCCTAGAATCGCCACTCGGCGTGCATAGCAGTGAATGCTGTCGAAGCCCAGGTTGACCATTTACTATGACAAGGAAAGTCGCGATGAAGAGTTTTTTGGATGGTATCGCTCGGGGAACTCGACATATCGCATTGCAAAGTAAACTGGCCCGAATGACCCGACGATTTCAACATTGGTCAGGAGAGGATCAAGGTCGATTGGACTTCTACAGCCAATTCGCGGGTCCTGGCTCTCTAGTGTTTGATGTTGGGGCTAATGTTGGCAATCGCTCAAAGGTCTTTATAAAACTGGGAGCCAAGGTCGTTGGTGTTGAGCCTCAATCTTTTTGCGCAAACTTCCTAGCAAGAGTCTTTCGCAATGAGCCAAACTTTCAACTCGTTCAAAAAGCATTAGGAGCTGCACCCGGTGAGTCGGAGATCATGCTTTCTAAGACCACAACCTTGAGCACGATGTCCAAAGAATGGGTCGAAGCAGTAAAGGCCACCAATCGATTTGAGAAAGCAACTTGGGAGCAGACGCAAACCGTAGAAGTGGAGACCTTGGATCGATTGATTGCTCAATATGGTCGACCTGACTTTGTCAAAGTGGATGTCGAGGGATTTGAAGAGCAAGTCGTTCTCGGGTTATCCCAGAGTGTCGGCATACTTTCGTTAGAAACGACCCCTGAGTTTTTGACCAAGACGTTTCGCTGTATCGATCGATGTTTATCGATCGGCCCATGCGAATTTCAAGTAAGCTATGGCGAAACAATGACGTTTAAATTGCCCGACTGGGTTAGCGCAGACGAAATTCGCTCTGAGCTATTGACCATGAAAAACGGCGACTTCGGAGATTTGTACATTCGATTCTGTGAGAGTGTTCCCCCTCGATGCGAGGCAGGGAAATTGCCAAGATAAGAAGGGTCCTCTTCTTTTAAGGGGAAGTTTGTCGAGTTAATGAGCACCTGGGGTGCCTTGGTAGCCCGCACAAGCCGCGTTTTTTCGTATGTCAAAATTGACATATTTCTAAATTGACATACAATTTATTTCGTGAGTCAATATCTAGAGCTTGCGAAGGGAAATCATGAAGGCGAATCCCGGTGGAAACCTTGCGCCAGAAGGGGTTTATGGGAGAGACCAGCTCATAAACCTACTTTGGGAGCGACTGGAGAATCAAAGCATCTTGATGGATGCTGAACGGCGAATCGGCAAAACGCAGGTTCTGCGAAAGATGCTTATGCAGCCGAAATCGGGCTGGAAACCGATTTATCGTAACGTTGAGAAAGTCCATTCAGCTCAAGAGTTCGCTGAACTTGTCTACGATGATGTCCAACAGTTTCTTGGAACGGCCAAACGAGCCGCGAGTTTCATTCGACGATTCTTTGAGGAGAACGAAAACGACTATGTAAATCTCAAGTCCCGCAGTTGGAAGAAATTATTGACTTCGGCAGTTGAAGATTTGATGGCATCGAAGTCAACCGAGCGACTTGTCTTTTTTTGGGACGAATTGCCTTGGATGGTGCAGAGTATCCAAAGAAATGAAGGATCGAAATCAGCGGTGGAAGTTCTCGACACAATTCGCAGCTTACGTCATGAGCAGCCAGAATTTCGAGTCATATTTACAGGGTCGATTGGACTGCATCATGTACTCGGAAAACTCTCCGCGGATGGCTATCCAACGTCCGCGAAAAATGACATGTTTCACGTTACGGTTACTCCGCTTACCCCGTGCGACGCAGAACGTCTAGCCGCAGACCTTTTGCAAGGTGAAAAGATAACTTGCGACAATCTAGCTGACGCTGCTTCGACGATCGCCGAGGAAGTCGATTATTTTCCATTCTATATTCACCACATCGTTGCTGGACTTCGCATCGAGCAATCAACCGCCACGGAAACCAACATCAAGGCCTTTGTATCTAGACAGCTCGTCGATGCGTCAGATCCCTGGCAATTGGCACATTACAGAAACCGTTTATCGACCTATTATCCGGATGGCGACGACGCTAGAAATGTAGCCATCATCCTGGACGTACTAACCATAAATCCCGACCCGGCTGATCCACTGTCGGTAGACGAGATATTTAAGTATGTCACCGATCGTGGTTCACGTTTAAAAGATCGGGACGATCTTCTGCGTTTGCTAAGACTTATGGATGCCGATCAGTACTTATCGCGAGAAACGGAAGGTGGCTATCGTTTTCGGTTTCCTTTGATTCGACGGTGGTGGAAACTGGATCGTGGACTATGAGTGATTCAGACAAGAGGAATTTGGTGCGTGAACAGTTGCGGTCCACCAACCAACGATTCATTTCGCGATTTTCGCCAATCCAAACGGATCCACGTTTGCTAGAAGCAATCTCTATTGGTCGGGAATCACTGCTGCAGAACGTCCTCGAGAAACTTGCCGATAGTGCAAACAGCGGTGCTACACATCACGTGCTCGTTTACGGGCCGAGAGGAATTGGCAAGTCACACTTCACTGCACTTTTAAATTACCGTCTCGTCAATGATGCTAAGCTAAGCAATTCTGTTCAAGTCGCCTGGTTGCACGAAGACGAAACAACAATTTCGATGGCGCAGTTATTGGTGAGGGTTTACCGCTCGCTGTGCAAATGGTACCCGAAGGACTATTCTGTCCGATGGCTCGAAGAACTACTTGATCAATCGCCGAAAGAAGTCGAATCGGTACTAACTCGGAGACTGGTCTCGCGATTTGAAAATCGCAAACTGGTAATTTTGGTCGAGAACCTCGATTTGCTGTTCGAGAACCTTGGTATCGACGGGCAGCACCACCTTAGGGCGTTGCTCCAGGAGCATCCGTTCGCTTGTTTAGTCACAACTAGTCGGCAACTATTTAGGGCAGTGACAGATCGCGACGAGCCCTTTTTCGGTTTTTTTCAACATATCCCAATCAAACCGCTCTCCCTAGCAGAGGCCCAACAGTTGCTTCTTAAGGTCGCTGAGATCAAAGGACAGACAGATCTAGTTCAGTATTTAAATACTCCCGATGGTCTAAGTCGTGTACGGGCGATTAATGATCTGGCCTGTGGGAACCATCGAATCTACATCGTCCTGAGCGAATTCGCGACTCGCGAATCACTGGATCAACTAGTAGTGATATTTCAAAAATTGGCGGACGATTTGACACCATACTATCAGGAGCGATTGCACAAGCTCTCTCCGATGCAGCGACAGATAGTCGAGCTGTTGTGCCGGCGAAACGGAACTGTCAATCCAAAAGAAATAACTCGTAGTCTAATGGCCGATCAGCGAAGCATCGGCAAACAAGTACGCATTCTAGAAGAGGTCGGCTATTTGAGATCGACTAAGCGAGGCCGCGAAACCTACTACGAGCTTGCGGAGCCCCTTATGCGTCTAGCGCATGAAGTGAAAGAGCAACGCCTGCTCGAAATGTTGATTTCATTTCTTAGAATCTGGTATCAGCCCGACGATACGCAGCAGCTAAGTGCTGCTTCATTGCGTCCAACAACTCAAGCCAACACGGAGGCTCTATCACTCTACGACAAAGCTATCGAACTTGATCCAGCAAACGACTATGCTAGATTCAAGAGAAGTGAAAAACTTTTTGCAATGCACCGCTGGGATGATGGATTCGAAGCGATGCGTGACGCAATGACGAAATCTCACCTTAACCTTCAAGGAGACGCAGTTGAATGGTTTAGCCTGATTTTTCGTATCAGCGAAGACGATGTGAGTGTGCAGTCGCGAATCAATGTATTGGTCGATATATACCAGCAATCCGCAGAAGCTTACAGTTTGAGGAAACTGGCCCCACGCTTGAATAGCTACGACTCTGCGTATGTGAACCAGGGAAATGACCTGTCTGTTTCGGACAACACACCTTCGTACTGTTTTCCGGATGCGACCATAGTAAATCCCATATCACACCTAGCGAACGGTCTTGTAAAATCGTTGGCCAAGATCAATCGTGACCGAGTCTCAGCTTCTGTTCTAGATAGTTATGTTGCTGCCGTTGAACAACGTGTCATAGGACTTGTCGAATTCGAGATACCGCTACGATTGTTCCGCTACGGCATTCGATATTTGGTTACTGGTAAAGAATCAGAGTTTGTCGAGCTTATTCTACCCGAGCGTCGCGTCTTACTGGAGTTATTTGGCCTGCCGGAAGTATCGTAGTCTTGTTTTGAACTTAGGCTGCTAGGTGAATTGTCGTTGGCTCACCATTTTTTGCACTCCCAGCTGGTGCCTTAATCGCAACCATCCATCGGCGATTTCTACAAATTCTGAGTCTTTTCCATTCTGCTAGGGCAAGCGACTGTGCCTGCCCAACATGGTATCCTCCCCTCTTTTTGACAGTCTCGGAAAACTCACTAACCTGGGACGCTGTATAGCGTGTGTTTTGGGATAAAGTGTGTTTGGGGCTACGTGAGAAGGGACGTTCAAATCGATGTCGGATGTTATTCAAGTTTGGTGCGATGTAGGTGGGACGTTCACCGATTGCATCATCGCCCTTCCTGATGGAACGAAACGATCGACCAAGGTACTGAGTCATGGCGTCGTTCAAGGAACCCCTGTTTCCGCCGGATCACCCCTTACGTTTTCGATCCCAGCTCGACAAAATGATCCCGATCGATTTTGGGATAACTGCTCCATTGCGGCCCTCTCGCGAGAGGGGGGATTGCTTGGGAATCTAAAGTGCGAACGTTTTCAAGACGGGGTTTTTCAGCTGGATAGCCCACTACCCATTGGCACACAAATTTTCGAGCTTAGACCTGGAATCGAAGCTCCCGTTCTTGCCACTAGACTGTTACTTGGAATCCCCCTTGCAGATCCATTGCCTCCTCTTTCCATCCGGTTAGGCACAACCCGTGGTACCAACGCTCTTTTGACCCGCCGAGGTGTTCCAGTAGGACTTGTTATCACACAGGGATTCTCGGATTTGCTCAAAATCGGATATCAAGAACGACCGGATCTATTCGCACTCAACGTAAAAAAGCGGCCGCCTCTATACGAACATGTCGTGGAAGTGACCGAGCGACTGAATGCTGATGGTTCTGTCTACACCCCATTAGACGCAAACGACGTTCGCCGGTCGCTTGCGAATCTAAAGTCACTAGGCATCAATTCGCTAGCGGTGTGCCTGTTGCATAGCTATTTGAATCCAGCCCACGAACGGAAAGTCGGTGAAATCGCGGCAAGCATGGGGTTCGATACGGTTTGCCTCAGTTCAGAAACATCACCTATGATCCGAGCGGTATCGCGTGGCGAGACATGCGTTTTGGATGCGTATCTGACACCGGTAGTCAACACCTACCTAGAGCGAGTGGCGGAACAATTTAATGCACTGGGGGAGGATGATCTTTTGGTGATGACCAGTTCAGGCGGATTGGTTCCGCGTTCGCAGTATCGCGGCAAAAGCAGCGTTCTGTCTGGGCCCGCGGGAGGAGTTGTTTCACTGAAAGCGATAGCCAAGGCGACAGGAATCAGCCCACTTATCGGACTTGATATGGGAGGAACGAGTACGGACGTTTCACGCATCGATGGCGAACTGGATCTCGAGTTTGAAACGATTAAGGCCGGGGTCAGAATGATGATCCCATCGCTCAAGATTCACACTGTTGCGGCTGGAGGTGGAAGCATCTGTTGGTTTGATGGAGTTCAATTGCGAGTCGGTCCTCAGAGCGCCGGTTCGGATCCAGGTCCTGCGTGTTATGGGCGAGGCGGACCGCTAACCATTACCGATTTGAATCTGCTTCTCGATCGAATCGAGCCAAAAGCGTTCCCATTTCCCTTGGATCGACAAGCCGCTAGCGATGCTCTACACAAAGTTCTATCCGAATTTCAAGCAGCCAATGTAGAAAACGAAAACGCAACACCACAGCAGCTAGCAATTGGTTTTCGTCGGATCGCAAACGAGACCATGGCCAACGCAGTACGATCTATCTCCATTTCTCAAGGAGCCGATCCTCGCCAACATGCGTTGGTTTCTTTCGGTGGTGCGGCAGGTCAACATATTTGCGAAATAGCGGCTTTATTAGGGATTGAAACCGTCATCGATCCACCCGAGGCAGGGTTGCTCAGTGCACTCGGCATGGGCATGGCGCAATTGCAATACATGGCATCTCATCCGATTTACAAAAAGATTGCCGAACTAGATCATAATTGGCTGACTGATGCCAAACACGCATTGTCGGTAGCAATCGAGCGACAGAATCCTTCTAAGCATGAAGATTGGGAGGAGTTAAGTTGCCGCATAGAAGCTCGCTACGCAGGGGCAGAAGGAACATTAACTCTGGATTGGCAGTCAACGATATGGAGTGCCAACGAATTTGCCAATCAATTTCACGCAGTACATGCCAAGCGTTTCGGATATGATCGCAAAGATCGGCCGCTGGAACTTGCTACGGTACACGGTATTGTTCGTTCCAAAGAAAGAAACAGCCTTACTGCACTAACCATTCCGGTCGAGACAAAGTCAATCGAGACCGATTTGACGATTTTGTACCGTTCCAAAATGACTCCAGGGGATACATATGCGGGGCCTAAGCTGATTTGTTCGGCAGGTAGTACGACTTATCTAGAGGCAGGTTGGTGTGCGACCGTTTTGGAGGATAAGACGCTGCTTTTACGATGGATAGCTGACGAGGCCAACAACGCAGGGGTGTTAGCTCATACCGGCACAAGCCTCGAGAACGCACAACAATCTTATGATGTTGTCATACGCGAAGTGTTGGCCAAACGATTTGCAGCGATAGCCGAGCAAATGGGAACGGTGCTTGAGCAAACCGCGATCAGCGTCAACATCAAAGAGCGTCGAGACTTTAGTTGCGCCGTTTTTCAAAAGAACGGCGACTTGATTGCGAATGCTCCGCACGTACCTGTTCATCTTGGAGCGATGAGCGCGACGGTAAAAGAAGTTATCAAATCGTTTCCGAAAATGCATCCCGGGGATTGTTTTGTGACCAACGATCCATATCGAGGTGGATCCCATTTGCCCGATGTTACTGTTATCAATCCGATCTTCTGTTCTGCTACGAATCAGAATTCAGATCCTGATTTCTTTGTCGCCTGTCGTGCTCATCATGCCGAAATTGGAGGCATCGCCCCCGGCTCTATGGCACCGACGTCCCGTTGTTTAGCTGAGGAGGGGGTACTTATCGAGCCCATGTTGCTAACCAGTGGTGGTGAAGATCGGACCAAGGATCTCGAGGTGATTTTGACTTCGGCCGCGTATCCAACACGAGCGTTGACGGAGAATCTGGCTGACATCGCGGCGCAGCAAGCGGCCAATCAATTTGGAGTACAAGCTTTGCGGGATCTGGCAAATGTCTATGGCGCTAATTGCCTGCAAAGCTATATGGAACGGATTCAAGAAGCCTCCGAGGAGAAGACGGCACGTTGGATCGAGCACCTCGATTTGAAGGACGCCGTCATTGAAGACTATATGGACGATGGGACCAAAGTATCGGTTGCCGTCAAGAAGATTAACGATAAGTACAAGGGGACTCGTCTGGTTGTTGACTTTACCGGTACGGGACCAGCTTCTGTAGGCAATCTCAATGCCAACCCAGCCATCGTGGGGGCAGCGGTTCTCTATGTCGTTCGCTGCGCGATTGCAGACGAGTTGCCGCTCAATTCCGGCGTGATGAGACGTATCGATTTGATTATACCGAGTGGAATCCTGAATCCTGCTCGCAGTGATAGACCGCTGGTGAATTTAGACATCGGTCAGCTTGAGCACGAAGGGCATTATTGGCCAGCGGTGGCAGGGGGAAATGTTGAGACCAGCCAAAGGGTGGTTGATTGTTTGTTACGAGCCTTGGGGTTGGCTGCAGCTAGCCAGGGGACGATGAACAATTTTCTTTTTGGGGATCGTACGTTCGGTTACTACGAGACGATTTGCGGTGGGGTTGGTGCAACGCCATTTTCCGACGGAGAGGATGCGGTTCACACGCACATGACCAATACGCGATTAACGGATGTTGAGATTCTTGAATCCAGGTATCCCGTGCGATTGGTGGAGTTCGGCATTAGGATCGGATCAGGAGGGGCAGGAGATCATCGCGGAGGCTGCGGCATCATACGCCAGGTTCAAGCACTGAGACCATTAACCGTAAGCTTAGTCACCAGTCGTCGATCCGATTACCCACCTCCAGGTTTGGGGCACGGCGAGCCTGGGCTCACTGGCGAGAATTGGTTAATTCGATCAGATGGAGAGGCAATTCGATTGCTAAGTTCAGCGCAGCTCGAGTTGCGATCAGGCGATTCGATTCGGCTACTGACTCCTGGCGGTGGGGGTTATAGCGCATGAAAGCATTTCGCCTAGTTCATCGAGGCGATGCGTTATCTCGCAGAACGAGTCGCTTGGAGTGATTAGTTCTGCCAGTTCGAAGTCGATCACGGAGAACTCTCCGGCTTTGTGGTTGTACAGGATGTTGCGGCTCGCTTGGTCTTGATGACGAACACCGTACTCCTCAAGGCTCGAAAAGATCATGTTGAGTTTGTTATCGGAGATCCGCTGCACAGGCTCGCCAGCGTACGACACGATGATAGTGAACGATGACGTATCGATGCAGATAAGCTTCGGGACAAAGGGGCAGCCCTTCTCGTTTAAATGTCTAAGGATTCGTACTTCGTTCCAGAATCGGACTTCTCGTTTAGGGCCCGTGAATGTCTTTCGAATGTGGCCGTTGCCGGTGCGTAGAACGAAGGCTCGTTTTGTATCTTTGAGTGGAGTCATAGCAATGAAACAGTGGTTGGCGATGCTAGTAACAAATCAATAGGACGCCATCAGCATGAAGAGTTTGATAACCTGACTGAAGATTGCGAAAAGCAACTATAAGCCCAAGTGAACATTAGGTTGGAGAGGTTTCATGGCAAATGGCCAAGCAGAAATCTGACCCAACACACTCTCGGCCAGTTCCGAATATAGAGCTTATGAGGAATGTAGCTAAGAAAATGAGTGGTTGCTCCCTACGATTCCCATGCAGCGAGTCAGACCGTGCCGAGTTGACGTTTATGACCTCGTGCAAACCGCTAGAAATCCGCCTGCACGGAGATGAGTCAACCACTTGAATTCGGCAACAGCTTTCGATTCACGGTCGAGCCGATAAAGCTTTAGAAGCTTGAGGCCTGTCGATTGAATATCCGCGACCAATTCCTTTTCGGAGTAAATGTGCAGGAACATAGACGGCAGGCCACGATAGGGATAAATGCGATCGCCAAGCTCCCAGGCTTTATCGAAACGAGATTTGAACCAGTCTTTGACTGTTCTTTGAATACCACCTGGATCGCGTAGCCAAGAGCCTCGATTATGGACGTGCACAAAGAACAAACCCTCGCGTTTCAGAATCCGGTGCACGTGAGCGAGAAAGCGTAGACGGTTCTCGCGGCCTTGAATCATACCAAACGAACTGTACATGCAGAGCACGGCATCGGCTGATTGATCTGTTATGCAGTCTGCTTCGACCATGTTGGCATGAATCTGACCGCAGCGATTCGACATATCATCATTGGCAAGTTGGTCAGTACTTTCCCTTTGGACCGTTTGTGAATTGCTTCGAAACTCGATCAACATTTGTTGGCTAAGATCGAATCCGATAACATTCCACCCCGCTTCAGCCAACGGAATAAGATTTCGTCCTGTGCCGCAACCGAAATCGATAGCCAAACGACTCGCTCCCGGTTGCAAGAGGTTGGCATCGGAAAGATGTTTGCGAATTAGTGTGCGATCAAGTTCCAGCAGTGGGTGGTTCGCATTGAATCGGTTGTAGTCCGAGGCGATATCATAATCGTTGACGTAGTCCCACGTTCCTCGGGAGACCCCTTTCGGAAGCTGCCAATTGGGTCGTTGCCAACTGGATGGGTCGTTGGGCTTCTCGTTCGAAGTCGTCAACCTAAAAACCTCGTCGATCAACGGGCGGAGTCGATCGAGGCGGAACGTAGTAAGAGCCCGAGGGAACCACGCTAGAGGATGGATAAACCATGGTGCCGGGAACAGAATCGCTGTAGTAGGGTTGTTGGCCAAAGTCACCTTGCATGGCCGCGATTACGGAATTGCCGACCCCCTGTTGGGCCATTGAGACAATGTCGTTTGTTGTTGGTCGACCTAAGACTCCATTTGTTCGGATATGCGAAATGATGATCGAATCGCTGACACCGCTACGGGTCATGCTGATCACTTCGGAAACCGACACAGGTCGGCGTACTCCACCCGTTGACGTAGCCGCTGGATAAGTTTGAGGAGTCACATAGACTGGCTGTGAGGAATAGACATGAGAGTGTTGCGATGGAACATAATAGGTTCCTGGTGCATGTTGTTGATAGTGGTAGGCTTGAGATTGCCGTGCTACCTGTTTGTCTTTTTCATTGCCGAGAGCGGCGCCAGCAATGACTCCAACGGCGCCTCCAATCAAAGCACCTTTGCCGGCACGATCCTTCTGATTCCCCACGACGCCACCGATAGCTGCTCCGGCAACGCCACCGATCAGGGCCCCCCGTTTGGTGTTCGTGTGAGACCGAGCAGAGCCGTACTGCTGTGCCAAGGAGACATTTGTCAAAACGAGTCCCATTGCAATACAAGCCAAGTGGCGTATCAAACCGAACTGCTGAGCAAACATAGCATTGTCCATCCAATCGACTACTGCGGAAAGAAGCCCTACCAAGATTCTAAAATCGGCAATTCAGCCGACGGAAATCCAATGGAAGCTTACGAAGTCTGCTGCAAGGGGTCGAGCCAGAAAAATCAGTCGATCATAAACATGGCAACCCAGAGAACAGCGGCGATTGCCAGCAAAAAGCAAATCGTCCAAACGCCCGTCTTGTATGCCTGTCTGATAATCTCGTCCGTTCGTTCGTGACGAGTCGCGGCCATGACGAGCGACGTTGCTACCAAGACGGGGAAAAGCCATAAAAGGTATTGGACGGAAATTCCCATGTTTGATCCGTTCTAGTCGGGTGTTCTAACGATGGCGCTAGTATCGCGAAGAGTGTCGGTCAAGTCGACCCTAATTCCGTCTGCCCAGAGCCCCTCCAGGTCATAGAACTTACGCCATTCCTCGTCAAACAGATGGATGACGATCCCACCGTAATCAATAGCAATCCAGCGGCTCTCATCGTACCCAGATACGCTTAACCTAGTTTCGCCGTGTTCTTTTAGAGCCCGGTGAATTTCCTCAGCAATGGCGTGCAATTGACGCCGGCTGGTTCCCGTTACGATCAAAAAGCAATCGAAAATGCTGGTTTGACGGGATAAATCCATCAAAACGATCTCCTGCCCTTTATTTTCCGCAGCCACCCGAGCTGCGACCTTGGCATTCCGGATGCTCTCCTCGATAGATTTTTGGGCTTTGTTTTCAGTTCCTGCGTCGACCATTCCAAGCATTTCACGAGACCAATAATGTTGCGGATTAACGAATTGTCATGACCGCATTCCTTCCAATAGTACGGTAGATACCTCGAATTGTCACGTGAAAGCCCGGGAGGTTCGGGTTTTTACGCCAAATCAGGACCCATTCTTGGCCTTTTTGGAGTTAGATCCTCGAAAGCACCGGATCAAGAACCCGGACTTTCGGTTTGGGACGCCGAAGCGAAACTGCCTATCCAGCCCAAATTTTTTTTCGATTTTTTAAGAAAACGCTTGGGGGTTGGATTTGCTGTCGACAGGGCCGTTTGGGCAGTCATGACGCCAGTAACATTTATCGCGAACTTTTTCCACGGAGCAACGTCCAAGGGAGAGCGAAAAGAAAAGGGAACACCGCTGTTGACGCGACTACAATTCGACCGATAGGTAAGCAGGATGTTTACCGGTCTCGCGACAGGGATGCAGCCAAAACTATGAAAACAAAAATACTTAAACAAAAAAAACCGACTCTAACTCAGTTCTACCGGGCCCTCGGCTTGAAGCGTGGGGAGTGTCGTATCGATGTGATACGCTCTGCCGCGACCGAACATGTGCGATATGAAAACCATGAATCGCATTCCTCTCTTTCTTTAGATCGTCTAGATGAGAGGCGAGCTCGAGTCGCTTTGGCGACTTACCGTTTGCTGGATCCTCGCAATCGAACCGATTTATACGAACGAGTTCAATTGTCATGCCCGCTTAACGAAGAGGAAATCCAGCAGCCAGTCGCCGATTCCCAATCCTCACTAAATCGGAACATCATGGTTGATAACCCGCCTTGTTCCAAGGAGCCTGTTGTGAACATTATGAATACCGACGTGGTCAATCGAGCAATCGAAGAAGCCAAGTCATTCGGCAAGGAGCGAGACATGACTTCGAACCCCCTCGTGGCCGAAAGTGAACCATCCCTGTCCGAACGCCGACAAGTTGTCCGTTTGCTCAGAGAAATCGAAATTACTGAAGTCCCGCAGCAATCCTCGTCACCATTAGCTTGGTTGAGATCTTACTTAGGGCTGTAGTCGACCAAAGATTCTCGAACAGCAGACCAAGTATCGACGGGCATATTGGCCCAGTTGTAGAAATATTGGCTCGCGCCAGAGAAGCCTTCAATCGCAAATGCGAAGACCAAGCCGGCTATGGCTAGATTTGCCGCCGGCAGAAACATCCAGCAAAACCGACTACCCAAGCGTGTTAGCTCAGGAGTTCCGTAAGTCCACTGGTGCAGGACGTAAAGCACGTGCACTGCCAGCCCCATCCCCAGCAAAAAGCTTCTTAAAGGGGATATCAGCAGCAAGCCAATTAGCCAAAACAGAATCGCACTTAGCGGTATGAGATAGGGGGCGACTAACATGATCCAGTTCCCTTTACCCAGCCACCGAACCCTGGATTCGCTCGGAGACCGCTGCTCCCGTCGAATCGCTATAACGGGGTGGAGCATGGCTGTTGCGATAACATATTGGCTCGCATCATGCATCCATCGAAACAAGGTTTTTGTGATGGCAGATTTGCGTAAATCGGTTCGCGACGCAAACCAAACCACCCCCAGCCCAGCGAAAAAGGAAACCAGATAGATGGGGGATGACAGATAATTCCAACCACCCAATGCCATCGCGTAAATCGTGCATGGTAACGAAGCGACAGCGAAAACGGCGGCTGGCCATTTTGTCCATTCGACAGCTCGATCGATTCGCTGGGTTATTGGCATCATTCAATGGCTAATAGGAGGGAGATCCCCGAAAAAGTGTGCTTGGAATTTGAGGCTCAATAGCTAAGCTTTCATGTCAGAAGAACCCGAACAAACCAGCCCAACACGATATTAAAGGCATTGACTCATGAAAATCCAGGAACACGATGTAGTTGTACTCGGTGGAGGCCCCGGTGGCTATGTCGCGGCGATTCGCGCTGCCCAGCTCGGAATGAACGCTGCCTGCATCGACGACAACTCGAAATTCGGTGGTACCTGCCTCAGAGTCGGTTGCATTCCCAGCAAGGCCCTCCTCGAATCCAGCCACATCTACCATGACACCAAACACGGGCTTAGTACGCACGGAATTGCCGTCGACAACGTTCGTTTGGATTTGGCAGCCATGATGAAGCGAAAGGACCAAGTTGTCCAAACGCTCACCGGTGGAATCGATCTTCTATTCAAAAAGAACAAAGTCACCGCCTATCGTGGTCGTGGCAAAATCACTGCTCCCGGAACCATCGTGGTCAACACCGAGACCGAACCGATCATGATCCGGGCCAAGCACATTATTTTGGCAACAGGATCTCGTCCTGCATCCATGCGAGGTGTCGAGGAAGATGGCGACTTGATCGGTAACTCGACAGCAGCTCTGTCTTATCCATCCGTGCCTGAAACATTTGTGGTGATCGGTGGTGGATACATTGGCCTCGAGCTTGGTAGCGTTTGGAATCGACTTGGCAGCAAGGTCATCGTTCTCGAAGCCATGAATCGAATTTTGCCAGGCATGGATAACGAGCTCAGTCAACTCGCGCAGCGTATCTTCTCACGTCAAGGAATCGACTTTCGATTGAACTCGTGGGTGGAGAGCGCCAAAGTCGAAAACGGCAAGTGTGTCGTTCGTTGCAAGGACGCTGAGCCAATTGTTTGCGATCGCGTGTTGCTCGCAGCAGGCCGAGTTCCCAACTCACAAGACATCGGTTTGGAAAGTGTTTCCATCGCGACGGACAAGCGAGGCTTTATCACGGTTGACGACAATTACCAAACTTCGGCTAAGGGTATTTATGCCGTAGGGGATATTATCGGCGGCGCCATGTTGGCTCATAAAGCTATGGAAGAAGCGGTCATCTGTGTCGAAAAATTGGCCGGTATTCACTCGCACTTCAACTACGATTGCATCCCAGCCATTGTCTACACTCACCCCGAGATTGCTACGGTTGGCAAGACCGAGGAGCAACTCAAAGAAGCAGGTATCGAATACCGCAAAGGTGTTGGTGCCTACGGAGCGAATGGTCGCGCGAGAACATTGGGAGACATTGAGGGGCGAGTTAAAATTCTTGCCGATGCCAAGACCGACCGCGTCCTGGGTGTTCACATCATTGGCGCGCGAGCTGGGGATCTCATCGCCGAAGCAGCGGTATCGATCGAGTTTGGTGCCAGCAGCGAAGACATTGCTCGCAGCTGCCACGCTCACCCAACGCTGGCAGAAACCATGCACGAAGCAGCCTTGGCAGTCGATAATCGAGCCATTCACTCTGCGTAGAATAGAGTCGACGTGCAGCTCGAATCACAGTGCGGGCAAGGGGAACAATCTTGACCCGCAGCGTAAGGGCTTGTTGCTTTAATGGCGTTTTGAAAAACAAGCATTAGCCGCAGGGCGCTAGCCCACGGTTAACGGCCGACAACCGGACGCTAGCGCGTTACGGCTTATTAAAGCAACAAGCCCGTGAGCAAGGGACAGCTCAATCCAAATCGGTTTGAGCTACCTGCTGACTCAACCGAAAGCGAGTCGGGCAGGAGTGCCCACCTACAAAAATGCAATTCCCCCTTCAGGCATTCGGGGTGGAATGTTATCCCTCGCTAACGCATTCGGGTTGGGATTGTTTATGGTGGGGGTGTACTTTGGCAAATAGGCTTTGCTATAATGCTCGGTAGCACTTTGGAAGTGCAACGTAGTTTGATGGACTCAAAACGTTCGGTTTCGGATTGTTTTTCATTGTATCCAAGAGGTCCGTCATGTCCGCACATGCTGCCGTGTCTCAGTCATCTCGTTTAGATTCCAGTTTTTTTGAGATGCTGCAAAGGGTCTGGGGCTTTCAAAGCCTCCGCCCATCACAAGTCGATGCAGTCGAATCGATTCTCAATCGCCGCGATACTTTAGTCGTCATGCCAACGGGTGGCGGCAAATCCCTCTGCTACCAAGCGCCTGCGGTCTATCAAGGTGGATTGACGATTGTTGTCTCTCCACTGCTCGCGCTCATGAAAGATCAAGTCGACTCGCTCAACGCAGTTGGTGTTTGTGCGGTTCGAGTCGATAGCACATTGAATGCAGAAGAGAAACGCGAAGCGGCCCGATTGATCAAATCCGGGGATGCACGATTGCTATTCGTTTCTCCTGAACGAATGACATCACCGGAGTTCCTTAAGTTTCTTGAGGGAATCGCAATCCATACCATCGCGATTGACGAAGCCCACTGTGTGTCGCAATGGGGACACGACTTTCGGCCCGAATATCGGCAATTAGGATCGTTGCGTTCTCAGTTCCCTAACGTCGCCATCCATGCCTTCACGGCTACGGCAACGGAAAAGGTCAGACTTGATATCGCTGAGCAATTGAAGCTGCGATCACCCAAGATATTGGTCAGCTCGTTTGATCGACCTAATCTCACATATCGCATACTGCCACAGTTGGACCTCAACACGCAACTCGAAGAAGTCTGCCAACGGCATCGCGGCTCCGGAGGCATTGTTTATTGCATGCGTCGAAACGATGTTGAGTCGGTCGCGGCTTATCTAGCTAAGAAAGGCTTCTCGGTCGTCGGCTATCACGCAGGTATGTCGAACGAGGATCGCAAGAAAGCCCAGGACGCTTTCGTAAACGAACAAGTGGATATCGCCGTCGCAACAGTTGCTTTTGGTATGGGGATCGATCGACCCAATGTGCGATTTGTCGCCCACGCTGCGATGCCAAAGTCCATCGAACATTATCAACAAGAGACGGGCCGAGCGGGTCGAGATGGGTTGCCATCAGAGTGCGTACTTTTTTTCACAACCAGTGATCTTATAGGCCTGCGTCGGATGACTGAATCGAGTTTGATCGAAGCGGGGGCCGCCCGTGAGATAATTGCGGCCGCCAAAAAGCAACTCGATGAAATAGCCAACTATTGCCGTACTCCCCAATGTCGACACCGAGCGCTCGTCGAGTATTTTGGTCAAACCTACGAAGCCGATAATTGTGGAGCGTGTGACGTTTGCCTCGGCGACACGGACGACGTTCCAGATGCGAAAATCGTCTCGCAAAAGATTTTGTCGTGTGTGTTCCGCATTCAGGAACGATACGGCGTCAATTATTTGATCGATGTTCTCGTTGGGTCTCGAAGCGCAGATATTCTAAAGCGAAAGCACGATCAGCTTAGCACTCATGGAATACTCAAAGGGCATCACAAGAGTCAGCTGCGGGATTGGATTTATCAGTTAGTCGGGCAAGATCTACTTACCATTGATGATGGCGAGTATCCTGTTGTGAAACTTGGGCCAGCAGCCAAGAGCGTACTCCATGGTGACGCGAAACCTCGATTGATTCGCACCGCTTCTAAATCGGAACAGCGCAAGCAATCAATTCAGTTCGAGGCCGCCGCACATGCGGATATGTCGTTGTTTGAGGAGCTTCGAGGCATTCGACGAGAAATCTCGCATTCCATTGGGAAACCACCTTATATCGTCTTTACCGACAATGTGTTGTTGGAGCTAAGTGCCACTCGACCATCCAATGCATCAGCCATGATGAGAGTCAACGGAATGGGACAAACCAAAATGGAGCAGTATGGAGCTCGCTTTTTGGACGCCATTCGAGATTATTGCACACGAAAAGGAGTGGCTCACGATGTTGCTTGGAGGACGGGTGAACCCGCTATTCCGAATCATTCTGTGGGACTTACGGGAGCTAGAACGATTACCTTCCCACTTCTTAGAGAAATGCGACCGATAGAAGAAATCGCAACCAAGGCTGGATTAGCGACCAGCACCGTTCTAGGGCACTTGTTCGAGCTAATGCAAAGCGAAGCAGTCGAGAGTATTGATGCATGGGTCCCCATGGAAATTCAAAAACGAGTCCTCGCCGCAGCGGATATCGTGGGCCGAGAAAAGCTTAAGCCGATTTTCGAGCATCTCCAGCAGCAAGTCAGTTACGATCACATTAAAATTGTGCTTAATTTTGAGCGGCAAGCAGCCTCGCCACGCGAGCTGGCCCAAGCTGCAAACGCATGATTTGTGTTGAACGGTTCCCGATAAGTGAGACGCCCAGCCCGGCGAAAAGTCATGTACCCATTTCCTCCGTCGATCTCCGAGTTTACATGGTGGACTGCGGTGGTCCATCTGTGCTTGTTGACGCTTGCTACCTTGCCGTTTGGGTTCTTGCTTTACAGGTCCAAGCATAAAGCCAGGAGTTCTGATCTTTGGTTGTTAATGTTGTCACTTGTTGTGATTCCAACGGGGGTGCTCATCTTGTCGCAGTCTGCGAGAGATTACGAACGACCCTTTTTGGCGGGATACTTGATTTACTTTCTTGTAGTCATTGTTGTCACCATGTGGGTGGTCAGTGTTCGATTGAAGCGACAGTCTGGTCGAACACCTATTGCGGCGATCATCGGGATTAGCCTACTGCTTTTATTGGTGATTGGTTTGTCACTGCCTGCTGTGCCAGCGGCACGTGAAGCGGCGAGACGGATGCAATGCTCGAACAATGTAAAGCAGATCCTCCTAAGCATGCAAAACTACAGTGAGCGAAACCGGTACTTTCCGCTCGTGATGGGTGCGGGGCCTAATGGGGATCCGGTTTCTTGGCGGGTGAGCTTGTTGCCGTTCCTCGAACGCAACGATTTGTACGAACGGTATGATCAGGGGCAGCCGTGGGATTCCCCGCACAACGAGCCGCTGCAACATCGCACCGGTGGGCCGATAGTCTATAGTTGTCCGAGCGATCCCAGTTCGATTCCGCACGCTCGATCGTCGGCTGGAGCAGAATCCTCACAATCGAGTTTGCTTTTCACTGCCTACACGATCCCAACGGGCGATGGTGCTTTATCGAATCAGTTCCATCTTCGGAAAGACCAATTACCAGAACGCTACTCTCGTAAGTTAGCAGTTTTAGAAGCGTGCGGGCAGAAGATTGTTTGGAGTGAACCCAGAGATGTGGAATTGAGTGATGACACGCTTGGCGTGAATTTGGATGGTGACCAGCCCGGTCGTAGTCGAGGTATAATGTCGTCGTATCACGCTGGGGGGGTGACTGCTGGTTATCTCGATGGTTCCGTCAGATTTATGTCAAAGGACGTCGACGAAGAAGTTCTTCGTCAGCTGATGGATCCAGATGCTGAGTACAACGAATTGCCGTAAGGGAATTTCTTTACTGCAACAGGACAGCAGCTGGAATATTCAAATTGCTTACGATCTTGCGAATCATGGTGATCGATAATTCGCGTTTACCACTCAGGACTTCGGATACCTTGCTTTTGCTTCCGATGATTGGGATTAGATCCTTTTGTTTAAGGTTCATTTGTTCCATCCTAAAGCGAATCGCCTCAATCGGGTCCGGCAATTCGATTGGGAACTTTTCTGCTTCGTAGGTTTCCACTAGCAGAACCAACAGTTCGAGTTCATCACCCTCGGGTGTGCCTGGTTTCGCGATAAAGAGTTCTTCAATCCGCGCGAGTGCTTGGTCATGTTCTTCGGTAGTCTTGATTACCTTGGGATGGAAATTTCTAGATCGTTTGCGCGTCGATGTCGTCATACTCCGAATGTGTTCCCACAAACCTTATATAGATGGTGAAGAAATCGTAGTTAACCCAAACGACTAGCCGGTACTCGTTCCCGCAAATGTTGAATACGACCCGCCCATCCTTGAGGATGCTGGCGTTGCCATACTTGGCTTTCACATCGGCAGGCGAAGCCCAACTTGCCGACTCGGCTTCAGCGTACCAAGCTTTCAGTTGCTGCTCCGAGCGTGGATGGGATATCCAGAACTCAACCAGTTTTCGGCGGGCGATGATCCTCATGAATTATCGACTGTTACCTAGGTCGAGTCAATGAAAAAGTTCCCTTTTTGGGAACATTATAATGGTAGATTGCGCGGCATGCCAGATTGGTCTGATTATACAGAATTTCGATCAATGTTCTGCATCATAAGGCGAGGTTGACGTCGAGATGGAGAAAGGTACTCGATCGAATTTCGCTGTCGATTTTGGCGATGACTGGAGCCGTCTAGAGCAGTGGGCAATTGTCGATTAGCCGGGTAGAGCCGAGTCGGGCGGCGATGATGGCAACAGCGGGCGAATCGATTTGCGACAACGGTTCTAGAGTGTCGGCGTGAACGATTTTCGCATAATCGATTTTGTCGACGGGAGCTGCAAGCAACACTGCGTTCATGGCTGCCTCGATTGTTGAGACATCACGCTCCCCGTGCGAGATCATTTCGCGCGCGGTATTGAGAGCTCGCGACAGACTTAAGGCTCGTTGACGTTCGTCAGCAGTTAGATATCGATTGCGGCTACTCATTGCTAAACCGTCCGACTCCCGTATCGTATCGCATGTTTCGACCCGGATCGGCAAATTGAGGTCTTCAACCATGCCCCTGATCACGGCCACTTGCTGATAGTCTTTGCGCCCGAAGAAAGCGATGTGAGCAGGCACCATCATAAAGAGCTTCATAACAATCGTCGTTACCCCTCGGAAATGGCCAGGCCGAATCGCACCTTCCCATTGCGATGCCACCTGAGGTGGATCAACATAGGTCGAATGACCAGGTCGATAGATCTCATCAGCGGCGGGAACAAACACATAGTCGCACCCAACTGATGCGAGCTTTTCCAAGTCGGATTCGAGGGTCCGAGGATATTTAGAAAAATCTTCGTTGGGACCGAACTGAGTTGGGTTCACAAAAATCGTGGCAACCGCAACATCGCAGTCTTGTTTCGCGCGGGTCACAAGAGATAGATGCCCCTCATGTAGCGCTCCCATAGTGGGAACGAGTCCGACACGTCTGTTTTCACGTCGCTCGAAATCGATGAGCGAGTAGATTTCAAGCGGTGAGTGAATAACTCGCATTTTTTTATTGTGTGTTGTATGAAATAGGTAAACGGACCAATACGATTAGTGCCTCAACATGGGACTGCCTCGATTGGGGAGAGCAACAAATGCCAACTCGCAGCGTGAGGGCGTGTTGCTTGAATTAGCCGTGGGCGCGCTAGCGTCCGGTTGTCGGCCGTTATCCGTAGGCTAGCGCCCTGCGGCTAATGCTTGTTTTTCGAAATGTGATTAAAGCAACACGCCTGTGAGCAAAGGAGTTAGTAATGGGAGATCCCTCGTTTACACTTCGGGTTGTGATCAACATGAAGTTTCATTGACGGTCCGGGCGTCCAGCGAGCTTCTACTGTTATTACGCGAAATAGGCCACTGCATTTTGGAATAACTTCAAACCTTCGCCATGCTCAGGTTGTGTTTCGCGGCGCGTCCATTGAGGATGGTTCGTTGGAAACAAATGTCGTTCCGGGTGAGGCATTAGTCCAAAGATTCGTCCGGAGGCATCGCAGATCCCGGCGATATTGGATTGAGCCCCGTTTGGGTTGGTAGGGAAGCTCAATATATCTTCGCTCGTTTCTCCGTTTGACGAACAGTAGCGAAGGGCCAATTGTCCCTCGGTGGCCAAATGTTGTCTGCTGGCGTCATCTCGGAAAAGAAATCGACCTTCGGCATGGGCCATTGGCAGGTAGATTTGCTCGATGCCTCGTAAGAAAACACATTGATCGCTGGTGGGCTTTAAATGAACCCAACGATCTTCGAAGCGTCCCTGTGCATTCCACGCCAAAGTGGCCGGTGGGACGGTTTCCGATTCTTCGAAAAAGATCCCAAGACGCATCATGATTTGGAATCCGTTACAGATTCCCAGCACCAAGCGGTCGTCATTTTTAAACGACTCAAGCATTTCCCCCAAGAAAGTCTGGATTTGCGTAGCCAGAATTCGCCCAGCCGCAATGTCATCGCCGTAGCTAAAACCGCCTGGGAAGCAGAGCATCTGAAACGACGATGCTAAGGCTGGGTTTTCGATCAGTTGATTAATGTGCAGTCGGACCGGTTCGGCCCCCGCTAGCTCGAACGCATAAGATGTTTCGACATCACAATTGGTGCCTGGAGCTCGCAGTACGAGAACGCGGGGTTTAGCCATTCCTGCTGGTTCTTTCGACGAAATTCGGTGACAAAGATTGAGCGGACATTTCAGTAGAGAGCGATTCTAACTTGAGCCCTGTTCCCGCCAAGTGCTTATCATCCGCGACTTTGCCTGCAATTGAAAAGACAAATCCTGTACCATGAGCGAAGTTGATAGGACGTCATTTTCTTTTCGGATTGCAGACCCGGGACCTTTACCACATGAAAAAACACCAATTTGATGCCTCCAAGTTTCGCGTGAAAGAGGGAAACGCAATCGATCTAAACAAGATTTCGACTAGAGGATCCAAAGAAGATCTAACAAAAAGCCAGTCAACAACGGCACTCTCGGATGACAACGAATTTCTAGCCGAGGCCCAAGAGCGGTTGTTCGCCGAAGGAAATCGAGCCCTTTTGATCATTCTCCAAGGGATGGATGCAGCAGGAAAGGACGGAACAATTCGGCACGTGATGCATGGCATAAACCCGCAAGGATGTAGAGTTCACAGCTTTGGACCACCTAATAAAGAAGAGTTGTCGCACCATTTTCTGTGGCGCCCCATGCCTTTTCTGCCAGCGCGAGGCATGATCTCGATTTTCAATCGGTCGTATTACGAAGAAACGCTGGTGGTTCGAGTTCACCCCGAACTTCTGATTCCGCAAAAGTTACCTGCAGTGAAGAATCTTGAAGCGAGCGAGCTTCAGGATCTTTGGAAATCTCGTTATCGTGAGATTAAGAACTTCGAGCGAACTCTAGCGGATAACGGCACGACGGTACTCAAGTTCTTTCTGCATGTTTCGAGGGACGAACAAAAGTCACGCCTCCTCGAACGCTTGACCGACCCAGAAAAAGCGTGGAAATTCAATCCGCGTGACCTCGAAGAGCGAAAACTCTGGAGCGATTACAAAACAGCCTTTGAAGAAACCATATCTGCCACGAGCACGAAAGAAGCCCCGTGGTTCATAATCCCTGCCGATGATAAATGGTATGCTCGGGCTGCGATTGCCGACATCATTGCCAGCGAATTGGAAACGCTCGATCTAAAGTTTCCTGAAGTTAGCCGGGAGCAACTTTTACGTTTTGATGAATACATCCAAGAGCTTAAACGAGATTAGTGCCGTAACTTGGAGTTAACCTTGATTGGAGAATCCTCGAAATCCCAAGTCGCGGCACTTGCCCGCGACTACGACGCTGATTCCATCGCAATGGCATGAATCAGCTTGGCTGATTGCATCATCGATTCTATGGGAATCGTGTGTGGACCATCGAACTCTAGCAAGCTTCCCGACATGCCAAGATCGAGCAACAAATCGTTGAGCCATTTGCCCGTTTCGAACGGAAGAATTTGGTCTTGTCGACCATGGCTCTGAATAAAGGGCAATCCGCGAACAGACTTCGGGGCCGATCTCCAAAGGGATTCACAAATCAATGCACCGGAGTAAGCAATAAGTCCAGCAACACCGGTCAGCCCACCTCGCATCAAGGTATCAACCGATAGCATCGCACCTTGAGAAAAGCCACCTAGAATTACGGGGCATTCGACGGTCGTTTTGTATTCTGCAGCCAGATGGTCCCGGCAGGCAGCAATTGCGATCACGAGTTCAGTTCGCGCCGAGTCAATTTCTGGCGGAACCGTTTCACGCATCGCGTCAAACCGATTCTCGGCGGCAAGTTGCATCATTTGCGCCATGTTCAGCGGCCACCAAGCACGTCCATCGGGGATCCCCATTTCTTCTAGAGAGACAGGTCCCTCTGGGAACAAATACGCGCAGGATGGAGACGAGTCGGGCAGAAGGTGGAGGATATTGTCGAACAGGCTAATAAGATCGGTACCGGGAGCACCAAAGCCATGGCAAAGAACGACGAGCGCTCGGGGAGTTTCTCGGACTGGAGCGATCAAAGCAGCATCCAAGCTTCCGAATTGCGATTGCCGAAACGACCACGACTCAGGATCAAATTTCATTTTCGTCTTACTTCAATTCGCGAAACGTTGACCAACTAAGGTAGCCAAGCGTACCAGAAGCGAGCAAAAATACGATAGCCATGAAATAACTGGGATACTGGAACAAAGATCCAAGTCCCCCGATGGTCATAATCAAATCAACCAGGAACAATACGAATACCAAGCCAGAAATCACCAACCCAGTTAAACACAAAATTTTGGGCATCAAAGACCTCGGTGCTGTTCAAGGATGTGCCCATTGGTGCTTGGAAAACCAGTGGTGCCTGGGAAATAGGAACGATCAGGTTGCATAACGTCGATCGATTAGCGACTCAAGCTGATAAAACTCAAACGACAAGTGGCCGGCTGGGAAGCGATCGGCACGAGGCTAGTATAGTTGAAGATTTCCGACTGTCACCGGCCTTCCCTGAGCTCATCATTTTTTCTTCAAAATCGTTCCCTACCCTGCATAAACCTTTAGAAAAACGACATGAATATTCCAGTTGTGCCGATAATTTCGCCCCCTCCCCGGTCTTCCGCGGAGCTGAGGCGGCTGATGAGAAGCCAGATTCCGGCAGCCGACCACTGGGCATACTTCGATCACGCAGCAGTTAGCCCCATCCCTAAAGCCTCTGCGGATGCCATGCGGCAATTCCTCGGCGAGGCGGAGTCAGACGGCGATTATAGCTGGCCGAAATGGGCGACGGCGGCACAGCGGCTCCGGTCTTCGGGGGCTCAATTGCTGCACTGCGAGACATCTGAAATCGCCCTCATCCCCAATACGACCTTTGGCATCAACCTAATTGCGAATGGTATGCGATGGGATATGCGACGCGGCACTCCAACAAATGTCGTGGTGCTTGAGAACGAGTTTTCCAGCAATCTTCTCCCGTGGAAGTGCCTAACTGAGTATGGGATCGAGGTAAGGCAAGTTCCTGTTGCTCCCCACGGAGTTGTCGATCTGAATCAGATTCGCCAGTTTATCGATGCCAATACGCAGCTCGTTTCTGCCAGCTGGGTTGGATATCTGTCGGGATATCGGCTCGATCTCGCAGAGCTTTGCGAACTGACGCACCAAACCGGAGCGAAACTTTTCGTCGATGCTATCCAGGGGCTCGGGGTTTTTCCATGCAATCTTTCCGAACTGGATATCGATTTCCTAGCCGCTGATGGTCACAAATGGATGATGGGGCCGGAGGGAGCTGGTCTGCTTTTCATTCGGGAAAAGAATCTCGATTCCCTTAAGCCCATGATGGTAGGCTGGGGCTCGATCGAAGGAGCCCATACGTTTAGCACCCAGGCCATGTCATTTAAAAAGAACGCGTCCCGTTTCGAAGGAGGGTCGGCCAATCATATTGGGCAAATCGGTTTCGAGAGAAGTCTTCAAATGTTGCTCGATTTAGGATGCCATAGCGAAACAAAAACGTCTGAAGACGGATTGCTCGGCGAATCGGTCCTAGAAACTGCTGCCATATTGGAGGATCAGCTAAAATCAGTCGGAGCCATCGTTCACCGCGATCAGTCGGTGGCAGAACAATTTAGGAGTCGCCTGTCGGGAATCGTTTGCTTTGAAAAGCCTGGTTGCGATCCCATGGAACTCCGAAACCGACTTATTCGTGATAAAGTCATGCTTAGCGTTCGCCACGGCCGTTTGCGGGCCGCTGTCCACGCGTACAATGACCGCAGTGACATCGATCGACTAATCCAAGTAATTCGCGAAAGCTAACCCAACTCGCGCCCTGTTTTGTAAAAATCATGCCTACGGTAGACGTCGATACCGTGCTGGAGCGGCAGTCCTGCTTTCTCCGAACCCAGACCCCATTTTGCCATTCTTGCTGCTATAGCTAACTGAAACCATGAATCAAGACATCCCCAATAACCCTTATCGCTTCGAATCTGGTAACCCAAACGCCTACGAGCCAACAGGAGACGGAAAACTAAAGCCCTTTACCAAAGCGGTGTTTATTATCCATTTGATATTCGGCGCGTTAGGCACAATAGGTGCGTTGTTCGGAGTTATTTCGATAGCACTGCTGCCCAAGATCCAAGAATTGATGGATGAAGCGGGCGTTAAAGAAGAGATTAACCTCAATCCTTTCCCAGGGGCTTACATTCTGATGATCGTTATGATGATCATCTCAGGTGTCTTATCCATTGCAATGTTATGGGGAGGAATTTCAGGGCTTAACAAAAAGCTTACAGGGTTGAATCTCATCAAAGGTGTTTCCGCCGTTATGATTTTGTACAAATTGCTGGAACTACCATACAACGTCGTCGTTCAGTACTTCAGCTTTCAGGCACAGAAACTAAGTCAGCAGCAACAAATGGCGAACAACCCTAATGCTCCAGACATTGGAGCTTTCTTAGACGTTGTTTTCTATGTCAGCATCGGGTTTGGGGTATTGATCGCCATTGGCCTCATGATTTTTTACGCTCTTTGCTATATGCACCTCAGTAAAGCTGAAGTGCGAGCCAATTTCCGCTAACCAACCGATGCCAACGTGACTCTGCAATCCAACATCGCTGTGTATACAGGCTCGTTTGATCCTGTTACTCTCGGGCACTTGAACATCATCGAGCGCAGTGCAAAGCTCTACGACACACTGATCGTCGCGGTCGGTGTCAATTCGGAAAAGCAGTCTCTGTTTACTACCCAAGAGCGAATGGATTTGTTAAAGCTCGTAACGAGCCATCTACCTCAAGTTCAAGTGGAATCGTTTGATGGTTTAGCAGTAGACTTTGTGCGCGGAAAAAATGCCAAAGTAATGGTTCGAGGCGTGAGGCCGTTAACCGATATCGCTGGCGAATTTACAATGATGATGGCCAATAGGCAGCTTGATGCAGCTATTGAAACCGTTTTCCTAATGGCCGATGAAGAGTTCGCACACGTATCGAGTTCTCTGATCAAGCAGATAGCTTCCATGGGGCACGGTCGCGCTTTAGAACGATTCGTACCGAGTCAAATTATCGCCCCGCTTATGTCCAAGATGAAAAAGTGACTCGTAGATTTAGGGCGACCGGCACTCTCCGCCCTCACGATCCCAATCAAGATATCGAATGGTCGAGCGGCTCTGGTGCTTGGCTCTGGGATAACGCCGGTAACAGATTCTTGGATTGCGTTTCAGGCTACTCTGCCAATGTTCTGGGTCATTGTCATCCCGATTTAGTGGCCGCATTAACGGATCAAGCCTCGAAACTGATTTTTGCGACGGGTGGCGAGTCGAGCCTTCGAAGGGAATTCGAGCAACAGCTTTGTCATGTCGTCTCTCGGAGTGCGGCTCATCATTCTCAGGAATCCAGCTCGTTCGGTTCCCCCAAAGCATGGATATCAACGACAGGTGCACGCGCCATCGAGATCGCTTGGCGAATCGCGTTTCACCGAAGTCCGGGAGGGCTTGCAACATTCGACCTGGGGTATCACGGTAGATCGATTGCAACATCCTACGTGAGTGATACGGCACAACAGGACTGTCTCATGGTTGGTTCGTCTCCCGTTTTGCGTTTTCCGATTCCCTTTCCTCGCGTCGAGGCGGGCTCAAATAAAACCCTGCAGGATGCTTGCAACGAAAGCTTAACGGTGTTTCGAGAGTTACTGCGGACAAATTCTGGTCGACTATCAGCACTTTTGGTAGAGCCTGCCATAGGATCCCGCGGTTACTACTTTGCACCCAACGAGTACATTCAAAGGCTAGTCGAGCTTGGCAGGGAGCATGGTCTGCTGATTATCTCGGATGAAGTCCAAATGGGATTGGGGCGGCTGGGATCCATGGTCGCCTCACACTCTCAAGGCTGGTATCCCGATCTGCTGGTGCTCGGTAAAGCACTTGGGGGGGGAATATTGCCTATCTCATGCGTAATTGGTTCGTCCGAAATCATGGACCAGCTAAGAACCGGCTATGAATCGGAGACATTCGCAGGGGCGCCTCTTGCATGCCGAATCGCGATCGAGGTTCTCCGAATACTGGATTCGACCGACGTTATAGAGGCAAGCAGTTCGTTGCACGCAGAGCTTAGATCCGTTTTGGCATCGAAACTACCACGGGACGCAGTATCCGGTGTCGGCTCTGCAACCGTCATCGATTTACGAACTACGATGAGGCATCTTTCGAACACGTTAGCGCGAGCAGAGGATTCCTTCGTCGCCGAGACAGGGACGAAAGCGACATATAGGTATGCAGGACTGCTCCGAGAAAATGGGATCTTGGTCCATGTCACTGGTAGCTCGCGTGATAGAATTGCCATCATCCCACCATTGAGCATTCGCCAAGAAGAAATGAACAGGGTGGGAGTCGAATGCGTAACCGCATGGCAGAAAATCGCCCAAGAGGCAACCAGCGGAATGCTTTAGCCGAAATGCCCATTTTCTTTTGATTATCTAATACCACTTTACTCAAGTCCGAGGCTGATTTCATGTTGTTGTGCGAACCCCAAGAGAGTCCTTACGACGTACGGTTTCGCTTGTTTGGTTTTCCGATTCGTGTGACTTGGCTATTCTGGGTGGTGATTGCTGCGCTAGGTTACGACAGATCGTTGGGTCTTCAAGAAGAGTACTCGCTAAGAGGATTCGATACCGAGTTCACGGTCATTCTCCTCCTTTGGGTGGCTGCAGGATTTCTTAGTATTCTGATTCATGAGCTAGGACACTCATTGGCTTTCCGTTTTTTTGGTATCGAGAGCCACATTGTTCTCTATCAGATGGGTGGGCTGGCTATTCCTGGAGCAGGATTGATATGGGCGAAGCAAGGATTCAGGCAGAGGTTATCGCACGGGAATCATTTGGTTATATCGGCTGCAGGACCAGCGATACAGTTGCTGCTGGCTTTGGTAGCGGGAGGGATCGCCGTTTGGGCGGGGTACTTCGTGTACGAATTCGCTCTAGTTGCTAACTGGCTAGGGATGCCATTGGAAATGCTGAAAGTACCACCAAACATTTATCTGTTTACGTTCGTCAAGTTTCTAGTATCGACGAGCATCTGGTGGGCGTTGCTCAATCTGCTGCCAATTTTGCCGCTCGATGGTGGCCAAATCGCACGTCACTTGATTGGGATCTTTGGCAAGCGTGACGGCCAATACGAAGCAGCTTGTCTCGGAGTGGTCGTTGCTATCTTGGCAGCGCTCTGGTTTATTCGGCAAGACAATTGGCTACCAGCAATCTTCCTCGGTTCATTTGCTTACACCAACCTTCAGATCATGCAATCCAGCGGACGAAGATCTCCCTGGTGATAGGCTGCCGATGAAAGACGGAAACATATGATTGCATATCGCTAGCAATGCAATCGAGAACGCTCGCGATTTCGTTTTCGTTCCAAAGCATCTTTGCGATGCCGTCGCATAATCGACTTGCGTTGCAACGATAATCGAAACGTCCAATGTGCCGATTAAAAAATCGATGGAAGCGGTGCAGAGAATTGCAGACACCTGAATCAGCGCGTTCTTGACCGTCGATGCGACCAATCAACATCATGTTTGAGGTGTTGCGCGAAAAAAAAACGAAAAATTTTTTCTTGTCAAAACACCTGTTTTGCGACCCCAAGTTGAGAACCAATACAGGTCTCATCGAGTGTGTTGCCAAGCTAAAAAATCGCACCAGCGGCGAATCAACAACGTATGCTTGAGATGTACTTGGAACTGATTTTCGCGCCTCCATCTGACGGCCAACTCACATGCTTCTTTCGCTCGAACGCTTGGGCGCAGTGTATTGCTTAAAACAAAGCGTAGAATTGGAAATTCATTGGATGCGCAGTCAGTTGACCAAGCAAAGTTATCGCGCGAAGTCGTTTTTATGCATCGCGATTTCGACGGATAAAACGGAGGTCTTGAACTCGAGCTTCGCAAGAAAAAACTCGCCTCAACGACTCGTGTACTGCATTCCACCCGAACGATCTCAACATGATTCACGCTGCGCATTTGAGAGTCATTGCTGACGGGAAAACATCTCCGTCAAGTGTGGAAAATTCGTTTCATTATTGTGGAAAAATTGTCGAAAAGATGTTGCATTAGGTTTCGACTTTTATACAAATACGTCATTGGATGTTGTTCCTTTGCGGAAACAGATCCGACTGCAACCACACTCGTGTGTTTGTGACATGACGTCTAAGGTCGAAACTGTTTCGGTGAAGATTTTTAGTATCGGTTGTTGAGCACAGTATTGCCTACCTTCTGCTTCTGGTTGGTAACTACTGCAACAACTAAGTTTTAGCTTTTCGGAGGATGTATCCATGGCCAAGAAGAAAGCAAAGAAGGCAGCAACGAAGGCAGCCCCAAAGAAGAAGGTAGCTAAGAAAGCTGCTAAGAAGGCTGCACCAAAGAAGGCAGCTGCTAAGAAAGCTGTTAAGAAGGTTTCCAAGAAGAAGAAGGCTGCAAAGCCTGCTACCAAGGTTCCTAGCTAAACCGTTGCTGTGCTAGAGCATTCAACCTAGTTGATATCTGCTCCAAGCAATCAAACGACCAAGCCGCTAGTCGGATTTCCGCCTAGCGGCTTTTTTTATGCCTAAGCCCGTTTAATGTCGTAATGAGATCTGTAGCTTCGATTGCAGGCTAGCCGCTCCTGGCCGATTTACATTCGATACAAGACCTAGGAATGCCCACCCTACGTCCGATCAAAAACCGATCTCGACTAAACTATTGAGGCGGGCACCTCTCTTACTAACAGTTTCAGCAACCGCTCAGTTTCAGCAACCGCTTAACGTGTTAACATCTAGCATTGCTAGCAAAACCCACGAAATGAAACATTCATTAACGCTAATAGCTTCATGTCAGCGGGGAACACCAAGCCTGCATCACTGCATACGAGGCTATTGTTAAAGAGCGGCCATCAGCGATTTACAAAGGTTTTCGATCTTTGTCAGAGAGCCTTGAGGGTCGCTATCAGCATTTTCCATCAAACGCACGATTGCGGAACCGACAATAACGCCATCGCTTACTGGAGCTAATAACTTAACGTGGTCCGGCGATGAGATTCCGAATCCGATACAAATTGGCAAGGAGGATCGTTCCTTCAACCAAGAAACACGATCAACTAAGCCGGGAGGCAACTCAGTTCTTTCACCTGTAATTCCGGTGACACTCACAAAGTATAAGAAACCAGATGATTGCTCTGCAATTCGAAGAGCACGCTCCTGAGGCGTCGTGGGCGTCACAAGCTGGATCAGGTTAAAGCCTTTGAGCTTACAAATCTTGGACAGTGAATCACTTTCCTCTACTAACAAGTCCGGAACGATCGCACCCGAAAAGCCAGCCTCCATCGCTTGTTCAACGTATTTCTCAAGCCCCATTCGATGGATAATGGCGTAGCTCACCATAGAGACTAGAGGCATACTCAACGCTGCTTTTTCAGAAGCCACGCTGGAAAATATATCCGCTAGCTTAGTCTTTTTTGACAAAGCTCTGGTGTAAGAAGCTTGAATGACGGGCCCATCTGCGATTGGGTCGCTGTAGGGAATCCCCACTTCTGCCATGGAGCACCCCAGGTCGTTCAAAAGCCTAAGCACTAGCTGCGTAAATCCCAAGCTTGGGTCGCCAGCAGTAATAAAAGGCATGAATGCTTTTCGCCCCTCAGTTTTGAGGCGTTGAAACATTTGTTCGATTGGAGTCATCAGGAATTAATCTGGTAGGGACAGTTGGTCGACTCCCAGCGCGATCAAGTGCGCTCGGGATGCGATATCCTATCGGGATGGACTGGGATTACCACTCTTGACCGCGTAAACGAGCCAGTTCGGCAGCATCTTTATCGCCTCGGCCGGACAAGCAGATGACCAAGTGTTGGTCTGGGCTCATGGTTTTCGCAATTTCGGTGGCCTTGGCGACAGCATGGCATGTTTCGAGCGCGGTAAGAATCCCTTCGTTTCTCGCTAGAAAATCGAATGCAGCGAGTGCCTCATCATCTCGACAAGACGTGTACTCGACACGTCCGGTGTCTTTCCAATAGCTATGCTCGGGACCAACGCCCGGATAGTCCAAGCCAGCTGACATCGAATGCACATCGCTGGTCTGCCCATCTTCATCTTGCATAACGTAGCTGTAGGAACCGTGCAGCACCCCTGGGCTTCCGTAAGATAGAGGCGATGCATGTTCGCCGGGTGCAGCGCCCCGCCCACCAGCCTCCACCCCAATCATTCTGACCCCTTCATCCTCCACAAAGGGATAGAACATACCTGCCGCATTGCTTCCGCCGCCAACGCAGGCCACAACCGCGTCTGGCAAACGTCCAATCGAGGTCAGGGATTGTTCTCGGCATTCCTTTCCGATCACGCTTTGAAAATCTCGAACCATCATAGGGAACGGATGTGGGCCAATGACAGACCCTATGATGTAGTGGGTCGACTCCACGGACGACATCCAGTCTCGCATAGCCTCGTTGACGGCGTCTCGAAGGGTTCGCGAACCGCTTTCGACTGGCCTAACCTCTGCACCAAGCAGCCTCATGCTGAAAACGTTTGGCTTCTGGCGACGCACGTCTTCTGCCCCCATGTACACCACGCAAGGAAGCCCAAAGTGGGCACATGCCGTTGCAGAAGCGACTCCGTGTTGCCCAGCTCCCGTCTCCGCAATAACTCTCGTTTTCTTCATCCTTAGGGTTAGGAGAGCCTGCCCGAGCGTGTTGTTAATTTTGTGAGCGCCGGTGTGATTTAGATCTTCTCTTTTCAGCCAAATCTGGGCTCCACCGAGCTCTTTGCTTAGGCGCTTTGCATGATAAAGCGGCGAGGGGCGACCGACAAAACGGTGTAGCAAATCGTCCAGTTCGGCTTGGAAATCGGGGTCTTTCTTTGCCTTCTGGTATTCCATCACCAGCTCATCCAGCGCCCTCGTTAGGGTCTCTGGAACGTACCGCCCCCCAAAATCACCAAAGCGACCCGATTGGTCTGGGACTTGTTTCGTAGCTGCCAAATGATCAGGAGCAATACTCATGCGAGTGGGTGGGGTAAGTGTTATGGGCTAATGATAAGCCAAAGAGCAAGTTTTCGAGGGTCCAAGCTTCCGCTGGTTGTTCACCGGAAGTCTTCCATTCTCGATCGCTATCCGATGGGGTCAAGCGACAAAAGCTGCTAACTTGTGGTATGCCTGCGTTATCCAATGTGCTGCTAACCGAATTTCAGCTTCGGAATTAAACCGACCGACGCCGAAACGAAGACTTCCGCGGGCCTGATCCCCGCTTCGCCCGATGCCGCGAAGCACGTGACTCGGTTCTGGGTGGGCAGCCGTGCATGCGCTGCCGCTGCTCACCGCCAAATGGGGTATCGCCATCATCAAAGACTGCCCGTCCACCAATGGAAAGCACACATTTAGGTTGCCTGGCAGACGGATCGGCTGAGAATCGGACTGGTCCAAACTGCTCCAAATAGGACCGTTCAGCAACAGTTCGGGAATGTTTTCCTTAAGCAGCTGCCAAAGTAAATCGCGTAAAGCCCCTTCTCGTATCGAGGATTCCTCCAATTCGTTTAGGGAAATTCGCAAAGCGGCCGCCATTCCAACAATTCCAGGACTGTTTAGTGTGCCCGAACGAAAATTCTGCTGCTGCCCCCCACCCACGATCTGCGGAGAAAGTTCTACGACATTTCGACTTTGCGACACAATCAGCCCGCCTACCCCTTTAGGACCATAAAATTTGTGCGCCGAAAAACTTAACAGGTCGACGCCGAGCTCCTGCACATTTACTGGTAGTTTGCCAACGGCTTGAGTCGCATCTGTATGGAATAGAACCCCAAACTTCTCACATAGAACACTAATTTGCCTAAGTGGCTGAACAGCGCCTATTTCATTATTAGCCAACATGACTGACACGAGTGCAGTCCGATCGTCGATAACACTGGACAATTTATCCAGATCTACCATTCCCGCTTTCGTGTTGGATTCGCGATCAACTCCGTGTGCCAGTGGGGGCAAAACTACCGTTTCCCAGCCCAATCGACCAAGTTTTTCAATGGGACCGAGAACAGCGTGATGCTCGGTCGAGAGGGTAACAATCTTTCTGCGTTTCTGGGTCGGATGAAGTGCCGTCCCCAATATTGCCAAGTTGGTACTCTCCGTGGCGCCGCTTGTAATGATCAATTCGTCCCGACTCGCCCCAAGAAACGAGCTAATATCCTCAAAACACTTATCAATCGCTTCTTTGGAATGCCTCCCGGGCTGGTGAGAAACACTCCCTGGGTTGGCGAATTGAGAATCAAACCAGGGCAACATCTCGTGCACAACTCGCGGATCAACACGGGTTGTAGCGTGATTGTCGAGATAGATATCAGTAATTATTGTTTCCGATGTCATTAAATCTGATTCGTTAATTTAGTAGATTGCGTCATAGCAAATGTGAGAAAGCAGGCTGAAGAGCTAAATTGTTGATCGTAAACATCGGAAGCCAAGAGACAAATCTCGACTGACTTTGCTACTCCGCTACAATCCAACACTCGTTATTATCTGCGTTTCTCGATTCTAAATTGCGGTCGTGTGGGCCGGATTTCATTCAAAATGATCTAGTAACCCAACTTATCCGAAACCATAATCAGTGTGCCAACGGATTGGCCATCAAGAAAATTGTTTTTTTCGAAAAGTAACCTCAAATGAACACATACAGTCTCGATTACATCGACGACTTATACGTCCGCTACATCCAAGACCCCAGCAGCGTGTCTGACGTTTGGCGAAAATACTTTGAAGAATTCTCCCTCGCCTCTCAATCGGAATCACTTTACCAAGAGCCCACCAATGGATCGGTGGCGACTGGTGGAGATGCTCCGGATGCTCTTTGGCTGGCTCGCATGCAAGAACGCGTTGACCAATTGGTTCGCGAATACCGCGTGCGGGGGCACTTGATGGCCAAGATTGACCCACTCGGCCTAATCCGAAAGGGGCCACCTGAACTGGATCCCCAATCTCATGGACTGACCGAAGAAGACATGCGTCGTCCATTTACATCACCGACCATTGAGCATGCAAACGGTCGGACGGTTGGCGACATCATTGAAAAACTTCGAACCACTTACTGCCGCAGCATTGGTGCGCAGTTCATGCACGTCGATAACCGGAACATACGGGACTGGTTGCAGCGTCGTATGGAGTCGACCGAAAACAGGCTCGCGCTTTCTCGCGAGGTGCAAACGCGAATCTATACCAAGCTAGCAGACGCAACGATTTTTGAAGAATTTGTTCGCAAGAAGTACTCGACTGCAAAAACGTTCTCGCTCGAGGGAGCAGAGAGCCTTATTCCCCTTCTAGATCGAGCTTTAGAAAAGGCTGGTCAGCACGGCATCAAAGGGTTGGTCTTGGCCATGGCCCACCGAGGCCGTTTGAATGTTTTGGCCAACATTATGGGCAAGCGACCTCAGAGCATCTTCTGGTCGTTTGATGATCCAAAACCCGAGATGTTTCGTGGGGGCGGTGATGTTAAATACCACATGGGTTACAGCAGTGATTGGACCACGAGCACGGGTCAATCGATTCACATTTCCCTCTGCTTTAATCCGAGCCACCTCGAGTTTGTTAATCCCGTTGCCTTGGGACGCTGTCGAGCCAAACAAGATCGTTCGGCTGACATCACTCGCAACGAACACATGACCGTTTTGATTCATGGTGATGCTGCGTTTATCGGCGAAGGGGTTGTTCAAGAAACATTGAACTTGAGCGAATTGCCAGGTTATCGAACGGGCGGAACGCTCCATATCGTGTTGAACAATCAGATTGGTTTTACAACGGAACCAGAGGAATCCCGAAGCAGCACCTATGCGAGCGACATCGCCAAGATGTTGCAAATCCCAATCTTCCACGTAAACGGTGAAGATCCTGAGGCAGTCGCCCAAGTGGTAAACTTGGCCATGGACTTCCGAAATGAGTTTGAGAAAGATGTCGTCATCGACATGTATGCCTATCGCCGTCTCGGGCACAACGAAGGTGATGAACCACGATATACACAGCCGTTGATGTACGCAGCCATCGATGCCAAGAAACCGGTCCGCGAAAGTTACTTGGAACACTTGCTCAGCATGAACGAGTTGACCAGGCAAGAGGCCGATTCCATCGCTGAGGTTCGACACAATCGACTCTCCAAGGAGTTTGAGCTCGCCAAAACGGAGCCGTTTGTTCATGACCTAACTTCGCTAACAGGCATATGGTCAGGTTACTACGGTGGGCCAGAGCCGGCGGACGAAAAAGTCACCACGGGAATCCCCAAAGCAGTCGCCTCTGACCTTTTGTTCAAATCATGCTCCGCTCCGGCAGATTTCCGCCCTCACAAAAAGTTAGCTCGAATTTTAGAAGACCGCAGATCTGCTGCCGCTGGTAACTCCGGCTTAGATTGGGCTTCTGCTGAGGCGATCGCCTTTGCCTCGTTAGTAACAGAAGGGCATCCAGTTCGACTGACTGGTCAGGATTGCGAGCGTGGTACATTCTCTCATCGGCACTCCGTGCTTCATGATGAGAAGGACAATCGAAAGTACATGCCGCTTGCACATCTCTCTCCCAATCAAGCAAAGATTGAGATTGTAAATAGCCCGTTATCTGAAGCAGCCGTTTTAGGTTTCGAGTATGGCTACAGTCTCGACTGCCCAGAAGGCTTGATTGCATGGGAAGCCCAGTTCGGAGACTTCTCCAACGTGGCGCAGTGCGTGATCGATCAGTTCATCGCCAGCGCGGAAGACAAGTGGAAGCGACTAAGTCGTTTAGTCATGTTGTTGCCCCACGGCTTTGAGGGACAAGGACCTGAGCATTGCAGTGCGCGTCTGGAGCGATTCCTGTTGATGACTGCCGAGCACAATGTGATTGTGGCTCAGCCGTCGACACCGGCTCAGTATTTTCACCTATTGCGACGTCAGGTTAAGTCGAAATGGAGCAAACCGTTAATTGTGATGACTCCAAAGAGTTTGTTGCGAAACAAGCAGTGCGTATCAACTTTGGATGACATAGAGAACGGCAGCTTCCAAAAGATTATTCCAGACAACCGACCAGCGGGAGCACCGACATCGCGCGTTATTCTATCTAGTGGCAAGGCGTATTACGATCTCCTGCAAGAACGCACCAGGCTTCAGCGAAATGATGTGGCCCTCGTTCGTATCGAGCAGTTCTATCCGCTCGAGCCGGCCAAGATTATGGAAACGCTCGCCGGGTATGCAGATGGCACTCCAGTCTATTGGTATCAAGACGAGCCGAGCAACATGGGAGCGTGGCAATTCGTGAAGATCAATTGGGGTGACACGATTGACACCAGATTCAAGCTGCGACGAATTTCGCGTGCAGAATCAGCGAGTCCGTCGACCGGGTCCGCCAAAGCTCATGCTTTGGAGGAACAAGATCTACTCGCAGCCGCCTTTAATACCGAATCGTAAGCAAGTTTTTTACGCCAGTCATTACTAGAAACCAAAACCAGACCTCATGGAACGATATGTCGATATCTCGTTTGACTGTATCCCCCTGAGGAGTCTGGTTCGTTTGGACCCGCCAATCGACGCATCTCCAGGGTTGGTCGCGAAGTACGATCGAATCAAAGCGGCGATTGCTAAGCACGGTACGTTTAATACTTATTTTTTGCACAACGCAGCATGTAAGTTTTACGTAACTAACGATCCGACACACGGCATGATTGCGTTCAAATTCGAAGGAGTCGTGTTTACGGATGAAAACGACGAACGAACGAAATACGCTGACCTCAATGTCATGTTGGATAGTGAAACATGCCCCTGGCTCGAACAGCATGTCGTCAAGTGGTTTACAGAAACCGTAAAGCATGCGGTCGTTGTCGAGTTTGATCGCTACATCGGCGCAGGCGATCCCGAGCAAACCCGAAAGCGCCGTGCGTTATTGGAAAGATCGATACAGGAATCCGGCGGTTACGTCGGCATGCATCTGTAAGGACTGGCAGCGTGTTCGCTACTGCTGCAGCTAAGCACCTTGAATAATGACCGATCTCCAACCCGTTGCGTAAGTCTCAAAACCAGGCGATTTAGCTTGGGCGATACAAATACTTTTGCCATCCTCTTTTTCGATACAATACCCTTTGTTCTTTCCCCAAAGATCAGAGTATTTTCGAATGGGAAAAGTATAGTCACTTGGCACGTTACTGGATGCAGCAAGCACTTGACCGGACTCGTTCACGAACATCCGGCGGCTACGATTGTCCCAGGCCCCACTGCCCAATATCGCCTGCGAAAGCGATGACCAATTGAAGACAACAGCCAGAACACCTATGGGACGTTCGTTCGCTTTGAGTGGACAACGCATTGACCAAAGCGGAGTCTGTAGCCCACCATCGCACGTCACATGTACGCTCATATAAGTTGCGGTCTACTAAATCGATGTTGGTCAATGCTATATCTGATAATCGCGTACTTCGTGCGTTATCACCAATAATGTTAACGAGATCTTTGATCGATGACGTTGAGCTCTCCATGCCGTCCGCTACTGAAGCAGTTTTGGCAGACAATCCTTGCATTTCCTGAGCCACAACACCGAATGCGGCGCCTGCATCACCGGCTCGTGCTGCTTCGATTCTTGCATTCAAGGTGAGAAGCTTAGCGTTTTCATTGATATCGCGAATCTCCGCAATTGCAGAACGAACCGCAACGGTCAATTCGTCAATGATTTGAAGCGCACGCTGAGAAGGACATTTTTCGGTAACGTCCTGAACTTCTTTGCGTTGGATAGGCATATTAGATTGGGCTGTTTCAGGATTTTAGTCAGTGTCATAACTGAACTGCGCGGGATTGTTTTTCGCAGTGCTTCCCCCAATGGAGGCAATCGCTCGCGAGTAGGTGAGATCTCTTTAAATTTTTTCGGTTGAATATTTCTCACCTCTCGATTGGTTTCGAACTTTTTCCATTATTTCCATGCAAAAAGTTGCATATGTAGCGTTTTGCCTTCACTCTCCCCCCCCCTATTCTTGGGGGTACTGATAAAGAATACGGACCAGCGAAAACGAACCGTCTTGTTAACAAAAATGCTCTGGCCATAAAGTGCCCATTCTTGCTATTAACGCTTGATCCCGGAGGTTTCATCAAGAATTTTCCAGCGAAGCGTCAAGGAATTGAACGGCAAAGGACAGTTTATGTTGCAGCAATACAAATCATTCAGATTGGTCTCATTCGGGTTGGTTTTGCTCTTGGCATTATCGGTTACCTCTAGTGCTTTTGGTCAACGACCTAAGAGCAGCGCTGAGTTGCTACTCAAAACAGAGCACGGCCCTTGGATGGTGCTCGCTGCTAGCTTTGAGGGAGAAGGTGCCAAAAAAAAAGCCGTACAGCTTGCAGCAGAATTGCGAGAAGACTTTCGATTGAAAGCGTACTGTCTTCCCAAGATGTTTGACTATACCCAAACGGTGGCCGGTGTTGGCTTTACGCCCAAGGGTGATCAAAAGAAAATGAAATACCAAGATGATCGAGTGATCGAAAGCTGCGCCGTATTGGTGGGAGATTTCGATTCGATCGAAGGTGACGATATTGAACATACCCTGAACCACATTCGAACGATCAAGCCCAAGTTTTATGCACAAGGTGGTGTTGCGAGCTCAGCCGGGGACGATTCTAAAGTTGCGGCTGGCGATTATCGTAAGTGGTTAGAAAAACTGGTCGTTCGAAAAGAAGAAACCAAGATCAAAGACCCAGGCCCCATGTCCAAAGCGTTTTTGGTCCGGAATCCACTTCTGCCTGCCGAGTACTTCAAGTCACCAACGGTTGACAAGTTCGTTAAGGACCTCAATCAGCAACCTCTTCTCAAAGAACACAATCTTCTTAACTGCAAAAGCAACTTTACGGTACGCGTCTTAACGCTAAAAGGCAAGACTGCTTACGTCTCATGGGGACGGTCCTCAGAGCTCAACGAAGAGAAATCCGAATTAGAGGCAGCTGCTGAGCAGGCATATTTGATTACCAAAGTCTTACGAGACGCAGGATACGAAGCTTACCAATTCCACGATCGCCAAGAAAGTATCGTTACGATCGGAGGGTTTGACAATCTTGGCAAAGAACTCTCTGACAAGTCGTTCCAGTATGAGACCGCTATTCAGCAGATTGTGGATCGATTTAAAGGAACTGATCGCGTAACGCAATCCAAATACGGGTTAACCCAGACACCTCGCCTGCTCTTCGAATTAGTCGACCAAAACCGCGTTCCGGAACTGACCAAGGGGACGCGCCCGGAACAACTTGAGATGTTTCGAAAGCTGAGTGTCGCATTCGACATCATTCCACTACCGATTTCGGTACCAAAGATGGAAGCAAAAACCCTCTACAGTGGATATGCTCTCGGAAAGTAACACGTGCAGTGGTCATGTTCCATTGCAAAGAATAGGGACACCCGATGACACAAATTGATCGGTACGTACTCGTTTTGTACCTCCGTGTCTTTATCGTGTGCTTCCTGACTCTCTCGGGGCTTCTTATCGTAGTTCAACTGTTCACGAACATTGATGAGTTCGTGACCTTTGGCAAAGCCAACGGTGGATTTCTGCGAGGCCTAATCGTGTATTTCGGTCCGCAGATGCTCAGCATCTTCGACCGAATGTGCGGTCTGATTACGCTGCTGGCTATCATGTTCGTTATAGCGTGGCTGCATCGAACTCACGAACTTACGGCTATTTTGGCGGCTGGGATAAGCAAAAAGCGGATCGTCGTTCCTCTGTTATGTGCGTCCGCATTGCTTATTCTCGTTTCTGCCGTGTTGAGAGAAACAGCCATCCCTCAATTCTCGGAAATTTTGAGCAAGCGCCCTCGCGATCTTATTGGTGAACGAAACGAGTCCCTTCGACCGACTGAGGACGTTGATCAAGGGTTCATTGTGGTTGGAAAAACTTTACTAAAGAACAATCGCTCGATCCTCAACCCGGTTTTCAAGTTTACTGGTCCCATCGCATCGCAAACCAGGCAAATCGAAGGTGAAGTGGCTCAATTCCTGGATGCCAACAATGAACATGCCGCTGGATTTCTCCTTACTAATTTTAAGCCCTCTGAACCGTTGTCCCTCACTGGGTCGTTTATGCAGGATGAGCGATATTTTCTCATGCTTCCAGCTGATCAAAAGTGGCTACAGGCAAACCAATGTTTTATAACCAGCGCTCTAGACTTTGACCTAATCTCTGGCGGCCACGGTTTACAGTATGCATCTACGGCAGAATTAGTATCCGATTTACGCAATCGAAGCTATTATCATGGCCCGGAACTCAAGGTCACGTTGCACTCTCGATTCGTGCAACCAATCCTCGATTTTACACAGATTCTGATTGGGCTCCCCTTTATCTTAACTGGCCTAAATCGGAATCTCGTCCGAATGGTGACATCATGCCTCATTATCTTTGCGCTGTTCTACGCAGTCACTTTCGGATTGCGAACCTTGGGTGCACATGAGACATTGTTGACCGCATCAGCCGGAGCATGGGCACCTGTATTGCTATTCGCCCCGGTGGCGTGGGCAAAATCGGTAGCTGCCATGAACAGTTAAATTTGACTTCATCTTTAGACGGGAATGCTATGTTCGTTGCGCCAGATTTTTCTGTGCTTGAGTACCAAGTCGCCTTGGAAGCAACCCGTCGTGGCTCTCACGAATTGATGTCGCGATTCGGGACCAAGATAGCGGTTCAGAAAAAGGGAATCGCAAACTTTGCCTCCGAAGCCGACTTGGCTGCTGAAGCTGCCATAATCAGCACCATTCGCGAGCAGTTTCCTAATCACACCATATTGGCAGAGGAATCGAATTTGCCTGTTGCAGATAATGCAGAGCATTTATGGGTTATCGATCCACTGGATGGGACCAATAACTTTCTGCATGGAATTCCTCACTTTGCCGTATCCATCGCATACTACCATCAGAGCAAGCCTATCGTCGGAATCGTTTATAATCCGGTCTCGAACGAGCTCTTCACGGCTGTCGCAGGCCAGGGGGCGTGGAAGGGCACAGTAAGGCAAAACGTATCCGAAGCAGAGCGTCTCGATGAGATAGTTATGGCGTGCGGGTTTTACTACGACCGCGGTTTGATGATGCGAACGACCCTCGACACTATCAGGGATTTATTCGGTGCCAACATTCACGGCATGCGACGCTTCGGTGCAGCTGCGTTGGACCTGTGCCACGTCGGATGTGGTCTATTCGGTCTTTTTTTCGAATACCGGCTCAGCCCATGGGATTACGCTGCGGGGCAACTATTTGTTCACGAGGCTGGAGGGCGATGCACCGATTGTGATGGAGCCCCACTTCCGGTCTCAACGGGGAGCAGCATTTGCGCGACCAACGGTCGAGTTCATAACGAAGCATTAGGAATCATCCAACCCCAGTGGTCGAAGCTGAAATGATCGCCCAAATTAGATCCTAAACCCGCCAGTCGAAATGGATGATGCTCGACGTTTACGTCCCACTTAACACAGAACATCACCGAAGTTCCACGCTCTCTTAACGAGATGAGGGAGACGATTCGTTTGATTGCAACAAATGCAGAGCAAACCAATCTCCTTGCACTGAATGATACTGTTAGGATCATTGGTTCGATTGCTGGCGTAATCAAGCGGGTCAATGACTATAGTCGAAAGATTGCAGAGTCTGTGGAGAATCAGTCAGAAACCACCGGTCAAATCGTTGGTCGGATTACCGATTCGGTTTCCGTTGCCGAATCCATTTCTAATGGGCATCTCCGAGTCTGTTATCGCCAGCACGGAAATCATCCAGAGCATAGCCAAAGTCGACAGCGTATTGATCGAGACTGCTGCGGGTGCAGCACAAAGTCAACAATCGGGGGTTGAGCTGACCGATCTGGCGGATCGCTTGCAACAATTGGTAGGGCAGTTCAGGCTCGATATGGAGGAAACCGAAAGACCGAATCGGTCACGTCAAAAGATTGGGACATAATCGTCTTTCAATCTCACCCTGGGTCACTCGCTAAGTTCTAACAAAAGCTTCCCTTTTCGATTCAACGGAAAGGGAAGCTGACTACCTTATGGTAGGTGCACTATTGACGAGACTTTGCTTGTAATACTTGAGCCCAGGTATAAAAAACGAAAGGGCAGCCACCGCACCAAAGATCAAGTGCGCGACTAACGGGTATGCCAACATAAATCCAGTGGTAGCGAACAAGCAAACGGCTTGAATGTAGAATGCGCCACTTAGAATGCCGGCTTTGATCAAGAACACCATTCCGCTGATCACACCTAACAGCGGAGTTAGCTGCAGTGGCTCCAGATCTAACGCCCACTCGATTGGAAACATCGATGCAATCGCGAGCATGCTAGCTCCCCAAACGTGGGCAATCTGCCTCTCCACGAAGGTCACCGGCCCCATTCTTCGTCGCAATGCCCAAAACACTCCCGCCCACGCTCCTAATCCCACAGTCCACAACAGTGGATAAGACCATCGGTTGACATTATTCCACTGAAGAATCTCTGTTAGTACACACACCAGAATAAGAACGAGCGAGTGCCACATCCAAAGCAAGCCCCAGTTCTCCAAAACGGGAGCATGATGCGTCTCTCGAAAATACCTAGCCAGAATGTGTGCAAACTGACCAGACCGCGCAGAGATAGGCTCGTCTCTCAAATATGCCAACAAATCATCTCCCATCGTGCCAGCGGACGAGTACCGCAAGTCCTGAGGCTTTTGCAATGCTCTTACCGCAATCATCTCCAGGTCACGGTCTAACTTTGGAGCTAAAACTCGCGGCGGCGGGGGATCCTGCTCTAGTATTTTAAAAACCAAATCAACTGGGTTCTTGCCGACGAATGGAGGTTGCCCCGTGATTGCATGATACAGCACGGATCCAAGCGAGTAGACATCGGATGCTGGACCGATCGGCCCCATCCGTCCGCTGGCTTGCTCAGGACTCATGTAAGTGGGCGTCCCTAGTACAACTCCTGTCTTGGTTAACGAATCAACGGAGTCGCTGATCTTGGCCAATCCAAAGTCAGTCAACCTCGCTTGGCCTGATTCGTCGATCAGTATATTGGACGGCTTTATATCTCGATGAACGATTCCATGATCATGCGCGAATTGTACAGCACGACAGATCTGCTCCAGATATCGGGCTGCCGTCCGCGGCGTTAACTCACCGTCCTGGATCAACTCGTATAGCGTTTTCCCCTTGATGAACTTCATTACGAAATAGGGGCGTCCATCAATCTCACCAACGTCATAAACGGGAACAATTCCCGGATGCTCCAGCTTTGCGGTTGCTCTCGCTTCTGCAAAGAATCGTTGACGATCTTGCTGAGACGCTAACTGATCTTTGAGAATCATTTTGATCGCGACTTCGCGGTCCAAACTTATCTGCTGGGCTCGATAGACAATACCCATTCCACCGCGCCCCAGTAAATCCTGGAGTTCAAAGTCACCAAACTGATAGGGGAGCGGCAGCTGCCACGATCCTGACCCAGTGTCTCGCCCAAGTCGAATAGCGCTCGCTTCGACAGCTCCCACTGCCTCAGTGACTACAATCGTACCCCAAAGCGATTTCAGTTCCGCCGCAAACTCTGGATACCGTTGGCATTCCTCAACGATATCAATAGAGTCTCCTTTTTGATGTCGATCCGCTAGACTAGCAACCAACGAAGCTAATCGCTCGTCGATCTCAGTTGACTCTACGTCATCCTCATACTCGTCGCCTGATTGAAAAGGGTTCATATAAACTTACTCTGGCAAATACCCTTGCAACGGAGGGAGCGTTTCCATGATGCCTCGCAATCGTTTTAACGCTCGAAGATACCGCATACTCGCTGCCGGTTCAGTCAAACCTAACACCTGCGCTATTTCCTGATTATCGAGCTGCTCGTAGTGCCTCATAAGAATGATTTCACGATCTTTCTCTTTGAGGAGATGAACTGCCGCTTCGACTTGTTGAGCCAGCTCTTTTTGTGTCGCTGCAGCTGCCGGTGTCAGTGCTCCATCCCTAAACTGATTGGCTAACTCGATCGTCGACTGATCTGGAGGCCCTTTGCCAGGTTGAGGTTGCTCCCGGTCAACACTTCGTTTTGCAGACACTCGATGGCGACGGTGGGCATCGATAATTCGATCTTTGGCGATCTGACGAATCCAAAGATGGAACGGCATCACCGGGTTTTCCAGGTACTCCAGGAGCCTGCGGTTGGCTTCAATCAACACATCCTGGATCACGTCACTGACGTCCATTCGCTGATTTAGACGCTGATCGAGCCTGAGCTGAATCATGCGGCGCAAGGACTCCCTATGACGATCCATCAAATGATCGACAGCCTGGGGGGCTCCTTCCTTTACGTTGATTAACAGTTCTGCGGTTACTTCACCGTCAGGCCAAATCGATTTCGACATCGTCGCCACATAGTCTTCCGAGGTAACTTGGGAATACGGATACCCTATAGTCTAGCTCGTTGTCCACAGCCGATTTTGGTCTCTCCCAACATGGATCGTAGAATTGTGCTCCTGGCAACCCAGTAACCTTCTCAAAACCCACGCAAACCCAGAAAAAACAAGGGATTGCGACACTTCAACTAGGATTTGCAAGAAGATACTCAACCCAGGCAGCTATTAACTGCCCTTCTTCAGACGCCCAATCCATACCGAACACTCGGCGTGCCGCAAAACGTACCGAGAAACGCTGCCTAAAAAGAATCGACCCAGCAGCCCTCGGCCAGTGTCTCCTAATACCACCATATCCGAGGAATGCTCCCTGGCGAATTTAACAATTCCGTCTCCAACATAGTCAGATTCGATCAAGTGTGTCTTCACCTTGGGGGAGATCCTTGCGCACAACGCTATGCCGGAATCCAATTGGGACATGGCGGCCTGCTGGCTAGCTGACCGATCGATCTGAATCGGAATATCGGAATAGATAAAAGGTGTTGGAATGATGCTTAACAGATCAATTGCGGTCTTCTTAACCCAAGCAAATTGTGAGAAGCCATTAATCGCCGCTTTACATGTTTCTGAGTTATCGTAAGCAATACAAACGCGAGGCTCATGGAGTTTCAACTCCTCCGTTAATTGCGGGCGGACGACTAACACCGAGCATGGTGCATGCGTGGCGACGAAATCGCTTGTGCTTCCAAGAACGATTCGTTCCAGTCTCGAAAGCCCCACTGCTCCCATTACCACCAAATCCACCGCTAATTCTTCAGCTTGTTGCACAATGGTAACACTCGGATGCCCCTCAACGACTTTCGATGTGACCGAAGCATTGCTTCCCTCGAACATCTTGGCGATTCTTAAACACGAATCTGCACCTCGTTTTCGATCTTCTTCCTGACACTGCTGCAGAACTTCTGCAGCTGTTTGAACACCATGAAAATCGATGAGATTGTTTGCATACAAAATGGTGATTTCAAGCTGCTCATCATGAGGTAATCTCGCAACCAGTTGAGCCGCATTCTCTGCATTCTTGGAACCGTCTGTCGTGATCAGTATCTTCATAGCTTGTCCTTACGTTATCGAGTCATACAACAAGCACTATGGGCAACATTCGTGCCAATGAGACGGTTTGTCACACAAGTTCTCAAAAAGCTCGAAAACCAAGGGATCGTGGGTACATCACCGAAGCTTCGAATCCCGACCGCAACCAATCCACAACAAAAGCGCGACACTATGACGCGCCGAACTGTGTCAATCCCACGATATAAAACAAAGACCGCGACTCACCAAACCATTAGGTCCTGCATTTGCAAGTACCTAAGTACTCATTTACCTGTCGTTTCCGAAGTTTGCGTTCCTGTGTTAGGATTTTCCTCTACGCTTGGTTTACCGTCTTCGGCGGTAGCATTTTGCTCTCCACTTTTTTCGGCTGCTTTGTTCTGTTCCGCAGCCTTTTCTTCTTCAATCGCTTTCTCTCTTTGAGCCTGAATTCTGGCTAGCTCGTCCTTTACTTTTTGAAGCATTTCTTTCTGCTTACGTGCCTCGGGTTCATTTCCTAGAGATTCGTACAACTTGATTAGCTTTTCGCGAGTTGTTAGCCTTGCAGGTGCTAACTCTAACGCCTTGAGATACTCTGTTATAGCCAAGTCGTTGTTACCAGCTTGAGCCTCGATATTACCCTTGGTATCTCTGCATTCTGCTATATTTGGAGTAAGCGCGATGGCCCGATCAATTAGCTCTCGGGCTTTTTCGATATCAGGTGGACTCTTTTTGGCGAGCAATGCAGCCAAGTTGTTCAACACAATGGTGAACTCCGGAACCTCAGCCAAAATGAGTTCATAATAGGTAATAGCTTCGTCCACTCTACCCTCAACCAGCGCAAATTCAGCAAGCACAATTTTTGGCACGAGAGAACTACCCTGCTGCGCAATCAAGTTCACGAGAGACTTGCGTTGTTCAGGCGTCGAGGTAATTCCGATTTCGTTGAGCAACTGCAGCTCCGATTGAACTGCAACATTAGTTGGGTCAGCCCTGATGGCCACATTCAAAAAGTTCAAATTGACTTGCATCCGTTCGTCAGATCGAACGAGACTCTTCCTGAACTTCATCCGGAAATTCTCCGAGTAAGTTCTCCGCCAATCAGCCATGTTAAACTGATTAGGCTGATGCTTCTCGAGAAACTTGATGGACTCATCGATACGATCAGTCATCGAATAAGCTCGCGCAGCCAATATCACATCTCTCGCCACATCCTCCGGTTTACTTTTGGGATTGGCAATCGAGTTTTCCACTTTAGCAACCAGCACATCGGCACTGCCTTTTGCCTGATTGGTAAGTTTCTTTTGAACCAGATAGTCCACCATTTTTAGTTGATACACGGAGCTTATCTCACCGGCTTTCGCCAGTAGTCTGGTCGCCTCGGTAAATCGTTTGTCTTGATCCAACATGGACGCATAAATCTCGTACAGAGCCGGTTCGAAATTCAAGTCAAAACGCTCTAATGAGTTTTGCAAATGATGACGTAAAACGACTGGGGAGACCTGCTCCCCACGAGCAGCCCTGGAGACAATGTCCTTTGCCATCCATTCGTGAGCTTCAGCAAGTCCGGGGCGATTATCGGGTGCAATCTGACTAATGATACTCCTGGCTACATCCACTCGACCAATCGCGATATTTTGCTGTGCTACGTAGAAACGTGATGGAAGATTTCCCTCTCCCAATTGAAGAATACGACTCAACATCAAATCCGCCTTGGCAATCTGATCGGCAGTTGGCTCAACGGACTCCTTGCGTCCCTCTACGATCTCCTCGACAATCTTGATAGATTGGTTCTGATACCATCCCATCAAGGTTGTCTTTTGCATCAATTTGCCCGCTAGGACTAAACTCCCAATGCAAAAAAGGAGCAGGAATGGGGGGATCATGATCGCAATCCTTTTCCAATCCCTGGTACTCCACCACTCGGAAAAGAATGTAAGTCCACTAGAAGCGATGTCCGTGGGGTTCAAGTACCACAGATTCCGGACCCGCTGAAGCCGTTCTAAATTTTGGTGCTCTGACTGCTCCTCAGGGCTTTTATTGTCGCTCACAGAAGATTCTCGATAGCTTGGTGTGTTGGTGATGACTTAGAACGCCTGGGTCCATTGTTTTCCAATCATGCCTGGGTTGCAAACGCTTTCTGGGCTTACCTTCTCGCTCCTAAGTGTAGCAGAGTACAACCAATCCAACTTCTCCGCAAATTCGACACAATCCAACCATCCCCCCAGCTTGATGGAAATCCAGATAACGCTCAGACTAAATCAATTCCATAATGTGCCCTCCCTTTTTCAACAGACTACTCAGATATGATGAAGCCAATCGTGCAAATCTCGCTAGATCTCACCAATATTGACGAAGCCCTGGAAACAGCGGAAATGGCAATGCGAGCAGGAGTGGACTGGCTCGAGGCGGGTACTCCATTGATTTTAGCGGAGGGGCTTCACGGAATCCGAGCCCTGAGAGCACGATTTCCCAACACTCCAATTGTTGCCGACCTAAAGACAATGGACGGAGGTTACTTGGAAGCAGAGATGATGGCCAAAGCTGGAGCAACCCATGTTGTCGTGATGGCCCGCGCTCACGAAGAAACCATTCGCTGCGTTGTCAAAGCGGGACGCGACTTTGGTGTGCAAGTCATGGGAGACAATATGATTTGCCCGGATATGGTCACAGGAGCTAAATGGCTCGAAGATTTAGGTTGCGACTTCGTAATCCATCATATTGGATATGACGAGAGACGGGGTATCGCGGCTCGCGGTGAACGAATGCCTAGCCCTCTCGATCAATTAAGAGAGGTTGTAAAAGCTGTTCGGATTCCCGTCCAAGCTGTTGGAGGACTTAGTCTAGAACAAGCCATCGCATGCCCCTCCTATGGAGCCCCCTTAGTTGTACTTGGAGCTCCATTAACTATTGATGCCGACGCATTTAAAACTGCTTCGGGAGACTTAGAAGCATCCCTCAAGCTGATCTGCGATCGCATCCATCAACAAGAGATTGCGGGCTAAGGCTCGGCTTAATCATCTCTACTCACCAATGCAACCGAAGTAATCGATGACAGCGGACTCGCCGCTGACATCGATCACTCCGACTACATCCCTTTGAGAATGATCGCTACTCGAGCCACCCTACATATTTGAAAAAAGGTCGCTTGCAAAATACGTCTTATCCAACTTGCCTCTGAAGAGGAAGAACCGACGCAGCGAACTCTCTCAAAGTCGACGCACGAACAGCTGCGGTCGGTCCAGACAACACGGGTTCGGTCGCCCCCGCATCGCCTAACTCACCCCGCACCACCTTTACGTCTCGAGGTGCTTCAATTCCAATCGTGACCCTATTACCGGATACCTTGGATACAACCAAAGTAATGTTGTCACCGATTTGAATTCTCTCGCCTTCTTTTCTACTTAAAACCAACATTTCCTTCTCCTCCTTGCTTTCGCTAGCACTTCATGTGTTTCACTGATGTCTAATCTCGACCAACCGTTGTTAATTGAGAAGCGAACGACGTACCAAAAGTTCGTCAAATCAGAACTAGAATTGGAAAAGTTCTCGCTTTCCTTCAAGTTCTTCGCAATTCACATCACTGTGGTTGACTGTTGGCCCGAGAAAATCCGTCCTTGGTCACACATTTTCTACAATTCGTTACAAAACACTGGATCTCAGAGCAAACAACACCACGTCGTTTGCTTGATGTTTTCAGTATCGCTGCAACCCTTGACACGTCTGGTCACTCCACTTCTTTAAAAAATCTCTGGCCTACAAAACATTTTTGGTGCAATCTGATACTCTCATTGAGTCAAAATGAGACTGTCCGTGGTAACAAAGTTACCATCCAGCCCAGCTCGCTTTTGCTAGCATCCCACCTTACCCCTCCGATCTTTACCATGATCCGTTTTGCTATCTTTATTGTGACAATCAACTACGTTGCAATCGCTTCTTTGATTGGCGTTCCAATATGCCTAGCTGAAGAGTTACCGCAGATATCACGTGCGGAACCCAATAGCATCGCTACCGGACAGGTAACAGAAGTCCGAGTCTTGGGACAATTTAAATCCTGGCCCATCCAAGTATGGTCTAGCTCACCACATGTCACATGGAATTGCCAAGCCGAGTCAGGTGTCTTCCAGGTCTCCGTAGACGGCTCTATCAACTCAAAAGAGGTTTCGTTCCGAATGTTCAATTCTGCAGGAACAACTCCTCCAAAACGAATCCTAATCGCCTCACAAACACCCATCCTGGAAAAGGAACCTAATGACCAACCATCCAAAGCCAACGACATTAAATCGGATGAAATTATCAGTGCAGCCTTGGAAAAAAATATCGATGTCGATTGCTTCCGTGTTCAGTTGGCTGAGAACGATCATTTCTCCGCAGTAGTTGATTCGCATCGCTATGGTTCTCCCGTCGATGCGAATCTTCAGCTCCTCGACGAAAAAGGGTTCGTCGTCGTGGAATCAATCGATCACTTCGGACTTGACCCTGCGATATCAGCGACCATCACGCGCCCTGGCACATACTACGTAAAAGTCTTTGCATTTCCAGCAGAGCCAGATAGCACCATTTCCTTTCGAGGTGGTGCCGATTGGTGGTACCGGCTTCGTTGCCGCAAAGGCCCGCTCCTCTATGAAATTCCTCCAGCACGCGACGCAACACTTGCTGAGTGCACGCTTCGAGAAACAACTGCCGGACTCACGGTAGACACAGCTGTGCTCCTCAATCTGCAAGAGAAGGTGTTTCAAACCGTTGAAGCATCCAATGAGAACTCCGGCAAAATGCCGTCGCATAATCACTACTACAAATTGCCTAAGGCTCCTGGGGTTCAAGTTCGAATCGAAGTCACAGCCCAAAGCATGGGTTCACCCTTAGATCCGACTCTCACGATCATTGATGCTGCAGGCAAGCAGCTTGCGTTTCAAGATGACGAAGGTAACGATCGAGATGCCTTATTGACTTGGACCATACCGGATGACAAAGACTATTTTGCCGTCATTGGTGATTTTCATCGCCTTGGAGGCAAACAGGATGCTTATTGGCTATCACTCACTCAGGCGCACCCTCGCGTTCATTTTACGGCGTCATCCGATTCCTATTCATCTAAGATCAACCAAGAGATTGAGATTAGCTTCAAATTGGAGAAGCCCGCTGACTGGACAGGTGAAATAGAACTGAATTGCACAGACCCTTCTTTAGGCGTCGTCTTCACCCCGAGCAGCATCAAGATTGAAAAGGTTACCAAGGACATTTCCGCCAAGCTCACAGCGTCCAAAGCCTATGCTGGAGTTCTACCCATCCAGCTAAAACTCAAAGAAGCTGATCAAGTCCTCAGCATGTCTGGACCGCTAAATGAAACAATTGTTCCATGGCTTACCGTTACGGAATAATCAAGATTTCATCTCTCGTCATTGCATGAAAAAAGCCTCGGAGGTTGTCCGAGGCTTTTTTTGACTAGTCTTTTCATCGCTGCAATTGCGATGAGGTCTTAGTACATATCGTGATCGCCGCCCGCAGCGGAATTCTTGCCGTGGTCGTCCTTTGGCTTCTCAGCGATCAACGCATCGCTGGTAAGCAACAAAGTCGCTACCGATGCGGAGTTTGCCAAAGCCGTTCGGGTTACCTTGGTCGGATCGATTACGCCAGCCTTGACCATGTCTTCATAAACATCGGTCAACGCGTTGTAGCCTTGGTTGCCCTTTGCTTCGGCCACCTTGGCACATACGATGCCGCCGTCTTGACCTGCATTGCTTGCAATCATCGTCAAAGGAGCACGGCATGCTCGAAGGACGATGTTGTATCCAGTGATTTCGTCTTGAGTCAGCGACTCAGCTGGCTTGACCTGTGTCGATGCTCTAAGGAGAGCAACGCCGCCACCAGGAAGAATGCCTTCTTCGATTGCAGCGCGGGTTGCATGCAATGCATCTTCAACGCGAGCTTTCTTTTCCTTCATTTCGCTTTCGGTTGCGGCGCCAACGTTTACCTTGGCAACACCACCTGCAAGCTTAGCCAATCGCTCTTCCAGCTTCTCACGGTCGTAATCGCTGGTTGTGTTCTCAATCTCACGGCGAATTTGATCGATTCGAGCCTTGATTTCGCTAGCCTTACCAGCTCCCTCAATGATGGTTGTGTTATCTTTATCGATGATAACCTTCTTAGCGCGACCAAGATCAGCCAAGGTTAGCATCTCGAGCTTCTTGCCCAATGCTTCGAAAACAGGTGTTGCACTGGTAAGAATGCCAATGTCTTCCATCATTGCCTTGCGGCGATCACCGTATCCGGGCGCCTTGACCGCAGCTACATTAAGAGTGCCGCGAAGTCTGTTGATGACCAAGGTCGCCAACGCTTCACCGTCGACATCTTCAGCGATGATCAACAATGGCTTGCCTTGTTGAACAACTTGCTCCAATACAGGGACCAAGTCTTTGATGCTGGAAACCTTTTTCTCGTAAACCAAGATGTATGGATCTTCGAGAACGACTTCCATGGTACCTGGTTCGTTCACGAAGTAAGGAGACAAGTAACCGCGATCGAACTGCATACCTTCTACGAATTCGAGCTCGTCCTTGAGGCCTTTGCCTTCATCTACGGTTACGACTCCGTCCTTGCCAACCTTGGACATTGCTTCTGCGAGGAGCTTTCCGATGGCGCGATCGTTGTTCGCAGCGATAGTCGCTACGTTAGCCATTTCCTCAGTATCTTTAATCTTGATCGACATCTTATGAAGCTTTTCGGTGATGTCGGCCACAGCCTTCTCAATCCCGGACTTCATTTGAATTGGGTTCACGCCGGCAACAACAGCTTTAAGACCTTCAATGAAGATCGCTTCAGCCATAACGGTTGCGGTCGTCGTTCCATCACCAGCCACGTCGCTGGTTCTCGATGCGACCTCACGGACCATTCGAGCGCCCATGTTTTCATAGACGTCTTCTAGGTCGATCTCCTTAGCGACGGTCACGCCGTCCTTGGTGACAGTTGGGCTTCCAAAGCTCTTTTGTAGGATGACGTTTCGTCCTCGAGGTCCGAGGGTCACCTTAACTGCGCGAGCCAATTTCGATACGCCACGACGAATTGCTTCGCGTGCTTCTTGATCAAAAGCGATAATCTTTGCCATCGATGTGTTTCTCCGTTAGGATTTTTAAATTGTGTTTAGATGTTTTGGGATAACTCGGAAACGAATCTACGTCTCCGAAAGTCCGCTAATGCGGAACATCAGTCTTTAGCCGATAACAGCGAGAACTTCGCTTTCGTTCATCAACAAGTACTCTTCGCCATCTACCTCGATGTTCTCACCGGCGTAGCTCGTGAACAGAACCAAATCGCCAACCTTAACTTGCAAAGTCGAACGACTGCCATTTTCCAAAACCCGGCCGTCCCCAACGCTGACAATCTTGCCCCGAGTCGGCTTGTCTTTTGCGCTATCTGGCAAAAAAATTCCGCCAGTGGTTCGTTCTTGTGATTCTTCTCTCTGGACAACAATGCGATCCCCAAGAGGAACTAGCTTTACTTTGGACTTTTCTTTGGTCGCAGCCATGAATGGTGACTCCGTAGAGGTGTATCGGAATGTGTCAAGGTTTGGAAATGTCTGACAGGCGGGTTGGATCTTCTGCCTGCGAGAGCGAAACACGCCAAAACGGCACTTTTGCTCTGGAAGTCCCAACATTGGTGCAACTACCGTGCCAGAAGCTAGTCTGGGAAACGGAAATGCATTCGCTTATTTCCGCACAAATGCGAACTCAGTCATTGTTTCCCAAGAAATCTCAGCCCAAAATACAGGGGTTGCTCTCTGGTTCTTGTCTCCGGGAAAGTTGTCAAACTATGCCGATCCGCGTTACCTGCTCCTGCGGCTACACCGCCAATGTCCCCGATGAAATGGCGGGCAAGTCTGGACGCTGCCCAAAATGCAAAGCGACTTTAAAGATCCCCAGCACCATAACGGGTGCCGCTGTTGCTCCCACGACCGCCAGCAAAACAAAAGGCCAGCCTGTAGCCAAAGGCCAAAAACAGCCCTCTGCAGCCCAGCCCACCGGCGCAGCGAAATCGACTCCCTCACCCTCGTCCGGTGCTCTGGAAAACCTCTATACAGATGTTGGCCTTGTCCAAAACAAAGGCCCCCTCTGCCCCGCATGCAGTGCCCCTGTCGTCCCGAATAGCGTCCTGTGCGTCAAGTGTGGCTTCCATTTTTCAGAAGGAAGAAAGCTGGAAGAATACAAACTGGAAAGCACGCAAGGCTTCGGAAACGTTCACTTGAACGAAGCTGCCATCATGATGGAGCGGGAACGCCAAACCGAAAAGCAACTCAACTCTACCGGCTCCCCTTGGTGGATGATGCTGAGTATTCTAGTTGGCATCGGTGTTATGATCGTCGGACTCGCTATCAAACAACATGCAGTTACCACGGAAAAGACCTCTTCTATCGAAGCCTTGCGACGTATCCAAGAAGCCGGCTACCTGCCAGTTCTAGCAGCATCCTTCGGGCTGGCTATGCTCCTTACGTCAAACTTTGCCAACTTGGCCATACTTGTCGTAGCCTTCAAAGAGTCCGCTAAACATGGCTTACTGTACTTCTTCGTACCTCTCTATAGCCTCTACTACATGTTCTCCCGAATCAAAGAAAAGAAGCTTGTTTCAACTGTTGTCATCCTACTCGTAACTGGCACGCTCGGCGCCATTGCACTCGGCTACGCTCTTCCCAAAATCTAAACACACCATCCATATAAACCGCGATTCATTAACTCGACGGCCAAGGTATAACAAAATGCAACCAAACATTACGCGGCCTGGACTCCCCTCTACACCGCAATCCATCTCGCAAAACCCAACCTCCAATCGCTACCAGAGACGGAAGAAACTCGCCGCCTACGCTTTGGCCACTCTCGGATTTTGCCTTGCTTCCCACGCTGCATCATCCGCGAACGCCCAATCATTCACGGTCCAACTACCCACACAAGGAACCTTTTCCATCCAATCAAGTGTGGCTGTTCCCGACGGTGGGGAAATGAACCTGGGTGGCAATACCCGCTATAGCGCTGGCTCCGTTCAACGAGGAGGAGCAAGGGCAATCGGCAGCTCCTACGGCTCTTCAAACGCGACAGTAAAAGCAACCATTATCGACCTCGATGAACTCGATCGGCTCATTAGATCAGAAGCCAACACTAGACCTATCCCAGTTGACTGGAGCAAAGTCGCCCCCCCCAAAGTTGGCAATGACATTAACCATGATCAAACAATACCAGATCGACCACCTGCCTATGCTTACATGATGGCCATGAGCACCAAACCAACCGAAAAGAAAAATTCGATCGAAGATGCTCGCTATTATCTATCGCTGGCTAGCGATGCTCGCCGTCGAGGTCACTGGACTTCAGTCGAACTCTACTACCAGATGGCGTGGGATGCACTGCCAGAAAATCGCAAGCAACTGGCTACCGATGCATTTATCAAAGCGAAAGAAAAGAAAGCTGACCCGGTGAAAAATAAGCAACCTTCCGATACCAAAAGATCACTTTAATCAAACGATACACGCCATACTTTACAATTGAGTTGCTACGAACAATTGAGTTGCTGCGAGCTAAATTCCATCACCACGAGGATTGATCGCAGATGACATGGCTTGATACAGGCGATCATCCTCGAGCATCTCCCTCGCCAGTTCATCATCTCTGATCAATTGGTACGACTTCTCGGATCGTTGGCCCGGTATAAACCTGTCTAGGGCGACCGATTCTGGTTGTTGACGATTGATGCATTTCGACCCAATGCGCTATCCATCCAGGCAACCGACCGATCGCAAAGAGCACCGTAAACATCTGTACAGGGAAGCCCATAGCTCGGTATATGACCCCAGAATAGAAGTCAACGTTGGGATAGAGTTTGCGCTCTACAAAGTATGGATCCTTAAGGGCGACCTCTTCTAATTCTTGCGCAACATCAAAAAGTGGATCGTTCAAATTGAGCTTATTGAGCAACACATCGCACGCCGCCTTGATAATCTTAGCTCTAGGGTCGTAGTTTTTGTAAACACGGTGTCCGAAGCCCATCAAACGGAAGTTGCTGGATTTGTCCTTGGCCAGTTCGACGTACTTCTTAACGTTACCACCGTCGTCTGCGATTTGCTTGAGCATATTGACGCAAGCCTCATTAGCGCCACCATGCAGAGGTCCCCATAGAGCACAAATTCCAGCGGAAATCGATGCAAACAAATTAGCATTCGAGGAACCTACCAACCGAACGGTCGAGGTGCTGCAGTTCTGCTCATGATCTGCGTGAACAATAAAAAGCAGATTGAGAGCTTTGACAAAGTCCGGATCCGCCACGTACTGCTCGCTCGGCAATGCGAACATCATTCGCAGGAAGTTGCTGCAGTAATCCAAACTGTTATCGGGGTAAATAAATGGCTGACCGAACGCCTTTTTGTACGAATAAGCTGCAATCGTTGGCAGCTTGGCCATCAATCGCAGCAAAGACTCTTCCACTTGCTGCGGATCTCGTGGATCTAACGAGTCTTGGTAAAAGGTTGATAGTGCCCCAACAACACTCGACAAAATCGCCATGGGGTGCGCATCACGGGGAAACCCGTTGTAGAAAGTCCGCATGTCCTCGTGAAGCATCGTGTGCCTCTCGATGGAATCCTCAAATTTTTGAAGCTGTTCTCTGGTCGGCAACGCTCCGTAAATAAGGAGATAGCTCGTCTCGAGAAAATTGCAATGTTCAGCCAATTGCTCGATGGGGTAGCCCCGATAGCGAAGAATGCCACGGTCGCCATCCAGATAGGTAATCGAGCTAGAGGTTGATCCAGTATTGGCAAACCCCTCGTCCAACGTGATATGGCCGGTTTCCTTTAAAAGCTTAGAAATATCGATCGCTCGATCGTTCTCCGTGCCAACTAAAACCGGCAAGGAAATTTCCTTGTCCCCTACAATAACTCGGGCGGGGGAGTTTTCGACTTTGGGTCCGACTGATGCACTCATACAGGACTCCGCTGCTCAGGAAACTCCCTAAACAGCTACGAGATACGAAGGTAAAAAAGACTCGGAGAAAGTGTAGCGACTAGGCTAGTAACCGACAATCACGTTAACGGCGCAATTCCCATTCTAAAACTCTTCGTCCTCGTCCCGACTGGCTTCATAAGGACTTTCGATAATCTGGCAGTAACTGTCGTATCGCCTTGGATCAAGCCGCCCATCCGCTACCGCATCCTTGACGGAACATTCATTTTCATGCACATGCGAACAATCGGGATATCTACATTTGGACGCAAACGGTCGGATATCCTTAAAAAGACCTGACAATTCGGACGGTACGATGTCCCACAACTGGAACTGCCTCACTCCAGGGGTATCAATTATGGATCCGCCATGAGTCAACGGAAATACCTCGGCGGTAGTTGTGGTGTGCTTCCCCTTGTTATTATCCAGGCTTACCGCTTGTACCCGCTGATTTAGCTTGGCATCTAGGACGTTCAAAATGGAGGATTTTCCAACCCCACTTTGCCCGACAACGACGCTGCATTTTCGGTAGGTCGCGGCTCTTAACCGTTCTATACCCCACGATTTAGCGGCACTTAACATCAACACGCGATATCCCATCTGAGAATAATTGCCAATCAATGGCTGCAATGTCGCTGGATCAACTAAATCGCACTTGTTAATGCAAATGACCGCATCAAGCCCGTTTTGCTCGGCGGTTGCTAGAAGCCGATCAATCAAATTCGGCTTGATGGTGGGCTGCGCTGCGCTGGTAACAATGAGGAGCTGGTCGACATTGGCTGCAATGATGTGTCGGCGCTGCTTGCTCGTTCGACTCAACGTGCTTCGCCGGGGCTCGATTCGAACAATCCAGGCCTGCTGGTTCCCTGCCATCTCCAGCCGAACATGATCACCCGCTACCAATACGTGCCTTTGATCAGTAGCAACATTTTTTAGAACCCGCCGCAGCGAACATCGATATTGCTTGCCGTCGGCCCCTCGAACGATTGATTCCAGCCCGTGAACTTTCAAAACTAGACCAGCCAAACTGGAACGATCTACGTCCAATTCGACATGCCCCAGGGCTTCGCTTTCTTCGTTAAGATTTCCTTTAACTGTCCTGTGGCGCGTTAAATCCCCTTTACCACTGACCCGTTCCTGAGAAACGGTATCAATGTCGTCCTGCTCGACTTGATACTCTTTGGTCAAATCGAGGTCTCGCGTTTGCGACTGGTGCTTTTTGCGAAATTCGATCCGGACCTTGTTATTCTTCTTTCGGACCATATTTACCAGTAACTCACGCGAAGAAAAGGGACGAGTGCGAGGCGAAAAACCGACTCCACGACACCAATCCCATGCGTTAGTCTACCACACCGGCTGGCGTGGGAGCCTCCATCGATTTGACATGTACGCTTGGACCGATGAGCTCGGTTAGCTCCTTTTCATCGAGCTCTTCTCGCTCCAAAAGGGCGTCTTTGAGTCGCTCTAGCGCTTCTCGTCGCTGATGCAATATCTCGGTCGCTCGCCTATCAGCAGCTCGTAATGTATCCCCGATCTCTGCATCAATAGTCTCTTGGGTCCGTTCGCTATACTGTCGTTGCTGATGAATCTCTCGACCCAAGAATGGATCACTGTCCGATAGCTTGTAAGAAACAGGCCCTAGCTTGGGACTCATTCCCCAGTGTGCGATCATTCTCCGAGCCAACGAAGTCGCTCTCTCTAAATCATTCTCCGCACCAACCGATGTTTGATCATAGATGATCTTCTCAGCAGCCCGCCCTGCCAGCAACACAACTAAGTTATCTTTGATTTCGCTCTCGGACATATTCATGCGGTCTTCCGATGGGAGAATCTGGGTGCTACCCAGCGACATCCCGCGCGGTATAACGGTCACTTTGTGAACACGCTGCGCCCCTGGCAAAAACCAAGCAGCCAACGTATGTCCCGCTTCATGATAGGCGGTCTTTTCCTTTTCCGCCGGCTGCATAACCTCTTCGCGCTTGGCTCCCATGAGAACCTTGTCACGAGCATAATCGAAATCGTCCATGGAGACCCGGGACTTATCGTGCCTAGCAGCCCATAACGCCGCTTCATTAACCAGATTCCGAATGTCGGCGCCTGTTAGCCCCACGGTCGCTTCAGCCAAAGTATGCAAATCGACGTCGTTATCGAGCGGTACGTCGCGAACGTGCACTTTGAAAATCTCTTCACGCCCCTTCAAAGTCGGTCGACCTACCGTGATGTGACGATCGAATCGTCCCGGTCGCAATAACGCTGGATCCAACACGTCTGGACGGTTGGTAGCAGCCATAATAATGACGGAATCATTGGGAGAGAAACCATCCATTTCACCCAGAATTTGATTGAGCGTCTGCTCGCGTTCATCGTGGCCACCACCTAATCCTGCACCCCGCTGACGACCAACTGCATCGATCTCATCAATAAAAACGATCGCTGGCGATTGTTCCTTGGCGGTCGCAAACAAGTCCCTTACCCGAGACGCTCCAACACCAACGAACATCTGAATAAATTCACTACCGTTGACGGAAAAGAATGAGACTCCAGCTTCCCCTGCAACCGCCCTGGCCAACAGTGTCTTGCCCGTTCCCGGAGGTCCATTCAAAAGAACCCCCTTGGGAACCCGACCACCAAGCTTTTGGAACTTTTCTGGCGCCCGAAGAAATTCCACAATCTCTTGCAAGTCTGCCTTTACCCCCTCGAGGCCGGCCACATCCTTGAACGTTACGTGTTGATCAGAAGGTTCATATCGCTTGGCGGTCGATCTGGTAAAGCTCGAAAGAAAACCACCACCCATCATGCCTTCGCGGCTTCGGCGAAAGAAGATGTAGAGGCCAACAACCGTTGCGACCAAGATGCCCAACCATAGGAAAGTCATGACCGTATTGAGTGCACTTCCCGGTACGACTTTATATTCGAGAGGCACGGTGGTCAGAGAATCAGGATTGTCGATGTCTCTCTCTGTCTTAGTCTCCTGTCTCAACTTGTTCAGCCGATCGAGCAGCGCAGATCGCGAACTGCTGTCGGATGGAACCAAGACATCGAATTCTCGCTTGAGCGCCTCTCCTGGCTTAGCCGGGACCAAAGTCCCCTCTGCGTTATAAGTCGCAGGTTTGTCCGGAGGCGCCCTGAATCGCCCTTGAGCGTACGAATCATAGAGCGTTATCTCTTGGACGTTGTTCCGTTCAAGCTGCTCTTCCAAAAAGCTGTAGTCAATCCTGGAAACCTGCGAAGCATTGATATAAAACATCAATGCAAAAGCCGAAAGGAGTACCAACGCAATAATCAAGGGGCCTTGGCCCCGTCGTGGTCCACCTGCCGGATTGGCTGAGGCTTTTTGATCTTCTTTGCTCGGGTTTGTCATACGGTTATCTTCGGGAACAGTGTCAAAGGGCCCTGAATTGTAGCGACATAGCAAAGAATCGCCACCTGACGTTCCTTACAGTAGCGACTCGTCGAGCCCAATTTTAGCCCGTTTAGGCTTCTATCTTCCCCGAATTGGACGCCTGGACTACTGCAAGCTCGTAGATTTAGGCCTTGCTTCCCGCAAATTGGCCTAGAACTAAAGAGATGTATAAGGAGGATCCTCTCCACGCAACTCGGCTAAAGCATTGCCCGCCGCTCGCTGCTCAGCTTCTTTTTTGTTGCGCCCCCATGCCGGTGCATATCGCTTTCCCGCAATCTCCGCCGCAACACAAAATTGCTTGCTATGATCAGGACCGAATTCATTGACCAGCCGATAAACGGGAGTTCCCTTGAGCTCCCGCTGTGCAACCTGCTGAAGTGATGACTTGTAATTCCCCCCGTGATGGCCATCCGCCGCCAATCGAATCTCCGGCTCGAGATGCTCCATGATGAATCGACTAGCTACCTCTATGCCACCATCCAAGTAAATCGCTGCCACAATCGCTTCAAAGACATCGCTCATAAGTGAACGTGGCATCGCCGACTTTAACATCCCTCGTCCCACTATCAAACATTCATCTAACGCAAGCTGCCGTGATATCTTTGCGCAAACTCTCCTTGAAACGACAATCGATTTGATCTTGGTTAATTCCCCTTCCAAGTACTCGGGGTATTTGCGAAACAAATTCTCACAAACAATCATCCCTAAGATCGAATCACCCAGAAACTCCATCCGCTCATTGGATTGTGTTCGCGTTGATGCAACACTCGAATGAGTTAAAGCTGACAGCAATATGCTGATATCACGAAACTCATAATCAATGATTTTTTGACACCGCTCAAGCTTGGCGTCAGCAGGACCTGGCTCGTCCCACGCTGCATTTTCACTATCCTGCTTTTGCACGATTTCCACACTGTCCCAAACTGGTTGTTTTACAAGTGGCCTTCGTCATGCACCTAGTATTGGCGGTCCTTCCCCACCCAACACAGCCAGTCGCAGATTTCCTCGACTGTCGTGCTAACTCGGAACGACTCGCTGATCATGCAAGTTAAAAAATGTAAAATGCGAGGAAGTGGCCGTGCAACCTTAACACGGCACCTTCCTGGCACAACTTGCTGACCCCTAGTTGGACACTTACCTACGCGTCCACTCGACCAAGCTCTATTTTGCCTATCCCGCATACTCGGGTAAAGATGCTCGTACCGTGGAAAATACCACTTTTTGCTAGTTATCGACTCAAGCTTCAGCCATGCGTCGACCGAGCGCTGCTCCAATCAGCCCTAAATGCGGAGCAAAACGTGGAATCAGCTGGACTAATAACACTGGCCATTGCCGGTCTTGCCTTGGTCGGCATTGCGACACTCGCTGTTTCCGCAGTCCTATCGGGCATCAAACAAGCCCGCAATCTCGACCGGGTCAATTCCGCGTCCTCCAAGCTGAAGTTAAGACTACTTACCTCTACCCTCGAACGAACCCACGCCGATCTTTCCATTCAAAAGCGTCCACCGAAGTGGTACGAAGTTCTCATCGCTCGCATCGATCAAGAGTCGGAAGATGTTAAGTCCTTCTATTTGGTGCGACAAGATGGAGAGAGCCTGCCGCCTTCTTTAGCTGGCCAACATCTCTTGATCGAGATGCCCTCCGCTGCAAATCGAACCAAACAGGGTCGTTGCTACACCCTCTCGGACCATGGCGGTACTGGCTATTGGCGCATCTCGGTTAAACGAAACTCGGACTCTCCCGAAAGCGTTAGCCGATGGCTCCATGATGATCTCGACAAAGGGGATTCAGTTCGCATCAAAGGTCCGTCGGGCTCATTCTATCTCCAAACAACCACCAATCGACATGTGGTCCTTCTCAGCGCGGGCATTGGAATTACACCCATGCTCCCAATGTTGCGTGAGACATTGCGACGCCCGCACTCGTCCTTAGCTCTCTTCGCTCAATTCCGAGATGCCGATCACATGCCGTTCGCTGAATCTCTACTCAATATCGCGCACCAATTTCCCATGGTGCAGATGAGACTCTTCTTAAGTCAATTTCCACGGGGTTTTACCGGAGGGAAAGACGCGGTCATCCAACATGGCAAATTCAAAGCCTCCGATGTTGCTGAATCGCTGACAGATCCATTGAACGCGGACTGTTATCTCTGCGGTCCCGAGGCATGGCAAACGGAAATGTTTGAGGCACTAATCGAAGCTGGCGTGCCTGAATCTCAGATATATTTCGAACTATTCAAAGAATCGGAGAAGCCAGTTTCTCATAACTCAGCCGTCAAACAGCAACCATGCTCCGTTCACTTTCGACAATCCAACAAACTCGAGGCCTTTGCCGCAACATACCCCAATCTCCTAGGTTTCGCTATCAAGTCGGATATTCCGATCGACAGCGGCTGCCGAACCGGAGCGTGCGGCAGCTGCTTAGTTAAGCTGGTCGAAGGTAAAGTTAAATACACCCGGCGCCCCCAATTCCCCCTCAAGCAGAATGAAATCCTCCCCTGCGTATGCGTCCCCGACGGCGACATCGTCGTCGACGTGTAAACACGCGATCTTCTCGTCATGAACGAGGCCATAATTTTGTAGTGTACGAGGCCACGAGGCCATAATTTGGTAGTGGACGAGGCCACGAGGCCAGAGTTTTGGTGCGTACGAGGCCACGAGGCCCCGGAAGAGTTTTAACGAATCAGACTTATCTCTTTTTCTCAGCACCTTCGATTCCCACTCGATTTCCACGGGACGGATGCACCCGTTCAACCTCCCTTTCCAAAGGCAACAGTCTCATCTCTTTCATGGTTATCTCCGTTTTTCTGTTTTGAAGCTGTGCGTTAAGCTCATCTAACTTTCTCAGTCTTTCCTCCATCGATCTCAGTAATTCGTCATACTCAGAAGCTCGCTGGGATCTGTTCATCTTTTCACGCGTCAGTTTTTCCTTGGCGTGCAAGAACTCTGCCTCTGCCTCTGCTCCATCTTCGGAATTAAGAAGCATGTCGTCGGGCATTCTATATGCCCAATCCAGTATCGAGGCTTCCCCCAAGAGATAAGAAATTCTGGCTGCCACGATTTGTTCAGCATTCTGCGATCTGAGACTGAGTGTATTTTTAAGTTGCTCAATCCGCCTCTCCATCTCTTCTACTTGACGCCTCCGCGTGGACTCCATTTCCGTAAACTCTTCCATTAGAGCTTGAGCTAGCTCACTTTTAAGTGGCTCTCTGTCACTGTCGGTCTCGCTTAGACTTTTTAGCCTGTCGATCAATTGATCGATATGAGCTCTTCGTTCATTGATCTCGCCTTGCCCCTCTGCTACGTCCGGCGAATCCTGCGCCGTGGTACTAAGGCTGAACGTGGAAATTGACTTTAGTACCGTGACCAAAACGTCTTGAGCCAACTCCCTGGCATCGACGTCTTGCAAACCCTTTGACTTACCAACGCGAATTAGAATTGGCTCATATATATCCACGAACTCCCCCCAGGCGACTTCGTCTTGCGGATCTGCAATTCGGATTATCAGACTAGGTCTGGTCTTCGGGGAAGTCATGAGTTCAAAACTGGTTAAGGAAGAGTCCACTGAGGCACGACTTTGTGCCCCTCGACAAGAAGAACGTCCACAGAACTACTATCTTACAGATGTCCAGAAAGATATTTCGAGTATTCTCGCACCATTCATTTTTCTTGGAATTCACTCACCGACAAACGAAAAACGAACCGGGTCTAAACTCGTTTCGACCCATCAAATCCAGGAGAGAATCGACCGAATCATCTGATTGACTTTGGCGTTCATATCGCACAACCATTACGGAGTGTGATCATCTTAATCACCCTGAAATCGAAAAGCCTATTAACATGCCAATCCTAAGATTGTCAGTTGCCTACGAGATCAAAGGTGCAGGCCCCGAAGTTTTGAGTTCAGAGAAACTGTCCCTATACAGTCTAAAAGCTCGCTGTACGACCTACGAACCACCCTGGCAGAGAAGGTCAGAAATAGATCTTTGACGAAAAGAAGTAGCGACCTAACCTAAAAATACCCGTCCTGCTCCCGCTACTTCTTGGGCTCTACTTGTTCTGAGATCCACTCTTCGAGCTCCTGCCAGTCGACGGGAGGCAGCTTGCAAAGGTCGGGTCGCAATTGGACGGCATCGTGAATGTAAACGTGCTGAATCTCCTTTTGGGATTTGGTCGTATTCCAATGCAACAAAATTCGAACGCACATCCCCAATGACGAAGCGACTTGGACCTCGTAGCCGCACAAGAGCGGCACCTCTAGCCACCCCAATTGCCTGGCGGCCAACGCGGGAAACTCAGCGTCTAAATCCCGGGTCACGGTAAAAATGGCACTCGCTACGTCCGCGGGAGCAATCTCGTTTCGTCGAATCATTAATGCCAATAATTGACGAGTCCCCTTCAAAATGGCTTCTTTCGTGTTGGCTTCCACCGTTGTGGCACCTCGAACACCCCGGCAAACCAGTTGTCCCGACATGGATTGTCCTTTTCAAAACGCTGTATTTAATCACAATTCGATTGTTGACTGAAAGAGCTCAAAGTACATCGTTTCCCTCCAACTGCAAAGTCACGTTGATATGACAACGGAATATCCATCCCACGAATCCACCGATTCGCAGGCAGGACAGGACTCGCTAGACCCGAGACAATTCGCGATTCTAGTTGTGGATAACGATCCTGCGCACGCCCAAGCCATGACAGAAAGCCTTGAAAAAACCGGCTATCGCTGCACGGTCGCCACCAGCGGCCCCGAAGGCAAACGACAACTCGAACAAAACACGTTCGATGTGGTCATTACCGATTTGGTCATGAATGACTTTGACGGGATGCAAATGCTAGAGCTCTCTCGACAGCTACTCCCCGAAAGCCTGGCCATCATGGTAACCGGACACGCGACCGTCACCAAAGCGGTCGAAGCCATGCAACTCGGGGCCTTTAACTTTCTCGAAAAACCCATCACCCCCAATAAACTCCGAGCCATCGTCGCCAAAGCGGTCGAAGCGGTCCAACTGAAACAAACGAACCTGGAACTCCGTAAACGACTCGACGAGAAATTCGGCTTCGAAGGGATCGTCTACGCAGGCCCGCAAATGCAAGGCCTCATCGACCGACTTAAACGGATCTCACCCACCGATGTTACGGTCTTGATCACCGGTGAAAGTGGAACCGGAAAGGAGCTCATTGCTCGTGCTATCCACCAAAACAGCCCTCGCAAAGCGAAACGCATGGTCGCTTTGAACGTCCGAGCGGTCTCGGAGAATCTCGTTGAGAGCGAACTCTTTGGCCACGTTCGCGGTTCCTTTACCGACGCCGTAACCGATCGCGAAGGAGCATTCCAGTACGCGGACGGCGGCACTCTATTTATGGACGAGGTCGGTGATATGCCGATGAGTACCCAAATCAAACTGCTTCGAGTACTCGAAGAAAGCCAAATCACACGTGTGGGCGACAATCGCCCTATCAAGGTCAACGTGCGACTTATCTCGGCGACCAACCGCCCCCTCGAAGCCATGATCGAGGATGGTTCGTTCCGAAACGATCTCTTCTACCGACTCAAAGTGGTCACAGTTCATTTGCCTCCCCTAAGAGAGCGACGCGATGACATTATTCCACTTATGGATCACTTCCGCAAAACGTTTGTTCGCAAACACAATCATGCTCCTTGCAACTTTACTACCTCGGTCACAAAGAAGTTCTTCAGTTACGACTGGCCAGGAAATATCCGTCAACTGCGCAACTTTGTCGAAACCATGGTGGTTCTCGATATGGACGGCAAGCTGGATGTCGATGACCTGCCACCGGAGCTAAGCGATGGCGACGGACCAAATCAATCCGAGATCGACACTGCTATATCTCATGCGCAGCCCTCTAGTTTGTCCTCTCTCATCGGTGTGACACCCTCCGATCTCATCGGAAAGTCGATGGATGAGATCGAACGCTGGGCTATTGAAGAAACTCTGAAAATCACAGCCGGAAATCGGGACGAAGCGGCCAAAATTCTTGGCATCGGAGCGAGAACGCTGTATCGTAAGCTGGACAAGTATAAATCAGACGGCTAAATCGCCGTTACTTCCCACCTCTAGTCGCCCTCCTCAAAAAACGATGATTCCATCCATTCTCCGCAGGGTGACAGCGGCCCTGCTCGTTCTTTGCGTGCTTCTTGCAAATCACGCCTATGCTTCGGAGCAACCAAATGTTTTGATCATCATGGCCGATGATTTAGGTTACTCCGATCTTGGTTGTTATGGTGGAGAAATCGAAACACCGAACCTAGATCGACTTGCCTCTAATGGGTTGCGATACACCCAATTTTACAACACAGCTCGATGCTGGCCTTCGCGAGCCGCTCTGCTATCGGGCTACTATGCTCAGCAAGTCCGACGCGACAATTTCCCCGGTGTCGGAGGGGGTGGGAACGGTGGAACTAGACCTGCATGGGCCAAACTGCTGCCAGCCTATTTAAAGCAAGCCAACTACCGATGCTATCACAGTGGTAAATGGCACATCGATGGGCCCGTTTTAGCCTCTGGTTTTGATGCGTCACTCGACATGCGGAACCAAGGAAACTTTTTTTCCAGCAAAGGAAACCATATCAACGATGTTCCTGTTCGTCCGCAAGGTGAGGACCTCAATTACTATGCCACCGACGCGACTGCTGAACACGCGATTCAGTGCTTAAAAGAACACTCTGCGTCCCACCCTGAAAAACCATTCTTTCAGTACGTGGCTTTTATCGCTCCTCACTTTCCATTGCACGCGCCCGAGCAAGCAATCGCGAAATATGCCGAGCGATATCGCAACGGTTGGGACGCCATGCGCGAGACACGCTTTCGCAAAATGAAAGAACTGGGCATTACCAACACCTCTCTTTCTCCACTCGAACCAGAAATCGGACCGCCTTATCCTCGCCCCAAGGATATCGAATTCCTAGGGGACGGAGAGCTCAATAGACCTGCGGACTGGTCGACTCTAACCGAAGAGCAAAAGCGATTTCAGTCGACGAAAATGGCGATTCATGCCGCAATGGTTGACACCATGGATATCGCCATAGGCCGTATTTTAGAACAGCTGAAAGCCATGAATGCCTATGAGAACACCATTATCATGTTCTGCTCCGATAATGGAGCCTCGGCTGAGATTATGATCCGGGACGGCGGACATGACCCTGCCGCACCCGCTGGCAGTGCCGCGACCTATCTTTGTCTCGGACCTGGTTTCTCGAGCGCATGCAACACCCCGCATCGACGGCACAAAACGTGGGTCCATGAGGGAGGCATAAGCACTCCGTTAATTGTTCACTGGCCGGCCAAGATCTCCGAAAAAGGAGCACTTCGTACGACACCTGCTCATCTTGTTGATATCGCACCAACAATCCTGGAGCTAACAGGTGTAAAGCAAACCGTCCTAGATAAACAGACTGATGCACCTAAGCTGTCGATTCCCGCTCTACCGGGCAAGAGCCTGGCACCGAGTTTTGGCGAAGACACTGTCATAGATCGAGAATCGCTATGGTGGTTACACGAGGGGAATCGAGCGTTGCGAGTCGGAGATTGGAAGCTAGTGGCCTCCAAGGGAGAGTCGTGGGAGTTATATGATTTAAGCACCGATCGAGCCGAGCAAATCAATTTGGCCGAACAATACCCAGACAAAGTCAAAGAGCTCGCCACTCTTTGGCAATCACAAACCGATCAATTCGCAATAGATTTTCGCTCCCCGTAATCAATCGTGAAACGATGCAGTTACGGCAATCACGCACTGCTGTTGTAGTGGACGACGCTAGGAGGCCTATTTCACTGGTGACTGCCTGCTGGAGTCCTGGCCATCTTGCCGCATTCGCGCCAGGGGGCAAGGCCTCGTAGCCTCGTCCACTACGCAAGAACTCGCAAACTTCTACACCACAGTAGAACAATTGCCCTCAATTGCTTCTGCATGTAGGCCGTAACAAGTCGTGAAACGACGCAGTTACGGCAAGACACGCCGGAGATCATTCGACTTGCCAGCTTAGCCCGGAAAGGGATCGAGAGTCGCCGTAACTTCGCAAAGCCTTGTTACGGCCTACAAGAGTTGCAAAGCTATGCATTGCAAATGCAGAGATGCCGTTCTTTCCTGAACGCTGGAATGTTTGGCTGATTTTCAAAGTCGATGTGAGGAGTTCGCACGGAACGGGCAAAATTCGGTTATAATGGGGCTATCCTACCAACCCAATCCTGCCAATGTGCTTGATATCGATTCAAGAATCGACGACTGCCTTTTAAGGCATCTTTTTGAATCTAGCAACAAAACCCTCCCCCCCGCCTTAAACTTATCCAGCCCTAAGCATCATGGTCGCGAGCTTACTGAAATCTGTTTGTCATCTACGGCTGCAAGCGTATTTTTATGTAATCGCATTTACTTTGTTGATGCATGGAGTTTCCGCCGCCTACCAAGTCCCAGCCTCTTCCGAGTTGAAAGTGACTCAGGACTTCGAGGCGGTCGCAAAACCGTTTCTGAATAAGTACTGCTCCCAATGTCATAATGCAGACCAGCGTGAATCGGGAATACGCGTCGATCATCTCACGGGAGCAATGGAAGAAAGCACATTGAAACTGTGGGATGAAATTCGAAAACAAGTCGTTGCACAGGAGATGCCACCATCAGACGAGTCGCAACCAACAGCTGTTGAACGCACACAGTTCGAAAACTGGCTAGAAGGCGCACTCGAATTGGCTCGATCTCGCGAAGTCCCAAGAAATGGAATTGTTCGTCGTTTGACCGTTGCCCAATTTCGTAACACTTTGCGCGATCTACTCAAGATCGATGATAACCTAACGGATATCCTGCCGCCGGATGCGGTCTCAAAAGATGGCTTTACGAATAATGCCGCCGTCATGCAGCTCTCCCCTCTGCAGATTGAATCTTATTTCCAGATCGCAGAACGAGCTCTTCAAATTGCCTTGGTGGAGGTAAAATCGACACCGACGATTCAGCACTTCCGAATGGATTTAGGACGAGGTATCAATCGTGAGCCATGTCCCGACTCCTTAATTCTCGGTGCCAATAGTTTATTGCTTAATAACGCTGACTTTGTGGTTTCAGAACCCCACCTCGAAAAGCCTTTTGCCTTTACGCCATTTGCTATGCAAAGAAAGTTTCGGTTTATCGAGGGGTACCAAGGCAACGATACAGTACGCGATTGGCGAAGCTATGACAGCATCTACCATGCTGTCTTCGCTTGTATGCGTGGTTCTGAAGGATATCCAAAAGGTCGAGCTTATGAAACAGTACCAGGCGGATTGCTGTTAAGACCTGCGATCCCAAGCCCGGAGATATTCGGCGAGTCCAACACGTACGGTCCTCATGCCAATTTCAAGATATCACTTCGCGAACTCCCCGATCACGGACGATTCCGAATCAAGGTTCGCGCAGCGAAATACGACGATGGCCTGTTGTTGGATCAACAATCGCCAATCAATGAGAGCAGTTACTCGGAAATAGTCGAGCTTGATGGTAATATTCATGAGCCCCAGAAAGTCTTGATTAAGAAGGGCGGGATCTATCAAGTCGATGTGCAGTTAATGGGAAACCAACGCGGTTTGCCCAAACCAGATGCGAGTCAGCTTGGTAAGGATCTAGCAGTTGCATTATCGTTTGATGATGACACAAAGAGCAACAAACCCGATCTACAGACTTCGAAGGATTTGCTATCCACGGGGCAACTTGAACTTGTGGGTGGCTCACGACTTGCTCCATCCCCATTCGGACAAGCATTATCGGTGGATGGCAATTCGGGATTCGCCACAATACCCCGCACCGAAGAGATGAACGTCGGCACTGGCGATTTTTCCGTTACCGCTTGGATCAATCCGCATGAGCTGAGGCAAGCTGGGATTCTTTGTTTGGGAGGTTACGGCTATACGCATGGTTGGATTGTTGATATGCCTAACAACCTAGGTGTCTTGCGCATTGAGACAGCCAATCATCTCGGACAACACAATGGGACCGTTGAGTCACCTCCCGGCATCATGCGTGTTAACCAATGGCAGCACATCGCTGTTGTGGTTAAGCGAGGCGACAAGAAAACGAAACTGTATGTGAACGGATTCCAAGTCGCTGAGGGGACTATTAATCTTACCGACTTGGACAACCCAGCAGTCAAGCTTCACATTGGGGCAGTCCAAAACGCTCAGAAGTTTCATGGCGAGATCGATGAGATTCGGCTCTATAAACGAGCGTTAAACTTAGCAGAGATTCAAGCCTTAATTGAACCAGGTAGAAACTTTGCATCGGCTCCCTTTCCCCCCGGCACCCACGAAGTACAAATGACGATCGATGATCGATTGTTTTCAAGCAACTGGATACAGCCAGGCTTTGTGGTCTTAAGGCTCAACGAAGGGGATCACATCGTCAGCGCTCGCTATGCCGGTCCGCAACCGATTGAACAAATTTTGCTTCGTAGACTGAATCCTGATAGCCCTTTAGCCAAACAGTTTCAGTCGTTTGAAAATCGTTCTCCACACATAGGGGTTCACTTAGGATTGCGTCGCGACTGTGGGAGCACGTTAACCCAAGTGGGCGAGCCGCAAACAGTATCTTCATCCGAATTTAAAGAGTACGTATTCGAAGGGGCAATCAACAATTTCCCTAGCCCGGATGTCGAAAAAGATAATGTCAATTACTTGGCGGGTGTTCGCGAGATCGGAGTACGAAGCGAGTTTACAGATGGTCGCGATATGCCGCGATTACTTATTCGTAGCTTTGAGTTCGAGGGTCCCTTTTACGAACAGTGGCCACCCGAGTCGCATCAAAATATCTTTCGGGAATCTGACGTAAGTGATCAGCCTGAGCGATATGCACTTCAGATCTTGCAAGACTTCGCATCGCGTGCCTTTCGTAGGCCAATTACTAACGACGAATCTCAGAGATTGTTGGATACATGGCGAGATGCTTTCAACAGAAGTATAGACTTCCAACAGAGCATCGCTGAAACCTTGGCTTTGGTTTTAACCTCCCCACAATTTCTCTTTCATATTGAACAAAGCCAAGGCCCCGAGCTTGAAGATCTCAATGATTGGGAGCTGGCATCCAAGCTCTCGTATTTTCTATGGAATACTATGCCTGACGAGCATCTTTTGCAATTGGCATCCAAGGGGCAACTGCGACATTCGCTCGATTCCGAGGTAGACCGAATGATTGCTGACCCTCGCTTTCGGCAGTTCGCGAATGAGTTTTCATCCCAGTGGCTAAGCCTGGATAAGTTCGCTGTTGTAGAGACCGATGCCAAACGCTTTAGCAAGCTGACGCGGGACGTCAAAACCGAGCTATCCAAAGAACCTGGGAGGTTCATCGAATATCTTATTCGAAACAACCTCTCAGCAAAGAACTTGGTCCGGTCAGATTTTATCCTGGCCAATGAAGTCGTGGCCAGCTACTACGGGTGCGGCGATAAATTGGAAAGCGGTTTCGAATTCGTTCCGATCGAACATCGCGATGAGCGAATGGGAGGTGTGTTAACGCATGCGGCCGTTCTCGCAGGTTTGTCCGATGGACGCGAAGCCAATCCTGTCAAACGAGGGGCGTGGTTCGCACGACGTATCATTGCGGAACCACCCGATGATCCACCACCAAATGTTCCCAAACTAGAAGATCTAACCAACCTTACCTTGCGGCAACGGCTCGAACAACATCGAAACGTAAAGGGTTGTATCAAGTGTCATATGGGAATCGATCCATGGGGATTGCCATTTGAACAATTTGATGCCGCAGGTTTGCCCAAGCAAGAAGCTGTCGATAGCCAGTCCGAATTGCCCGACGGTAAAAAAGTAAGTGACTTTAACAATTTTCGCGAGTATCTGCTTACGGATCGGCTCGACCAAATTGCATTTGGCACCGTGAAGCACTTGGCCGCTTACGCCATCGGACGAACCCTTACGTACAATGAAGAACGACAGTTACGACTCAAAGCTGCTGAATTACGCTCGCACGATTATCCAGTACGCGACCTGATTAAATTAATTGTTCAAAGCGATCTATTCTTAAAGAAGTAATCCAGACCAACGGAGTTACCAAATGAAACTCAATAATGAATTCGAAGATCGAAGCGACCAGGAACCTGGTAGTCTGGCTCATGGACAACGCATTCACCGACGAGCTGTATTACGAGGGATTGCTGGTGCGGCATTAGCTCTGCCCGCCTTAGAGGCGATGGGGGAAATCGTCACTGCACAACCGCCACGTCGATTCTGTGCTCTTTATACGGCCAATGGGATGTCTCTGCCCAAGAAGGAACATGGCATCGATGAGTGGAGTTGGTTTCCGACCGTAGAGAAAAATGGAACGTTTCAATTTGGAAAATCGACCGAGCCTCTTGAACCGTTTCGCAAGTATGTAAGTTTTCTGGGGGGGCTATATCACGAGAATGGAACCAAGGCCGACCCGCACGTTTGCTCTGATATGTGGTTAACAGGTGCACCATTGCACAATCCAAAGCCAGGCAGCTTTAACTCAGTCGCTTTGGATCAAATGATTGCGCAGCACACCAAGCAGTATTGTCGTCAACCGTCGTTGGTTTTATCGATTGATGCGGGTGTGGGCTTTTTGTCGCGAACGGGAACGATCTCGTACGATGTTCAAGGTCGACCGGTACCGGCGGAGAACAATCCACGGCGCGTGTTTGATCGATTGTTCCGGGCTGATCGTACATCGCTTGAGTCGCAACGCCAACGATTGCAATCTCGAACGAAGTTGGTAGATGCCGTTTTGGAAAGTGCCAATTCTTTTAATCAACGGCTTGGACGATCGGACCGGGAAAAAATGGATCAGTATTTGGCATCGCTCAGTGAAATCGAGTCCAGACTGATAGCCTCCGAGAAGTGGATTGATGTTCCGCTCAAGAACCAGGACTATTCGCATCTCAATTTGGATGCGACACCTGAGGGCGAACCAGCCGAATACTATCGCAATATGTTCGATTTAATCGCGTTGGCATTTGATGCCGACATAACACGCTCAGTTGCCTTTATGTTAAATCGAGAAGATGGCATGGGGATTAGCGATACGTTTCCTCTCAAGCTTGGTTTAACCCGAACGCACCATAACTTGTCTCATGCGGGAGATAAAGACGGGCAGCTTGAGTTCGCCAAATACGATCGATTTCTCAGCGAGCAATTGGCTCATTTCATGGAACGTTTGGTTAGCTATAAAGACGTGGATGGCAATGTATTGGACAACACGATTGTGTTGTACGGGAGTGGAGCGAGCACGACGCACTGGCCTCGCAATTTGCCAACGATGGTCGTTGGTGGCAACAACATGGGAATTCAGCATGGGCGATATTGGCGACAGGGGGAGACGCGTATGGCGAATCTTTTCTTGAGCATTTTGCAAACAATGGGAATCGAGCAGCCTGGATTTTCGGATAGCACGGGAACGCTAAACGATTCGATCTTCAAACGCGTGTAATGAAACTCGTTTAACCGCGGGGCATCGCCCAATCGCGGATAAACTGTGGTAAATCGGATGATTCTAATTGCGACTAGGTCGGTGTATAATGGATCTGGCATCTTTTGCTTATTCCCTCCCTATCGCATTCCTTCCGACTGACCGATGCTCACATCCCATTCATTCTTTCGTCGGCTCTTTGCTGCTTGTTTAGCTGGCTTGTTGCTGAGCGTTCCACTTAGAGGACAGTCTTCGTCCGGTACAGGATCTGTCGATTTCACGAGAGATATACGTCCCATACTGGCCGCTCATTGCTACGCGTGCCATGGACCCGATGAAACCAGCCGCTCCGCTGATCTAAGACTCGATCTGAGAGATGATGCCATTGCTCACTCGGCCATCGTTCCTAACGATCCGGGCCTTAGCAAACTAGTCGAACGAATCTTATCGTCCGACGACGAATCGGTGATGCCTCCACCCAGTAGCAAGAAACCTCTATCGGAATCGCAAAAAGCCTTGCTTCAAAAATGGATCGAGCAAGGAGCTCCCTACGCAAACCACTGGGCCTTTGAACCACCATCCAAACCAGTCCCGCCTACTATTGAGCAACCTAACTGGCAGAACAGAAACTGGCCCAGCAACGCCATCGATCAGTTTATCGGTCAGCAACTTGCAAATGAGAAATGGGAGCCATCGACTCAGGCAGATCGAGCAACATTGTTTCGTCGAGTCTCGCTCGATTTGACGGGGTTGCCTCCTACGATCGAGGAGCTTAATACTTTTTTAAGTGATTCGTCACCTGACGCTTACGAACGAGCCGTCGATCGATTGCTCGCTTCGCAGCACTACGCTGAGAAGATGGCCATGGAATGGCTGGACTTAGCTCGATATGCCGATACCAATGGCTATAACAACGACGAGGATCGAACCATGTGGCCGTGGCGCGATTGGGTGATCGATGCCTTTCACCAAAACATGCCGTTCGATCAATTCACAATCGAACAACTGGCAGGCGATCAGTTACCTAATCCGACTCAAAGCCAACTCATCGCAACAGGCTTTCTACGCAACCAAGGCCACAACACCGAAGGGGGCATCATCCAGGAAGAATATCGCGTCGAATATGTCGCTGATCGCGTTCATACGGTCTCGACTGTTTTTCTAGGCCTCTCCATGCAGTGTGCTCGTTGCCACGATCATAAATATGATCCTATCTCTCAAAAAGAATACTTTCAGTTTTACGCCTTCTTTAACTCCCTGGATGAAAAGCAAGCCAGCTACAGCAAATTCGTAGCAGCCGAACCGTTTATTCGTGTACAGTCGGCCGAGCAAGCCGCCGAGGTTAAGGCACTCGATGAGCAAATCGCGTCGCTGCAATCGCAATTGAAAATGATCGAGGACCAAGCGGACGAGCGAGTCGCCAAACTCATCGCTAATACTTCTGAAAGCGATCTCAAGAGTCGCTTTGCTCAAGCGGCTGTGTTCCGATTTCCTTTAGATCGCTCCGAATCAAAGGAGCTATTCGAATCGATTTCCAACAAGGCAATCGGCTCGACATCGGGTACCATCGCTTGGCAACCGGGAAAGAGCCAAGACGCTATCGAGCTCGCGGAAGACTCCCGTATCGAGGTCGGAGAGGTTGCATCGTTGGCAAGCGATAAACCATTCTCCCTCAGCGTTTGGATCAAACCGAAAAATCAAACCACCATGGCGGTGCTTTCCAAGATGGATGAATCGCAATCCCATCGCGGCTATGATCTACTTTGGAACGCGGGTAAAATTGAATTGCATTTGATCCATCAATGGCCGGGCAACGCTGTGAAAGTTTCTACCAAGCAGACGCTGCCGCCCGATCAGTGGTATCACGTTGTGGTCACGTATGATGGTTCCAAGACTGCGGCTGGCGTTAAGATCTACGTGAATTCGAAAGCCGAAGCCTATGACGTCTCGCAAGATTCTCTCAAAGATTCCATCGAAACCACGCAACCGTTTCGAATTGGGCTTCGTCAAAAGTCCCTTCCCTTTGTGGGCGTGATCGACGAGCTTCAACTATTCGGCAGCGTATTAACCGAAGAGAATGTCAAGCAGCTTGAGGCATTACAATCTGTAACTGGTTTCGCCGATTGGGTTCGCGTTCCTCTCGATCAAAGAACAGACGAGCAGAAGAACCAAATCCGACGTTTCTATCTCGATCGAATCGACGAAGAGTATCCGAAAATTCGGACGAGTATCGCACAATCTCAAAAAGATAAAGCTGCGATCGAAGAGTCCTATCCCGCCGCAATGGTTTTAAGGGAGATGAATCCACCTCGTGAGACGTTTGTTCTCAAGCGAGGTGCTTACGATCAACCGGCTGATAAAGTCGAGTCGATGGTACCACAAGTATTACTTTCGCTGGAGCTCGGTCAGCCAAAAACACGATTGGAATTGGCTCGTTGGCTAGTGCACAAGAGCAATCCGCTTACTGCTCGCGTTTTGGTGAATCGTTGGTGGCAAAACTATTTTGGTACGGGGTTGGTCAAGACGGTTGAAGATTTTGGCCTTACGGGTGATACACCATCCCATGCAGCGCTGCTCGATTATTTGGCTTGTCAGTTCATCGAATCGGGTTGGAATGTCAAGGCCATGCAAAAACTAATCGTCATGTCAGCAGCTTATCAACAAGAGTCTCGTATTACCCCCGCGTTGTTGGAACGAGACCCGGAGAATCGGCTGCTCGCGCGAGGGCCACGTCATCGATTGTCAGCGGAGACCATTCGAGATAATGCACTTCGGATCAGTGGGTTGCTACAAACGCGAGTCGGAGGCCCGAGTGTTAAGCCTTATCAACCAGCGGGGCTTTGGGAAGATGTCACCGTAGAGCGTCGTGGCAAATACGTCGCAGACGTTGGCGAGGGGCTCTATCGGAGAAGCATGTATACATTCTGGAAGCGGACATGTCCCCCACCGTCGATGATGAGCTTTGATGCTCCCAATCGAGAAGTTTGCCTCGCGAGACGGGCCCGGACCAATACACCGCTTCAATCGCTGGTGCTCCTCAACGACCCAACGTACATCGAATGTGCTCGGCTCCTCGCTGAATCTATGATTCGCGACGGAGGCTCGGATATCGCGGGCAGGATCGATGTTGGTATGCTTCGTAGCGTTTCGCGTAAAGCAAACGATGCGGAACAAAAGATCGTGCAGAGCATTCTAAGCGGGGCTCGGCAGCGTTTCAGTAGCGACCCAACGAAAGCACAAAGCTTCAACGCAACAGGCGCAACACCACCCGACAGTTCTCTTGATGCGGTCGAATTAGCATCGTGGACCGTTGTTGCCAGCACATTGCTAAACCTGGATGAAACCATCTCCAAGAGATAAGCCAATCATGCAATCAATTATTGAACAAATCGCTCGCCATCAAAGACGGCACTTTCTACGTAGCTCTATCGTTGGGTCAGCCGCGTTAGCCGCTTTGCAAATGCCCGGAATGACTCATTCGCTACAGGGCAAAGAACAGGAATCGGTCAAGGCGCCTCACTTTCCGGCCAAGGCCAAGCGTGTCATCTACTTGTTTCAATCCGGTGGTCCGTCTCAGTTCGAGATGATGGACTATAAGCCCAAGCTAAAAGAGCTACATGGAACCGAGCTTCCCGACAGCATTCGCCAAGGCCAACGCTTGACCGGCATGACATCGGGGCAAAAGAGCTTTCCAGTTGTTGCACCGAAGTTCAAGTTTTCGCAGCACGGTTCGCAAGGCGTTTGGTTGAGTGAGCTGTTGCCTCACACCGGTAAAATCGTGGACGATCTGTGTATTGTGCGTTCCATGCATACCGAGGCCATCAATCATGACCCGGCGATTACGTTCATGCAGACTGGCTCGCAACAACCCGGCCGACCTTCCATGGGTTCATGGTTAAGTTACGGTCTGGGAAGCGAAGCGGAGGATCTACCCGCATTCGTGGTGATGATTTCCCATGGTACTGGTAGCGATGCCAATCAAGGCCTATTGGATCGATTATGGGGCAGTGGTTTTCTTCCCTCCAGTCATCAAGGAGTCAAGTTCAGGAGTGGTTCTGAGCCGGTACTTTACCTAAACGATCCCAAGGGAATCGATCGCGATTTGCGTCGATCGATGCTGGATGGTTTAGCTCAACTCAATGAGCTGCAACAAGCTCGTGACGGAGATCCAGAAATTGCAACGCGGATCGAGCAATACGAAATGGCGTTTCGCATGCAAGCGTCCGTACCCAGCCTGACCGATTTAAGTGATGAATCGGAGTCAACGATGGAGCTGTATGGCCCCAATGTAAAGACTCCCGGAAGTTTCGCCGCCAATTGTTTAATGGCTAGACGGATGGTAGAGAGAGGAGTTCGATTTGTGCAGTTGTATCATCGTGGTTGGGACAATCACGGCAACTTGCCATCGAACATTCCTAAGCAATGCAAAGACATCGACCAAGCCCAATCGGCATTGGTCACGGACCTAAAGCAACGTGGATTGCTAGAAGATACGTTGGTGATATGGGGCGGAGAGTTCGGTCGGACGGTATACAGCCAAGGTTCGTTGCAAGACGACTACGGCCGAGACCATCACGGTCGTTGTTTTAGCATGTGGATGGCAGGAGGTGGGATGAAACCCGGGACGGTCGTCGGTGAGACTGACGATTACGGATACAACATCGTATCAGATCCGATTCACATTCATGATTTGCACGCCACGTTGCTGCATTGTTTGGGTTTCGATCACGAGCGATTGACCTATCGCTATCAAGGTCGAGATTTTCGATTAACCGACGTTCATGGCAGAGTCATGCAGAATCTGCTGGCGAGTTAGTGGGTCAACGCTCGCGGGGCGGGGAGATCTGATGAGGAGGGACCGTATTGACCGTATTGACTTTGTTGACTTTGTCATCGACGTCCAATACAGTCAATGAGGTCAGCGCGGTCAATAACGTCAACCCGGTCCTCCCATCACCTCAACTCCCAGTGAGGCGTTCCAATGCCAGAACTTTTCGACAAGCGTGGTGGATTCCGAAAGCTCCATACCTTTACGCTCGCGACCATTGTTCAACTCGAAACGCTTCGCTTCTGTCGCCGCTTTTTCACCCATGACCATCGCGAAGCCACGACCAAGTTCTACGATCCCAAAGGTCGCCAATACGATCAGATGGTTCAGGCCGCTCGCAGTGGTCGACAAAACATCATCGAAGGCTCGGAACGTTCGGCGACCTCCAAGGACACCGAAATGAAACTTACCGATGTTGCGCGCGCCAGCTTGAGCGAACTGCGCGGCGATTATGAAATCTGGATCCTTGACCGTGGTGAGCTTCCGTGGTCTGTTCACTCACCACAAGCCAAAGCCATCAATGCAATCTCGCTCGATCCAGCTCCCTTTATCGATGACATGGTCCATCAATCCGCACTGCATGCCCGAGAGCAGAGAAACAAATATGCCCAGTGGTTAGATTCTGATGATGCACTTATCGTAGCCAACGCGATGCTTATCATTATCGGTCGCGCTCTCAATATGCTCAAAAGCCAAATCGAATCTCAAGGTACCGCCTTTCAAGAAACAGGCGGCTTCAGCGAACGCCTGACAACCGCACGCATCGAGGCACGAGAAAAAAACAAGGAGCCGTCGCCCGAATGCCCGATATGCCAAAAACCAATGCGAAAACGGAGTTCTGCCAAAGGCGAGTTCTGGGGTTGCTCGGGTTATCCCGACTGCAAAGGGACCAGGCCTCGACCGCTAAGCCCAACGCAGCCTGCCCATTAGTCTAGACAATCTAGTTGACTTCCAAGAAAGTCAACAATGTCATCACGGTCAATACCGTCAATCCAGTCCCAACAACATCTCAACCGCCTAATAGGCTGCGGCAAATTTTTCGCTTATCGAAAAAAGTCATCCGACAATTTTTTTAAATAAAAACAGTCACGATATACAACCTAATCTCGGACTAGTTCTCCGAAAACCGTTGGCTTGGTATACCCAAAGATATGAGCGAAAAATTGTTATTGCTGGAAGTCGCTGGCAAAATGTTCAAATCCGTGATGTTCGTCATCGTGGGGATGTTCCTTTGTTCCTGCACCACTCACTCCCAAGAAACAAAACTAGCCGACAATTCTCCAGCAGTCGGAAAAATTCCGATCTTGGTTGTGGATGAGCAAAACAAACCAATTCCCGGCGTCAAGCTGGTTCCATGGGCTCTTGGCAGCGGACAATACCATGGCGTGTGGGGAACATTCGAGGGTAAACCTGATGTGTCCGGGATGGATCCCATTTCCGAGATGACGGACGAAGATGGGACAGCGGAAATCCTCTTTCCGATTTTGCGTGACGCGAAAGAAAAAGTGAAAACCCTCTCGGTGTCGGTTCGCTTTGAGCATCTTCAGTATTCGTGTGGTGATACGAAACATATTGATGTGCCTCTGGCTGATGAGGGACCCTATAAAGTGGTGATGACAGCCACGGCATCGATCGACCTAAAGCCGTTGATCGATGGAAAAGCTGTTCCGCTTGATGAGATTTATGCTCTTTGGAGCAATCCACGATCCTGGAGCGTCTAGGGAGCCCCTGAAAGACTAGAGTTGGGATCTCTGCGCATTCATGGTTTTATGCCGGGTGAAAATCGAGTGTTACTCGTCCGAATGGTTGACGATCGTATCACTCATTTCACTGATGTATTGGTGTTTAATGCTACGGCAACCGGACGCTGTCTCTCCCGAATCAAATTAGAAAAACAAGCCCGTAAGCAGAGAGCATAATGACGGTGGATTCCCTCGCTCACGAGTTTTGAAGTTGCGCTATTTCGGATTTAGGGGCAAAGCCCAGTTCGTTTACCTAGCCAAGCCTGAAGGGGCCTGGACCGCGTTCACCTAGAGTTTTCAAGGGCCAACGGTCCGATCGTTTGTTCTTTGAGGACATTCAAGAAATCGTAAACTGTCGGACCTTTGGCCCTAAAATCATCGTTTTCTCAATTCTCAGGCCTGCTGCCTGGGCTAGGCAAAAATAAGGCCTTTGGCCCGAAAAACCCGTTACTGCGCAACTTCAAAACTCACGCGTCGGGTCATGAAGGAGCTCATCTCCAAGCTACAGCACTACGTTCGATCGAAGTAAGCTGTACGAATCTCGTCATCGTGCGTTGCCGAATCGTCGATGGCCATTTGGAAATTGGATTTGCTAAGAACGCAGATCAGCGAGTCTTCGAGCGCATAAACACTCGCGTTTCTCGGTTGCCCAGTAATCAAGGCTGCTTCTCCAAAGAAATCGCCCGTTCGCAACGTAGCAACCTCGACTTCAGGTTGACCTCGTCTGACTGCGACCGATCCCTTTCGAATCAAAAAGAATCGATCGCCTGGATCGTTCTCTTTGATGATGCGGGTTCCCGCTGGGAACATCTCGATGGTCATTTCATCCGCGATGCGAGTTAACGTGCGTGGGGTAACTTTGGCAAAGACCGAACACTTGGCAATCATTTGCGTCAGGATGGCGGCTTCCTTCATCAGCGCGTCGGTGCGAATACGCCCATCGACCAACGTCACGATGCGATCGGCCACATCGAGGATTCGGTTATCATGAGTCACGATGAGAATCGTCGTCTTTTGTTCTGTCGCCATTCGCTGAAGAAGATCTACCACCATCCGGCCACTTTGTTCATCGAGTGCAGCGGTTGGTTCGTCCGCCAGAACAAGTCTTGGGTTATGCACCAACCCGCGAGCAATCGCGACTCGTTGTTTTTGGCCACCGGAGAGTTGTTTTGGTTTATGGTAAACCCGATGCTCGAGGCCCACTTGTTTGAGCATCAATTGAGCTCGTTCATTGAGGGCGCGTGAAGAGAGCTTGGGATCAACTAGTTCGAGCGACATACGAACGTTCTGCGTTGCATTGAGGGCTTCGAAGAGATTGTGGGCTTGAAAGATAAAGCCGATTTCTTTGCGAAACTCTTTGAGTTTGCCCGCCGCTGCGTCATGCAGCTGATTATCGAGAACGCGAAGCTGACCATCCTGGACGGTCCTAAGGGCACCGATCAACGTCAGTAAAGTCGTTTTGCCGGAACCGCTTGGTCCGGTCATGATAATGATCTCGCCTGGGAAAACAGTGAGATTGTTATCGAACAGGATTTGTTTTCTCAATTCTCCGGTGCCAAAGAAATGTTGAAGTCCTTGAGCTTGAATCGAGGGAGCTTCCCCCTGCGAGATCCGCTGCCGAGTTTGCGGGTCAAACAGAGTTGCACGCTGAAGTGTTCCGGTTTCCATAATCTCACGTATTCAACTTTGTGGCATTTTCGCGATTCGGTGCCGCTTTACGATAGTTCGGAGTGTAATCTATAGGAGTGAGGATTTGATTCTTGAAGCGTAACTCTTTACCAAATCCGACCCTTCCCCCCAGCCGATAACATGAGAAGAATCACATCAGTCGTCCCTCTGGGAATCTTCGTTGCCTTGCCGGGTTTCGTGTGCATTTCGGGGTGCAATGAGCCTATTAACCAACTTTCAATCAACCAAGCTGTTCTGCGCCCTACTCCATTTGCCATAATCGCAAACGATACTGCGGCTCAAGGGACCTCAGCATCAAGCCGCCCGGAAGCCAACCAAAAATCTACCACCGCCCCAAGCCGTCGCGAAATAAAGGTTCAAGGTAGGCTCGAACCCAAAGGGGGCTTCCTACGCTTAACAGGCATGCCTGGGGACAAGGTTGAAGCGTGGCATGTTCGACCAGGTGATCCGATTCAAGCGGGCACGAAACTCGCAACATTAACCAGTCATTCTATTCGTCAGCTTGAGCTGGAATCCGCAAAACTAAAACTGGATGAGGCCAAGACGGTCAGGGACACCAAGCTGCAGGAGTTAGATCTCGGTATCGAAGTGGCCTCTGGTCAACTCGAAAATGCGTTCGGCTTGGTTGAAATCTCTGAGTCACAAATCCAAATGGCAGTGCAAAGCGAGTCACAAATTCTTCAGATGCAGGAGCAGCTTGCCAGCTTACGCCGACTCCACGAAGACCCGCTAACCAAAGCCGCTGTTGGTCGACTAGAGTTGCAGGCTAAAGAGATTGAGATTTCGGGACTCGAATCGAAATCCAAGCAAGCGATCTTAGTCGCGGAAAATGGTAGGAAACAAGCTTTGCTTCAAATGCGACAAGCAGAACAAGCATTGACGGCTGCTAAAAAAGCTAAGGAACTCGCATTGAAAGCTTCTTCGATTGCGGCTTTGGAAAAACAAATCGAACTATTGGAGTTACAGCTCAAAGAGTCGACGCTCACATCGCCCATCAGCGGTGTTGTTCTTAACATCAACGTCGAAGCGGGCGAACGATTTGCGACGTTGCCGGCTATAGAAATTGCGGACTTGTCATCCATGGTGTGCGTTGCGGAAGTCTACGAAGCGGATGTCGCCGAAATCCAGATTGGCGACCTAGTGGCTTTGCGATCAGCTGGCCTCGCAAAAGATCTATCTGGTAAAGTATCTCGCATCGATCGATTGGTTGGTGTGCCGCAGATGCGATCACCTGATCCGTTAGCCAGAACCGATTTTCGTGCAGTTCGTGTTTGGATCGATATCGATTTGGAAGATGCGGAAGTAGCTGCAGAACGAATCCGACTTCAGACCGATGTCACGATTCGCACTTCTCGATAGCGAATAGATAAATCGCTATTCCAGACGTTTAATGATGTGCCAGCCGAATTTGCTGGTTGCTGGGTCGTAAGGGCACAAACCATATTCGTCAACCTTGAGAGAAAAGCTCACATCGCCAAAACCTTTGACCATGCCATCGCGCGAGCTAGTGCCTGACGCACCATCAGCTTGCAAGCCACTGTTGACCATTTTGTAAATCCCAGGCGCAGAATCGTTTGTATACTGTTTTACGATCTCATTGAAGTCCGCGCCTGCCTTGGCGTCTGCAAAAAGCTTTTCCGCGAGTAGCTGAGCCTCTTCTTTTGTTCGAGTAACATTAGGAACCTCCCCCTCGAAGCTGATAAGACAATGCTGAACCATTACTCGTTTGGGTTCACTATTCGCTTTTTCCTTAGCTGGCCTTGCCTCTGCCACTGGCTTTTCTGGCTGGCATCCCATGCAACAAATGACACATATGGCAAGAAGATTTGAGATGGCAAGGTTTCGAAACATATACAGCTTCAGTCGTTGATTGTTTGACGGGACGTCACCTGGTCAGGGTGGCATTGACAGCTGACAATTATAAATCAGATTGCCGTGCTCACGAGGTACATTTCTTGTGATTAGCGGTTTTGTAGACTTTGCGCATGGTCGTCAGGATGAGAACGTTTGAAAATGGTTGAAAATGAAACAGTTCCCAGGGTTCGGATAACTGCCATCACCAATAACGCAGTCCGCGATTCCGGCGAGTACGTTCTTTACTGGATGACCGCCATGAGACGGTTGCGGTACAACTTTGGTCTGCAGCGAGCTGTCCAGTGGGCAAACGAATTACAGCGACCGTTACTAATCTTTGATGCGGTTCGAACCAATTACCGTTGGGCCTGCGATCGGTTTCATCAATTTTTGATAGACGGAATTACAGAGCGTTCTTCACAGTTGAGTTCGTCAAGAGCCGCTCATTGTGCATACATCGAGCCTAACGCCCATCATGGTGCAGGGTTGATGGAGACTCTTGCCAAACACGCGTGCGTCGTCGTGGCCGATGACTATCCGTGTTTCTTTCATCCCGCTTTGTACCGAAAAATTGCAGCCGAATGGGGCTGTGCCCTGGAGATTGTCGACTCCAATACTATCCTTCCTATGCGGTTGCCTGATCGCACGTTCACAGTTGCCCATTCGTATCGTCGATACATGCAAAAGGTTGTGGCCGAGAGCATGCCACAGTTTCCGGTGGAAGAGCCCCTCAAAGCCCTCAAAACGGAGAGGCTAAAAACGCTGCCAGTTGGCATCAAAAAGAAATGGGGTTGCGGCTTGGCTGGCGAAGGTCTCTCGTTGTGTACCGATCTTAGCAAGCTTCCCATCGATCACTCCGTTAAACCAACGGAGAATGGTCAGGAGTCTGAGGCTCGAAAAGTTTTGAGTCGTTTTTTGAAATCGCGATTGTCGAAGTATGAACACGACCGCAATGAACCAGAATTGCAAGGCTCCTCATGGTTGTCACCTCATCTTCATTTTGGAACGATGAGTTCGTTTGAGGTTTTTTTCGAAGTATCAAAAGCAGAGGACTGGGCCCCGAAAAAGCTTAGCAAACCGAACGGCAAAATGAACGGCTTTTGGAACATGTCCGTCGATGCAGAAGCTTTTATCGATCAACTTATGACTTGGCGAGAGATCGGCTTCAATATGTGCGTGAGAGAGCCGAAATTTGATCGTTACGAATCATTGCCGGACTGGGCACAGAAAACGTTAGCAGAACATGCCGAAGATCCTAGGCAACATGCCTACTCGTTGGAAGACTTTGAGCTTGCGCGAACTCATGATGATTTATGGAATGCAGCTCAGAATCAATTGGTACATGAAGGACGGATTCACAACTATCTTCGCATGTTGTGGGGTAAAAAGATATTGCACTGGTCGGCTACACCACAGCAAGCGTTAAAGACCATGATCCATCTCAATAACAAGTATGCGTTAGATGGTCGCGACCCCAATTCTTATAGCGGCATCTTTTGGGTATTGGGACGATACGATCGAGCTTGGGGTCCAGAGCGTCCCATCTTTGGAAAGATTCGCTATATGACGAGTGAATCGACACGAAGCAAATTCTCGGTGAAGAACTACATTCGCAAATACAACCAAGTCGTTCCGTAAAAATGTAGGCCGTAACAAGTCTCAAAGAGACGCAGTTACGGCGGAGCACGTCGGGCGGGAATGACTTGCCAGTTTAGGTCTGATAGGGTACGAGAAGTGCCGTAACTTCGCAAAGCCTTGTTACGGCCTACAAGAAAGACATTGTTACGGCCTACAAAACTCGTTTACGTATACGACATACTCAGCAATCGACGACGTTAACGGCTAAGCCGCCTAGGGAGGTTTCTTTGTATTTGACTTGCATGTCGACGCCGGTTTGACGCATGGTTTCTATAACGCGATCGAGAGACACAAAGTGTTGACCATCGCCGTACAAGACAGCCAATCGCGCAGCGTTGATGGCCTTGGTGGCTCCCATTGTGTTTCGTTCGATGCAGGGAACTTGGACTAACCCAGCGACGGGATCGCACGTTAAGCCAAGATTGTGTTCCATGCCGATTTCGGCCGCGTTTTCTATTTGCTCGATCGTGCCGTTCATGCAGGCAGCGAGCCCTGCGGCGGCCATGGAGCATGCAACACCGACCTCGCCCTGGCACCCCATCTCTGCTGCCGAGAGAGAAGCATTTCGTTTGTAAAGCATTCCGATGGCGGCGGCTGTTTTCAGGAATCGATGCATTCCAGCACGGTTGGCACCGGGCATAAAGAACATGTAGTAGGCGAGCACTGCCGGAACAACCCCCGCAGCACCGTTGGTGGGAGCGGTCACGATTTTGCCTCCAGCGGCATTCTCTTCGTTGACTGCGAGGGCGAATAGACTGACCCAGTCGAGTTGCTGAAGCGGATCGGTGAAAGGGAAGCTGCCATCTTTGAATTGCAGCAGATCGCTCGGGCATTGCAAAGTCACTGGAGACCGCGATGTTAGTTGCCGAAAAATACGAGGAGCGCGTCGAGGAACACGAAGCGAGCCGGGCAACAAGCCGCTGGTCTGACAGCCACGATCAATGCATCTCTTCATGACATCCCACAGCGCATCGAGTTGCTCTGTAATCTCAGCATCAGTCCTCATGACTCGTTCGTTAGCATCGATGATTTGGTCAATCCGCAGTCCCGAGTGGATGCACATTTTCAGGAGCTCTTCGGCTGAAATGAACGGATAAGGCAAAGCCGTTGCCGCGGAGCTCGATGCCGACGATGCTTTGCTATTGATCAGTTGCAGCAGCTCGTTGCGATCGTAAACAAATCCACCGCCCGTCGAAAAATAGTCTTCTTCCAGGAGGAGTTGGCCCGGTTCAGCCGCGTTATCCGAGGACAACAACTGGAACTTCATTGCATTCGGGTGCTCGGGCATAGTTTCGTTTCTAAGCCAGTGCACATCGCGAGTTTCGACAAAATCGATAACCTGATGACCAGCCAAAGCAAGCTGATTCGAAGCGCGAACGGTTTTGACCGCTAAGGCAATCTCCTCGGTTTGGCTTTTCGAGGGTAAGCAACCCGAGAGTCCGGCCAAGACAGCGCCGTCGGTCGCGTGACCGACTCCGGTTAACGCCAGAGAGCCGTACAGTCGAACCGACAGTCGAACATGATTGGGTGAAAGACTCTGGTTGCTGATAAGGTCTGCCGCCCGGTTCGCGAATCGGTTGGCTGCTACCATGGGCCCCATAGTGTGAGAGCTCGATGGACCGACACCAATTTTAAAGATTTCGAAGACACTATTCATAAGTTGTGATTCAATCTGTTTCGCAGATTGGCATAGAGCCATTATTCTGTAAGGGTTCTCAGGGTACCATCACCTACATTGGAAAGAAACCTTGAGCCATTCGATTTATGGCGATACAGACAGTCGCGAGACCGTCGCAGGGGCCAATAGGACTAGGGGATATGCGAAATGACATTCTCAGAAGCCACCATTAGCAGACTGCCTCTTTACCTGCGTGAGTTGCTGCAGATTCAAAGGCACGGTGAGCAGAGAGTTCAAAGCGGCGTATTGGCAAAGCGTCTTGGATTAAACGCTGCGCAGGTTCGGCGAGATTTGTCCGGGTTTGGTTCTATGGGGCAGCGAGGGGTTGGTTACGAGGTGCGAGGGTTGATTCAGACGATTCAGCAAGTACTCGGGAGTGATCGGTCTTGGAATGTCATTTTGGTAGGTGTAGGGAATTTGGGACGAGCGTTGTCAGGCTATCGAGGATTCGCCCAGCAGGGATTCCGCTTGGTCGGTGCTTTCGATATCGACCCCAGCAAGATTGGTGAAAAGCTCGGAAGCCTGACCGTGATGCCCCTTTCCGAGCTGGAGGAATTCGTTCGAACCGAGGGAGTGGAATTGGCTATGATCGCTGTTCCGGCGGGGGTGGTGAGCGAGGTAACGGAACGACTCGAAATGGCGGGTGTAACCGGGATTCTGAACTTCGCCCCCGTCATGATCAGACGGTCCGCAAGTCCGGTAACCGTTGTGAACGTAGATTTGGCGATCGAGCTGCAGCGGCTAGCGTTTCTAGTCCTACAGTCCCGGGACGATTCTGAGAGCTAGGCCTGTCGTTTTTGACAGCTGCGCTCCATTCTGGTTGCGATCGTTGGGGGTAAATTCAGGCTAGATTGGAACTTAGAGCGATTTTCCATCGCTTGGCACGGCGATTGCTCTAGTTCGTGGCTTCCCTCTCGAGACTGCCAATTCTGGAAAAACGAACGCGATCTGGTTCGGAGTTGGTTGTTCGGAGACGTAACAAAGAAATTCTCGAGGGCGAAGATAAGTCCTCACCCTACCGACTCATTTCAAGGAGTTCAACGTGGCAAAGCAGATGGTTTTTGATGACGAGGCGAGGCAGCCGCTGTTGGCTGGCGTCTCGAAGCTTGCGAAGGCGGTTCGCAGTACCCTTGGTCCTCGAGGGCGAAATGCCGTACTCGATAAGGGTTGGGGCTCCCCAAAGATTACCAAGGACGGTGTCACAGTTGCAGAAGAAATCGAGCTCGACGATCCGTTTGAGAATCTCGGTGCACAACTCGTCAAGGAAGCGGCCAGCAAGACCAATGATGTCGCTGGTGACGGAACGACGACTGCTACAGTTCTAGCAGAGGCGATTTTCCGCGAAGGTCTCAAGATGATTGCATCGGGTGCTGATCCGATGTCTCTCTCGCGAGGTATCGCCAAGGCGGTTGATGCGGTCAAGGCTGAGATCAGCAAGATCGCGATTCCAATCGACGCTAAGAGCAAGAAAGAAATCAAGCAAGTTGCAACCATTGCAGGCAACAACGATTCTACAATCGGCGACGTGTTGGCTGATGCGTTCCTCAAGGTTGGCAAGGATGGCGTCATCGCTGTCGAAGAAGGCCGCGGAAGCGAGACAACAGTTGAAGTGGTCGAAGGTATGCAATTCGACCGAGGTTTCTTGTCACCACACTTCGTGACCAATCAAGATCAGGTTAGCGTGGAATTGGAAGATTGCCACATCCTGATCCACGAAGAAAAGATTACCAACAACAAGAAGATGATCCCCCTTCTCGAGGCAATCAGCAAGGCCAAGAAGCCATTGTTGATCATCGCTGAAGATATTGAGGGAGATGCCTTGGCAACGTTGGTTATCAACAAGATGCGAGGCATTTTGAGCGTCGCAGCTGTTAAGGCTCCTGGATATGGCGATCGTCGCAAGGCAATCCTTGGTGATCTTGCAGCATTAACCGGCGGCAAGGCAATTTTCAAGGATCTCGGAATCGATCTAGAGTCGGTCAAGATCAGCGATCTCGGCAAGGCCAAGAAGATAACCATCACCAGCGAAAACACGATCATCATCGGTGGAGCTGGCAAAAAGGATGCGATCGAAGGTCGCGTTACTCAAATTCGCCGAGAAATTGAAGCGACTGACAGCGATTACGATCGCGAGAAGCTCCAAGAGCGATTGGCCAAACTGGCTGGTGGCGTTGCACAGATCAACGTTGGTGCAGTCACCGAAACCGAAATGAAAGAGCGAAAAGCATTGCTCGATGATGCGAAGGCAGCAACCCAAGCAGCACTCGAAGAAGGCATTGTTCCTGGTGGTGGCGTAGCATTGCTTCGCTGCGAATCAGTTCTCAAGAAGCTTAAGCTCGAAGGTGATGAGCAACTTGGTGTCGCGATCATCGCTAACGTTTTGGATTATCCACTTCGATCGATCGCTGACAACGCAGGCCTCGACGGTGCGGTTGTTGTGAACCGTGTTCGTCAGCAAAAGGAAAAGACCGAAGGCTTTGATGCAAACGCGAACAAGTATGTTGACATGATCAAGGCCGGTATCATCGATCCCGCCAAAGTTGTGAAAACAGCATTGAGCAATGCAGCGTCGGTTGCTTCGTTGCTGCTAACCACAGAATCCTTGATCACCGAGATTCCAAAGGAAGAAGAAGCTGCTGGCGGCGGACATCATGACCACGACCACGGCATGGGAGGAATGGGTGGCATGGGTGGCATGGGAGGAATGGGCGGCATGGGCGGCATGGGCGGCATGATGTAGACGTCGATTGCACACTGTGTTTCTCTAAGTCAAATTTCATTCAAACAATCAATCAAACTCAATTAACAGTTCAAAACAAGGAATCAGAACATGGCAAAAGTAAATCTCCGTCCTCTCGATGATCGTGTCGTAGTTCAGCCTCTCGAAGCAGAATCGACCACTGCTGGCGGTATTGTTCTGCCAGATTCGGCCAAAGAGAAGCCACAACGAGGCAAGGTTGTTGCGATTGGTCCAGGCAAGTTGCTTGACAATGGCGTTCGCGCCGCATTGAGCGTTGCTGTTGGCGATGAAGTTATGTTCGGCAAGTACGGCGGTAGTGAAGTTGAAGTAGATGGCGTTGAGTACAAGATTCTTCGCGAGAGCGATGTTCTTGCAAAGCTCGCGTAAGCGATTGTTTCTCGTTAACCAAGTAATCAATACAACGAAAAGGAAAAGCTAAGCGTGGCAAAGCAATTACTATTTGATGATCAGGCCCGAGCAAGAATGCTTCAAGGGGTCGAGAAGTTGGCGAACGCTGTCGCTGTCACGATGGGACCCACCGGTCGCAATGTGATTATCGACAAGAGTTTCGGCGGTCCGACAGTGACAAAAGACGGTGTTACTGTTGCGAAGGAAATCGAACTCGAAGACCGATTTGAGAACATGGGCGCGAAGCTCGTGGTCGAAGTCGCTCAAAAGACAAGCGATCTTGCTGGTGACGGAACAACGACGGCGACCGTTCTAGCCCGAGCCATTTTCAAGGAAGGTTTGCGAAATGTCGCAGCCGGTAGCAATCCGTCGGCGATCCGTCGCGGGATCGATAAGGCTGTTGAAGCTGCATCGAACAAGCTACATGAAATGGCTAAGCCAGTCAGTCATCGAGATGAAGTCGCTAATGTCGGCGCGATCTCGGCGAACAACGACATGTCGATCGGTAGTCTTCTCGCTGAAGCTCTCGAGCGAGTAGGTAAAGATGGTGTAATCACTGTCGAAGAAGGCAAGACGGCCAACACAAGCGTTGAGTATGTGGATGGGATGCAGTTTGATAAGGGATACGTTTCCCCATACTTTATCAATACTCCTACCGACATGAGCTGCAC
>JBKDKR010000093.1:0-6251 GCA_046344995.1 Pirellula sp.
TACTACCACTATCGCAACCAAATGACTGCCAAAGCATCTTTGATCGCGACCGATGATACGGTGGTCAAGTTAATCTTACCCGACTACATTCCACCTCCCAAACCAGGAGACAAATGGAGTCAAAGAACTCACGAAGTACTACAAGAAGCATTCGAAAAAGACAAACGAAGTCTCAATGCCAGGATGTGGGCCTACCGAAGTGAAGGTGCGTGTCCTTGGGATGTATTCGACTTTACGATCTCTCGACATCGCGATGGCCCGGAAAGGTTCTTGGAGTCATTCCGTGAAGGTACGCTATTGGGTGATTGTTACGCTGGCTTTGAGAGCCTACAAGTTGCCAGAAACCACGAGTTCGATCTCGCGGCATGCAATGCGCATGCGCGTCGCAAGCTAAGCGAATGCATGCAAGATCATCCCAAGGAGAGTGCCGCGTTCCTAGCGATCTACCGGCAGCTTTATGATGTCGAGTCGTCGATCAAGAGCCTATCGAGCGAAGAGAAAGCTTCCAAACGCCAAGAGTTTTCGTCCCCCTTGTTCGAACGCATGAAGCAGTTGATTGCCAGCCTAAGGCAGCGTGGAGACGTGCTCCCGAAGAGCAAGCTTGGCAAAGCGATTGGGTATCTGGAGAACAACTGGGATCAGCTCACGCTTTATCTGCGTAAGGGGGATTGCAAGATCGACAACAACGAATGCGAGCAGCTGATGAAACATACTGCAACGGGGCGCAAGAATTGGCTGTTCCTTGGTAGTTTAGAAGCGGGTTATCGGGCGGCGATTCTGACGACGATCTGCTTGACGGCGCACCGGCATAATCTCGATGTGTATGCATACGTTAAGGGTGTAGCCGATCTATTATTATCCGGCAGCAGGGATTATGAATCGATGCAAGCGGAGAACTGGGCTGTATCGCATCCAGAGCATGTTCGCCAATATCGCGAGCAAGAAGCCCGCTATGCAGCTGACCGAAGGCAGACAGGCCGCGACAAACGCCGTCGCGAGGCGCTACAGAAAGCCAAGTCTTCTTCCGAAACAGATCCGTCGGTCTAATGCTGCCCGAACGCAGCACCTCCCGCATTTATCGGTATGCCCACCGTTGGCGCTCACACAGTGCCTTTGTAGAACATCGTCAAGAAATGCCTATCGGTATTCAACTGGCAACAGAGCATGATCGATATTTGACAGGCGTCTTCACTGCAAGACTTGCTTGTCTACCGTTTTCCTGGATCGGCGGATTGGTTTGCTACCACTGGTCAAAAGACCTGTATGGCAAGCAGGCAGCTACGGCATCTTTAATCATGTGGTGCTTCTCGCCAAATATTCAAGCAAACGCTTCGCAGGTTATCCCGGATTTGGGAGCAACATCTATGGTTATTGCCGCATTCTACGTTTTGAGAAATTGGCTTAAGGTCGAAGCCAGGAGAAAACCTGTCGTACTTGGGGTCGTTTTGGGTGCAGCATTACTTACCAAATTCACCACCATCGTTTTAGTACCGATAATCGCTATGGTCATAGTAATAGGAAATTTTCAAAAGCCACTTCAACGAATGGTGAATACTATCCGATCCGTTTCGCGGGAATTGTTTATTTGTTTTGCAATCGCACTTTTTATAATAAATTTGGGGTATTTTTTTGAGGATACTTGTTTGCCATTTCACGACTATGAGTTCTCCTCTGAATCGCTCTCCGGCATTCCGCAAAATGAAAATGTTAAAGGAAATCGATTTTTGACGAGTTGGTCGGCGAATCTACCCATTCCCTTTCCGCGGAACTATGTTTTGGGGATCGATTTGGTCAAGTACGAGTTTGAAAGAGGATACTGGTCGTACCTTAACGGTACGTTTCAGAATAAAGGGTGGTGGTATTTCTACATCTACGCCTTGGCAATGAAGGAACCGATCGGTTTCTGGGGGTTAGCCTTAATTTCCACAATCGCTGCAATAATCCGTGTAGCGAGTAGTCGACTTTCGGGGGAGGAATGGATGCTTATCGGCACTTCCTTCACAATCATCTGCGCGGTATCGTCGCAGACTGGCTTCACTCATCACATGCGATATGCGATCCTAGTTCTTCCTTTTTGGTATATATTATCTTCGCGAATAATCGCAGAAAGAAGTCTAGCCGGACTTCAGATCGCTCTTTTAGTCTCCGTTATCGCCAGTAGCTGTTACTCGTTCCCCCATCAAATCTCTTATTTTAACGAACTCGCCGGCGGCCCCTCTAATGGATGGAAGCACCTTAACACCAGCAATTACGATTGGGGGCAGAGCCTCAACTATCTTAGTAAATGGATTGAACGCAATCCTGATAAACAACCACTTTATGTTGAGTCCTCGGGAGCGATTCCACCTCAGGTTTACGGAATCAAATCACCCAGCCCGATGATTCAAGTCTCAACGGATGGTAGTGCTTTTTATCCAATAGGATGGTACGCAATCTGTGTGGGTGAAATGCTGAAAGTTGATTCGACCGTTCGCCCCTTTTTGAAACTGAAGCCAGTAGATCGAGTCGCCCATACGGTTTTCATATACCATCTAGATGTTCCATTGACTGTTGGCCGACTGGATAGCAACGCAGGAGTACCGGAATGAAACGAATGCAATCGACGATTGGCGTTGTCATATTGTTTTTTTCAGTAATTGTTCTGCTGTATAATCGAAAAACGCAATTCTCGCAATACCTCGTTCCAAAACCACACAGAAATCTATTGCTTTTCGATTCCGTCACTTTGAACGGTGGAAAGAGCCTGAATAATCAAGAACCCCGTGAATTCGTATTCTTTTGCCAAAACGTATCAGCTGACACAGTAACGATTGACTCGATGCAAGCTGATTGTTCGTGTTCGGTTCCGTTTTATGAAAAATCGATTCCAGCCGGAGAATACAGTGTTATAAAGCTTATCGTTGCCCCTGCATTAAATAAAAGTATATACTCCACAACCCTTCGAGCCTCAAATACTTTGAATACACAAATTGAGGTACTTACAGTAAATGTTGATGTCGTCGAGGGGAATAATTCTTTGGTCAATCCACCCATACTCTTTCTTGGGAATCTGGTTTTGGAAGAGTCTTTCCACATCGAGAGAAGAGTGCGTCTTGCGATCGATAGCAACGAGCGATTCTCACCCATATCGGTCCTGTCGCCAGCTTGGTTAACGGTCAATTATGAACAAATAGACAAAACTCTTTTGTTGAAATTTTCGGGGGTTGTCCCTCCTGATACACGTTCGACGCGCGGACAATTTCAGATAAAATTATCACCCCCCTATATTGATCAGACTATTGATTTCGTTTATTCAACTCGAAATAAATACGAAGCGTATCCGAAGCGTTTATTTGGGAGTATCAAAAATCTAGATTCAGGCCGAAGTGTCAAATTGTTAGGCGTAACGACAGAAGATGTTTTATATGATGTTACAGTAAATGGATCCGGAAAAGTGAAGATAGCAAATGGAGAAGACCCGTGCGACTTTATTGTAACACCTGAGTTTTCAGAAACCAGTCATGAAGTACAGGGTGCAATTAAATGGTCGGTCAAGTCCAACTCAGGACAATTGTTAGCGAGTGTGGATACTGCGTTCTTGTTTGTAAAGCTAGAACCATGATTAAAAAATTAAGTCGAGCGATTGATTGGCACGATACGACTATATTCGTCTTTTTGACTTGCCACTTGTTTCTATGCGGGATAAATGTTATCAATACTTCCCCTACAGCAGATGAGATTGGGCATTTAACTGCGGGTGTCTCCCATTGGCAATATGGACGATTCGATTTATATAGAGTGAATCCGCCGCTTATACGCATGATGTGTACGATTTTCGTCTCAGATTCGCACAAATATGACTGGTCGCACTATTCAACTTTCCCCGGTGACCGACCGGAGTTTACAATTGGCTTGGATCGACTGCAGAGAGAGAAGCTCGATTTCTCAAGTGAGTTCATAAAGCCTAGATTATTGGGACTGCTGTTGACGGCAGTAGGCATGTTGGTCGGTATTGTGTGGCTGACACAGTGTTTTGGTAAGTCCATAATATCAATTTTTTTTGCAGCATATTGGGCGTTTTCGCCCGATCTTATTGCGCATGGGGCAACGATAGGTCCAGACGTAGGGGCGGTTGCTTTCGGTCTCATTGCCTTATTCGCCTACTGGCGCTATACTCAAAAACCATCAATTTCTTCTGCGGCGCTGGCTGGTCTGGGGCTGGGATTCGCTATACTATGTAAACTCTATTGGATAACCGGTGTATTGTCCCTGCCTGTGGCGGTTTGGGGGTACTTCTATTTAGATAAGAAACTGCCTCGACGTCCGAGATACTGCGTATTGATCCGAGACTTAATAGTTTCGAACCTGATTGTTGTATTAGTGGTGAACACCGGATACGCGTTTGAAGATACGATGATTCCGTTAGGCGACTATCAATTCTGTAGCGAAATGATGGGTGGAAAGGGGGCTTCTCGATTTACCCCTCGAAGTATGATTGACCCATCGTCAATATGGTCATCGTTACCGATACCACTCCCTAGAAATTTCTTGTTAGGCATCGATTTCTTAAGGGCAGAAGTTGAAGAAAAAAAGTGGTCATTTCTTTTTGGTGAATGGCGATTTGGTAGTTGGTCCTATTACTATCTCCTGACGATTCTAATAAAAACATCGGAACCAGCTTTGATTGCTGCCTTGATTGGAACGTGGATGATATTTTTGGCATTTCGACGTGGCATCGTTGACTCGAAAGTCATGGCCATGTTTTTCATTCTCGGCTTGCCATCTATGGTGATATTCCTGTCGGTTAGTATTCAGGGTGGATTTAACCATCATCATCGCTATGTGCTGCCAATTTACCCGTTTCTGTTTTTTCTAGCAACTTTTATGACTTCGACTACTGCAAAGGATGTGTTCCTCCCCAAATTCTCCTCGTATTTTCGCGAAAATTCTCACTTCTTAATCTTATTACAAATTGCCCTGTGTACGTTAATGATCGCATCAACCTTAAGAGTCCATCCTCATTACACAAGCTATTTCAATTCAATAAGTGGCGGTCCAGTAAACGGATGGCGGCTTCTTGGGTTTTCCAACATTGATTGGGGACAGGATTTAAAATTAGTAAATACTTGGATAACTCGTCATCCTGAATGCCGACCGTTGTGTGTTGATTTGGGTGATTTCGGTTTTACAAACTTATTACTCGATTCAGTTTGTACCGAGCCACCACTCAGACGAAGCGGAGCTTCAATTGACGAAGTACGAACAGGCGAAACACAATGGTGGATTGTTAGCGTTACCAAACTCTATAACTTGCCCGACCAACCTGGATTGCAGTATCTGCAACAGATTGAACCGGTCGAACGAATCGCTTATGCCTATCACGTCTATCGTATCGATCCTCTTCCGCCCGAAGAGTCCTCTTCTCCTGACGAGCCTACCCCATGATCTTTTCTCAATCTGGTCACAACGTTAGGCTCTGCCTTGGTCTACGACGCGGCTTTACACTGGTGGAATTGCTGGTGGTGATTGCGATCATCGGCGTATTGGTGGGATTGCTGCTGCCAGCCGTGCAAGCGGCCCGCGAAGCGGCTCGGCGTCTCCAATGCCAAAATCATTTGAAACAAATCGGACTCGCCTTTATCAACCATGAATCGGCCTACCGCCGCTATCCCAGCGGTGGCTGGGGCTATCAATGGCAAGGGTACTCGGACATCTCCTCTGGATCGCTCGGTCAGCCCGGTTCATGGACTTACAGCATTCTGCCGTTCCTCGAACAAGAGCCCCTCTACCGGACGGGATCTTACAGCAGCTCTCCGTTGCAATTGGATCTGGATCTGCAACGACGCTTGGTCTCACCTATCGCGATCTATAATTGTCCATCGCGACGAGGTGCGGAGTTGGTCCCTGTTGATCCGAATTGTGTAACCTGCGGCGAGCCGATTGGTATTGTGACACCACTCACTCAGATGGCGAAGTGCGACTATGCGGCGAATGTGGGAGACGGAGCGCCTGATATGTCGCAATTGCTATCGTGGCCACTCGATTTCTGGGGGCCGCAAACGCTTGCCGATGCAATTCAGATGAATCGCAATGGATCATGGCCGCGGCCGCCGCAAGATTGGACTGGAGTGAGCTACTTGGGAGTGGGCGTGCGAACTGCCGAGATAACCGACGGCTTGAGTCATACGTTCTTAGTAGGTGAAAAGTACATGAGCCGCGAGAACTACCAAACGGGTCGGGATTGGGGAGATAATGAGCCGCTCTTTGGGGGC
>JBKDKR010000094.1:0-20284 GCA_046344995.1 Pirellula sp.
TACTACCACTATCGCAACCAAATGACTGCCAAAGCATCTTTGATCGCGACCGATGATACGGTGGTCAAGTTAATCTTACCCGACTACATTCCACCTCCCAAACCAGGAGACAAATGGAGTCAAAGAACTCACGAAGTACTAAAAGAAGCATTCGAAAAAGACAAACGAAGTCTCAATGCCAGGATGTGGGCCTACCGAAGTGAAGGTGCGTGTCCTTGGGATGTATTCGACTTTACGATCTCTCGACATCGCGATGGCCCGGAAAGGTTCCTGGAGTCATTCCGTGAAGGCACATTGCTGGGTGATTGTTACGCTGGCTTTGAGAGCCTACCAGTTGCCAGGAACCACGAACTCGATCTCGCGGCATGCAATGCAATGCGCGTCACAAGCTTAGCGAATGCATAAGTTAAACGGGTAGCCGATCCATATCATCCGGCAGCAGGGACTATGAATCGATGCAAGCGGAGAACTGGGCTGTATCGCTCCCAGAGCATGTTCGCCAATATCGCAAGCAAGAAAGCTCGCCATGCAGCTGACCGAAGGCAGACCGTGACAAACGTCTTCGCGAAGCGATACAAAATGCCTAGTCTTCATCCGATTGAGAACCGTCCGTCTAACGCGGCCCGACCGCTGCTCATTTATCAGCATTCCCACTGTTGGCGATCATACCTTTGAACCTCAACCAATCAAACTGAATTTTGTCCCAAGACAATCCCAGGCTTGATTCAGAACCATTTATTCGGATAAAAAAAATGCCTCAATACCCTCAACATGTCATCATTGCGGCATATCGCGATTAATGGCACGGCAAACGCAATTAAGAAAATCGCAAGCCGTAACAGAATCGAAATTGGACTTCCTAATACAAAAAAAAGTGCGCATCCGCTAAACATTGAGAACAAAATAGCTTGTGATCTAAATGCAACGCTGAACCTTATTCCGTTTTTTCTCCAAAGCAATGCTGAAGCAGACAAGCTAGCAAATAACTCGGAAAAAAAACATACGGCTGCAATTGCGATTACGTCTCCACCGAGAGCAGCAACCACTAAACATCCTAGACCGAATACTATTCGAACAAAGTTACCAAGAACTAAGTTGTAGCCTTCTGCGATTGACAATGCAATTGACGCGGCATGGCTTCTGCTTAGCCTTAAAGCATATGTTCCACCGAGTATCGCCATCATGAAACGATTCGGCTCATAGGTTTTGCCATATAGCGCCACTATTATTTCATTTCCGAAAAACGCGAATACTCCACATAAAGTCAAAATAATCATCCCTAAAGCAAACCCGATCAAATCTGCTTTTCTTTGGAAAGTTTGGAAATCAGCTTTATCCCTGGAGAGCAAGGGCAGTATCAACGAGTTAAGCATGCGCTGAATGCCTATGGAAAACGCGGCAACTGTGCCAGCAACGACTCCATACTGCCCGAGCACATCTAGTGTTAAATGTTCGTTTTTAAAAAGTGTACTTGAAAGACCTATTGTTAAACGATCTGCCTGCATAGATATCGCTAATAGTACTCCATTCAGCACCAATGGGAATCCGTATGCAAATGCACGATTCGCTACGGTCGATGTCCATCCAAATCGATGTTTCCTGGTCGAGAAAAAATGTGATAACACAGTTGATGTAATGGTTTGAGCTAGGATCCCATATAGGCCCATCCAATAATCGCTTCCTAGCAGACAAAAAACCCCAACGGTGATGATGGCGACAAGGTGTCCTATCACTTCAATTAGGGAGTTAATACCAAATTTGAGATCTCTCTGGTTTTGGACGCTCTCCAAGTGCCCGAACCCACGAACAAGCGGCACTAATCCCAGTAAGCCGAACGTTGAAGACGTATGCGAAATTCCCAGTATCCAGCACCATGGCGGAGCAATGACAAGTAACAAAACAGCTAAAGCAGCACCACGAAGCGCTGCAATGGAATGAATCGTGCACAATGTGCGGTATGTTCCTCCGTCATCATCTTGCAAAAGAAATTTGTTGACGCCAGTATCTGTCAATACCTCAATTATCGAAACTGTAGCCATCATAAGCATGACAATGGCTAAATCCTTAGGATCAAGATTGCGGGCTAGCAATAGATTGCGGATGAAGAACAGTGCCATCGAAATAGCCTGAAGGCATGAGAGGAGCACTGCGGCGGACATGACGCGATTAACGAATCTATCGTTTTTCAAGAGTTTCTTCCATCTTTTCTTTATTGGGGTAAGAACCTTACTTGCCATCCTGTGAAAGATCGCACACACGGAGAAATGCTGCTACAAGATGTTGCGATGGCATTTTCAATTATGAATAGAGGTTTTGCCTCACTCCGTCGGGCACAAAGGGAGAAATCTTTCTGCCGTTATCGAACTGCACTTTAGGGAAAAAATCTGACTCTCTTTGAAGCTACGCATTAGTTTCATCTGCTCAGATAAGTGGCAAGCAAAACGGGCGGGTCGAGCGGGGCGATCGCCCGTTAATTCCTTTAAAACGTGCGACCAAACGCTCTATCGAATGGTTATCTCATCCGCAACGATTACGCTTGCCCCGAGCTGAACCTGTCCCCCATGTCCAATTGGAAGAAAATCAGGCCCGCTAGCAAAATACGGGTGAAATTTCGGGACTTGTTCCTTTGCGTAGTCGGCTTGGATCCTCTGCAAAAGTTACATCGAGTACACGGTTTTGGCTGCTCTCGCATCCCCAGCGTTGTCGCATTAGCTCTATTATGTTGCGTACGTTGCAAGGCAGGCTTGTGATAAAAGTCTCCGACGATTCCTACAGCACTTCGTTGATCTCGCATGATCGATAAATTCCCTAGATCGATTACAGGCAGGCCCAATTTGAGAACACAGAAGAGTTCGTCACACAACCGAGTACAGCGACTTCTCGACAACCTTCGCGTCATCTGTTTGTCTACCAATTGTGATGGCTACGTATGTCTGGATTTTCTGCGTCGAATTCATCGATATTGTCCCTGCTTAACTCGTCTGCAAGGATTGGTTGATTTCTTTTCCCTTCCAAATTTAGAACATTTTTCAACGAGTGGACTGTAAGAATCACATTTGTTTTTTCGCTCACGTATATTCGCCATGAGCGAACAGCTGTTGTCGCGGTCGACGCGCCGGGCTATAAAATTCCATAAACGGGTCAGTCTTCTTTTAATGGAACCAATGCCCTACCACACCGAAGCAAAGACTGATAATTTCCGAAAATCATGGATCCCGCTATCTGGAACAATCGCGTTGCCGAAGTCTGCTCAAGTTATCGAGAAACTATCGATTTCTATACATTGCAAGGCGTACACACTATTTCGGCAGATTAACAGACGTGTGGTAACGTCGCCGGGCCGTAGCGAGTGTGAAGATCTGATGAAATCGCTCTTGCGGAAAACATTCAACTTTTCCATTCAATCACGCACAAACGTACGCTCAATAAAGCGCAAACTCGCAAGCCCTCACTCGCCCCACTGATGGATCACTTTTCGAGCAACTGACGTCGTCAAAAATTTGCCAACGTTTAAACAAAAAAATCGCGCACAGGGTGCGCGATCAAACCTCCAACCTTGACGGAAGAGAAGCCAACTACTTTCGCTTACGAATTCGAGCCGCACCCGCAATTACGGTAGCCCCCAGCCCAAGGACAGCAAAGGTAGCGGGCTCTGGTACCGTAGATATCGATGCATTGACAGTCGAGCCCGCACCAACACTTTGCGACTGGTTAAACGAAAAACTAACGTTTCCATCTGCAAGCAAAGTCGACATGGATGGCAGGTTGATCGTAAAACTCTTTACAAGCTTAAAGGTGTTCCCCACAACACTGAACCCCGGATCGTTCAATGAAAATCGTCCAACCCTGACTTTCGTGACTCCCTCCAAATTGAAGTCTATTGACTCGCCACGCCCAGTCGTGGAACCGAAAGTTTGGTTTGATGCTATATCATCAAAGTCCCCCATTAGCGTCACTGTCAACCTGCCGTGAAAGGCGGGGCCGCCAAAAGCAACGTTGAACGGACCATAATTTTTCCCAGCCCCTCCGGTGCCACCGGCCGAAGATAGAGTTTGTTGAGGCATCACGATCAAGGCCGCCGCCTCCACCGTGCTAGCGGTCAACAGCGAAGCCGCAGCACAAACCAGCCCGACGATAAATTTTCTTGTCATTTCGAACTAACCTTTCTCAATGTTCACTCTGTCACCAGACGCATCCTAATTTGGTCGCAGATTATTTGCAAGCAGTAATTTGGCCGACAGAATCCAAAATTCGACTAAACTTAGGTTCGGGTGCTTGCATCTCGGCTGAGAGCAACGCTTGATTGGCTCTACAGCTGCGTCTAGAGCCACGTATCTTCGTTGGTCTCGATCGGGGCGGGCTGTTAAGTACAGGCTCCCCCACGCAGCCAAGTTGACACTTCGAATCAGAGTAAAATATACCACGGATGCCAGCGAAAATCCTGGATTGGGAAGAGTTGTTCGATGGCCCGGAGGAGATCGTTGCAAGCTTTATCGTTGCGGTTCGCTTGGTGGAGTCCACGTGAAGCTCTCCCTTCAATAGGTAGTGGTACGATTGTATCGAGCTGGCGAGGCTGAAGAATAGCCCCCCCACTGCGAGCCAGCGTCTGGCGAGAACGCATGCGATCAATTCATTTCTACGGAGTTTAATGAATCTATCACGCCTTAAAAAAATTGAAATTGAGCGTTGCTAGCTAACCGTCCAAACAAGGGGAAGTGCATCTCCGTTCTTATCGCATCAACAATCCGCAATTATGTCTACTGCGACAGAACCCCGAAAAGCAATCCGAGTGTTCCACCAGCCAATTCATCGATAAAGATATCGTTGAGGGGGCGGCCAAGCGAAAGATCGTGCTAAGTATTACTACGTCAACGGTTCAATCTTCTTTTAATCGAACCAATACCCTACCACACCGAAGCAAAGACTGGTAATTTCCGAAAATCATGGATCCCGCCATCTGGAACAATCGCGTTGCCGAAGTCTGCTCAAGTTATCGAGAGAATATCGAGAGAATATCGAGTTCTATACATTGCAGGGCGTACACACTATTTCGATTTACCTAACCAGTATACCAACACCGAAATGAGTTTTAGTGGGGGACAATCTAGAACAAATGGTACCGAAAAGACGTGCGTACGTAAACGAATCGCTCCGACTGGAAGGATCGCCCAGAACCTGCAAACAGTGCAATAACGAGTACAAGCAGAATTCTCCGCAAGCAAAAAACTTAACCGTTGCCAAACGTTGAACCCGAAAAGAGGAGAAGTAGTCTCCGAACAAGTCTCGACTGATTTTCCAAGGAGTGAAAACAAACGTTCGAAGCTGAGATAGCCCCCGCAAGAAGGAATCAGCCTCTCACTACCGACTCGTTTGAGGAGTTTCATGAACGCAGCCTTAAATGTTCGCAAAGAAACAACTAAGTTACAATGTTAGGCGATTCAAACGCTATCCCCCAACCACAAGACATAACATCAAAGTCTATGTGTTTTCAACGGGAGACTTTAGTATGGCAATAAAATTAGAAACTCCTCGATAGAACTCAAAATCCTCGTAATACGCAGGTAGTAACGTGAGGTAACCCGAGGGGGTTACGATATTCAAATCGTAATCAGCACTCAATAGATTCCAAAAATCTCTAAAGGAAGTTCTAGAGTTCAGATTCCCTGAGCCAAACTCGAATGAGAATGCTCCGATTCGCCTTTCTGCTAGTGCGTTTCGTAGGCCCATAAGAGCGGAAAATTCATGTCCTTCGATGTCAAACTTAATGAAGTCGACAAAACCAATTCGATTTTCAGCGATAAAATCATCAAGTGAGACAACACTTACTTCTTGCTGACCGTATTCCTTGTGCTGAAAAAACGAATCGCCGCGTTTATGTAAAGAGGCTGAGCCATCGGTCGGAGAGCTTGTATATAGCACAAGCTTTCCCGCTGCCTCACCAACTGCCATGCCAACAAGATGTGAATTTTCGATGCATTTTTTTTCGATCTCTGCCTGACAAACTGGCTGAGGCTCAAAAATGTAGAGTTCTCCCGTCGAGTTCTTTTGGCGAAAAAGTTCCGACCACGCCCCTACATTCCCGCCAACATCAAAAACTACGGGGGCGGACCGCTTAATCAGTGAGGCTGCTATGCTCACTTCCCCTTCAAGCTTCCAACCCGACCCGGAACCTCGCCCGACTAGGAAGTTTAAGAAGGTGATATAATGCCTGATGACGTCGGTAAGTCTAAACCAAACGATCAGCATTGATAGCCCAGGGGAAACAAATTTAACGAAGCGCTTAAGGAGCGGGTTTCTGTGTGACTTCATATAATTATTAAACGAAAACGATCACTCACGTCGAGCATGGCTGATGGACCGGCAAAAGCCTGGAGAACGACATATCGAGTGCATTAGCAGGTTAGTGAATAAAGCATGGGTCCTGAAGGTTCAAGTAAGGTAGGTCGCGCTGCTCGCGAGTTATTAGCAGCCAGAGCCAAAAGCCAAACTCTGACACCGCCCTTTCGTACCAGATACCAAGTTGATACGAATAGGTTGAGTGTTACAACCAACCTATTTTTCGGTCGTCGCGACAATTCCAAACTAACTTAGAAGGATCGTCCCGTCTTCCGGAAATCATCCCCCGATCGGCCCCGGAAATGAAACGCTGATTATCCGCAGCTTAGCGGATCATACCATCCTGTCCAGAAGTCGAGGCTCATCGCATACATTGTTGACGTTTCTTTCCCGGTCAGAGACAATCTTCAACACTAAATAATGGTACTACGCCAGAAGTCAACATTCAACAGGGGGGACAGAGTTATAGATACACATTTCTGCTGTCGCGTTCCTAGGAAGTCAACAGAGACACAGGTGTACACCGATTGACGGAGTACAGATGCCAATTTGCCGCGAATTGCGTGGTATTCTTTAGGGGGCAATGTAAGCATCCAGGATAGTGAGAATTGACGTTCGAAACCGACCTAAGCGAGAAGCCCATAGTTGGGCTATAGCAGTGTCACCTGTCATGTTCTTCGCTCCGCAGGTTGGACTCCATGGCCACCGATACCAAACACTTTGAACGAAATCAAGACCGTGCGGAGGCTACAAAAGCTGGCGCTGACGTACTTCTAAACTAAACAGATAACATCACAAATTGTAGACCAGCAAAGTATCTCGAGAATTTGTCTCCAAAGCCCCCCAACTTGCTACTCCTGAGCGGAACAGATGCCCTTCGGTTTACTCACGATAGGTTAATTCGCGTAGTGCTTGGGCACTCTCCTCCGAAAACGGCGATGACATCAAATCGATGCTGTTGGTAAAGTGTTCAGCGGGTAGGTTCCACCATCGCGAGTCTAAAATCGTTCTCTGGAGATCATTGCTGAAACGGTAATCTCTGATCACGGCCGGAACCCCCGCTACGATCGCAAAGTCGGGCACATTTTTCGTGACAACCGATCTTGCCCCAACAACAGCTCCGATTCCAATGCGGTTACAATTGGGCGTTATAGTAACATCGTCTCCGATCCACGCATCGTGACCAATCACTAGACTTGGCGAACTGTTCAATCTATTACTGACATCAACAAACCGGGGATGAAAGAAAAATGGATGCATGGAAAGCCATTTTCGTGGGTGATTTTTTCTATAAATTTTCGTATTCATCCCCATTGAAACATATCTCCCAACAACTGTTCCAGGATGCAGTTGTCCCGGTTGCAAACAACTGCCATAACTGTAGGCTCCAACGTACACATTATGGTAGTGTTGTAATATCCTTCGTCGAGTACCCGATCGAAGCATATCGCTTTCAATTCTCCGCAAAAGCCATAAGACGAAGAATCTAACTCGTTCCATTCTATACAGCGAAAATGCGAATGGACCAAGTTTAGAGAAAACGAGATCCCTTAAATCATATTCTTCAAATTTCACCGACATAGACACTTACTGCCTCTCGCTCTTCGCTTCTTTGTACAAATCAATCAATCTGTCGAATACTGTAGGCAAAAGAGCTACGTCCTTGATTCTCTCCACAGATTTTCTGCCCATACTTTCAACAAGATTGGGATTAGTAGCGAGGCTGCGAATCGCAAATGCGAGATCTCTCGCCACCTGATCTGGATTACTCGCGGGTACCTTTACCCCGCACTGTTCGGTAACGTAAAAACCAGGTCCACCCGCGTCAATAGCAATTACAGGTAAACCATGACTCATTGCTTCCACCACTACGCCGCCAGCAGGTTCGGTTATACTGGGAAACACAAACACGTGGGAATCAACCATCATTCGACTAACAGTCATCCTGTCACACCATCCATGGAATTTTACACGTGTTGAGAGATCCAACTGATTTACTTCGTTCATACAAGCCGGCAAATCATCGCCATCACCAACAATGTCTAGAGTTACATTCGGTAAATCGCCTAGTGTCGCAATTGCGCGGATCGCATCACGTGCCCCTTTCCATCTCACAATCCTTCCTACAAACAAAAGCCTTAGGTGCTCAGAGTTATGAGGTGGTTTTGATACTTCGTCCGGCATTTTGTCGATACAGATTCGACTAAAAACCTCAAACCTTTTTACCGCGAAATTGCGCAAACGAGTTCTTACATAAGGAGCCGACCCCAAAACAATGTCAGCCCGCTCAATACCGCGTCTAATCCACGGATCGATTCGCAATCTAATCGCGTCAAGTAACCTCATTTTCATGAATAGCGGTTCATCGCGGAACTCGCGACTGAAGGACCGAGGTCGTGGCACGCTTCCGCTCAATGGCCCCAAAACAAAAGGTCCACGATAGCTGCCTAAATTGATCGCAGGAGATCGCAATGCTGGTGGTGAAATCTGATGGATTACGTCAAACTTTTCTCCCTTTCGTAACGCTTCTTGCAGCCATTTGCTCGCTTTATGCCGAAACAAAAAATATCCAGGTTTTGCCACTGCATTAAAACGTGGAAGCCTTTGAAACATGGTATAGTCCGGCCATTCAATAAATCTGGCGTCAATTCCCTGTAAGGATGGTTTTGGCCAATGGGGATGATAAAAAGTCAAAATAGTGGTTTCTGCACGGTTAGATATCTCTTTAGCAAAAACGAAATTATTACGAGATTCACTAACCGCGTTAGAGTTGATAAACGGACATACTAGTAAGACTTTCAAAGGTTAAGTTTCCTTTTTAGTATAGTTGGTCAAGGTTTACGTCAGGTAGGGGCCAAGCATCAACTGCATCCGGATGTAGGAGATAAGCCTGTATGGCGAAAAAAAGATTTGTACTAACTGCAGGGCAATCGAATGTTAATGTCCAAAACAGGACAACTAAACGCTCTATCGAATGTTTATCTAATCAGCTACGCATTGTCTGGCACCAGAATGAATCCTTCATCCCTGTATTCAGTTGCAAGATACTTAGTGCTAGCCCGCAGAAACCGAAGAAATTTCAGGACCAATTACTTTGCGTTTTCGACTCGAATTCTCTTTAAATGTTACATCGAGTACATAGTATTGGTTGTTCCTGAATCTCCATTGCTACCGTAAACGTTTGCTTATGTTACGTATTTTGCAAAGCAGACTCTCGATAAAAGTCGCCGACAATTCTTTCTGCATTCCTATTATCTCGCGTTAACGATAAATGCCGTCAATGGTTTGCATTCCGACCTAATTCGAGAACGCCAAAGAGTGCTTTGGACCAAAACGCACAAAGACTCAAGGCATACGGAGATCGGCTGGAGTTTTAGAAGAAGTCCGCATGCACTAGCCTAACACCAAATGCATCTGACACTACCCCCAAGGCAAGTTGAACCAACCACCTAGAGTGTTTTCATCGAACGCAATCGTCTCATCCTCAAGACTTCTTGTGTCAACAGAAACTCACCTTTGCAAGGCAGCGTAGTACATGGTACTGTCCTTAGTCGCGAAAACGCGGCCCAACGTATAATGCGAGTGAACACTATTGTCGAGTATGATGAACTTCCGTAGCCAATCGATTTTTGTCTTTCCATAAAGCTCAACGTCAGCCTAAGAGTCCACCTCGCAAATGACAGCACAAAGCGAAACAAAGACCACTTCTTTAAGTGAATGATTTTCACCGCCGTTGACTTGAGGATCAGTAATATCTTCAAACTTATGTAAGTTCTTCCCAAGTACGATTTTGTCTTGATAACATTACTGCGCTGGCAGTACGAAAATTTCTACATCTCTCGTCTCGCGGGATTATCGAGGGGAATTCCCTCGCAATGCTTAGGACCGAAACCAGTCGAGGTGCAATTGCACTAACACCAGCCCATCAGACAACCAACAGAGTGTAGCGAATTATTCGGTTTGATCGAAGACTGCGGCGCATTCGTAATACATCGGAGCAATTTGGGCTTGTCGATAAAGAAGCAAGAAGATTATCAATCACTATTGTCGGTGCTGTCACCATTTATGCCGAAAAGCAATCGTTTGCGTTCGAATTAAAGCCGGAAGCAACCACCGCTCAGCGAAAAAGCGATTAAAGCCGGAGAAACCAATCGCGAAGCGGCAAACATACTTCGGCTGGATGTTGCCCGGCATAAGGAAAACGCACTTGTAAAGCAAAAGCGTCAGCAAAAGGCGGAACAGTGAATTTGGGCGAGGTTGAGTCCAGTCTGTCTTTTGTTACAAGATTTATTCATGAGCGGTGATGCAAAGAGACTCTATCTTGGATACGACGCGTGATAAGTTGTATCGCATGGAAGGTGGACTCGCCAAAAAAATTGTCGATGACATGAGACATATAACAATTTCTATTGCACAACCACCTAGCTTCTGCTGAAACCTAATGTCAAGGACAACACTCCCAAAAATATTCATTTGGGGACTCAGGCAATCGATGATACCGCGTAAACTGAACGTTCAACTCCGGTGAGCCTGTAAAGAGGTCAACTTTGACTCGTTTCTGAATACTCAAATTGGTGATCTAAATCTTCGTGAATCAAACCGGGAAGTAAGCCAAGTTGGAAACAAAAAAAGACTAAGAGTGCAAGCCAAAAATGTACCGAACACCCCGCAACCCCAGTTGCACACAATGCAAATACAAACGAAGTCATTAGAGAGTCGTTTGCAGGTGTCGAAGACATGGAAAAACCTTTGATGCACGTGTATATGAATACGCTTCCAAAAAAAATGAATGCCGGAATCCCATGTCGGACGGCAATGACGAGCCAAAAATTATCCATACTGCCGCTCTTCATGTAGCTTGGTCTTATCCACTCGTTGAATCCTATTCCCAACAATGGATTACGGTAAACTTCAGCGACGCCGTACTCGAATATAATTGATCGCCAATAGGCTGTGTGCGAGCTAAATGTCAGGTATGTGAAAGCAACGCTAAAAGGGTCGCGGTTAGATAGCATGTCGATCCCGACATATAAAACCAACAGGGCAGCAAGAAAGAGTTTCCATTTGTTTTTACTAAACCAAAACAAATGATTCCAAACAAGTAGTATCGTTTGTAACGAAATGGACGCGAGGGCACCACTTGACAGGGAAGAAAAACACCCCAGAAATATGCCAATGCCGAGTGGTAGTTTTTTTATGCTTGATGTTGTAGAAAGTACAACGAAAGAGAATGCGCAGGAAGCAAATACGCCCCAGTGTATAGGATGAAAGAACATGAGCGAAACTCTTTGCATTCCTAAGCGATTCCCATATTCGATAGTTGGTAATCCCATTGCAGGGCGAATGAATGCGTCGACTGGGTCAAAATGCCAAATAGAGCCGAAAATGCCGACAAAACCTAATATGCTTATCACTAACGCGAGCACAGAAAACGCCGCTATGTACTCAGTTCTATTTCGAATGAAAGCACGCGCGAAAATGTAGGCCCCAAATGACTCGACAAACCAAACCCCACTTGGTTCAACGGCATTCGCAAATCCCATTGTATTTGACAAGGAAATAAACACCCAGATTGAAGACAATAGCATGCATGTATCTGAAAAAATGCTTTGCTTGACCTTGCGATTCAATATGCGATAGGTTGCAATCGGTAGAAAAAGAATCAAGAAGACTCGATACAGAGGCAGCGATAAGGTTCCGAGCTTAAAAAAAAACTCACTCGGCGCTAGGATTGATATAAAAAAAACAATCACGGGTAAAGGACATGATTGGATTTGAATTGCATATTTTGTAGGTCCGTATTTTTTAGTATCTAATACGCTTGTTTGATTGTTGTTATCACCACATGTATGATAAGAATCTGTATCGAAGTCATGAGAAGTTTGCATTTTGATTAATTCAACGCTTTTCTTTAAACGAAACGACTGCATTTTTTGCGAAAACGGCAAACACTTTGTGATGAAGTATCAAATTGCTCTTTACCTGAAGTCATGAGTCACGCAACTAATGATTCGCTAAATCCACAAGCAAACCCAGAAAAGCCACGGTTCGATTCCGAGACAATAGCGAAGCACTCGGCACAACTTAAGCGATGTCATGCGTCGAACCGCACTTTAGAGAAAATCCGATTCTCGTCGAAGCCATTTTTTTCCTCGACTCTGCTACGCTGCCCACGAAACGAGTTCCTAAAGCAGTTCAAGAATTTTATCCGTCTGATATGCCAATGGTGACTCCACAACAAATCGATTACTTAGAATATTTTGGCGAATAATCACTCAACGATGGTCGGCAGGCGATGGTGTACGATGTGAGTTGTCCTAGGAGCGTTCGCTTCGGTCCACCAAGTCTAACATTCCGGCATCCCCGCACTCAATCACCCCCGAAGAATTGAGCCGTGCAATCATTATAAAAAAGTGATGATCCACCATACGTTTCGCACTTGCTTCTTGCGAGCCCCTTGGTCTCCCTATTCTCACTAAAAAATTCTTCGATCGCCAGCTGAACAGCTACGGTTCCTATAATCATCTCAACCGACTTGTTCAGATCAGCAATGAAATAGGCTGCTTTTTTAACCTTTTGCCAATCGAACAATCAGGACACGGATCGGCTGGTCATACGTACTTGTTCTTGCCAAGAGAGTTTTATAACAACAGAGCACAGCAACTCCTCGACATCCGAAGTTGATCTACCGCCAACCCATCTTGCGATTGACGCGTTTCGTCAGATCGATTCGACTTAATTCATGCCTGCAAGGGCGACAGCATACAATTGTCTTTAGTTTTGCGGCAAATCTAGTAACTTAGCATTACTTTTTAGCCGATTGACAACCTTAATTTTCATTTGAGGCAACCTTGCGATTAATTCACTTACATCACAGGATCCATCGCGCACAACTAGTAACTTACACTGGAAGCCAAGAACCTGAAACCAGTTTACCAAACGCCTTGTTACTCGAAAAGTCAAGTGATGCTTCGATTGTGTTTTCCTGCCATACCTAGCATTGCGGTATGCAGCATCGCACTCTCGCACCTCTAGCGACAAGAGTTCCGTCGAGGCAATTACACCCGACGTGGGATATGTCATTAGAACTGCCAAGCAGGGCTAATTTTGTCTACAAAGACACTCACTATCAAAAAGTTCTGGTAGTTGATTATGGTTAGTGTAGACACCTTTCACATTAAGGCTGAGCCGCTACGCGGAGATGTCATATATGCGCTATCTTCGACTAGACTCCGGCGACTGGACTGAATCATTTGAAGGTCAAGCTTAGGGGGGGGCGGAGCGAGTAATGTAAAGTTCTATCATATTGAGATAAGTAAATCAGGGAAACAATCCCCATCAACTTTCACACCGGTATTTCGAAACGAGATGCTCTCAATGCTTTGGCCGCTTGCCAACAACTTGTCAGCCATGAAGATAGATAGCGGGTACCGATGCGTGAAAGCAGGGGTGATTGCATAGGAGTAGACATTAAGGCACCATACCCCGTCATTGGCGTGCAGATGCGACGGCGCGGGTAAAGTTGAACAATCTTTGACGTTGACCGTGTTATGACAGAGTGTTTTTTCAGACTAAAGCTGAGGCGGACAGGCCAAGTCATTTGCCCATTGCACGCATTGGCCTTCGTAGTAATAAGTTATGCATGCTAGCTACACTTATCTTTCGGGGCCATTTTCGTGTCAAGATCAATTTATGACCCTAGCGGCATTGGACTCAGATATTTCCATCAGCAGCAATTATTCCGGGAAAGTGGATTAATATCCAGATCTCGTAGTAACAGTTCGACGCTATTAAACTAACGGTTGCGTTTAAAAGATCGGTAAATAAGAGGGGGGATCAGGTCAACGAAGAGTTCCCGCACCTTGGACTTAACTTGAATCTTGTCGCTACTCCCTGGACGACGGCGAAAATCAGTCGTATGAGCACGCTCAGTTTTTGAAACATCCTCTGGCACGGAGTAGTAATATAGGGCAAGGGATCTACGAAACGTACCTTCAGGGCATTGAAGCGGATCTGGATGTCCATGAAAGGTATTACTTTCGGTATTGAAAACAACGGCACGTCCAATTATCGGAAGCACCGCCCTAGCTTTCTTTGACATGTCAGTTTCCCATAGTTCTAACGCTCCACCGTACTCTTCCATCCAATTTTCATTCAAAAAAATGATAAGGTTCATGCGTCTCCGAACCCCTAAATTAGGATGCATGTTGAAATCCGCATGAATGCTGAGGTGCCCTCCTCGTGCTGTTTCATGTAATCCGCCCCCCGCTTGGTGCGGGTCTGTGACCAGCCTCTTTATTCCGGTTAGCCTCTCTAGAAAATCAAGGAATGCCGAAGAGTTGAGAGCATAAATCAAATTGGTTATAAAAGGGCTTTCTATCTTTTCAAGCTGATATCCTGTTTTCAATCTCGAGTGGTCATCGTTAAACCTACCCGTTACTCGCTTGGGAAATTCATTTAATACTCGGCGAAGAATTTCCGCAGGTAGAAAATTATCAATAACTATGTGCGGGTAAGGTTTGTTATTGACGTATTCACTGTTCAACGAGTCACCTAGCAATCGGCACTGTTCGCGGTCAAAAAAAACAGAATCGTTGACAATTTTTGGTGTCAACCTTGGATATTGCTCAATGTCAGTCGTGATGCTTTGCAACATTGCATACGCCTTTCGTGTTAGGGAAAAATTGATAGGATCAAATCATTAATTGGCGATTGGGTTCATCGTGCACATAGGTTACGTAATCAGGGTGGTCGTAACTATGGTGGACGTAAATTTGGCTTGGCCAAACTGCCTGTATTCTTCGTTTTTCGGATAGCCCCGCGACGCGACGGAGTTTTTTATTACTTGATGTTGAATTGTAATCAGCTATTGCAAGGAGTTGCCCTACGTCGTCGCTTAATACACCACCACCATCATTACTTATTACGTCGTCGTAGTAACAGAAAACTCGTGGCAACATAGATTCAGGGCCAGCAGAAAAGATCTGCTGTGCGGACAAGGTCGATGACCAAAAGTCAAGGTCAAAAAACGCAGCTCCAATGGGAGCCGGTGCGTGCTTCGCAAAAAATGTTGGAACGGTTTCTTTCACGTCTCCAAGAACGAGTTTAGAGCGATTTAGCTTAGCTTCGAGTGCCATCCGATCCATCTTGTAAAAGCCAGACTTCCATATGTAGGGCAAATCTCTGTAGTCGACCGGTTCTGGAAGCCCCTCTCCCGTGTCAAAGCCCCACACCTCAATCGACACACCAAAAGCTCTCTCGATTTCGGGGCATAGTGACTCTAGTGCTAATAATCCCCTACCTCCAGCGACACCAAATTCAAGCGCAGATATACTTTTTACACCGAGTGCACTAGCAAGTCTCGCGGCGTTTGCGAGACAGTAAGCGTAGTGAGGTCTTTGAAACAGGTCGTAGTCTAGCTTACTAGAAAGCGTCGGACGACCTAACGCTTTCCACAACTTCAAAACAAAACGTTGAGGATTTAAAAACGCGTTTACTACCCTTGGCATTGATGTTATCCATTCTGCACGAATAAAGTGCTCTGATCGATCGAACTGCGGCAACCGACATTCTTGCAATTGTTAAATACGACAGCGTGAAGTGAATTGATGGATGTATTCATAATCTTAGCCTACTCGAACCCTTGATTAATTCAAGTATATCTAACAAGAATGATGTCGCTACTGTCTTAGATTTCCTTGGATCGAGCCGGATTATTCATGTAGAGGATGGACAGAGCTTACAACCCACACGTAAATTCCCCTGCAGTCCTGGTATCCGACTAACAACATAAGTCTTACAAGATTCGCGATACTTGACAGTAGACTGACAAGTATCGAGCACTGCGATGTTAATCCCAATTGCCACAAATTTTGGGTTCTGCTCTGGATAACGTTTCACTTTGTGTTTTGTTGTAGCGTCTCATGAAAGTTCGGTAGTTAAGCGGAGCAATCGCCTGTTAATTCCTTTAAAACGTGGGACCAAACGCTCTATCGAATGGTCTTCTCATCCGCAACGATTATGCTTGCCCCTAGTTGAATCGTCCCCCCATGTCCAATTGCAAAAAATCAGGCCCGCCTGCAAAATACGGGTGAAATCTTGGGACTTGTTCCTTTGCGTATTCGGCTTGGATCGTCTGCAAAAGTTACATCGAGTACACGGTTTTGGCTGCTCTCGCATCCCGAGTGTTGTCGCATTAGCTCTCTTATGTTGCGTACGTTGCAAGGCAGGCTTGCGATAAAAATCTCCAGCGATCCTTACAGCACTTCGTCGATCTCGCATGATCGATAAATGCCCTAGATCGTTTGCAGGCAGGCCCAATTTGAGAACACAGAAGAGTTCGTCACACAACGGAGTACAGCGACTTCTCGATAACCCTCGCGCCATCTGTTTGTCTCCCAATTGTGATGGCTACGTATGCCTGGATTTTCTGCGTCGAATTCATCGATATTGTCCCTGCTTAACTCGTCTGCAAGGATTGGTTGATTTCCTTTCCCTTCCAAATTTAGAACATTTTTCAACGAGTGGACTGTTAGAATCTCACTTGTTTTTTCGCTCACGTATATTCGCCATGAGCGAACAGCTGTTGTCTCTATCAGCAAACAGCTTTTATCGCGGCTGACGCGAGGGGCTACAAAATTTCAAAATGATTGCAGATTCTTTTCAAGAACGCTTTGATCATGATCGCATTCCTCAGAGCGCAGTACGGAAATTCCTCCAAAAAACATTTAGAAGGATTGACGAAGGAACCATAAACGCAATCGTTGGACCGAAACCAATCCTAATGCTATTGCCCTTATTTATCGCCACCATGTTTCGCTCGGTTTCACAATGTATAATACTTTTTGGAACACAGGCGCAATCATCCGTCTTGCGAATAATTTTTCGCGTTGTCCAAGCTCATCGTTACACTCAAGATTGTCAGTACATCAGTCAAATGTTCTCGCATTTTGCAAATGTCGGTTTCTGGTCGAGTCTAGCGAACTTATTGAGCTTAGTTAAGCAGTCCGCAAAGCTTGTATATGCTGCCAAAGAAACCGCTCAGCTTTCCCAGAAAGAAAATCGTGTCCCACTCCCACTCGTCAAACCGACTATTTGTCTCTTCTTCGGAGGAGCGTCCTGAGATCGAGATCGTACTTGGAACTCGACCGCTCCGATTGTTTTCCGGTTGTTCTATACCTCTGCGTCGAAGAAGTTTCTGCCACTTTTCTTTTGAGAACTCGTCGCGTGTCCACCCCTTAACAAAACTTTAACAAAACTTACTAATAATTGCCGTGTTTAATTCAACTGGCAATTTTGGGAAATCAATAGCTATTTATGCCGCACCGTGCAATGAACTCAGGATTATTCATTTTCCTCCGTAAAAGGTCGATTGAATCTACCGCGGCTTGACTACTGACGACCGCACGCGGCTAAACATTAGATTGCAACCGTTTCGTGTACTGTCCCTACGAATCGTCGCCCTAGATATTCCCAAAGCTAGTACACTTGTGCACCAGAAGCCTCGGAAAAAAATCTGCTGTTTCTTTTCCCGTTTTTGTAACTCAAGCTGCCTGGGAATCGCTGAGAGTCTGTTCGAGTACCCTCAGGACAAAAGCTTTCCGAACATCTCATTGACGTTCTCTTAGATACCAATTCTCCCGAAACTTCCTTCGCCGTAAGTGGGACGTTTTTGCAATTCAGTCAAACGATCAGTGCGCAAATCAGGGCGAAGCTGTTGGGCAGTTTGTGCAAACTGCAAACGATATGGTTGATTTCCGTAGAATTCCCTTTTTAGGTTTTTACCTCTATTCGAGAGGATGCATCTCGCTCCCACTTAAAGTTTCCGGTCTTTAGTCTATGTCTTGCATGCCCTCTAGTCAAAACGTTTACCCAGAGGTAGATCAGCAAACCTTTGATGCCAGCCGGATTGCGGCCTAACCTAATGAGCTTTTCCGTTCCATTGTGCGACTCATTTGACGCGTGCCCCTTCAACACATCGGGAAACTTCTTCCCCAACTCGTAAACCCCCATCCTAACCCGTGTTTTTATCGCAATTAGCGACGCCAGATCAGCAGGAGTTTTGACCGTAGTATGACAAGTTTCAACCACAATTCGCTGCTCTTGATTGGGAAACAATCCTCGTATAAATCCGTCATCTGCAATAATACTAGGAAATCGATCAAACGCGCCTCGACCGCGTTCGTTGAGCGCGTACGCCCCAACACCTATTCTCCCCGGTACGTTGTATGGCATACTTGTCCAAACCTTGTAGAACGACTTAACCGCATTCGAAGCTTCTGAATCGTCAAATTTCACTTGCGGCCAGGCCACACATCGCGACTCGTGATCCAGCGCATTTTTAATGTCTTCGCAAAATGATCGCGAGACCTCGATGTCCGCATCAAGATATATCCTAGGAAACATCGTTGCAGCTGCGTCTCCCATATTCAGGGCGATCGGCTTACCCGCCTCTACGGTTTCAAGAACTCTTACGCCCGGAAAACTCCTAGCAATCTCAGCTGTATTGTCTTTACACCCATTGCATGCAACGATGATCTCAAACTTGCTTTTGCACTCTTGATTTAACAGGCTTCGCAAAGTGCCCCCAATGACGGCAGCTTCGTTATAGGCAGGAATAATTACTGATGGCATCTGTATTTTCTAGATTGGTATTTTTTTGTCTTACAAACTTTACTCATAACCACTAAGCCAATCCTTACGATTCTTCCACACTAACTTCCATTTGTCTTTGCATTCGGTCTTATTAGTTTTCTTAGTCATTGCGAACAAGCTAGAACCAAGCCATCGAGAAGCAGCCCAGAACCAAAGAAGTAAGATTCCTATTGGTTGCATCATCTTCGGCCAGTGATCACGGATCAATGTTGCTTTGGCCTTTGCAACCATGCACACCTTCCGTTCCGACTTGCTGCTCGAAGCACCGACATAATGCACTATCGTGCAATCAGGAGTAATCACGGGAGAACAACCAATACGTTTAGAACGTAAGCAGAGGTCTGCTTCCTCGCCGTACATAAAGTACTTCAATCGAAAGCCACCCAACTCTTCCCAAAGCTCTCTGCGAAGACAGAATAAACAGCCCGTAACTATGTCTACCTCACGGATGCTATCCCGTTGCCAACTACCAATCGCCTCGCGATCGAAAAGATTGCTCCGCGGAAACGCGGCCGTTAATCCCACCGCATGACAAATCAAACTCCAAACACTCATCTTTGACCAACATGACGTACTATTCAAAGTTCGATCCCCGAATAACGTCCTGCCTCCGTAGATTCCGTTCTTCGGTCGCTCGATCGCAAAGTCGACCAATCGGTCTAACCCATCATCTAAAATCACGGTGTCCGGGTTTAGTAACAACAGAAACTCCGCGCTCGATAGCTTGGCTGCCTCGTTATTGGCGGCTGCAAACCCAAGATTCTCTTCGGATTTGATGAGCCTGACCCGTGTTCCAAACTCCGCCTCAATCGAATCCGCCGAACCGTCGCTCGATTGGTTGTCCCAAACTATGACCTCCGTCTTCGGATCGGGCCCATTGACAGATGGCGTCAAGGCAAACAGCGATCGCAAACACTCAAGCGTCATCTCCCGCGTGTTGTAGCTGACGATGATGATAGTGGTTCTATAAAGCATGAAAAAAACGGTTCTTAGTTCTTAGTTCTTAGTTCTTGGTTCTTGGTTCTTGGTTCTTGGTTCTTGGTTCTTGGTTCTTGGTTCTTGGTTCTTGGTTCTTGGTTCTTGGTTCTTGGTTCTTGGTTCTTAGTTCTTAGTTCTTAGTTCTTAGTTCTTAGTTCTTAGTTCTTAGTTCTTAGTTCTTAGTTCTTAGTTCTTGGTTCTTAGTTCTTAGTTCTTAGTTCTTAGTTCTTAGTTCTTAGTTCTTAGTTCTTAGTTCTTAGTTCTTAGTTCTTAGTTCTTAGTTCTTAGTTCTTAGTTCTTAGTTCTTAGTTCTTAG
>JBKDKR010000095.1:0-42414 GCA_046344995.1 Pirellula sp.
CTTTACCAGAGACCTCGTCGATTCCTGCAAGAAAGGCCCTTCGAACGCAACGCTGGACACAATGCACGACAGCAATTTCGTCATGCCGGAACTGTTCGTTTCGCTGTGGACGCCCCATGTTTTGTCTCCTTGTAGGGTTGATTATACCCCAATCTTAACGCCCAAAGATAAACTGTCAAACAAAGTGGATGGCACCAATATAGGCAGGCAAAAATCGAAGCAACTGCCCATTATCAGGAGTACCGTAAATCTCTACCCTTCTAGGTACGTGCTCCACGTCGCTGCTTCGGTGTAGTCTCTGGTTAGGCTCTGTGCCTGAGTCTCCGAAAGTTTTCCCATTGCGACTAAACCATAGACTCGCTTCTGAAAATTTGCGATTAACGAACTCGTTTCATATCTCGCAAACTGAACCATGTCCTGAATCTTTGATCCCTGAACAATTTTGGACAAGTGATAGCGCCCATCTGCTTCCACGAAGACGTGCGCCTCATTCGGAAGTCCAAACAAATTGTGATACGAGCCCATCACCTCTTGATAAGCACCTACCAAGAAGATACCAAGATAAAAATCTTGATCTGCTTTCCATTCGGGTAGTTCCAACGTTTCTTTAACGTCTTTCAAGTCAACAAACTTGTCAATCTTCCCATCGGAGTCACACGTCACATCAACCAAAGTGGCAAAATCTAGCTTGGATTCATTTAGTCTATGTATGGGGACAATTGGAAACAATTGTCCGATCGCCCACGAATCGGGAGCAGAGCGGAACAATGAAAAATTGCAGAGGTACTTAGCAGCCAGAACCCTTTTTACTTCTTCAAATTCTTCATTGTGACTTCGCGCTTGTTCAGCTTCCTTGAGAGCCCGAGCACAAACTTCCCAATAGAGAACTTCTCCTTTGGCGCGATCCTCCAAAGATATCAATCCCAGATTGAATTGGGTGTGAAGTTCATCTTTGTGCTCGACGGCATCGTGATAATACTCGAAATAATTTTTGCCATTGATTTCGTCACAAAGCCACTTTAGCTCCGTGATAACTTGTGGGTCGTCTTCGTCGATTTCTACTTCTGGTTCATCGTCGGCAAAGGTTTCGATTTCCTCACGAATGGAAACAACTAGAATGCTGTGGTAAGCGGTCATCATTCGGCCGCTTTCGGTGACCAAATTAGGATGAGGAACATGTTCCTCTTCGCAAACTGTTTTAATGGAATACACCACATCGTTCGCGAACTCTTGGACTGTGTAGTTCATGGATGACTCGAAACGTGTCTTCGAACCGTCATAATCCACACCAAGCCCTCCACCAATATCCAGAAACTCGATCTTAGCTCCCTGTTGGTGAATCTTGGCATAAACGCGCGCGGCCTCCTTCATGGCGTTTTTCACTCGTTTAATGTCGGTGATCTGTGATCCAATATGAAAATGTAAGAGTTTCAGTTTGTCGAAATGCCCCGTGTTGCGAAGGAGCTTTAGGCACTGGACGATTTCGGACGAGGTTAATCCGAATTTGGCCGAATCACCTCCGGAACTCGCCCATTTACCGGAACCCCGCGTGTAGAGTTTCGCGCGAAGACCTATACCGGGGCAAACTCCGGTTGTTTCCGCGACGCGTAGTAACATCTTTAGTTCGTTCAGTTTTTCAATTACGATAACAACATTTTTTCCTGATTGCAGAGCCAGACCTGCCAACCGACAGAATGCTTCATCTTTAAAGCCGTTACAAATGAGAAGTGTTTCTGGATCCTGGTCTTGAGAGACAGCGGCGAAAAGTTCGGCCTTCGACCCACATTCGAGACCTAAACGTAGTCGACTACTTTCCTTTAGGAACTCTTCGACAACTTCTCGACGTGGATTCACCTTCATCGGGAACACGGGGTAGTGAGTTGCCCGGTATTCAAAAAGCTGCATTGATTCTTTGTACGCGTTGGCCAAGGTGCGTAGCTGGTTGGTAAGAATTTGGGGGAACCGCACCAAGAGGGGTAGGCTCAGTTTTTTTTCTTTTACCAGATGGTCGACTACCTTCTTTAGATCGACATTTCGTGGGTCGTTTTGAGTCGGTCTAACAACAATATTGCCGGATGCATTGATGTCAAAATACCCGTTCGACCAATTCTCAATCCCGTAAATGGACTGAATCTTGTGCATGGAGGCTTCGTTCATTCTGGCATTCCTAAAGCGATCGAAAGGGGAGTTGGTCCGTCAACGTAAAATAAGACACGAAATTTTAATGCTTCGCGGCGTGCTATCTAGAACAGATCAGAGATTGTCGGGGGGGTTTTCTTCATTTCACCCTCGAGCAACTTTCGAAGCTCGGTCATTGTGCGTTCTGTAGCGCCCCGATGTTCTGTTGCAACTAATGCGGCTCGCTTTCCCATTTCGATTCTAAGTTCGGGATGATGTGCCATTTCCATTACCCATGGCACAATCTCAGCAGGATTTTCGAATTGCTTACAAGCGTCTTTGTCACGAAGAAGCCTAACAATATCTCTAAAGTTTTTCGTATTTGGGCCGAACGAAGTGGCCACACCAAAAGCACAGGGTTCAATCATGTTTTGTCCGCCACGGTCTCCAAAACTACCGCCGACAAAACCGATGTCTGCCATTCCCCACCACCATCGTAATTCACCTATTGAATCACCGAGAAAAACTTGCCAATCGGAGCTTATCTGATTCGATTCATTCAGTCGTGATCGTCGGTCCCAAGGAATGCCAGTCGACTCTATTTTTTTGGCGACTTCTTCGAACCTTTCTTTATGCCGCGGAACGATGATCATTCGCAAGTTCGGGATCTCGGGTCTTAACTTTGCAAACGCTTCAAGCATTAGCTGCTCCTCGGGATTTTGGGTGCTTCCCACGACCCAGACTAAATCTGTACTGTCGATCTGGATTAGCTGGCGACGGAAAAGGATTTCATCCGCGGAGCGGCTTGAGGAAGCATTGTCGAATTTAATGCTGCCGGTAATTGTGACCCGTGATGATTCCGCACCTAGTGATAGAAACCGCTGTTTATACGTCTCGTTTTGAACACCAATCCATGCTACCGAAGCTAGAGTAGGACGTACTATTAGAGCAAGCCTCGAGTAACCACGAAAGCTAGATTCGCTTAATCTTCCATTCACAATTGCGACAGGGCAACCGCTCGTAATTGCTTGACGGATCCAATTAGGCCAAACCTCAAGTTCGGCAAGTACTAAAAGTTTGGGTTTGAGATCGCGAAAGGCTCTCGATACTGCCCAGGAGAAATCGAGAGGTGCAAAAAACACGAAATGCTCACGGTAAAGTTCGCAGGCAATATCGTAGCCAGAGTCTGTGCTCGTTGAAATTGCTATGCGATACTGAGGAAAGTCAGTTGCGAAGCGTTGCACCAAGGGCCGGACCAATTGGACTTCTCCCACGCTAACGGCATGAATCCAGATGGTTGGGCGAGATTTATCGGTTAGACAAGTTATTCCAAGGAGTTTTGTGGCCAATCCTCGTTTGTACCGGCCGTATCGAATTGCGCGATAAAGAACGAATGGACTGACGCAGAGCAGTGCTAGCAAGTACAATAGGTTGAGTAGGTAATGCATTTGCAGTAATCCTAGCAAGATCGCGATCGATTAACAGAACACTCCCCATTTGTAATGAACGAAATTGCATGACTAAAGCAGCCAATCTGGCAGGGTCCAAAGTTGTTACTAAGGAAGGGAATATTTTTGGTTTCCTGGTTGATTTCGCGGCGATTGTTTTACTGATACTTTCCTTCGCAATTGGATGGCGTTTTTGGGCTGGATGGCTATCTCAAACCGATAGTCTGGTCTGCACGATTTGTTTAGGAGTAGGGTTTGCCATTGCTGTCGTACGCGGACTCTTTTTCGATCCCGTTTATCGTCGCACATGGACTCCATGGATGTTTTTCGGCATAGCATTTGTCGTACTTTTCTATGCCATGGTGGCTGGTCGAGCAAAACTAAGTGGCATGTCGGCGGGGTTAGCGGTCGCAGGATGGTTATCGCGTTGGTTAAAGGGGGAGAGTGCTGCTCAATCGCTCAGTCTTGGTTTCGCGTTTATGGTTCCTTCGGTCGTGGATGCATGCGAGGAACGGGGAGCCTTTCAGTTTATCGAGTCTGCGGTTCTGAAACTTACCTCGGGACTCTCCGAGGCGATGAATCAATTTCACATACAAAGGGATGGAATTATCGAATTTGGCCACGGAGTAGCCGACCGCTTTTCGAGTGTCGGTCGCTGGGACAGCATACTGCCATTTGTAGGTATATCGTTCTTCTGCATCTATCTTTTTCGCCGCACTTTGATTCCGGCATTGTTAACCGTTTCGATGGCGTTTTTCGTGTGGATGGCGATTCGCGCCTCGGCATGGGTCACCTTTGCTTGGTATGCAGAACAATACAATGTATGGCATGAATGGACGATAGCCACGGAAATTGTGTTGTTTATGATTGGAGCAGTTTTAATCGTTTTGTTAGATCAATTCTTCGCGTCCTTGCTATCACCAATTCCCCCAGAATTTGTCAATGAGGATTTGCCGCTCATTGCTTATTTGTGGAACTGGTTCGTTCTATTACCTTCATTAAAGTTCACCGTGCCGAGTCGAGCTAAAGAGACCTTCGACGACGAATTGGAGGACGAGTAATCATGAGTTCGGAAAGTTCATTTATAACGAATGTCAGATGGCTTGCGACCGAGTTTCTTAAGGTATTCACATCACCTATTTCCATTGCCGGTAGCATACTCGATGCAGCGCGAGGGTGGCGATACTCTCGTCGATGGTGGCAGTTCTTTGTCTCACTTCCTGCATTTGTGATTCTGGTATTAGTTTATCTAGCATTCGGCTTTTCTCTTTTTGAACGGACGGACACTAGGGTTCAAAGGTATGGAGTAAAAAGCGAGCAGGTCTGTGCAACCAATATTTTGGAAGAAGCAGCTTACAACACAATCGATTTTCTGAAGTCGAGCAATCTCAACTCCGGTAGTTCAGTCGTTGCTTCTTCAGGGACTGCAATCACCGAGCTGCAGAAAAGATACGTAAAGCTGCTCAACGAAAGAATTTTGTTGACACAACCAACAGACGGAAGTGCAATCTATAGGCTGGCTTTGGTTAAAGCGATTGCCGGAGAAAAAGATGCTGCACTTGATGACATGCGTGCACTCTCAAAAAGTGATTCGGGACCATTTCCAGCTGCCAATTGCTGGGTTGCGACGGAGCTGATCGATCGTTTGCAGAAAAACCCAAGCAGGGAATTGGTGCAGGAGATCTCGTTGAATCTAAAGCCCGCATCGGTATGGCCCGGAGTTAAAGCAGAAGTTCTTGAATTTTATGCGAGGTCTTTGTTCGATTCCAATATGACTACCGACGCGATTTCGATCGCCGTGGAAGCCGCTAAACGCAATCGAGCCTACAACTTACTGCTGATGCGATTCTACGCCATAGTCGGTAACATTGATGGTGTTAGGACATCGAGCTACGAAGTTGAAGCATTCTACAAGCCAAGGCTTAACACCGGTTCCGAAAGGGTTAGTGACCGCCTTGCTCTCGCGGAAGCTAATCTGCTTCTTGGGAAATCAGACGCGGCTGCAAGTATTGTCACCGAAGGTCTTGCTAAGGCAGAAGGTGACGATAAGAAAGCGCTTTCCAGAACACTCTCGAATATCAAAATCGATGCATTTAGAAAATCGAAGCAAACTCTCGAGGACGGCACCAACCTCGCTGACATGGCTGTTCTAGACGAAGCCGCAACGGCGGACCCAAACAATCCTCTGATTTCTGAAGAAGTTGCCCAAATGCTTCAAGTCAAATTGAAGCCGTCAAGAAACGTGTTGGATGTTCTCAAAAAGCAAATTGAAGCTGGGATTACTACCTCTAAAGCGCATCGAACTTTAGCGTTGGGTTATTACTCAATGGGTAACACTGCTGAAGCGATCAAGAATTTCGAGTTGGCCGTCGAAAAATCTGTAGCGGATTCTGACTCTCGAAATGATCTTGCGATGCTCCTAGCTAGAGAGCCCAGCCCAGATTTAGACAGAGCATTTGCCCTCATCAAAGAGGCAGTTACAAAGATCCCAAACAATCCCAATTATCTTGATACTTATGGCCAAATCTTGTTAATTGCAAATCGACCAGTTGAAGCCATATCTAAGCTCGAAGCTGCAACGAGTATTTACCCAAATGCTGAGGATGTACCTGCCCTGACTGCCCACATCAACAGCAGGAAACGACTGGAACAAGCATATCGACTTGTCAACATGAATGACTTAGCGGATTCTCAGATTTCTGTGATTACGACAATGGAAAAACTCTTGAATCAAAAAACACAAACGCAGCCCTCAAGTAACACACCAGACTCGAACGGTGCATCTCCAAGCATCGAAGGTGATGTCGGACAATCTGAGGAAAAGATTAAATAGCGAGCACTATAGTTTTTTCTAAATGCGGATCCGAGATCAGTCCTAGAATTGCTACCGTGATTGGCGATTTGTATTTGCCACTTTGCGAAAGTCGTAACAGATAACGGGGCCGATATGCAAGCTGAGGGATGCCTCGGTTCTGATATCGATCTGATCGGCAAGTACCGGCAGGCTCGATCCCGATGATGCCTTCTGCCAGACGGGAAATTTTTCTTAGCTTTTGCCCAAGATATTGCGGAATCGATCGAAATGATGCTGTTACGGGGCACAAACTACTCAGTTCCCTTCATCTTTTCCAGAGAGAATCGCTGATGCGAGGCTCGGTAAGGTATAGACTGCTGACGTGCGCCTGCTCATCGCGTTTCAAGTTGAAAATAACCAATGCAACTATCCATCAAAAGCTTGACAAAAACCTACCCGGGCGACGTCCGCGCTCTCGATAACATATCTCTCACGATTCCGACTGGCATGTTTGGGCTGCTCGGGCCCAACGGAGCTGGCAAATCTACGTTAATGCGGACTATTGCAACTTTGCAAGACGCTGATGAAGGCTCGATCTATTTAGGTGACATTGACGTACTTCGTAATAAGGCACAGATTCGAAGATATCTTGGCTATCTGCCACAGGAATTTGGGGTCTATCCTCGAACAAGCGCCGTATCGCTATTGACTCATCTCGCATCCTTGAAGGGTGTTGGAGACAATACGAAACATCGCCGAGAAATCGTCGATGCGTTGCTATTTCGTGTAAACCTCTATGACGTAAGGCAAAAAGCTGTAGCAACCTATTCGGGCGGTATGCGGCAGCGATTCGGAATTGCTCAAGCACTTCTCGGGGACCCCAAGTTAATCATCGTCGATGAACCAACCGCAGGACTCGATCCTGGTGAACGAAATCGATTCTATAATCTGCTTTCCGAAGTTGGTGAAAGCGTGGTTGTAATTCTGTCGACTCACATCGTTGAAGACGTTAAGGAACTATGTCAAAACATGGCCATCATTCATCGAGGCCAACTCAAATTTAACGGATCCCCGAGCTCAGCAGAGGCCTCCATGCGGGGTAGGATTTGGAGCCGTTCTATGTCGAAACAGGAGTTGCGTGATTTTCAGGGTTTCCGAGTTTTGTCTACGAAATTGATCGAGGGCCGTCCCATCGTTCGCGTGTTTAGTGAAACAGATCCAGGAGAAGGATTTCAAGGCGCCGAGCCAAACTTAGAAGATGCCTTCTTTTTTCACATCCAATAGAAACGCGAAACGAGGGAAAAAATCATGTTGGAATTCTTTCGCTTTGAACTGAACTATTGGCTCCGAGGATATATGGTCTATATCTTCACTGGGCTTATGGCCTTAATGTTTGCTACGGCGACTTACTCTGATAACTTGCAAATTGGTGGTGCCATTGGCAACACGTTCCGCAATGCCCCGTATGTGATCCAGCAATATTATGCCATCGCCGGTTTGTTAGGTGCCTTGATCATAACGACCTTTTTTGACTCTGCCGCATCGAGAGACTTCTCTTCAAAATTTTCAGATGTTCTTTTTACCAAGCCCATTCGCAAAATTGACTATTTAGTTGGTCGTTTTCTAGCGGCCAGTTGCGTCTCCATGCTGCCAATCGCTGGAATCTCACTCGGAATACTTGTGGCGGGGTGGCTCCCTTATCGAGATCTGGAACGATGGTGTGGCATTCACTGGACTGCCCACGGTCTTTCGTTGATCACGTTTGCCATTCCCAACGTTCTGTTTGTGGGAGCGATCGTATTTGCGATTGCGACATGGACGCGAAGTACTCTCTACTCTTTTCTTGCTGTTCTCGGGCTATTGGTTGCATACAGCGTGGCGTTGGCTCTCGTAAGTGAGCTTTCGAACGAGACTTTTGCGGTGTTGGCTGATCCGATGGGAGCAACTGCATTTAGCATTGCGACCAAGTACTGGACTCCAGACCAACGGAACAATTGGGTGGTTCCGCTTAATGGATTGCTCTTAGTAAATCGTCTTTTATGGCTAGCTGTATCCGCCATTATTTTCTCCGTAGCTGCTTGGCGATTCCGTTTTGAAACAGTTGCTAGTGCTACAGGTAGAAAAAAGAGGGAAAAGCATACGTCAAATTTGTCCACTGGTCATGGAAGCCAAGCTTGGCCAGTAACCGCTCCTAATCCAGGCTGGGTTTCGCAATGGCTCTCCTCCATCCGCATGGAAGCATGGCTGGTTCTGAGAAGTCCTGCATTTGTCGTTATTCTTTGCTTCTCCATGCTTAATGCTGGACTGGCTATTGTTTTCAGTGCGACTGAGGGGTTTGGAGTCCCTTCGTTGCCAGTGACTTATAAAATGATTGAGATCGTTCGCGGCAGCTTGACCGTTTTTGTTATCGCAATCTTAGCCTATTTTTCCGGCGTTCTAGTTTGGAAAGACAGAGACAATCGCATGCACGAAATCGTGGGAGCAACTCCCGTCTCGAACAGCGCGCTGCTCTTAAGTCACGTTGTGTCTTTAATGACGATACTTCTTTCGATTCACGCTTTGGTGATCGGATTGTGTTGCCTTGTACAGTGGATCAATGGCTACACCAGGTTCCAGTTTGGGTTGTATTTCCTGGAACTAATTGCGATCGATGGCATTCGGTTCTTTTTCTTATTGGTGATCGCATTAGCCGCCCATACGGTTTCCCCAAACAAATACGTAGGCTACTTTGCGTTTATTGGATTTGTCATAGCTAACAACTTTGTTTGGCAATTGTTCCGTGTAGAAACACTGCTAGTACGATTCGGTCGCTTTCCGGACTATACCTACTCGGACATGTTTGGCTTCGCTCCTTATATCTCAGGGATTATTTGGTTCGTATTGTATTGGGGTTTCGCGGCGGGCTGTGTGCTTTGGCTCATATCTGTTGCATTGCATCGCGGAACGCCGAAGAAGTTTTCCGTGCGTTTGAAATCAGGCTTTGCATCCTCTACGGCACGATCGCGGGCAGTGTTGGCTGCGATGTTGCTTGGGATGGTTTCGGTAGGTGGATGGCTTTATTACAACACGCAAATTCTGAACACGCTTATAGGGAGCGAAGAACAAGAAAACCGCAGAGCCGAATACGAGAAGACTTACGCTTCTATTGAGAGTATTGCTCAACCTAAAATCACTAGCATTCGTTACGAAATCGACGTCTACCCGTATGAACGCAACGTTGTCATGCGAGGCAAACAAACGATTAAGAATTTATCTGGTTCAAGTATCGATAAGCTTTATCTAAATGTTACTCCATCGTACAGCACCGAGATAAGCATCCCCGGTGGAGTTGTTGCTGATGACAACGAAAGACTTTCGATGCGGATCTTAAAGCTCGATCCTCCCATGGAACCTGATGAAAGCCGCGAAATGACCTTTGAGGTACGAAGCAAAAACCACGGCATCGAAAATCAAGTTAGCGATACTTCGCTAGTGCAAAACGGTAGCTTTTTCAACAGTGAAATAGCTCCCAATTTTGGCTACGACCTTAATCGTAGGATTATGGATCCCAATCGAAGAAAGAAACTCGGGTTAGAAAAAGCTCAGTTCGTGCCCGATTTGACTCGTGAATGTGGAGTGCTTTGCAATACCCACTACATTGGAAGCGATGCGGACTATGTTGATGTGGAAACGATCATCAGCACTTCGTCCGATCAAATAGCGGTTGCCCCCGGTTCGCTCATCAAGGCCTGGACCGAGAACGATCGCAGCTATTACCATTACAAACTCGATCATCCGTCCCTCAATTTCTATTCGTTTATTTCCGCAAAATACGAAGTTGATCGGAGCAAACACAAGGATGTAGATATTGAGATTTATCATCATGCCGAACACCCTTGGAATGTACCTCGCATGTCCAAAGGAGTTAAAGACGCTTTGGAGTATTGTTCCAGTAACTTCGGACCGTACATGCACAAGCAAGCTCGCATTATCGAGTTCCCGCGGGTTGCGGGCTTTGCGCAAGCATTCCCAGGCACAATGCCTTACTCGGAGAGCATAGGTTTTATCGCGAACCTCAACAAACCTGATGACATCGACATGGTCTATTACATCGTCTGTCACGAGATTGCGCACCAGTGGTGGGCCCACCAAGTGGTCGGCGCACGGATGCAAGGAGCAACGTTGTTATCCGAAACGCTTGCTCAGTACACGGCGTTAATGATCATGAAGAAAGAGTTCGGTGAGGAAATGATGCACAAGTTCCTTCGATATGAGATGAACAACTATCTTCGTTCTCGAGGGCTGGAAAGAATGAAAGAGCGTCCGTTGCTGAATGTTGATCCAAACCAAGGCTACATTCACTACCAAAAGGGGAGCTTGGCGATCTATTACTTGACCGAAATGATCGGCGAGAATCGCGTCAATGCGGCTCTAAAAGAACTAATCGACGCGTACGCTTACAAGGGGCCTCCCTACCCAAGCTCTCACGAACTATTGGATCGCCTCAAGAAACATACACCTCCCGATTTACAATACCTCATCAAGGACTTGTTCGAGGAGATCACAATCTTTGACAATCGAACTCTTGAGGCCAAAGTGACTTCGATTGGTGAGTCAAAGTACAAGGTGTCGCTAGAAATAGAATGCCACAAATGGAAAGCGGACGAGAAGGGACTTGAAACCGAAGTCGACATGGATGATTGGATCGAAGTCGGAGCGTATGCTACGCCAGAGACAGGCAACCGTTATGGCAAACTTCTTCACAGCGAGCGACTTAGACTGACCAAAGGCCATCATCGCATAGAATTTGAAACCTCCGAGATCCCATATCAAGCTGGAGTTGATCCTAAAAATCTGTTGATCGATAGGATTGCCGACGACAACTTGAAAACGGTGACAAAGGAGTAATTCGGTTTGCGATGTCGACTATTTGGATGCGGCAGGGGGTTCGGAAGCAGGTTGTGTTTCAGGCTTGATTCCGAGCCAGTCCTTCCAATTTGCTTCCTGCTGATCTGATGGCTTCTCGATGCGTTTGAGCGTCCAGGATTCTCGAGGCTTAGTACCGAGCGTCATTTTTAGAGTGACCAGTTTACCGTGTCTTGCGATCAGACATTCGCATTCGTCGCCAGCGTGAAAGTAACCAACCATTTCATTCCAGTTTTCGGCTGTTATACGCAGATTATTAAGACCGATCCATTCGTCACCAACGTTGAAGCCAGCTTCAGCCGCTGGTGTATCGATAGGAACGGTTGCCACCATCGCCTTGCCTGCTTGATTGTTCAAAGTTAAGCCAACGAAAGCAGGTTCAATGGCAGTGCTCTCTTTTGCCGCAGAGTCCTTCCATTCCAGACCGTAAAAATCGAGAAGAGGCTGAAAGTTAAGTTCTTTTGTGGTCTCTAAACAATCTTTGAACCAAGGTTGAAGATCTTGTCCGGAGATCTCGCAACAAATTCTAACGACATCATCGTTGGTGTAACCAGTACTGCGATGTTCGCTCCATAGTTTCCTCATCACATCATCGAGAGACTTGGCGTTACCGGTTGCTCTGCGGATTTCTACATCTAAGAGCAAGCCAACCAAGCTTCCTTTGGTGTAATAGCTAACGCGGCTATTCTTTGCGTTTTCATCGGGCCGATAGTATTTGGTCCATGCATCGAAACTGCTATCAAAAAGGGACTGCACCTTGCGACCAGGAGATTTCTGAACATCAGCCACCGTTTTGTTTAAACGCTCCAGATATTCAGCAGGAGTGCATAGACCTGCGCGTGGAAGGAATAGATCGTCGTAGTAGCTAGTTACACCTTCTGCGACCCACAGTTCCTTAAAGTATTGTTCACGATCGTAGTCGTAGTTCACCAGAGATTTGGGGCGAAGTCGGCGGACATTCCAGGTATGAAAAAACTCATGTGAAACCAAACCAAGCCAGTTTTGATATTTTGCTTTATCTTTGGTAGCGAACCGACTGGTCATTAACACCGTGCTATTATCGTGCTCCAGGCCGCCACCCTGTTCGGTCGCTAAGTTTAGAAACCAATAGGATTTATAGGGCACTTCCCCCCAAAATTCTTGTTCTTTGGCAACAATCTTTTGAACGTCTACTAGTGCCTTTTCCGAGTCCCAGAACTTATCTCCACCGAGTGTTGCCAGATAGTGAGGAACACCGCCGCATTCAAACGATCGTATGTCCAACTCACCCATCACTATGGGGCTGTCCACTAGATCATCAAAGCTCGTTGCTATGCGAGTCCACGGATCGGTACTTGACGCAGCGAGGCTGGTCGCGATCTGTTTCCATTGGGGGAGAGGATCGAGTTTAATGATGTGGGATCGATCTAGGCAATCATCGCGAGTGAGGAAAGTCGCAGCGCCAGTCAAGAAGGCAAAGTCCTTTTCGACCCAATTGGTTCGTACGCTCATTTCACGGCAATAGACCGTGTAGCTAACGTTCACCTCCGATGCACCTGTTGTTTGGAGAGCCCAACGATTCTTGGAGACGCGTTCGAGGGGAATCGTTTCGTTCGAAATGCCATGACTGGCGGTCATGGTTTCGATTTGCCGAGAATACTCCCGGACGAGATAGCTGCCGGGCGTCCATACTGGAAGAAACAGCTCGATACGTTCTTTACCATCGGTAGGGATTTGGACCTCGATATCAATCCGATGTGTTTCCGCTTGCCGAAAGGAAACTCGATACTGGATGGGGGATTTAATCTGAGAGTCGCTAGACAGTCCAGGGGCAGCCATAAGTGTCAAAACAAGAGAGGAAGCAGCGAAAAACACACGGGTGACGACAGGTGCCATAAGTTACAAATCCAATAGAAAGAAGCAATTCGAACTGTCTCAAAGTATAGTTACTGCGGCACTAATTCCGAGCGGTAAATGGCGGTGACGTTCCTAGAGCCCTTCCAAGCATCTTCCAGAAATCGTTTAAACTGCCTAATGGGGTAGTATCTAACACTCGACGTGCATTTTGGTGTATGCTAACGTCTTTCTCGCCCGGTCCCACCAACCTCTCAACCATCCAGGAATCGCTGACATGTCAAATCTGGACCTACTAGGTACCCGCAAAGAAATCAACCACGAAAACGCACTTCAGACCGCAAACTCGGCCACTCCACCGCGACGAGAATTCCTAAGGTCAGCCCTTTCGGTTGCAGCTGGTGTTTCCGTTGCCCCGTACATTATTACGTCGCAATCGAAAGCTTCGAACATTCACGGGACTGAGGAGCATGCCTACGAAATTCATCACCAATGTGTTGAGTTACCCTCTCAATACAGCTGGCAGACGACTCACAATGTCGCCGTCGATGCCAACAACAATCTGTATGTGATTCACGAAGGAAGGGCGAATCTAAAGGAACACCCGTCGATTTTCGTTTTCGACGAAAATGGAAAATTTATTCGAGCTTTTGGTCAACAGTTCCAGGGCGGCGGCCATGGTATTGAAGTACGAACCGAGGGCAAAGAACAATTCCTGTACGTCGCCGCTTATCAACAAGTCAAATCGTTTTCCAAGCTAACTCTCAAGGGTGACATCGTTTGGGAAAAGAGAGCACCTGAGCAAGCAAAGATCTACCACCCGGATGAAGCCACCAACCCAGCTCAAGTTTGGGGACGAGATCGCTTTATGCCAACTAACTTTGCCTTCTTACCCAACGGCGAGTTCTTCTTGGCAGATGGTTACGGCTCGTTTTACATCCATCACTTTGATAAAGACGGCAAGTGGCTGAGCGCATTTGGTGGAGCTGGCGACGGTAAAGGTAAGTTTAATACTCCACACGGTCTCTGGATCGATGATCGGGACAGCAGCAACCTGAAGATTGTAGTAACCGACCGTGCCCATAACACGCTGCAAATTTTCGACTTGGAAGGTAACTATCTTCAAACCATCGATGGATTTGGCTTGCCTGCCAACGTTGATTCACAAGGTGATCTGCTTTTGGTTCCGGAACTTAAAGCAAGGGTCTCTTTGTTGGACAAGAGCTACAAGACGGTGGCTACGTTAGGCTCAGATGTAGATCGAATTTCAGCTGATTCGGGCTTTAAGATCCGAGGAGACGAAAAGTCATGGCAAGATGGAAAGTTCGTTCACCCACACGATGCATGTTTCGATTTAAAGGGTAACATTTATGTCGCCGAATGGGTTCAAACCGGTCGAGTCTCCAAGCTCGTCAAAAAATCGTAACTAGTCATTTCATCCAACAACGACGTAACGTCACGAGAAAGTTAATTCGATGTCCCATCCTAATGATCAACTTAACCGTAGAAATTTTGGTTTGGCTGCCGGCGTAGCCGCTTCGGCGTTTGCCGTGGCAGGTTCCGTTCCCGAGTCAGTGGCAGGTTCTAGTGCTCAAGCGGAATCCAAGAAAGGCCGGTTAAATCAATCGGTTTGTCGCTGGTGCTTTGGCAAAATGTCTCTGGAAGAGCTGTGCCAAGCTGCTGTTAAGCTGGGGCTGGTAGGCATCGATTTGCTCGGACCTGATGATTTCGCAACGTTAAAAAAACACAACCTTGTCTGCACGATGGTTTCCTCCCATTCGTTGACAGATGGTTTGTGTGATGAGAAGTATCACGAATCAGCTCTCAAGAAGATCAACGAAATGATCGAGGTTGCGTCTGCGGCCGGCTATCGAAATGTGATTTGCTTTTCGGGGAATGCCCGAGGCATCGACCGAAAGACAGGTTTGAAGAATTGCGCGAAAGCTTTGCGACAAGTCGTTGATGTCGCCAAAGCAAAGAACGTAATCTTGAACATGGAATTGCTCAACAGTCGTGTTGATCACGCGGACTACATGTGCGATCGTTCGGATTGGGGTGTCGAGCTAGTGAAAGAAGTTGGGTCCGACCATTTCAAGCTTCTGTTTGACATCTATCACATGCAGATCATGGAAGGGGATTTGATTCGAACCATTCAAAAGAATCATCAGTATTTCGGTCATTATCACACCGCCGGAAATCCTGGTCGCAACGAGTTGGATGACAACCAAGAGCTACTTTATCCGCCTATTGCGAAAGCAATTGCGGATACAGGTTTTGATGGTTATTTTGCACATGAGTTTATTCCCAAACGGGATCCGATTGCAGGATTAACCGACGCAATACGACAATGCACCGTTTGATGCCGAATCACGAAAGATTCACAATGGCAGTTCTCCTACTTTTCAGGTCTGCACAAGGTTTACGCCAATGCAGACCCCGAGTTGCCTAAGGGAATAGATAATACAGATCGTTCTTTATCTTTTGGATGTTATAGCTCTTCGCAAACCAATCCTGGAAAATTTTGGCGAGTCCGACCCGTCAAGTAAAAACGCCGCTGCCCAAAGTTTGCTCGACCGAATCGCTGAAACGGAAGTGGAATATCCCAAAGCCCTATCGACTATCACGTTTTCATTTATCGACTTACCAGGGCGAGCAATTTACTACTGCCGCTGATGTGGAGTTGTCTTACCGCCAACGTTTACCCTTATAGCAAACCATCAGAATGAGTCGTGTCCTTTGGAGACGCGATTATTTGACTCAAACTGCTTTTGAGAAGAGCATTGCGGAAATGCGAATCCAGTTCATTGAACGCGTTTCCCTATTCCGAGAACAAAACTACGATTGCGATGCCATGAACGAAAAGCGATTGCAACGGCCTACGATTACACATCAAATCGTGCTAGTGATTAGTTTGATGTCTTCGTTGGATGCCCATTGGAACACATCCTGCCGACGAAGGGCTGTGGCCATCAAATCAGGAAACTGATCCGGTGTACATGCAAACACAGCTATTCCCATTGATGCAACTTTACTTGCCAATTCCGGATCGTAAGACGGCCGTCCTTCGTCGCTTAAGGCTAACAATACGATCACGTTGACCCCATCATTTACCAGATGACTTAACCTGGTAACTAGCTCCTCTGTATTTCCTCCTTCACATAAATCTGTGATCAATACCAAATGCGATTTACGGGGCTGATGGATTTTCGTAGCACAGTAGGCAACGGCTTGGTTTATATCCGTCCCCCCGCCAAGCTGAATTCCAAACAAAACATCCACGGGATCAGAAAGCTGCTCTGTTAGATCCAAGACCACCGTATCAAAACATACCAACTGCGTTCTCACTACGGGTAACGAAGCCATGACAGCCGCAAAGATAGATGCAAAAATGACCGAGGGAGCCATCGAGCCCGATTGATCCACGCACAATATTATCTCATCTAAATCGACTAGCCGACGTTGCTTGCGAGCAAAACCGATCATGCGTTCAGGGACAACCGTCTTGAACTGAGGCAGATACTGATGCAGATTTGCTCGTATTGTGCGTGACCAATCGATATCAGCAGGCCGAGGTCGCGTCGTTCGCTTGCTGCGATCAACAGCCCCACGCAATGCTTCGGCTGTTTTTCGTTCTAGACGTTCCATGAGTTTAGCCACAACCTTTTGAATCACTTCGCGCGCCGTTTGCTTGGTCTTTTCTGGGATCATACCCTTGAGACTCATCAAGTCCGCGACGAGGTTGACGTCAGCTTGCATCGCGGCCAAAAACTCTGGCTCCAACAACATTTGCCGAAGCCCTAATCGCGTGAACGCGTCCTTCTGAATGATCTGAACGACGGAACTAGGAAAACACTCTCGAATATCCCCCATCCACTTAGCAACGCGGGGTGCAGACCGCCCCAACCCACCACGTCGCGATTTGGAGGCATCAGCTTCTTCGGACTCGCCATACAAGGAATCCAAAGCGGCCGTGATTCGTCGGTCTCGCTCACTTAGGCCGTCCGTTTCCCCTCCCAAAATCATTTGCCAACGTCGCTGCAACTCATCCATGAATAGAGCCACCCTTTACGATTTTCGCAATATTTTGCATATGCTGCGCCCAGTAATCATCGATGTCCTCAATCACAACAAAACGTGCATGTTGCGTCTCCTGGCCAAGGGCTGCGGCCATCAATCGTTGGCGTTCCATTTTGTCTAAATTCGAGAAGACTCGTCGAAAGATAGGCAATGTCTCCACAAACATCTGCTCGTCGAGCTCGAGTATCCAATCGCTAACGCAGCAACGAAGTGCTTGATCGTGAATCAATCGATCACCAGCCCCATCGAGGAACCCTTCAAAGAAACCTGCCGCTTCCACCATGGTCGCACCTGGGGAAAGTTTGCGTCCCATCAATACCACCGCTTCTTCTGAACCAAGTTGCTCAGATTCGTATAAAAGACGAGTCGCTTGTCCTGCCACAAGAGGAGTAGCCCGATCATCATTGATGACATCTCTCAATGCCTCCAACCAAGCCGGCAAGGCGACAGAATCGATTAACCGCATTGACCGATCCGTCTCTCGAATTGCATTTCGCAGCGTACCGGCCGCCTCATCATCTAGCCCTCGCGAAGCATGATGAAGACCAAGCGATGCTTGCACACCAATTCGATCAAAAAGCATTGCCATCTGCCCTGTGTCAACTTGACGCGCTTTTCCATATCGCAATACATCAGCAATGGGTGGCAAGGCCGTGAGCATCTCCAGACAATCAATTGCTAATCCTGCCCGATGTTCTAGCGCCACACTTACCTTGGCTGCAGCTTCTGGTAGCTGCGCCGTTAACGCTTGAAAAACCAGATTCGATAACTCGCCCAATCCTTTCGATTGAGAGAGCAACGCAATGATCCGGCCTCCGGACGCTTGCTCAATCGTGGCTCCATAAATCAAATTTTCAACGAGCTGGACTGCGTGCTCTGGCTCCCATCTTAGTATCCAGCGTTCTCGGAATGTACCTCGACTACCACCTGGGTCATCCAATTTCCCCCAGTCAACTCCCAATGCACTCAGCCGATGTAGGAGAGTCGAGCGGAATAGTCCGCTTTCAGAACGTAAATCCAGCATCAGCTCTCGCTCCAATGCTTCGGGCTTTAAACGAGCTAACTTTTGCTGCCTTTGCAAATCCTCTAACAATGGCGCTAAAGGCACACCCTCTGGAATAGCTCCAACCTCGCTACCAATCAACATCCTGTCCGCAACCGATTGCCAAACATGCTTGTTGCCATAACAGATGCAAGATACCGTTGCATCAATTAACTCTTCGAAGCCAGGCTGAGGGCGTCCCCGTATTGCCGCTAGAGCGACCGCCAATCGCTCGGTCTCAATCAGCGATGCAGTTGAAACCATCTGCCCCTCTTCACGGAGACAGCTGGCTGTTCGAGCAATCCAACGCGTGACCTGTTCTTGACGCTTTGTCTCCCATAAGTGCTTATTCCATCCAGGACAAGTAACACCTGCAGCATAACCACTAGCCATTGCTAATCGAGGCGCAGTCCATGGCGTCCATGTCGCCGAAATCTTGCGTTTGACAACACCTTTTAATAAATCTCGATCATCCTTACTCGAATGCTTCTCTTTGAGGGCTGGTACGTGCCATGCTCCACACACAACGGCAATCGGGCCACTCGAAGACTTAGAAGACTTGGCGATTTCAAGCCGCATGTGGGCTTCTCGCGCCGCTTCTTCCTCTTTAGGCGGAGCGACGCCGTCTCGTAACGCTTTCATGGCATCTGCAACTGCTGTGAATATCGGCCCCGGCTCAGGATTCTCTTCAATCACATCTTGCCACCAACTTTCTCCATCTTCGTAACCGGCAGCACTGGCCAAAGCTCCAATTGGATCTCGTTCGATAGAGAGTGCACTATAAGCAGACGGCTGCGAAGCAGGTGATGCATTCGACGGTTTGGAGTCTGCTTTGGAATCAAGCTCTAGGTTCAATGTAACCGAGTGCTTTTCTTCATCCCCTGTATTACCGTCAGCTTTTTCACCTTCTTCAGGCTTCAACTCTTGAAGACGCCAATAAACGGGTAGATCGATAAATCGAACCGGCACTCCTTGTTTGACAGACCAACAAATCGCCTGATACTCGGGCGAAAAGACTGCAAAGGGCCAAAAAATGGACCGCTCAGGCTCACCTGCCGGGTAAGCCAACAATGCGACCGGGGGAATCATGTCAGAATGTGCTAACATCGGAATCAAATCCGATAGATCAACTGGGCCTTCGATTAACACTTCGACCGGTTGTAAGGCATCGAGGGCCTCTATCAATCGCCGCGCTGAGCCTGGCCCATGATGCCGAATGCCAAAATATTCGACTTGGCTTGCCATTAGATTAGCTCGGTCAATGTTGTGTAGTAGTCGGCATACTCTCGACGCTTTTTAAGAACTGTTTCTAGATACTCTTCGAGTACGGCTTTATCCTGAACCGGATCTTTCACAATGGCACCTAATACATTCGGCGCGAGCCCATCCGCAGACAATATCCCATTGTTGAAGTAAGCTGCGTGAGAGAAACCACTCACCATGACGGCAATCGCTTCTGCGGTGGACAGCGAAGAAGAAGGGCTCTTAATCGTAACCTTTCCGTCTGCAGTCTCGCCGCTTCGAAGTTCTCGGAATATAGCGAGGACTCTCGTTACTTCTTCGACCACGTTTTTCGGTTCGGGCAGATTTAAAGACTGAGCTGTTTCGCTAACCCGACGGGTGACAATTTTGATCTCCTCTTCCAAATCATCTGGCAAAGGAAGCACGACGACGTTAAATCGCCGCTTGAGCGCTGCCGACAATTCGTTGACCCCTTTGTCCCGGTCATTGGCAGTTGCGATGACATTGAAACCTCGCTGCGCGTAGACCGCACTATTCAACTCAGGAATAGGCAACATTTTCTCGGACAGAACTGTAATGAGCGTATCTTGAACATCAGAACCCATCCGTGTCAATTCTTCGAGCCGACAAATGCTGCCACCTTCCATGGCACGCAGTAACGGTGTCGGAACCAAAGCTTCGCGACTAGGACCTTTGGCTAATAGCTGCGCATAATTCCAACCGTAACGAATTTGGTTTTCGTCGGTACCAGCGGTGCATTGAATTATCTTTGTGGAGTCCCCACTAATCGCAGCGGCCATATGTTCGGAGACCCAACTCTTTGCCGTCCCGGGAATCCCCATGAGCAATAAAGCTCGGTCCGTGGCCAAGGTTGCGACTGCGGTTTCGATGATTTTACGATTGCCAACATATTTGGGCTCGATTTGCCTTCCACCCGCTGTTCCACCGACAATGTATGTCACAACAGCTTGCGGGCTAAGTACCCAGCCGACAGGTTTGGGGTGATGATCGGACGCCTTCAAAGTGGCCAAGTCGTCGGCATAGGTCAATTCGGCCGGTTGTCTCAACACTTCGCTCACAATTCATCTCCTCGTGGTATGCAATCGTTGTACGGTAAGCAGGTATTGAGCTTGAGTACGCTCAATAAGGCATCAGACGCAAACAAATTGTCCGCAGTGAAAATCTTTAGAATCTCCTCTGCAGCAATCCGATCAGCAAGCAACCCCAGCGCATGGAGACCTTGTCGCAGCTTTTCTCTTTTCACCACATTAGCCGAAGATTCCTCTTGGCAAATCTTATGCAACTCTTTGAACGCGACTGTTGGTCCGACTTGCTTCCAAGGTATCTCTCCAAGCATATCTCCGCAACACATCAACGTTGCCGCAAAGGAGGCCTCATCATTGTTAAGAACATGCGGCAACAATTCACGCCGCGATTGTGGCGTGAGTCTCTCGAATAACATCTGCAAAGACTCTGCCGATATGCCGTCCAATGAGTCTATGCGGCGAGCGAGCAATGCAACGGAACGTTCACTACCAGTCGAAGCAACGATTCGAACAAATTCATCCGACGCTTGAGGATCAACATGATCCCAGCCACTGACCACTTGATCGTCACTGGCCAATTTCAACCCAGCCGCGAAACTCTGCAAACTGATACTGCTTGCGAGTACGGCTCTTCGCTTCTTTTGAGCAGGGGTTTTTAGAGTGATGGCTGTAACTTTCACTGTTCCGTTCAAGTCGAAATTAGTAATCGAAAAGAAATTGATAAACTCGTTGTTATCTTCATCCAAACAAGGTGCGGCACCGAGGCGAGCTAGGAACTGTTGCGAAAGCTGCTTGACTTTTGATGAACGATCTTGAATCAATGTCTCCAAGAACGATTGATCTTCGACACTCAGGTTATCCACTAGCAATTCCAACAATCGAAACCGTTCCTCGGCAGGTAGGGCCGCAATGTTATCGGCAAGCAAATCGCGAGCTGCACCAGGGGTTCGTTGTCTCAGCTGCATCATTGCCCTGCGCCGATCAGATGGCGACCATTGATCCCAATTATCCGAGTTGATTGCCTCACCGCAGACTAACGAAGATTGTTGCGAATCAGTCCGTTCCGCACGTTCCCAAGCTTCCCAAGGAGCATATAAGTCGGGGAGTTGCGAAAAACTCTTGGGCATGTAATCAATCGGATTTACTGCATAGCCTCTGGCGGCTAACAACCGAATCACGCCGGCCATTTGGGCTTCGTTTAACTTAACGACACGAAGCAAATGCCGAACTAACTGGCGAGCCGGCTCTGGTGGTGAGGGCAAATGCAATTTAGGCAATGTAGGTATTGCGATCAATTCGCGCGGGGGTAACGGTTTCGTTGCGAACGAGATCGCCTGGCCGGCCAACGCTAGAAGTGCTAGTTCTGGATGCTCTACATGCTGGACAGCATCTCTCCATACTGCGGGCGATTTTTCTAAAGCAGCACCCCCCATGATCCACATTCCCTTGAGATCATCTAGACTCTTCAACAGGTCAGTTGTCATAGGACCATGGCCCCCATTGAGAAAGACCGGAAAGCAGCTTCAGCGACATGCCATCCCACAAGGCTACCGTTTTATGTAGCTCAAGCCCCATGATCGATTTGTGAGGTTTATCCAAAATCGGAAGAGAAATCGAATAATTCTCCGATTGCCACCAAACCTGCGAACCTGATTGAACAAGAGCCCCTGTGGTAAGGAGCAATGGCACTTCAACCGACCAGGGGGAAATCATGAGAACATCTCGATACGCGGCTAGTGGATTAGAACAGGGATTAGGCCATTCCGACGCTTTTATATCGATCGGTTCGGTCTCTAGCTTTCGTTCTGCAATCACAGCTCGCATCGGTAGACGTGCGGGATAGAATGCGAGTTCGGCGGTAAATCGTTCGCCGACCATAAATGCACTACTGCGTTTGCCAAGTGATGCGGGGAAATAATCGAGAAGCAGAGCAAAACGAATTCCATCTCCCAGGTTCATTAACCATGTGGCTTGACTTACCAGCCCATCGCGTCGCGTCGTCACTTGTTCCCCAACGACTTCCCAAACCGAACAAACTCTCGGTGAATCGACAAGACCGATGATAGACTCACGCGTTTCTGCGGCACCGACCAATCGCGTCAGTTCCGCATCGTCCGTGTTCGCCGACCATGCTCGGCAAATCAAAAAAATCCGTCCAAGTTCTTGAATCAGCCAATCAAGCCTCCAGTCGCTGGGAATAAGCAACAACCGCGACGGCAGTTCGTCCAAACGGCTCGCCATCGCTTGAGCTTTAGCATCAACTAATCGAGCCGCGATCGTTCTGCAACGAGAGGTTGGGTCGTTTAAAAGATTGGCCAATCCCCCACGTAGTTGATCCTGAAGCCATTGCAACAGTTCATCTAGGCCTGCTGAGATTGATTGTTGAGTCGCTTGGGAACGTTTTTCCGCGGCTGCTTTTCTGCGCCCTTCTTTCTCCGGATCTACAGACCTTTCAGGTTCTGCGAGTTGGGCAGTGAGCAAGCTCTTGTTTGCTACATTTTTAGATGGCTTTTCCGGTTTCACAGGATTAATGCCGTCTGTGTTACGACGCCTTCCCAACCAGTCAGATACCCATGTCGGAACATCGGCTGAGGAAAATGAGGATGGATTTTCTGTAAACATCCACATCAGAGCCAAGACGTGTTTGCAAGGGAATTTGCGAGATGGGCAAGTACACTTGTAGCCGACGTTTACATGATCAAAGACGGTTCGATAAGGGTTAGCTCCGGAGCCCTGACATTCGCCCCAAACCAAGTGTTCATGCTGCGCGAGGCATGGCCATTTATTAGGCTTCATGAGCTTATTCGCGGCATTGAGAGATTCTTGATCGGGTGCAAGTTCCGTTATCTTGCTCGTTGATAAAGACATCCTGTCAAAGATCCTGAATAAATTGGTGGGCTATAGATATCTGTTTTGGGTCCAATAACTCTGTCGACATTGTACTGCTACAAAATTCTCTCGTCGACCATAGCGGAGCCCATCACTAGGCAGCGCATTACTAGCACTAAACAAACGACAGATGGAACTGATCTAACACAGTTCTAAACGCACGGGATCGAGTTCCGGCAACCGCCTTCCCCTTTTTTCCCGGTACTCGGATCGAATGGCTGGCCATAGAGCAAATCGCACTACTACGCAGTTATCAGCGAAAAATGCGTTAGATTCTTGGTTTCGAACCAGATCTGGATAATCGAAAAACCTTTTTTCTCGACTTTTGGCTCCCAAAAAGGGGCTGGGAACTCGCGGAAGGGGGAATGTGGACATTTTGTATTGTTGCGGTTAGCCAAACAGTTCGCTACTATAAAGGTCCTTCCGATTTATTCCTTCCTAGTAGGAGAAAACAATGAAAAGTCTATTTCTGGGCGTCGCGTCATTCGCGTTGGCGTTTGCTGGAGTATCATTCGCAACCGATACCGTCGATCTTAAGGACATCAAATGCTTGATGAATCCAAAGGCTGCGGCTAAGGCTGACAAAGCCAGTGAGTGGAAAGAGGGCAGTGTCTATTTTTGCTGCTCGAAATGCCTCGGTTCATTCGAAGGTGACAAGAAGAAGTTCGCTTCCAAGGCCAATCATCAGTTGATTGCAACCAAGCAAGTTGAGCAAGGAGCTTGTCCATTCACGGGTGGTCCCGCCAAAGCGGACCAAAAGGTTGAGTTCAACGGAGCGAGTGTTTCATTCTGCTGCGGAAACTGCAAAGGCAAAGCAGAGAAGATGAGCGATGATGAGAAGCTCGAAGGTCTCTTTGGCGAAAAGGCTTACGAAAAAGCCAAATTCAAAAAGGTTGAAAAGAAGGGCTAATTCATCCTGTTCTAGCAATCATTGCTAGTGCATATGGTTTACCTACAGAATAAAGCTCGAGTGGTCCGTTTAGGTCACTTGAGCTTTTTTTATTTGATAACAAAAAACTTGTAATGTGCCCGATCTAGAGAAATCATCTAACTACCACCGCCCTATGTAACCGTGGCACTACGCTCAGCGATCATAACACTCAGTGTCACTGATAGGGCATCAATCCCGATGGTTCTTGAGATTCTTTAACGCTTCTTCAAGCTCAGGAAACTTGAACGAGAATCCAAGCTCGGCAAGTCGTTTCGAAACTACATAACGGCCATAAAGCGCTAGCTCCGGATCTGTACGCAGCAGAAGCGGTGCTCCAATGCGCACCATCCATTCGAAAGCTGGTAAACCGATGGGCATTCCAATGACTTTGCGTAGTGTCCGCATAAAGTCTACCTGTGAGATAGGATTGGGAGCCGACGCGATGTAGACACCCGAAATAGATTCATCGTTAATCGCCCTTTCAAACAATCCATTTAAATCCTCTTCATGAATCCACGACATGCCTTGCGTCCCTTTACCGACCTTCCCCCCCAGGCCCAGTTTCGCGATCAAGCTGAGGGTCGACAGAGCTCCACCACCCGCCCCTCTATCACGTCCAATAACGAAACTGGTCCTCATTAAGACTCCCCGCTGACGTGGCAATTTGCTCTCGGTGAACGCAGCCTCCCATGCTTTGCCGATCGTTGGAGCAAACCCAATCCCCTCGGCACTTTCTTCGTCGCAAACAACCGTCGGAGGATCACCGTAGATATGGGCTGTACTCATCTGTACCCAAAGCGGAGGAGGCGATTTCACAGCCCTCATTGCTTGCCCAAGCAACCGTGTAGACTCTACCCTGGATCGCAAAATCTCGTCTTGGTGATCCGGTGTCTTGATGCAGTTTACAGACCGGCCAGACAAATTGATGATCGCATCGGCACCATCGAGGGCTGAACGCCAATTGCCCAAGGAACGCCCATCCCAAACCTGATGTTCGCACTCTGCAAGCTGTTTGGGCCTTGACCGGGAAAGCACTGTAATTCTAGCATCCCTTTTTGTGAAATGCTCGATCATCGATAGTCCTAAGAAACCACTGCCACCAGCGATCACAATTCTCTTGCCCGAGAGATCTGCCATAACCTAATGCCCTAAAAATCACTCTAATCAAAACACAACTGGGCTAACCGTTAAAGGGAGTTAAACTTCACCAGCCCATCTAGACATGTTCCAACAACCGAGGCTTAGTGAAAAACGCGCAGACTAACTGTACGAAAGCGACCTAAATAAGACCGCAGGTCCTACGGATCCACCAACTGCATAACCAAATGCCAAGAATCGTTAGCAAAACCCACGGACGATCCCATAATGGCGTTCGTTTGAATTGCTCAGGTCTGGCCGCTTGCAACTTCGCGTGATACTCGTCCAAAACACCCCTCGCGTCGGAGGGTTCTACAACTCGCCCGCCACTCTTTACCGCCAATTGATACATAAGATCGGGACGTGCATCGACATCGAGCGTTTCCAGCCAAAAATCTCTCACTTCACAAATCGTGCTGGCAAACATATCTGAACCGTTACTAGATAATTGCTGCTCTCCATCCGTCGGAAGTTTACCAGCTTCTGACTTGAGCGTCATGGTTCTTACTTCAAAGAACCCGCTCTCCTGTACCCCAAAATCGAAACGATAAACACCAGGATCTGTTCCCGATGCGACTGGCTGTACCTGCTTGACCTTTTCACCTTCGCGATAAAGCTCTAGTGAGGGTGGGGTTATCGATGCTTCCCTTACAATCATTGTACCTGTGATCTCTTCTCCTCCGAGGAACATTGATCGATCAGGCCTCAGAGCAACTTGTTGGCCAGGCAACAAATCCTGCCTTGCAACAATCCATTGAATTAGCCCTTGCCAAAGCGATGGGTAGACAGTGTCTCGATCGGCATTCTGTGGTGGAAGAAAGGCCCATCGCCACATGCCAGATCCCTCCACGACGATTGTTTGCCCCATACCATACGGTTGATAAGTAATGACGGGCACTACTCCCGCGGAATCTCCCTCTGAATCGCGGCTTTCCATTAAAATTTGAGGCAGTCCGGGCCTAACTGTTGAGACGGTATTGGTTTCCAGACTAGGCATACCTTCTAGTGGATCAGATTCTAAATTTGCTGAATCGAGAACAATTTGATCCGAACCATAGTCGCTGAGCTTCCCTCGAAACCGCGATTCCGATCCTTTGGTCCATCGGACCGGCATGATGTCGGCAAGCCTCTGAGCCATGGTGCTACTCGGTGCACCTCGACTGCAAACCAAACAGCCACCCTCTTGGGACAGCCACTGCCGGACATTCTCGATCGCTTCAGGAGAAAGAAATACGCCAGATTCCCGTCCGAGCACAATGACTCGATATTGCTTTAGTTTTTCCAGATCATCTAAGGGCAATTCCTTGGATTCGATCGTCCTCCATGTTCCACTTAAAGAATCAACACCACCCTCTTTGGCCTCGTATTTTTGTTCTACAAATCGATCATCATTGACCCGATTGATCGCAGTAACTTTGAGTACTGGATCGGAAGAAAAATTTCGAACCAAGAACTTATTGTCCCAATACGGTTTACCCTCTAACACCAAGGTTTCGATCGGCTTCTCCAGAGGTTGCATCAATACAGTCACGTGATTGTCTGCATCTGTTGCTTCATCGGGCAAGGTTGCTACTTCAAATCGAATCGCTCGCTGACGAAATTCTGGGGCTGTCTGAGATGGATCCTTTTCCATTGGAGCGATATCAAATCGAATTTCTTCAGGACCGGACGTCGGAAGTCTCAATGTTTGGGATGCGAGAATCGTATCCCCTTCCTTCGCAATAACCTCGACTTTTTCCTGCTTGAATCCTCGTTGATCGATGGACAATCGTACTACAACATTTCGCCCTGGAAACATTACCAGTCTGGGACTTCTCGCTGTTAAAACGACATTCTTTACGCCACTCTCCGTCCCAAAGGTTGTCGTGTAAATCGGCACATTAAGGCTCGATGCAACATCCGCTGACTCTAAAAGCAACCGCTCGGCCCCTGCGTTATGAGCTCCGTCCGAAAGCAAAAAAACCGCCTGTCCGCCTGAGTTCGTTTGCTTAAGAATCGAGTTCAACGCGTTGCGCAAATCCGACTTTCGTCCGACGGGACCAGGGTGTTTTTCATCGAGGGGCGAAATGACGGTAATCCCATCCGAATTCCCGGAATCTGCAAACGCATGCACTTGTACATCCAGAGACGGATGCTGTCTAGCAAGTGTTTTTGCTACGTCGAGGGCTGAGGCCCATCGAGTAGCTTGTGATGTCCCCTTTATATCATCTGTTCGCATACTTGCAGATGCATCGAGTAGAACGTGAACTTGTGGCTTGCCATCTGGGCGTGCAATCGTCTCAACGGAAATCGGATTCAAAAGCACGATCAACGGACAAGCGAGAGAAAGTGTTAACAGCAACACAATACCGAAACGCTCGCGTGGCAGAACATCCCAACGACTTCGCCACAGATAACCGACTACGACAACGATAGAAACCATGACTAATAGCCACCACGCTCCCATCGGAAGGATTGGCTGAATGGTCCACGTTGCAAGATTCACAATTGGCATCACGTTCGAAACCATAAAAGAATTAACACTTCGAGCAACATGATTCCAGTGCAAGCAAGCGCCAACCAAGTCCACCAGGTATCGATTTGCTCATCGAGAGATTGCTTGGTGTTGCGTATTCCAATTCGCTGCTTGGACCCCTCTAACTGTAGCTTCATTCCATTTTCATCTAGCAACGTCAAATCTGACTCCGATGCCGGTACCGTTGTGGCCACGGCAAACACCGGCGCATCATTTTGCAATACTTCGTAGAGCCCAGGGCCGATCGATTCCGGCCACGTCCAAACCACACTACGTTTTGTTGTCGAGAACTCAAACTTCCCTTGGTCTTGAATGGAGGGAGATAGCGAATCAATCGCTCGCACTTGAAATGGTTCGCTAGCCGACGTAGCGATGGGCATCGTACGTACAATCGGGAGCCCACAAATACTCAGCTCAACTCGATCTCGGTCGAGAAGCATTTTGCTAATCTCTGCGATAATTGGCACAAAGATGCCTTCTTGAACAAGATTGGATTTCTGAAGGTCGCAATTCATTACGGCAACTTTCCCAGCCTCACAATCGGTCATGGTAAGCCAAGCAGAACCGTCACTAAGTTCCGCAGAAACTGCTCCCTTTAGTCCTTCTCGTGTCGCAACCGTGGGAAGCCCGCCCCCTAACTTAACATTGGCCAACCCTCCGTAAATGGAATCGCCAAATACTTGAAAGGGCAATTGGCGAGTCTGCACTTTAGCCACGAATAACCCACGTCGAGCCTCGCCTCGTGACTCGTTCGTCCATTGCACGGGGGATTGATAGGACTGCCCCCACATTTCGGCCAAACTACTATGGTTAGCACCATCTGCAGGTTCACTCATCAAGAGAAGTAGTCCACGACCTCGACGAATGGCTGCCGCCAGTTTCTCCGTGTGTGATCTTGGAAGCTGTCCTGGGTGACTTAAAACAATCAGATCCGCCTCATTCCAGTCACTATCCAGCACTTTATCCGAACGGACGGGATTGATGGTTGCTTTATCGAGAGACGCACTTAAAGCTTGCTGAAGAAAGTAACTTGAGGAGTCCCGTTTTTCGACGGACTGACGAGTAACAATTAAGACCTTAGGCGATGGCGAAACTTCGAACGCGATTGGATATGAATCGTCGAGTGGCTGGACATCCAAATTTCCATCTAGGGAAACATAGCCCGTTCGCCAACCTGGCTCGTCAAAGTTTGCGTTGATATTCAGCACGCTGGTCCCTTGTGCTGGTACGAGTGCTTGCGCGGAAAACGTCGACTTTTCAATAATCACGCGGCATTTGACGTTACGTTCTTGTGTCGTGTAGTTTGCGATTTCTACTTGTATCGTTCCGGGCTGCTTAACTGTTACTCGATTCTCTGGCTTTGCAGAAACAATCGCGATATTGTCTTTTTCGCTTAACGACGCCTGTTCCACTACAAGCTTGGTATCCGCCGGCAAAGCCTCTAAGCTCAACGCCCCCCAGTCGTTTCTCTGGAAATCGCTAACGATCACAACTTCGCGAGCGACTCCTTCTGGAACACTCTCCAACAACTGGCAGGCTCGTTCGATTGCATCGGCTACGTTGGCGTTTTCTGGCTTTGGTTTCGCTTTTTTTATAGCCTCCGCTAGCGATTCAAAGTTGTTGCTGAGTCGTTCGTAGACGCTTCGAGCCTTGGCGCCTGCAAAGATCACGCCCGATTGCATATCGTCGGAATACGAAAGATATCTCAACGAGGCAGCTTGTGCACGTTCCCAAGGTCTTGAGGTTCCTTGCCCTGCCGCCATGCTTTGACTTTGATCCAAAATGATCACACGAGCCGTTTTCGTGTCTGGGTTTGGCGAGATGATAGGAGGAGCAGACAGACGTGGGCGAGCAATAGCCAATGCGATTAAAGCAATAGCAATGGATCGCAGCAGCAAAACCAAAATATCTCTGAGTTTACTTTTCGAACGTCGTTGTTGGATAAGTTCATATAGAAACGAAATCGTCGAAATTGGAATCGCGGTAGGTTTGGGCTTGGTCAAAAAATGCAACGCGGTGGGGATGCCAATAGCCAGCACACCGATCGCAATAGCCCATGGATTGAGTGGATTCATTTCACTTTCATCCTGATCGCTTGATGAGAAACTGCCTAAGCACATCCATATAATGAGTGCTTGTGTAGATCGGATGAAAGTCGCATCCAACGCTCAGAAGCCCAGTTCGAACCGATGCTTGATGCCTTTCAAATCGCGCTTCGTAGGCTTCGCGAAGCTCGTTTACTTGAACTGCAACAGGTGATTCACCCTCCATACCCAAGAACCGAAACGCTCGGCCCTTGGGCAGTGTTAACTCATCGGGGTGAACTATATGCATCGCGATGACCTCCCAACCGCGGATTCGGAACTTTCTCAGCGAAGACAACATCGGATCGAGGTCTGGCTCCAGAAAATCGGAGAGGACCATCAATACCCCACGTCTTTTAACTTGCATGAAAAGGGAATCCAGCGACTTTGCCAAACTAGTGGGACCAACAGGAATCATGTTTGCAATCGATTCGTGAATAAGCCCTCTTTGCTGTGGCAGACAACTAGGGGCGAAGTAGGGGTTTCGATTCTGCTCTGAAACCGCTAAACCGACATGGTCGCGCCCAGTCAGAATCAGATGCGACAAAGCCGTCGTAAAATACTGACACCATGCGAGCTTGGATTCGCCCCCCTTTGGTTGGTAGCCGGAGAACCCCATGGATCCAGACGAATCGATCAACATGGTGCATGCTAGGTTTGTTTCGTCCTGATGGAGCTTCAGAAACGTCTTGCCTGTCCTAGCAAGAATTCGCCAATCCAATCGACGAAGATCATCGCCAGGCGAGTATTCGCGATAGTCCGCAAACTCTCCTGCACCACCTTGCTTCTTAGCAATATGCCGACCGCTATACGCACCTTCGATTCTGCGCTTGGCCGAGAAACGTAGCCCCTCTAGCCCAGACAAGGAACGCAGGTTCAGGAACTTAGAAGAATCACCAGCAGCGTGAGATTGCATGACTTTGAGATACTAGAGTTACTTTGCAACCTCTTTGAGCAGTTTATCAATCAAATCATCGGTTGAGATGCCGTCCCCCATTGCTCGGTGGTTCACGATGATTCGATGCCTCAGAATCGGCTTAGCCACCGCGACGATATCCTCGCGAGTGGGAACGGGTCGCCCGTACATCAACGCGCGAGCTTTCGAAGCCATCACTAGATTTTGGGATCCTCGAGGTCCTGCGCCGAAGGTAACATATTGCTCGCAAGACTTATGGGTCGTTCCATTTCCATTAGGACGAGACGCTGAACATAGTGCAACTGCATAATCAGCGATAGGATCCGGTACAGGAACAGATCGAACTAGGTGCTTGAGCTGATTAAACAACTCGGGAGTAAACTGTTTGTCCGGCATAGGAAGATCACTCGAAGTGGTGCGTTGTACAATATCTCTTTCCACCTCCGGTGTTGGATACCCAATTCGGATCTCCATCATGAACCGATCTAACTGAGCTTCGGGGAGCGGATAGGTACCTTCCTGTTCGATTGGGTTCTGCGTAGCAATTACGAGAAAGGGATCATCGAGGGGATAAGTCACACCACCCACAGTAACGTGCCTCTCCGCCATAGCTTCAAGAAGTGCCGACTGCGTCTTGGGAGCAGCACGGTTGATTTCGTCTGCTAAAACAAGATTAGCGAAGATCGGTCCAAAGCGAAATTTCATCTCCGTATTACCAGACGTGTTGTCTCGCATAAGCAATTCGTAACCGGTGATATCGCTGGGCATCAAATCGGGAGTGAACTGAACGCGGGAAAACTTCCAATCGAAGATACTAGCCAAGCTCTTAACCATCAAAGTCTTAGCAAGCCCAGGAGCACCAACCAGCAACGCATGAGAACCTGTTAGCGCACAAATAAGCAATTGTTCAATTACTGCTTCTTGTCCCACGATTACTTGTTTCAATGCGGTTCGAATTCGTCCAACAGATTGCTGGAAATTCTCAATTGCGTGTGGCGCATCTACGGGATTTGCCAAAGCGGCGTTCGACATCTTGCACTACTTTCAAAGCGAATAGATTACAAATCGAAGAGTCTCGTCATAGGGAAGATTATCTGCTCGAGCAACAATAAGCAACCATTTTTCTTTATAACCACGCACCGGAAGAAGAGGGGCTAGTAAAAATTGAGATCGCAGAGCACCTCTTTCGGTGTCGCACATCCTGAAGAGTCGCCCCATTCACACAGAATTCCAGCAATGCCTTTTGAGGCGATTCTGCGTCGCCAATTCTCGAAAAAACACGTGATTTTAAATATTTGAAATTTCATGCTGAAGACGAGAGGATTTGATAACATATGCGGATACGATTGGACGGGCGTTTTGAAGGTTCAGTACTTCTTTACGAATACGCATCCTGTCACCTTTCGTCCCTAGATACCAATACACATCGCCCAGTTTAAACAGAGACAATCTGTTACTAGGCACGTTCCCATCTTCTGTCCTATTTAGCGCATTGGATTAAAACGATGTTTCTTAACACGACTGCATTGATCAGATCTTTAAGACCCATTCGCTTTGTTGCTGCAGCCATCCTCTTTTCTTCGGTAACTTTTGATCGCGCTTACAGCCAGATCGATATGAGTCCTGTGATGAGAGGATTTTCCTCAACAGGTACGGCAATAGAAGCGGTCAAGCCGAAATCGTTAAGGCTTGTTATGCAGGTATCCGCGAAAGCCAAAGATGCCAAGAAAGCAATGGAAGAGCTTACAACCAAGAAAGCTTCCTTGAAAAAGGCTTTTGAAGAGATGAAAGCAAATGTAACGACACTTCAATTTTCTGATGCGAAATTGACCGAACAAATTGCAGGTTCCAGCGCTGACGGGGATTCATCAGCAGAAATGCAAATGATGATCCAAATACAAAGCCAGATGCAGCGACAAATGGGTGGTGCCGGGGGAGGCGTCGATGCTGCAGTCGACGTGGGAGCGCTACCTACTGCATTCACGAGCGAGTGTCAATTGAAGGTTGACTGGGATTTGCCGGAGAGCGTTGAATCAGATGTCATCACGCTTCTCAAAAGTCGGCTTGAGGGTGAGATCAAAAAACGAGACCTAATGAAAGCTGGTGGAGCCGTTGACTTGAGCGAGGAAGAAAAAGAAACCCTGGAGTTGTTCCAATCCCAATCGCAGGGTGGTGGCTACTCTTATGGTCGATCCAATCAGGCGTTCGGCTCTAAGATATTCGTAGTCGGCGTTGTAAACGAAGAGCTCAACGAAAAGCTCAGCAAGCAAGCTTTCGAAAAGGCTGTGGCCCGAGCCCAAAAAATCTCCCAAGCGACCGGAATAAAGAAAGGGGAGATCATCGGAGTCAGTTTTTCTTCGGACCAGTCCGATATGATGGGACCATATCGATACATGTCAAGAAATTTCATGTACGAAGATCAAACACCTGACACTGCATTTCTGGCCCCAGGGGAAGATGAAGTTATAGGCACCAAACTGAGCGATCTTAAGAAATCGATTTCCGTGGTTGTAGTCCACGAGATTCAGAAGTAACTGCGAAAGTTTACCGACTGGTTGTACTCGCATGGCTCATTCGATCTATCAAGCTTGGGATAATCAAGCTTGTTGAACAACACCAGCGAGACTTGGCTCTTCGTAGTGGACGAGGCAACGAGTCCTTTCCTGGTAGTGGACGAGGCAACGAGTCCTTTCCCGGTAGTGGACGAGACAACGAGTCCAACCACCTCGAACCAACAAAACTTTATTCAACATCGCATGCAATCATGCGATACCCCGTGCAAAGGGCCTCCTAGCGTCGTCCACTACAACAGACTTAAATACTACCAATCAGTCTTACGTTACTTTAAGTAACAAGGCTCGGCGTAGTTACGGCAAGCCTCGTTACTTCACATGCGATTTCCGACATGTCCAAAACTCCTGGCATGCTCCGCCGTAACCGCTTCTCTTGCGAGACTTGTTATGGCCTACAATCGCTACGGGAGTGCTTCCAAACTCCAGGGACTTCGGCTACGTTGAGGTAATTGAGGGATCTCAGTCAGTTCATTGTCGTCAACCTAGTTAGACTTCGGGCAGGGAATTATGCGTGGGTTCAATCGATTCGGCTTTAGTTTTGTATTGCGATCCATCTTCAATTCAAGTTGGCTTGCGATATCAATCGTCGTTGCTCTCTATTCATGCACCAACGATGGTCTAGCAAGATCGGCCGTGTTTAATCATGGCCAACAGCAATCTGACGAACCACCTAAAGACCTGACGACGCTTGAGACATATCTGTATCAGGCAAAACTAGCAGAAGGAGAGACCGCTCTTAGGCTTGAACTCGACGAGCATCCCCAGGATGACAACGTACGATTTAGCTTGGGAGTCATTCAATTCTTCCGAGCCCTCGAGAATGTTGGCCAATCGCTCTACGAATACGGCGCTCTTTCGAACCGACTAAGCGAGCCGATTTTAAGACTCAATGTACCCCAGAATGACAATCCATCCGAACTAAGTGATGAAGAATTCGGTCGTGTCCTCGATTCGTTTCGTAACGACTTGCTTAAGGCCGAGAGGACGCTAGCAGAGATCCAAGACGATCAAGTCAAGATTTCCATCCAATTAGCAAAAGTCACGTTGCGTATCGCGTCCACTCAAGAAGGGACGATATCACTCACGAAATGGATGCAAGATATCCGAATCGATGTGCCAGCGTTTCTAGCCCGCAATCCCGAACTCGAAATACACTTTGATCGAGGCGATGTGCCATGGATCCGATCCTATTGTCATGTCGTTTGTGCTTTTGTCGAACTATATCGCTCTATCGATGAGAAAACCGGATTTGAAGAGAGATTCAAAGGAGTTTTTCCAAAACTCAAGCCGAGCGAAACGAAGAGTGATGAGCAATGGGTTTTTATGCTCAAGATCAAAGACACATCACGATTGCGTCTAGTGAGGGAACACTTGATCGCAGTCTGTCAATTGAATCAAGAGTCATGGAAGCACATTCGTCTCGAAACGGATGATGACTTGGAATGGCTTAGTCACCCCGGTCAAACCGATCAGTTAGGTCTTCCGATGACAAACGAACAAATCGACGCCTGGTTGGGGATGCTGAATCAAATCGAAGGGTTGTTGACTGGCGAGCGACTGATCTCAGGCGATATTCTTGCAATGCTGAACCCTAAGTATGACAAAAATGATGGTCTCAACTTTCGCAAAGTGCTAGATAATCCGCCAGAAGATCTGTTTAACATCTCGCGGATTCAAGCAGACGGGATTGCTCCTAAGTATCTTGAGAAGAACTCGGACAAACCAAAGTTTGACCTCGCCGCCATTTTCACCGTATTTCGCTTGTTCGATGGCCCATTCGGATTCGCACAAGCGGCGAGGTTGAATTGATTTTTGAGAAATCTTTAATAGCTTTCTAGATATTACTGATTCGAAACTTCGCTCGTCGTGCAAATCGACGGAAGCGTGTATACTAAACGAGTTGGCTTCCGTCCTTGTCCGTCTGCAACGGGAGCCAGCCCTAGCCGTTTCCCCTTCCAATCCCTCCGAACCCGCATATGGATAGGACCCTCGTATGTCCTCGCTTCGTTGCACTTTTGGCTTTATGTGCTCATCAATCTTTGCGCTTCTTACGACGTTTGTCTTCGGATTGTCCTTTAGCAATTTGAGCATCTCGGCAGCTATCCACCCGGATACGGCAGCAGACCCCGTTGAAAAAGCAGACTCTAAACCCATTGAATACAATCGTGATGTTCGTCCTATTCTTTCGGATAAATGTTTCGCTTGCCATGGAGCTGATGTTGGAACCCGTGAAGCGGGCTTGCGTCTTGATACAACAGATAGCCTGAACGTTAGAGATACGGGCTCAGCTGCGATTGTGGCGGGACAGAGTGCCGAAAGTTTGATTATCGAGCGAATAATCTCAGAAGACGCTGATCTCAAGATGCCACCCCCTCATCTCAACAAAGCTCTGACAGCAAATGAGATTGACATCTTAAAAAAGTGGATCGATCAAGGAGCCAAGTACCAAAACCACTGGGCATTCGAAAGCCCTCGTCGAACCGAACCGCCAAAGTTAGACAACTCTAAACTGATTCAGAATCCGATCGATCAATTCCTGCAGTCAAACCTTAAGGAGAAGGGGCTCTTCCCATCCGCTGTTGCGGACAAGTCAACTTTGATTCGAAGAGTATCGTTTGCTCTAACGGGGCTTCCACCAACTCTCGAAGAACAAGAACAATACTTCTCGGATAATAGCGATACCGCTTATCAATCGATGGTAGATCGATATCTACAGTCCGAACGATTTGGTGAGGAGATGGCTCGTCATTGGCTAGACGTAGCACGTTATGCCGACACCCACGGTATGCATTTGGATAACGAACGCCAAATGTGGGCCTATCGAGATTGGGTCGTTCGTTCGTTTAACAACAACATGCCATTTGATCAATTCACGATCGAGCAACTCGCGGGGGACTTGTTACCATCCCCTAGTCTGGATCAGTTGATTGCAACCGGTTTTAATCGATGCAATGTCACTAGTAGTGAAGGGGGGTCCATCAACGAAGAATTGATTTACCGGTATGCCGTTGATAGGACTAGCACAACCATGCAAGTCTGGATGGGACTATCTGGCGGGTGTGCGGTATGTCACGATCACAAGTTTGATCCCATATCGCAAAAAGAATTCTACTCGATGTATGCCTTTTTTAATTCCGCCGCAGACCCGGCAATGGATGGCAACTCGCTACTCACCTCTCCGACAACCCAGATTCATCGGGAAGAAGATAAAACCAAACTAGCGGAAATCGACGAGAAGCTAAAAGCTTTACTAGAAAAGTTCGAGGCAGAGACCTCTAACATTGAGTACTCCGATCCTGCACTGGCTAATCCGCAACCCGAACCAGAAACCACTTTTTCAATGTGGATGGATGACGAGTTTCCAGCCGGAGGCAATTTAACAGCCGTTGGCGCACCTATTGAGTTCATCGAATCCGAAAATCCTATGCCGATCAGTGGCAAGAAGGTCTTGAAGCGAACCGACGGTGGACTTGCACAGGACGTTTGGGAATCGAAATCCAATCCCATGGTCGTGCCCAGTAATGGAGACTTTGAAGTTAGCGTATGGATCGATCCAAAGAATGTCCCCAAGTCAATTATGGTTCAATTCTTTCGAGAAGGATGGAATCATCGCGCCGTTTGGGGAGACTATAACGCCATTGAATGGGGTAAGGCTGACTCATTCGAACGCGTATCGATGGGTAATCTTCCAGAAACGGGAACTTGGGTGCAGCTCAAAGTTCCGTTTGAGAAGATGGGACTCAATGCGGATGATAAAATCCAAGGTTTCGCCCTTACGCAGTTTGGCGGAACAGTCTACTGGGACAAAGCTGGTGCCGCCGGGGTGATCTCTAAGGCGACTGATCTTCGCTACTCCTTCGCTGCGTGGAAGACACGCCAAATTGCCACCCCATCAGATCAATTGGATGCTGAGATACGTGACGCGGTCCAAAAATATAAAGCATCGACAGACGGGGCAGCTAACACAACGAAGGAAGCTGATAATGTTGCGGAAAGCCAACTGCGTAAGTACTACTTGACGCGAATTTGTATCGCAACCAAATCGACATTCCAGACTTATACCGAGGGTATAGCAGCACTTAAGACCAAGCGCAGGGAGATTGAGGAATCGATTCCTGGAACGTTTATCTATCAAGATCTTCCAACCCCTCGTGACAGTTTTGTCATGATGCGAGGCGCATACAATAAGCCAGGCGATCCGGTGCAACCGGGTGTTCTGGCTGTTTTACCTGCGTTGAAGATTGAGGGGGAACGGAGAAGAGCGAATCGTTTGGATCTAGCTCGCTGGTTGGTATCCGATGAGCATCCGTTGACCGCTCGCGTAACAGTGAACAGATTGTGGCAGCAATTATTCGGAATCGGTTTAGTTAAGAGCAGCTATGATTTTGGCACTCAAGGGGAATTGCCGATCAATCCAGAATTATTAGATTGGCTTGCAGTAGATTTCCGCGATAGTGGATGGGACATTAAGCGACTAGTTCGTCTGATGGTAAATAGCCATGCGTTTCAGCAATCGTCCAGGGTTGAATCGCAACATTGGGAAACCGATCCAGCGAATCGTTATTTAGCCCGGGGGCCTCGATTTAGACTCGATGCAGAGCAAATCCGCGATAATGCATTGTTTGTAGCGGGATTACTGGATCTGAAGATGGGAGGCAAAGGGGTCAAGCCTTATCAGCCAGCAAATATCTGGGAGCCAGTCGGGTTTGCTGGCTCGAATACGAGGTTTTACTCCCAAGAAAGCGGCAGTGCACTTTATCGCCGAAGCATTTACACGTTTTATAAGCGGACGGCACCGCCTCCATTTATGTCGAATTTTGATGCTCCAAACCGTGAACAAACCTGTTCCCTTAGAGAACGCAGTAACACACCGTTGCAAGCACTCCAATTGATGAACGACGTGCAGTATGTCGAAGCTGCCCGAAGTTGTGCGGAGCGGATCATGGAGCAAACCGAGGATATCTCAAATCGCATCGAACTAGGTTTTCGATTGGTTCTAAGTCGTGGTCCGACGGAAGGAGAAATGGAAACGCTTCGCAAGTTGTACGCCGATCAATTAGATCGTTTTAATGCGTCACCAGAAGCGGCCGCAGCACTGCTTGCATTTGGTGAAAAGCGATCAAATGAAAAGTGGAACTCGAAGGAGCTCGCATCGTTGACACTCGTATGCAACGTTTTGCTAAATATGGACGAGACAACCAATCGCAATTAGTGGTTTCTTAGAACCCCACTTACATCTTGTAAAAACATCAAATACATCCAATACAGAATTGAAATAGGAAATCGAATCATGCATCAGTGGCAATCTGAGATTAACCACATAAAGCGCAGACATTTCTTTGGTACGGGAATGCAGTTCGGAGCAGCTGCACTAGCAACAATGAGCGGGATGCGGTTTATGGCAAATGGGATGGCCAGTGGGTTCGCTGGTGAATCCGTCGAAGCGTCTTTGGCCGCAACCAAAGTGCATCCGCCGCTCCCTGGTTTGCCTCATTTTCAGCCCAAGGCAAAATCCATAATCTATTTGCACATGAATGGTGGCCCCTCACAGCTGGATACGTGGGACTATAAACCTGGACTAGAAGAGTATTTTGATAAGGACTTGCCGCCGAGCGTACGAGGGGAACAACGGTTGTCGACGATGACCAGCGGACAAGGGCGTTTTCCTGTCGCACCAAGCAAGTTTAAGTTTGAAAGATGCGGGCAATCGGGCATTTGGGTCAATACAGATCTGCTCCCTCATACATCGAAGATCGTCGATGACATAACGTTGATAAAGACCGTCACAACAAACGCCATCAATCACGATCCGGCGTGCACTTTTGTCATGACTGGTTCCGAGATCCCTGGAAAAGCCAGTATAGGATCTTGGATATCATACGGACTTGGAAGCGAGAATGATAACCTTCCGTCGTTCGTTGTATTCACTCCACAGTTTCCGAGCGATAGCAATGGACAAGCGTTGTATAACCGGATGTGGGGTAGTGGTTTTTTGCCCACGCGTTATAGCGGTGTCGCATTAAGGGGTTCTGGTGATCCTGTTCTATATCTTCAGAACCCACCCGGGTTAGGTGCATCCGACCGTCGCGCCATGCTGGATGCGCTTCAGAAAGTGAACGGCGAAAGTTTTGAACGGTTCGCTGATCCGGAGATACAAACAAGAATTGCGCAATACGAAATGGCATTTCGTATGCAGAGCAGCATTCCGGAACTGGTTGACATAAGCGGAGAAACAAAAGAGACGTTGGACATGTACGGACCTGACGTTTCTAAGCCTGGTACGTTTGCTCATAGTGCACTCTTGGCACGAAGATTGGTCGAGCGAGGTGTGCGAGTTGTTCAAATTGCACATCGAGGATGGGATCAACACGGTGCATTGCCGCATCAATTGGGCAATCAATGCAAAGATACCGATCAAGGGTCTGCGGCCTTGGTGATGGATCTAAAAAATAGAGGTTTACTCGACGATACGTTGGTCATCTGGGGTGGTGAGTTTGGTCGCACCGTTTATTCGCAAGGCACAGTGACCAAAAATGATTATGGTCGCGATCATCATCCGAGGAATTTCTGCATGTGGATGGCAGGGGGTGGCGTCAAGGCTGGTTATGTGCATGGTGAAACGGATGACTTTAGTTACAACGTTGTTCGAGATCCTGTTTCAATCAACGATTTAAACGCAACAATTTTACATTGCATGGGAATTGACCATTCAAGGCTCTCATTTAAATTCCAGGGGCTGGACCAAAAACTCACCGGGGTAGAGTCCCCATCCGTTATCTCGGATCTGCTAGCCTAGAGTCGCGTGCAACTCTAACTAGTTCGCCGTAACTGTTGTGATGTCGCGTCGTCGTAGAGCAACGACTCCTTCAATGAGCATAAGTCCAGCAAGGACTAACAATACGACTGCGATCCATGCAACAGGATCTCCGTTTATGCCATTGCTAAACTTGTTACGAACAATAGTCGTCAATGCCCATGAACTCATAGTGTACATCAGGACTGCGGGAATACCGGCAACAAACCAAACCCAGGTTTTGCCAAGCGTTCGCCATAACCACACAGTGATTCCAAGCAATGTAAGTGCGGCCAACAACTGGTTACTCGCTCCAAAAAGATCCCAAAAGGTTCTCCAAACAGGAATCGGATTACCCTTGGCATCAAGGGTTTTTTGCATCACGAAAAAGATCGGGACTCCAGCTGTCAGCAGTGTTCCAAACCAACGGCCTGACGTACTGCGCCAACCAGTAAGCTCCTGAACAATAAACCTTCCCAATCGTGTGCAGACATCTAACGTATCGTACACAAAAGTATTAAACGCCATTAAAGCAAAGATAACCCCCCAAATACGTGGTACTCCAATTGACTCCACAAAAGAGCCGATTCCATTGGCGTAAATAAAGTTCGGGCTAGCAGAGGCCAAACTTGAGTTAACGGGTAGTAGCATTACACAGCACAACGACACGATCGCCACCATAGCTTCCAGCAACATTGCTCCGTAGCCAATCGGTTTGGCAGCTCTTTCAGTCTTGAGTTGTTTCGATGTTGTTCCCGAACAAATCAACGAATGAAAACCAGAACATGCACCGCAAGCGATAGTAATAAACAAAAACGGCATGACCGGTTTGTCAGATGAGAAAAGGGATCCTTTGAACGCAGGCTGCTCAATCGTTTGACCACCAAGAATGATTCCAATTGCCCCAGCACCAAGTGCTGCATAGAGGAAGTATCCCCCCAATTGTCCCCGAGGTTGAAGCATCAACCACATGGGTGTCAAAGAAGCGATAGCACAATACAGCAATAAAAAAACGTCCCATACGCGAATCGCGTAATCGGCAGCTTGAGCTGGCGTCAAGTCGCTGTTAATGGACATTAGGATCGCATCGACATTAAGTGGCATCATTGGACCAACCAAAATCGAGACCACAACCAAAGGCAGAAAAACCCAGGTGGCGGACTGCAGAGAGAGCTTGCCACTTCGTACAACCAGCCCCATGAGAATAGGCAGAGCCAAGTAAAGCAGCGAGGAGGTTGCCACTCCACCAGATTGAACGAGAAGCGTTGCATTCGGATCCGCCTTAGCATCGGCAATCGACTTGTAGGTCTTCTCCGTTGTAAGGTCGATTGCTCCAACGAACATAGTCGCGGTTATGTCAGTGAACGCGACTACAATGTAAACCAGGGCTAGCCAAACAAAGGTTAAGAACAGTAGATAGGCTCGTCGGCTGATATGGATACGGACAACTTCGAGGATAGATGCAGCTTTGTGCCTGATTGAGGCGACCAACGTAGCAAAGTCATGCACACCGCCGACAAAAATGGACCCTATCAAAATCCAAAGTAGGGCTGGGATCCATCCGAAAGCCACACCTGCCAATATGGGGCCAACTATGGGGCCTGCTGCAGCAATCGCTGAGAAATGTTGGTTCAAGAGGGGCGCTGTATCGCATGGTGCGTAGTCGATATCATCGTTCATCGAGATTGCGGGAGTGGAGTTGTTATTGTCCAGCTTGAACAACCTCGCCAGCAATTGGCCGTACGTAAAATAGGCAACGGTCAGCAACACAGCCGAGCCAACAACGATCGCCAGCAATCCCATATTTGCGTTCTCTATTTCATTCAGAATCCATTGATAGATGCCCGCCACGTGTGTCGGGGATCGATTGCCTCGTAGTCTACCACACGTCCCCGCACCAACCAACAACGGGTAAACTAACCAAAAAATGGCAGCAAATGGTGCCATCCACTTTATTTGACAGTTTATCTTTGGGCGTTAAGATTGGGGTATACTCAACCCTACAAGGAGACAAAACATGGGGCGTCCACAGCGAAACGAACAGTTCCGGCATGACGAAATTGCTGTCGTG
>JBKDKR010000096.1:0-30788 GCA_046344995.1 Pirellula sp.
TAACGCAGAGGTAAGGGGGCTGCGCGGCTTCTTGCGCAGCTCCCCTTGACCGTCGGGTTAGAGTGCAACGGTACGTTCACTGGCGAGGCTCCTGCCTGCCCCGCCGGAACAGCACAAATTTGCGCAGAATTGCTGCCAACCCGAGCACCACTGAAACGATGAGCAGCGCGCCGAGGATAGAAATGATAGGCCACCACCCCGAATCCACAGTAGGCGACATAACAAGGTAGGTCCGTACGCTCCACGCGACCGCCAGCAAGAGTGCGACGGTCAGTGACAACAGGTTAAATTGGAGCACGACCTTTCTGTTTGCGTGGACCGGTGTGAATCGGAAAAAAGCCCACCCCACAATACCAACTACGGGCAGCAAGATGAGGAAGGAGACGATCATAGTTGCACTCTAACGGTACCAATCACGCGGTTGCGGCCAAGTGACTTACCAACAGGAAACGCGCGACCCGCAACTCGCGTGCATTGGATTGTTATTTGCTGCTTTCGCCAAGTAGCGTCCATTCCGCTTCATCTTCCGGCGGGTCGAATGATCCCAGCCCTAAAATCAAGTCGCTCGTCTTTGCGAAGGAAAGGTAGTTGTCAATTGCGACGGAATGAAGGCGAGAGTCCCAAGGGACATCGCGATCAAGTACGGTCAACAGTGGGAGTGCTTTTCGAAGTTCATCCACGTCAGTCAAACCATCGTCCTCTTCGAACTCCGGGACAAGCGGTTGTATGCTCGCAGTTCCATTGGCATAGGTGACGTGCAGGTCTTCACAGGTAAATTCAAGTCGTTCGACGTGTTCACGGGATGCTACACATGCGAAATCAAGTCCGTCGTCATTTGACGCGAATGAAAACACTGGCGATTTCAGTAACCGATTCAACAGAAGAGAGAAATTGATGTACGACGTTTTGAAATAGTCTGCAAGACCGCGTTTGAGTAGGAATCGATAAAGTGATTCCAGGGCAGTCAGATCCGGAGGGAGTTCGAGCGGCATGTCTGTCGCAGGCAACCTTGCAGTGAAGGGCCATTTCGGTGGTTTTGACGCAGGGAAAGCATCGATTAAGAATAGCTTTGCAGCGCGATGATGGTAGATGCGGAAACCAATGGATTTCGGAATCGATGCCAAATCGTTTGCGCTGGGCTCCTGTAGAGTAACGTGCGCTGTGATGAGATTACCCACGGATGCTCCAAGTACATTGCAAATAACGTTGGCGATGACCGAGGGCGAGGAGTTGACTCAACACAAGTCAGCGGGCCGCGACCGAGCCCTTCGCGTCCATCGCTTTGTTCATCCGTATTGTTTCCATCTGATCAAGTATTCTACGAATAGCATTGGCTCGGATTTTCTGAGTATAAACGTTGAGCACTCCGAACAGTACAAACGGAATCCAAATAAAATAGGGAATGATCACTACGCCGCTGTCTCTTGCAAGTGAAACCAGGACAAGAGAGATCCATAGCACTGCAGGAGGAACAAAACACGTTACTATTGACAGTAAACCGAAATGCCATTTATGCGCAAGTCGAGTCGCGCGAGCATGTTCGGAGCAGTCAAAAAGGGAAAGAGTTTTCAGGTGGTTATTAACAAGCGTATTGATCCAAAGGTAGTGCACAAGCCAAGCAGCAATCGTCATCACGCCGCAGAGGAACGCGGCCTGAGAGACTTCGACCATTGAGGTAATCGGGGCATTCATGGATTGCGAGCGGCTTAAGGATGAACGTCTAAATTCATCGAGTGCGAGCAAGTGACTCAACGCAAGTCAAATGCAGCCGACCGAGCACTTCGATGCAATTTTTTGTTCGTCGGCTTCTTATGGTTCCGATCCGTTGCCTATTGTACGTAGATTCAAATCCGTATGTGTATCGATCAGATTCCCAAGGGTCAGTCAATTCCAAAATTTTCCATGCCTTGCCATTCGATCGACCAGTCGGATTCGATTGAGAATTCCTCGATTTGGGTTTGTCCGTTCCCAATCCAGAGATGCAAATCCTGGAGTTCGTCGCACCCTCGACGCCACGTTTCCCAGCACGCTTGATATTCATCCGGCGTCACAATGTCAACTTTGCGGGCTAGTGAGACGACGGCTTCAAAAATCGAGCGGTCAGGGCAGTCATCCAGAGCCAGAGTGCCCCGCATGAAGCTGGGATGAGATTCGATTTGATCAACGGTGCCGACCTTGATGCCGCGTACGAAGAATGGTTGTTTGTCTTCCATCATCAATGCACGATCTCATACCGACGAACATATTGTATACGGAATTTACCATAATCCCGCTGGGGCACAGTTTACCATATTCCGGCGGGCGGTTTCAACCTAGCCGGACGAAGAACCATGTGTTTTCGCGGTTTGCCTCTCAAATGCCCCATCGGCCGGACGCTCCGTCGCCAGGATATATTGAATTTGCCTTTTCCGGATTATCTTGAATTTGCCTTTTCCAGGATATGTGGAATTTCAGATATCACTGTCTGGATCGGCATCTAAGGTCAGAAAACGCTAGCTTAATCAACCGGGTTCGACGACTCGCACGAACCCTACACATTGCTACACGGACCGAAGAAGCCTACGTCGGCTGGATCAACCGATTCCTCGTCTTCCACCGTGATCAACGCGGCGAATGGGTCCACCCCCTCCAATTGGGGAGTCCGGAAATCAATGAGTTCCTCTCCCATCTTGAAGTCGATCGAAAAGTCGCCGTCAGTACCCAGAACCAAGCCCTTTCGGCGTAGTTATTCCTCTATTCGAAAATCCTCAAAGTGGATTTTCAACTCGATGCGGTTCGGGCAAAGATATCCGAGCGATTCAACAATTGCTTGGTCATGCAGATGTTTCAACCACGATGATCTATACGCATGTGAGCAAGCTCGGCGCGAGCGGGGTGGAGAGTCCGCTGGATCGGTTGTAAGCATTGAAGATTGGCGATTGTTGATTGAAGATTGGAAGAAAGAATGTGGCAATCTTGAGTTGAGAACGCATCCAATCTCTGGCGAGATCGGCTACGGGGGCGGAGAGGATAGCCACAAGAAACACAAGGGTACACAAAAGGTAAGACTCGGCTCGCCGATGTTATGTCTTGAGCATTTCTTCTTTTGTGGTTTCTTGTGACTTTTGTGGCTGGGGGATTTGGATTTAGGACTAGCGACGACGCGCGCTTTAGCCATGTTGCATCCCGGTTGACGATTCTGAAGCATTAGAGAGCTGAGCGTTAAACGCTTAAGGCCAAACGCAACTTTAGGAACGTATCACTGGTTCGCGCGGGAGAGGACGGGGTTAGGAAAGGGCAATCCCTCTACTTGCGCTTTCGGGCTGGTATTGGGGAGTGATGGCCTCGTTGCCTCGTCCACTACAAGATGGCCTCGTTGCCTCGTCCACTACGGGATGGCCTCGTTGCCTCGTCCACTACGGGAAGGATCGGTTTGGGAGTTTTGTAGATACTTCGTTCCCGTCGGTGTCCGTTGTTCGTAAACACCAATTCACGTGGGGGCCAAGGAAACTTGATACGGTCGTTTCGTTATCAATAAAGAACAGGCGTCTGTATTTGTTAATACGAATTACATCCATTCTAAAGGGATGCCCCTCAGTGGATGTTGAATTGGTTTTAGTGAATCGGATTGGCGATGTCAATAAAATTTAAGATCCTTGGGCTGGAAAACATGTTTCGAAGATTTGACCACGAATGTTTCGAATGACACGAATGAAGAACTGAACAGCCGGAGGGATAGCCACAAAACACAAGAGCACACAAAAAGGTTTGGAGTTGAATGTTATTCGCTTAAGGCCAAACGCAAGCGGAGAGGTGTTTCACTGGTTCGCGCGGAGTAGGCCGGTGTTGGAGAAGGGCAATCCCTCCACTTGCGCTTTTTGAAGTTGCGCTATTTCAATCGAAGATCGTGCTCGTGCTCAATGAAATGGTACTCCTGCTCGTAATCGAAGACGTCGCGATTACGAGCACGATCACCGCCGTTGGCTGAGCAGGAGCAGGGAAAACCAGGCGTTTTTTCTGACAAATTCAATCCCAATCTCAAGATAGCGCAACTTCTAAACTTGCGATTTCGGGCTGGTGTTGGGGGGCGGGAACGGGCCTGGAGACCCGTTCTACGGGGAGTGCGGGCCCTCGCTTACGCGTTCGGGTTGGGATGGGTTGAGGCAGAGTCGGTAGAGAGTGGCCTACTTGCGGTTAAAATACGGTTTAGAAATGGGATTTGATGAGAGCTAGGGCCAGTATTCGGCGATCTTGCGTCGCAAGAAATTTGCGCTGGCTGCTAACTGATCAATGCCATCAACTCCATCCTCAATGCTGATCCAACTGTCAAAGCCAACTCGTTTTAACTCGGTGAATATCGCGTCGTAGTCGTTGAGCCCCTTGCCTATCTCACCGTGCCTCAATCGCTTGGCATAGCCCGTTGCTCCCAACTCTTCGTTGCGAAGATCGGCCAGTGTGCCCTCTATGAGGTACCGATCACTAGCGTGCATCGTGACGACTCGATGCGATACCCGCTTTAAAAGTTCAATCGGATCGTCACCGGCAAGATAGGCATTGCTCGGATCGTAATTGACTCCGAAATGGGACGACTGCACTGCATCGACTAACGCACAGAATACATCCATCTTTTGGGCGAACTCGGGATACTCCCAGAAATCATCTTTGTAATGGTTCTCGAGAATAAGAGTGATTCCGCATTTCTCAGCATAGGGCAAACATTCGATGATACAATCGGCCGCGAGCTTAACACCTTGGTCCATGGTGAGCTCTGGCCGCTTCTGACCGCTCAATACTCGACAATACTTGCCTCCGACAGCAGCTGTCATGTCGATCCAGTAACGTTGCTTAGCAATTTGTTGTGCACGGAACTCGGCGTCAGGATGAGTAAAGTCAGGGGAACAACACATCATCGGAGCAACCAATCCCGTGGCATCCAGTTGTTGACGAACTCGTTGCCAATTGCCGCTATCCTGCATCTCTAAGAAACCGGCGTAGAACTCGACTCCATCAACATCGATACCTTTGGCTAGATCGAACCATTGTGTCAGGTTCATCGATCCGTCTTTGCACAAGGCATGCATGTAGGCTTTTGGGAAGGCTGCTAATTTTGGCATTTTGCTACTCGTTGATCCAATTCTCTACTTCGTAGGCAATCTCATCGTGATTGATTTCATCGTGCGCATCCAGCAAATCACTTACGGCCGCTACTGCTGCCCACCAGCGATCTTGTCGGAGCACGCGGTATAGTTTAGCAACCATTTGCTCGAGTAGTTGAAGGCATTCACGATCGGATCGAGACGAACGTCTTGCCAGCATCCAGGCTTGTTTCCAGTCATGAGCCCATTCTGGCACAAACCCCGGGTGATAGGGCTCTCCTAGGTAAATCATTTCGGCAACGGGACCGGCCAAAGCGACCGCGATTTGATCCGACCGTTTACAACGAGACGGCCACTCGATCTCAACGATACCGTGAAATCCGTCTTCTTCGGGGGCAACCGTGGCTCGATCGACTTGTGCTCCGCAGGCGACCGCCATGACGCAGTGGCCCGCTTCGTGGTAAATGGTGCGTTCGTGATCATCGTCCGAATCGTATTGGCTCGCCATGGAAAGACCGATTCGAGAGAAAGTACGAGAATAGCAATTAGGCAAGAGGCAGGGGGCTTTAGAAAATCTCTAAAAATTTACAGAAGAACCGCCGATGTCGACAATTCGCAGGAAGGCGAAAGGTCCGCTACCGTTGTGGACCTATACTCTAAGGATGGACCATTTCTACTACTACACCAGAAAGGTCCCTGTCACCATGTCGATCGAATTTCTTTCCACCGCGATGGCATCACTCTTTGTCGGAGTATGGCTACTTGTCGGCCACATCATTTCGGTAGATCATTTTTAGTTTCGAGATCCGGTCGTAACGACCCAACACAAATTCTTTAAAGTTTTCATGACGAGTCCAAACCCAAACGCCCCGAAGATCAAATTCTGCGGTTTCACTCGTCATGAAGACTTAGAGGTCGCGTGTTCACTTGGGGTCGACGCGATCGGGCTGAACTTTTACGCAAGGAGTCCACGTTATGTAGATACGATTCGTGCTCGCGAATTGTCCATGATTGCCGAGGGGCGTACGACCAGAGTCGGTGTTTTCGTTAATTCGACGCCGAGCGAGGTGGTGAACGTCGTTGAGGCTTGTTCGCTCGATGTTGTGCAATTGCATGGCGATGAAGGGCTGGATTGGATTGCCGAGGCGATAATCCACCCACAGCTTGAGAAAATGCCGATTTTGAGAGCATTGAGTTGGCGAGGGCCGAGTTACCCCGAAGATGAGGCGACAGCAGGCAAATGGGCGAACCACAATGCTGTATCGGGATTGCTAATCGATGCCCATGATCCTGTGCAAAGAGGAGGGACTGGAAAAGTCGCGCGTTGGGATTTGTTATGCCCTAGACCGGTTCCACTCCAAAAGAAACCGTTCTGGCTGGCGGGAGGGCTTACGCCGCAAAATATTCATCAGGCATTAGATTTGGTTCGTCCAGACGGAATCGACCTGGCTTCAGGGATCGAAATTTCCCCTGGAATCAAGAGCCCGGAGCTGATGAAACTCGTTTGCGAGAAAATACGTGGGTGGGGGCAGTCAGAAATCGTGAATCTAATTAGCTGACGCGGCCGATTGGATTTGATGATGGATCATAACCCGACGCGTGAGTTTTGAAGTTTGCGCTATTCAGGTTTTAGGGGCAAAGCCCAGTTCGTTTACCTAGGCAAACGTAAGGCCATTGGCCCGAAAAACCAGTTGCTGCGCAACTTCAAAAAACGTTAGCAAGGGACATCCTCAGTGTATCGTCACTTGCTCACGGGCGTGTTGCTTTAATTAGCCGTAACGCGCTAGCGTCCGGTTGTCCGCCGTTAACCGTGGGCTAGCGCCCTGCGGCTAATGCTTGTTTTTCAAAACGCCATTAAAGCAACACGCCCTCACGCTGCGGGTTGGGATTTTATGGATTCTCTGATCCAGGTTACCCCCAAGTTGCGGTACTAGAGCTTGCTTAATCGGGGTTCTGATGTTTAACTGACTGCCTTTGGTTGTGTTTCTAGTACCTTGAGCAAATTTGCAGACCTATGCCTCGCTATAACCCTGCGGTGATCGAGCCGAAATGGCAATCCTTTTGGGAGTCCAACAAGACGTTTCGCTGCCCAGAAATGCCCTCTGGCGAAAAGGTCTACATCCTGGACATGTTCCCCTACCCTAGCGGAGCCGGATTGCACGTCGGCCATCCCGAGGGTTACACAGCGACCGATATCACGGCACGATTTTCCCGCATGAAGGGCAAATCGGTTTTGCATCCCATGGGTTACGATGCTTTCGGTTTGCCTGCCGAGGAATACGCCATTCGAACCAATACTCCGCCGCGGGTCAGTACCGAGCAGAACATCGCCAATTTTACACGTCAGCTCAAGATGCTGGGTTTCAGCTATGACTGGGATCGGTGTTTGGCCACGACCGATGTCGCATATTTTAAATGGACGCAGTGGATATTTCTCGAGCTGTATGACACATGGTTCGACGAGTCCCAAAACAAAGGACGTCCTATTTCGGAACTCCCGATCCCCGCCGACGTCCAGGCGCAAGGTGAATACGCCGTATCCGAATATCAAGACAAACACCGATTAGCCTATCAAGACGAGGCGCTCGTCAATTGGTGCCCAGGGCTGGGGACGGTTCTCGCCAACGAAGAAGTCATCGACGGCAAAAGCGAGCGAGGCGGGCATCCTGTTCAACGAATCCCATTGCGTCAATGGATGTTGCGTATTACCTCTTATGCAGACCGATTGCTCAGCGATTTAGATGGACTCGATTGGTCCCCGAGCATTAAGAAGCTGCAAATCGATTGGATCGGACGAAGCACCGGGGCCGAGGTTGATTTCCCGGTTATTGCTTCCAGCGAATACGAAGGCTGGAAAGCCGCGAGAAAAGGTAAAGCATTTCCCGCTAAGCAACCGGAAAACACCATTCGAGTTTATACGACTCGACCTGACACCCTCTACGGTGCAACCTATATGGTGATCGCACCGGAACACCCGCTTGTTAAGCAAATTGTTGCGCCGGAGCAAGCGGCCCAAGTTCAGTCGTATTGCGACGCGGCCTCGTTTAAGAGCGACCGCGACCGAACCGATGGTGACAAGAAAAAGACTGGTGTCTTTACCGGCGCGTATGCGATCAACCCGGTCACGGGCAATCCTGTCCCCATCTGGGTTGCTGATTATGTACTGATCGGTTACGGGACTGGGGCTATCATGGCCGTGCCAGCACACGATGATCGAGACTTCGAGTTTGCACAAGCGTACTCGCTGCCTGTGACTTGCGTGGTCCGTCCCTCAACGGAAACCGAAGGGATCGAGAATGTGTATTCCGGCAAGGTCTGCTACACCGGACCGGGGACCGCGATGAATAGCGGTGAGCTGGATGGACTTGAGACCGAGCAAGCTAAAGCGAAGATTATTGACTCTTTGTCCGCCGCGGGAATCGCCAAACAAGCGGTGAATTGCAAACTAAGAGATTGGTTGTTTAGCCGACAGCGTTTCTGGGGGGAGCCGTTCCCCATTTTGCATGAGTTAGATGATGCGGGAAACCCAACGGGCCGCAAACGAGCTGTTGACCGAAATCAACTTCCCGTTGACTTGCCCCACTTAGAAGACTTCAAGCCTCACGGTCGCCCCGAACCACCGTTGGCCAAAGCGGATGATTCCTGGCTTTACGTTACGATCGACGGCAAACGCTACCGACGTGAAACGAACACCATGCCTCAATGGGCCGGATCGTGCTGGTACTACCTGCGTTTTATTGACCCAACAAATTCAGATGCTTTAGTCGATCGGGCAAAAGAGAAAGCATGGATGCCGGTCGATCTTTATATAGGCGGGGCTGAACATGCGGTGCTTCACCTGCTGTATGCCCGTTTCTGGCACAAAGTTCTTTACGATCGCGGGCATGTCTCTCAACCCGAGCCGTTCCAAAAACTCGTCAATCAAGGAATGATTTTAGGTGAGGTAGAATACACCGGCTACCAAACCGCTGATAAGCGATGGGTCAGCACTAGTGCATTGATGAAGGGGGATGATGGGCTGATCGAGAAAAGCACTAAGACGCCGGTTACTCCAGTCAAAGTTGAAGACGCCGATGTGACCAAGGCTGGTGATAGTTTCGTATTGGTGATAGATCCCTCCATTCGACTGGAGAGCCGAGCACACAAAATGTCCAAGGCACGCGGCAACGTCATTAATCCTGACGCGGTCGTGTCGGAGTACGGAGCGGACTCGCTTCGTCTCTATGAAATGTTTATGGGACCTCTGGAGGCTACCAAGCCTTGGAGCACCAAAGGGGTCAATGGCGTTCGAAACTTTCTAGACCGAGTTTGGCGGTTGATGATCGACACCCATACGGACGATAACGTATTGCTCGATTGCATCCAAGATGTAGAGCCTACTGCGGAACAGAATCGGGTTATCCATAGCACGATTATGAATGTGACTCGCGATATCGAGACATTGGGCTTTAATACTCCGATCGCGCGGATGATGGAGTTCGTTAACTTCTTTACCAAGGAAGAAGTGCGGCCCAAGAAGGGTATGGAAGCATTAGTGCTGTTGCTCGCACCTTACGCTCCTCACATTGCTGAGGAGCTCTGGCAGGCGTTAGGGCATTCGCAAACGCTGGCCTATGAAAAGTGGCCGGAGTACGATGAACAAATGATTAAGATGAGCGAGATCGAAATCCCGCTTCAGATCAACGGCAAGATTCGAGCCAAAATTGTTGTTGCAGCCGATGCAACGCAGGAGCAACTTGAACAAGCGGCGAGGAATCACGAGCGGATTACCGAGCTACTGGAAGGCAAGCAAATCGTGAAAGCGATCGTAGTCCCAGGTCGGATGGTAAACTTCGTCGTTAAGTGATTAGAATCTAGGCTGACTAGCAAAGGCGATGGATTTCCATCGCCTTTATCTGGTCGGATTTACTGGATAGGTGTTCGGGATGATATCCCTCCAACCAGCTCAATCAGTCAGCAATAGTACTAATACTCGTCTCTATAGCAGAAAATCTATTACAGATTCAAATCGTCCAATTGATCGATGAGATTATCGAGTTCATCCTTGGATCTTTCGCCATTGGCATCATTCGTCCCCTTGCCATTCCCTGACGATGTGCTCGCTTCATTAGCACCAACGGTCGCCATCCCGACTGCCGCTCTGCCAGCTAAGATCAATTGCTCATCCCGTTCGCGAGCAGCTGCAGCCGCAGGATCTTCGTTTCTCTCGGGTGCGCCAAATAGCTTTGATAAATCAATCTTAAACGCACTTCCTGCCTCAACCGGCGCTCCTGCGATGGCAGGCGTCTTATGCTGCGGGAAGATAATCGCATTCTCGGGGCAAACGCGTGAGCACGCAGGACAACCTTTGCGACAGTTGTCCGGTTGCTCGACGAGAATCGTCTCCGCTTTGTCGACCCCATACACTCCAAACAAACAGAAATCGATGCACTCCATGCAATTCGTGCAACGACTATAATCGATCACAGGATACCATCGCCGCGTCGGATGCTCCTCAATTCGCATTGGAACAATCCCTAACGGTGCATCATGAACCATCGGCTGTTCCAACGTGCCCGCAACACTAGCCGACAGCGCTGTTGTATTGGTCGGATTTAAAAACCGATCGAGTGATAACGTCGTGCGCTCGGCATCTCTTAGGAAATCTTCCGCTTCCAGAATCCGACGAAACTCTCGCTCGAAATCTCCGATCGATGAACTGGATCTCATATCGATAGAATAGATATTCCGATCTGGTCGAGCGTGTATGTTCGCAACACGATCCTCTGCTTTGTCGTCTTCGTCATTGGCTCCCTCGTCTTCATCTTCGTCCGAATCAAGAAGCGTGTCAGGGTTCTTGAGCTCGATAGCCCCAAACTGACCTCGGACTTCCATGCGGTCTAAAACCCAAAAAGCTGCCCTATCAAAGAGCCATGTCAGCAAAACAATGGGCCCTTTCCACTCTCGCATCCGCTTGAGGCTCTCGCTGTCCTGCGACAGATCGTATAAATGGGGCACGACGAGCGAAAACGTTTTAGGCAAAGAAACAGCTAGGTTGGCTATCCCCTCCTCTAGCTCCCGTTTTTCCGGGCTACGACTTTGCCCCTGGGACACAACAACCAATAGTCCGTGATTTTCGCGAATCATATGGGGTTTAATGCTTATTGATGAAAACGAGTTGCGAGGCCAGTTCTATAACAATTAGGACAATACAGAACAAATTTCAATGCAAACGAATACTATACCAATCCTGTGAGCGTTCCAGTGGAATCGCTAAACGAGGATTCGGCAACACCCATTTTTTGAATTATGGACAGGAGCACGTTGGAAAGTGGTGGATGGCTCTCGGGATCGAATCCCAAATGCTGATTATGACGCATTCCAAGTCGTTTTCCACCAGCCAAAAGTAACGGCAAATTCTTGGGGGAGTGCTCGCCACCTTTGCCACTATTCATACCCGAACCAAACATAAGTACCGAGCTGTCCAGTATTGTTCCATCACCCTCGCGAGTCGACGAGAGAAACTCCATGAAACGTTTTAGCCGGCTCAGATGAAATCGGTCAATGTTGGCTAGTTTTTCTAGCATCCCAGCGTCGCCTCCGTGATGGGATAGCTCATGATGGTTTTCTCCTCCTCCTCCGAAACCTCCTGCTTCCCGAGACCATTCAAAACTAATGACCCTGGTCGAATCGGTTACGAATGCGAGATAGGAAATCTCAAGCATGACATCAATCCACATAGGGCGATCATGCGCATCTCCCGGTTGCGATGCTAATTGCAAGTCCTTTCGTTCGACCTGGGGCTTGGGGCGATCAATCCAGCTCTCCATTCGCTCGATTCGTAGCTCGGTTTGGCGAACACTTGATAGGTACTGATCTAGCTTCTCGCGATCTTCTTTTCCCACTCGATTGCTTAATCGATTGGCTTCATTTAATACGCTGTCTAATATAGATCGCTTTTCATGAAACCTACGTAGAGTCGCCTGTTTGTCTTCCGCTGATTCGGGAACAAACAATCTTTGAAATAAACGCTGCGGCGAATTTTCGGCGGGTAAGGGGGTTCCCGACCTATCAAAGGAAAGGGTGTGGGAATGCCCAGCACTACCCGTTCCCGATTGATCAGACAGTTGTAGCGACGCGTATCTCGTGTGCTTGCTGAAATGCTCAGCGAGTATTTGATCCGCCGATATGGTGTTCGCGTAGTCTTTGCCTGGGACTGCTTTAAGATCGGCACCTGTTAACCATGTATCAGCACCCGAGTGTCCTCCCTCGCTATGAGGATGTCCGAGGCCGCTTAAAACACTAAATTCAGACCTCAATTCCTCCAGAACCTTTAAACTGGATGATAGCTGATAGTCGTGCCCAGTTTGATCCGGTTGCCACTGCTGGATATTCACTCCGTTGGGTACGTAGCAAAAGATCGCTCGCGGTACCGGTTCAACTTGCGAGCGCGACCATGGCTTAAACTGAGAGTCCGCTCCTCTAAGCGGACGCATGGCGTTTAGCAACGGTAAGCTCAGAGCAACACCGAGGCCGCGAAGTACTGTTCGCCTAGAGATAGAATAGCTCAATGCTCTCTCCTCGTGCTACATTGTTCGTGCATCAACATATACGCTCCTTTTCCATCGCATTACCTCGGCCAAAAATGGCGTTGACCAGCGGTCGCCATAAGCACCCATATCCCATATATTGTAGCAGAAACCGAACTAGAAATCGTCTCTCCACACAATTGTCCTGTCCATTATGAAGTTTGCGATCTGTAATGAAACGTTTGGAGACTGGCCCATCGAGCGCGGTTTCGAACTGGCCGTCAAGCACGGCTACACCGGTATCGAAGTGGCTCCCTTTACGCTGGGCACGGATGCGTTATCCATTACTCCGACTGTGCGATCAAACTATAAACGCGTCGCTGAGTCGTTTGGACTGCAAGTCATCGGATTGCATTGGTTGCTCGCGAAGACCAACGGATTTCATTTGACGACCCAAGACGCAGATGTCCGCGTCCGCACCTCGAACTACTTGCGGGAGCTTGTTCTGCTTTGCCATGATCTCGGAGGTGATATAATGGTTCTCGGTTCACCGTTGCAAAGGAACTTTCCTCCAGAGATGGGGCATGACCAAGCGATGCGTAACGCCGCAGAAGTCCTTCAATCCATTGTGCCAGCCCTGGAACTACACGGCGTTCGCTTGGCGATAGAGCCGCTCGGCCCCCAAGAAGGCAACTTCCTTAATCATGCCTATCAAGCTCGTGAATTAATCCAACTGGTCGCGAGTCCGCACGTTCAACTGCACCTCGATGTCAAAGCCATGAGCAGCGAGGGGCCTCCGATCGCTGATATCATCCGAGAAAACGCAGATTTGCTGATCCATTACCATGCAAATGATCCCAATCGGCTCGGACCTGGGATGGGGCAAGTGGACCATACCCCGCTATTTAAAGCCCTTCGAGAGATCGATTATCGGGGCTGGGTTAGCGTGGAAGTGTTCGATTACTCACCCGGAGTAGAACCGATTCTCTCGGAAAGCATGGCCAATATGAAAGCTGCTATAAAAGCCAGCTTTTCTTAGTTGAGCAGCAATTTATTGAACCTCTTACTGTTACAGCCTGAAATTACTGGCTGAAACTCCGGTCGCGGGCTGAAATCCTAGTTTTTGGGCTGCACAATCGCGATGTTCTGATTAACCTATGGGCATCCGTCGCGTCGTGAGACGCTGCCTTCCGATTTCGTTACACCTCGGGCAAAAACGATTCGGATGTATTTCTTGCCGCCAACGAGTAGCTCATTCTGTCGCGATGACATTCTGTAGCTTATTCGGCCGTATTCGAATCGGCATGTCGGTTAGCCCTCAAAATCACGGTTTTTACTATGTCGAACTACCATCGCGGTCGCTCCTCCGTACCTTCGTTTCTAACGGGCGAACAACGCATCAACAAACTCCTCGCCGCCTCAGGCTTTGGTTCGCGACGACACGTGGACGAACTCATCACCGAAGGGCGTGTTGAGATCGACGGCACCGTCATCACACAAGTCGGGACCAAGGTCGACGCTGACAAAGCGAAAATCCTCGTCGATGGTGAGCCACTCAAGCGTCACAAACCCGTTTACTTTGCTGTTCACAAGCCTGCCGGTTTTCTTTGTACCAATGCAGACCCTGAAGGCAGGCCGCGAGTGATCGAGCTTGTTCCTAGTCACGCAAGACTCTTTCCTGTAGGTCGATTGGACTCTTCCAGCACAGGGTTAATCTTGTTAACCAATGATGGAGAACTCTCTCAAAGACTAGCTCACCCTAAACATGGTGTACCCAAGAGCTACTTTGTAGTGGTCGCCGGTCAAGTCGATAAGGAAGCTCTGAAACGCCTCCAACGAGGTATCTATCTCGCTGAAGGTATAGCTCGAGTTGATGGCGCGACGATCCGTCGTGTTCGCAAAGGATGCACCGAAATCGACATCACTTTAAGCGAAGGAAAGAACCGAGAGATCCGACGTGTCCTAGCTCGCCTAGGACATAAGGTTGTGGTTCTACGTCGAGTCTCTATCGCGTCACTCAAGCTGGGAGATCTTCCTGAAGGAAGCTATCGACCTCTCTCCGAAAAAGAAATCGCCGGATTGTACAAAGCGGTCGATGAACTTCGCTCTGCCAGAAACCAAGACCGTCGCGAACGAAAGCGCCGAAGCGATGAACGCCGTGGCGAGATTCGCAGTATCGGTACTAACTCCATCGAGCCCCAATCCTTTGAGCAGTCTAAGCCATCTAAGAAGTACGGTAACAACGATAAAAACGCCCAGCCGTTCATTCCTTTTGACGAGGAATCAGATGATTACGAACCGATGCACCTAAGCGATGACGACGATTTTGAATCGCTTCCTTCATTGTCAGACAATCCATACCGCATGGCTGATGACGAAGATGACGATGGCATGGGTGCAGACGATGCGATACTCGTCAAAGATTCTAGCTGGGATGATGATTTCGAATACGATTCCCCGAAAACAACCGGAGCTGTACTAGGTGCCGACGACGAGGAGCCAAGCTCGCCACGACCACCTAGGCGCGACGGAGATCGCCCCCGCGGTGGTTCCGGTCGACCGCGATCAGAGGGCAGCCGTAGAACAGGCGGCAGACCTTCTGGCAGATCAGGCTCTTCCGGCAGACCCACAACCTCGGGCAGAGGACGAGGTGACAGTCGAGGCGACGGTAGATCACGGCCCGAGGGACGTTCCCGATTTCAAACCTCATCCAGCGGCGAAGGACAGTCTCAGTCAGAAAGACGCCCCAGACCAATAGGAGCTCGCGGACGCTCCGATGACTCTTCTTCAACAGAAGGTCGTGGAGCCCCGCGTGCTGGTGGTAGACCGCCCTATCGAGGTGGAACTGGTAGAAGTGGCGTTGGACGAAGTGGCCCGGGTTCTCGAACAGCTCCTCGCACCGAAGAGAGGGGATCAAGCAACGAATCAGGTGATCGCGGGCGCACGGATTCTCGCAGTCGAGGCTTCTCCAACACCGAACTCGGTGGCGAAGCACGAAGTGGCCGCCCCGGTGGAAATTATCGCGGCGGAAATCATCGCGGTGGTTCTAGCGGTGGCAGGTCGTTCGGCGGAGGCTCATCCGGTGGCGGCTCTTTCGGCGGAGGTAGAAAGAGTGGTCAGCGCTCTTCAGACCGAAGCGGTCGCGGCCCAAAGAATGCGAAGCGTGGGCCTCGACCCAAGCGATAGCTTTCGAGCAAGCGTTGTTTCTATACCTGCGAATTAACTTTTGCAGGTCTGCGCGATCCAGTCACCCTCAAGTGCCAACGCGAGGCTGCCCTAAGAAGTCTTGTACGCTCTCTGGCTTTTTCGTCTCAGGCTGAGGCAGCCATTTGGGTGGTGGTGACGGGTTGTCTGGATAGGGATCCAAAACTTCTAATGTCTTCGACCAGGCTTTTTTGCTCGACTTTTTAAAGCGTTCCCAGCCCGTCGTTTTGTTCCGCGAATACGAACTGTTATTCCCGGATTCCTGGAACGATGCACATCCTTGGAAAAGAACAAAACAGAGACAGAGCCCAATCGCCTGTGTGATCCCTCTGCTTCGATTTTTTATGAGTTTTCCCATATCATCCGCATCTCCGACCGTTACCCTGACAACGATTAACTGTCTCCATGAATCCGGAATAGTAAATCTCCGCGTCTGAGTCCAGACCGAATTGAGACATCCGGTTTGTCGGATGCAATCGCTTGAGGGCCTCATACTTTTTACTGTAGATTTGTCAGTCATGGCCGACTCGGGCACCGTTTGATGGTAACCATTTGATGGGCCGTAATGACGCGATCTACCTACGTTGAGGAATCAATATCGACAAAAGCAACCAGCCCCTAAGCGGAGGCCCAGTTTGCTTTCTTGCCCATAAACGTCTCGACGAATCAGCGTTCAAAAGATAGCATCCGCTCGAAAAACCATCAGCCGTCGGGGTACTAGCCCGGTTAACGATCTCCAATCGGTCGTTTTAATGCCCCGCAGTTCATCAAATCAACAAAACCTCACGGATATCAACATGACTAAAAGACCTGAATTCGTTTACTTCGACTTAGGCAATGTGCTTCTCTACTTTGATCATGACCTGGCCTTTCGAAGAATGGCTAAGCTTGCTGGAGTGACTCCACTAGAGATGCGTTCGGCCGTCATGGATTCGGAACTCCAAATCGAATACGAGACGGGACTTATTTCCGGAAGCGATTTCGTCGATCGAATCGCGAGCCACTTAGGCAGGAGTCTCGAAACCGACACGATTTTGGAGGCGGCAGCTGACATGTTCATACCCAACCCCCATATTTTACCTGTCTTACAAAGAGTTCGAGATTTAGGGCTACCTATGGGGCTCCTCTCGAACACTTGCGAAGCTCATTGGCATTGGATCATGAGGATGGGCTATCCCCAAGTTCGCGATTGGTTCGGCCCCGTCATTTTGTCTTTCGAAGCAAAGAGTATGAAACCAGACAGCGGAATTTATGAAGTAGCCGAACGTGAGGCAGGCCACTCAGGCCCCAGCTTGTTTTTTACAGACGACCGTCATGACAACATTCAGTCTGCTACCCAACGAGGCTGGCAAACGGAAGTCTTTATCAACGCCGACCGCTTGATGAAAATCATTGACAAATGGGACATTTGAGCCGGATCTAATGGGAAAAGGACTGCCTCCAAAACCGTTCGCAGCCGACCCAAAAGCAGGCCAATTTATTTGACACTGACGACGAATGAGGCGCGACCTGCTATAATCCCCTCGGTTCGTCCTTTTGACACATCCAATAACAACCCAACCTAAATGGTGCTTTTATATCTGGCGATTGCCGTTGTCCTTTTGTTTTTGAACGGCTTCTTTGTTCTCGCCGAATTTGCAGCTGTAAAAATGCGTCCCTCGCGAGTCGAGGAATTAGTCGCTAACAATGTGCCTGGAGCTGTTGCCGTTAAGCGCGTCCAAACGCATTTAGACGAGTATCTATCTGTCTGCCAACTGGGTATCACATTTGCGTCGATCGGCTTAGGATTCGTTGCTGAACCTGCTGTCGTAAAGTTAATCGAGCCCATCATTGGTCTAGTGATGGGGCATGAACAATCAACCGCTTCCTTTGTAACGACACACGGGGTCGCTTTCGCAATCAGTTATTTGATTGTGAGCTATCTCCACATTCTGGTCGGAGAACTTGTTCCAAAAACGATCGCGATTCGATTGACCGAATCTGCATCGATATGGACAGCCAAGCCACTGATATTCTTCCGCCTGCTTTTCTTCGGACCTCTCAAAGTACTCAACGGCTCTGCGACTTTACTCCTTCGAATGATTGGACTGCGCGATGCGGGCGGACATGAAGTGCACAGTGAAGATGAGTTGCGAATCTTGTTAAGCCAGTCTCAATCCGAAGGAGTAATGTCCTTTCGACGGCTGCTCTTTGCCGAAAACGTTTTCGATCTCGGTGAGCTAAAAGCCCGCGATGCAATGCGTGTTCGCTCACAAGTTCACTGTCTGCGGGAAGGTGCTCCGTGGCTAGAAAACCAAGAAGTGATTCGACGATATCGATTTAGTCGCTACCCCTTGCTTTCCAAATCAACCAAAGCGCCCATCGGTATTGTTCATATCAAAGATTTGATGCTGGCCGATCAAGACGAGGGAGACCTCACCCGTCTCTGTCGGCAATTCTTAAATGTCAAAGAAGACCAACCACTTGAGTCTCTCTTAAGCGAAATGCAACGAAGAAGAGTTCACGTGGCACTCGTCCATGATACTGACGGAAATTGGACTGGTTTTCTTACGCTCGAAGATGTAATCGAAGAAATCATTGGTACCATCCGAGATGAATTCGAAGATGAAGAGCAGATCAGCTTGTACAACTCTCTCGACGAACGATTTGTACATCTCGGTCTCGAAGGAAACGACATGATAGAGGTCGTTCGAAACGCGACCATGAAGACCACGAATTGGAACCTTCCTGTCAGCCGTGAGCAAGTTATCAAAGCCATCGATGAGCGGGAGCGAGCCGTGTCCACCTATCTCGGCAAGGGACTCGCGATGCCTCACGCTCGTCTTGCAGGTCTCCAGCTTCCTATCGTGATGTTCATCCGATCGGAAGATGGAATTCCCTACCGGAATCATCAAGAGAAAGCTTATTTAGTTTTTGTGTTACTAACTCCGGCAGGTCAGCCACGGGTCCACCAAAGATTGCAATCTGTGATCGCGACTATCCTCGATGAAAGCGAATTCGTTACCGATCACTTGCGATACGCCTCGTCCCCCTCTGAAGTGGTCGAGATCCTAAGAACCGGCGAACAAGCGAGCCTAGATTAATTATGCCCGCAGCGGAAGGTTGCCAAACCTCACGCCAAGATCAGTAATCGATTACTCCATCGTCATCGTCATCGACCGTTGATTCTTCAGCCTTTTCTTCATCCTTAATTTGATTATCCCTCGCCAGCTTCATTAGCTCTAGAATCGCTTGCACACTTTGTTGAATCGAGGTCGCATAATTGCGAGACGCAGATGCCTCTTTCGACTTCTTAATCACCTGGGCGATTGACTCTGGTGGAGCGGCCCAATCGTTATCTTTGAACCAATTCTTGAGCTCTTCGACGACGTGATCAAGATTCGATGCAAACGCAGAATCAGCCTTGCATCGATACTGCCGATAAGGACCCTTGCCATGCCCTGATGCCGCTGATGCCGATCCTGGATACGTAGATCGAAACTTAAACCAGCCTGATCCGAACGCCACGATCGAAGCGACCATGGATACGAGTGCCATCGGGAACTGACCCAGCAACAACAAAACCACCGCTAACAACGCTCCAATGGCAGACGCGATCGCGAATCCAATGGGGTATTGGTTCTTCTTCATTCCCGGCCCGCGATTGGGAGCCTTGGATTCCTGAACATTAGCGATCCCCTCCAGAGATCGCACTTCTCCGATTACAACGGTGATGTTATCCGGCCCACCTCGCAAATTAGCAATGTCCACCATCGCTTGAACCGCAGTGTCGATGTCTAAGAGCATCAACAGCGTGCCGATCTCCTCATCCCCAAGCTGACCACTCAAGCCGTCGGAACACAACAAGAATTTGTCCCCGACCTGCAATGTATATGGCCCCTCTATATCCACTGCAACACTCGGGTTTGGGCCTAGCGAACGTGTGATCACGTTTTTGGGAATCGTCGAATTGCGGATCGCTTCCTCCGAGATGTCCCCGGCTGCTCTCATCTCCCAGACCAAGGAATGGTCAAAGGTTAATTGCTCAAAATGATTTCCTCGCAACCGATAAACACGACTATCCCCCACGTGCGCAACGATTGCCCCTTCGGGAACGATAGCCAACGCGCATGCCGTTGTTCCCATGCTTCGAAATTCTGGGTTGGCCTGGCCACGACGATAAATCTCTGCATTGGTCTCGACGAGTGACAGCTCCAATGCCTCCGACGGTGTACCTCGAAATAGTTTTTGGTAGTGAAGCGGAATCTGCTCGACGGCGAGCTGACTAGCCAGCTCCCCAGCTGCATGAGCCCCCATGCCATCCGCCACAACCAACATGTGACCAAATTTCTCCCAGGAATTCCCGTCCGATGCCAGCAGAACGGCATGATTGTCCTGGTTGTTCCGACGCCTCATTCCCACGTGAGTGGCAGAGGCGACTGCGAACCAAGCGCTTGCTGAACTAGGGTTTTTTGCTGGATCTTTTGTCAAAATAGGGAGTTTTTCAAGGTTATACGGGTTAACTCATCCATGCGGTGCACAAGTATACACGCGTCTCCAGTCCATTACGCGTCGAACACTCAACAGACACGACAAAGATTATGAAGAATTATTCCGGTTGCAACACTGACGTTTAAGGAATCGGTAGACAAATCCATCGCGATCATCAAACGGCGGTCCGCCGCTCGCTGAACCAACTCCGGCAATCCATGGGCTTCATTTCCCATCAAGACTACACTCGGTCCGCTTCTTTGAAATTCGGCCAACTCTTCGCTGTCTTGGGCAAAACATGTCGCAATCGACTGAATCTCGGCTTCTCGCAATCGTAAAACCGCTTCAACCGGATTTTTCACACTAAAAAAATTCAACTTAAACGCGTTCCCCATGGACACCCTGAGCACGCGTCTTGCGAATGGATCGACACAATCCGGCCCGACGAATATGTCCGAAATGCCCAGTGCCGCACACGTTCTTAAGATGGAACCCATGTTTTCCGGATCCTGCACTCCGACCAGCATACAGCCTGTCCATCCCTGCGAACGATGCCAATTCTCGCAGAATTCGACTATGGTCCGACTCTTGGGCCTGACTCCACATGCCAGATACCCTCGGTGAAAATTAAAGCCAACCAAACCTTCAATCCAGTCCGACTGTACAACCAATACTTCTAGGTCGTTTGGAACCCAACTCATCGCCTCGGCCTGAAACTTCTCATCAATCAAGACCGATTCGACCTCCAGGCCGCTTGAAATCAGTCTGGAAACGAGCGGTTTGCTTTCGGCGATAAATCGACCACTGAAACGAGTCAGATTGCTGGTCCGAAGATGGCGGTAAGGATCTAGCTTCGCATTGTCAATGCTGTTGATCAGTTGAATGCTCACGTCTAGAAACCCAACTTGTGTACTGATTCGGCCTAAGAAAAGTACTAACTCGGCTTATCGAAGCTCTCTAATGGAAATGTTCTTGAACTCAGCCCACATTGGCTTACCTGCATGAAGCTGTAATGCTATGACCCCTTCGGTTAGTGCGATCGCTGGATCATCTTTGAACTCCAAAACCAATGTCCCATTCATAAAGTGCTGGATCTTGTTCCCCTGGGCCACGATCCTTACTTCATTCCAGTCATCCACTTTGAACAACTTCTCATAAGCTGCTTGGTCGATTAATCCTGACTCAACCTTTTTGGCCCCATCCACCCATGCAGCCTTTTCCCCCAACAAACAAATGCGTCCTCGCTTGCCCCCTTCGTCGTAGATGAATCCCGATACATTCGGAAGCTTGGATTCGTTCCTTAATTCGTGTTGGTATCCCCTCACAACCCACTTATTCTTAACACTACCGTCAGTTATGTGTTTCGACCGATACTGAATCCCAGAGTTGTTATCAACCGTGCATCGGAAACTGACTTTTAACTCAAAGTCCTTTAAGCTTGATCCTTTAAGAATCAAAAATGTGTTTCCGTTGGCAGGATTGCTCGTGGTGGTTTCGCCACGAATCACTCCGTCCACGACTTTCCACATCGTTGGATCGCCATCCCAGCCCTCTAGATCCTGGCCATTGAACAAACTCCGAAACTCGCCATCCTGCTTATCTGTCTGCTCCACCAAAACAGCGTTGTTCTCCTCACCGCTCGCAAACTGCGGAATACTGGATGCAATCAGAATCCATGCCCAATAGCAAATCGTTCTTTTCATGATCTTTTGAGTGGTAAGAGGGATACTGGCGAGGTGCTGATTGTAAATTGAATCACCCGGATCGAAAGCAACGATTAGAAAAAACTCGATAATTCCGACGCTGGACCTGTGCCGGCTTGGTTTCGACTTCTCTCTCGATGCCCAGGCTCGCGATGCAGAGTCTTGCGGGAACTCTCCTCGTAGACTACGCGCTTGTTTCCTATTGTAGTTACAATTGCATGGCCCTCTCCTTTACTCGACCAAGCAAACTTCTTCGATGGACATAGCAGCCTTTCTCAACCACCCGAACCTAACTCAACTCGGAAAAGTGAAAAACCTATTCTGTCGCGAGAGTTTCCGTTTACGTTTGTTAGCCATTTTTTCATGCGTGGCGATGGCATCCTTCACAAATCCCGTGTTCGGGGATCGTCCCTCCAAACCAAACCTAATTTGGATTATGGCCGACGATCTTGGCTACGGAGAACTTGGATGCTTCGGACAACCGAAAATCAAAACACCCCACATTGATCAGATGGCGAACGAAGGGATGACGTTCACAAGATTCTACGCGGGAGCAACTGTATGTGCACCGTCGCGAAGCGTGTTGATGACTGGTCAGCATCATGGCCATACTCGTGTACGTGGTAACGCTGGCCCAAACAACCCTCAGGCGCAATCTCTTGTTTCTTCCGACAAATCGATTGCCTACATGCTTAAGGACTCTGGATATCGAACGGGCCTGTCTGGTAAATGGGGACTCGGTGACATTGGCTCCTTCGAGGAGGGGCTGCCTAGGAAACAAGGTTTCGACGAGTTCTTTGGCTACTTAAATCAAACGCACGCGCACAATCACTACCCCGATTTCTTGTGGCGAAATGAAGACAAAGTGCCCGTTGAGAATGAAGTAACGAAAGTCGGAAATGGAGGTGGCGGATACGCAACCCAAGCTCTTGTTTACGCGGACGATTTAATCGCCGACGATGCTCTTCGGTTCGTACGCGAAAACCAGAACCGCCCTTTCTTTCTTTATTGGAGCTTGGTTGTTCCTCATGCCAACAACGAGCGAACTCGCGTGCTCAAAGATGGTGCAGAAGTCCCCAATTACGGCATCTACCAAGACGAACCATGGACGGATCAAACCAAAGGACATGCGGCAATGATCTCTCGAATGGACCAGTATGTCGGCACGATGCTGAAAACCCTCCGAGATCTTAACATCGCGGAAAACACCTTGGTGATTTTCACCAGCGATAATGGCCCTCACAATGAAAGCAATCACGATCTAAACGTGTTCCAACCCAGCGGCCCACTCCGAGGACTAAAGCGTTCCCTAACCGATGGCGGGATCCGAGTGCCTATGATCGCGTGGTGGCCCAGTAAGATTGCTACCGCTTCTAACACGGACCATGTTGCTTACTTTGGAGACTGGATGGCGACGTGTGCAGAACTCGCAGGTTTCGAAACTCCCGAGGGCTGCGATTCAATCAGCTTTGTTCCCACCCTGTTGAATCAGCCCGACCGTCAATCCAAACACGAATTCCTCTACTGGGAATTTCATGAAGGCGGATTCCGACAAGCTGCACTATACCGAGGTCGCTGGAAAGGAATTCGAACCGGCTCCCCGACTGCCCCCTTCATGCTCTACGACCAATCCACCGATATCGGCGAAGAAGTAAATGTCGCCTCATCACATCCCGATATAACATCTACCATCGAGCAATATCTCGACTCCGCCAGAACAGACTCCCAAAATTGGCCCCCCATCTGGAAATCAAAGTAACGCTAACTAAGCACTAAGCACTAAGAACTAAGAACTAAGAACTAAGAACTAAGAACTAAGAACTAAGAACTAAGAACTAAGAACTAAGAACTAAGAACTAAGAACTAAGAACTAAGAACTAAGAACTAAGTTGCAAACGTTCTGCGAGCCATAATGTCCTTGCCAATAGTTAGCATCTCATCGCAATCGAGAAATCGCGTATTGGTCTCAAAAAGTGACGCGACGGACGCTTTGTGGATTTTCATCTTGAGGCCACCAACTCCCAAAGCTCCGTAGTCAAAGCGACCGCTTCGCTCCACCCCCTTGTCCATGACTCCGATCCCTTCGATACCTGCGGGAGGCACGGCATTCAAGTCAATTGCAACCCGCAGCGACTGAGCTCGAATCAATTGGATCGTGGGCAGCAGCCTTACGCCTGCCGCGCCACATGCAAAAACCGCTTGCGAGTGGGATAGGGCGACCTCTAATGCATCGCTGTTTTCCGATTCCAGCATGAGCAATCGCTCGACGTCTACGTTGGAATTGGCAATCTGCATGATCGTTTCTTTTGAGCGTTCGAGTGTTCGGGAACCGACGTAAACTCGCCCCCCTGCATTCGCCAGAATCCGACAAACTCTTTGTCCTACCGGCCCAGTCGCTCCCAAGACAACCGATGTAGATCCAGCAAGGTCCATGTGGGAACTAGCACAAAGCACGGCTGCCGCCGCCGTCGAATTCGCTCCATTGCTATCCAGCATGATCGAGACACGAAACGGATCAAACAACGTGTCGCGAGCCGCAGTCGCAATCGCCTCTCCATGAGCAACGTTACTCCCTCCAACAAAGATCGCTGTGTTGTTCAAATCGCCCGGTCCTCGCGTGTACATCGCTCCATGAACCAACCCACGGACATCTTCAGGTTTGACGTTCGAATACTGCAATAAATGATCAACTCCCGCATCGATAGCAACCACCGCATCGAAAACGCTCGCATGAGCATCAGTATCGAGTTGAATCAAAATCCTTTGTTTTGCCATATCACGGTTTCTTTCGAATTAGTGGTAAATATTGTCTCTTCAATCCCAACCCGCAGCGTCAGCGAGGGATGGTTTTAATACAAGCCCGAAAGCGCAAGGTGAGGGATTGCCCTAATCTAACGGCTGCCTAATCCGCGCGAACCGAGTTGCGTTCCCTTGTTCGGTATTTGCACTATGGGGCTTAACGCTCAATGTGCTATCGCTTTAGGAACGTCACAAGGCTTTAAAACCTCTTCATGCACCCGGCTCTTCAGTATTCCAACCCGCAGTGTAAGGGCTTGTTGCTTTAATGGCGATTTGAAAAACACGCATTAGCCGCAGGGCACTAGCCCACGGTTAACGGCGGACAACCGGACGCTAGCGCGTTCCGGCTAATTAAAGCAACACGCCCGTCAGCTAGGGATGGTTTTAATACAAGCCCGAAAGCGCAAGGTGAGGGATTGCCCTATTCTAACGGCCGCCTAATCCGCGCGAACCGAGTAGCGTTCCCTTGTTCGGTATTCGCACTCGGGGTTCGCATCGCTCGATTCTCTATCGCATTAGGAGCGTTACAGGGCATCAATACCCCGTCGCGCGTCCGGCCCGTCACAATTTACCAAGTTCTCCGTTTTTCCGAAACGCACCCTTCCATGCCTACCACTACAACCAAATTCCCCCCCGGCTGCGACTCCACGCCGCAGCCGCTCTAGCGGATTACTTCTGTCCCTTGCCCAAGAGTCACTTCTTATCTTGAACGCATGGTGTTACAATCTTGTCTGGAGGGCGATCCAGTAGCGAACGTGATCCACGATTAGTCGTTAGTGGTCGTATGGGGCGAAACAATCTAAAGGGCAACAGGCCAAGCGTTTGTGCCAGAATTTTCCGATGGGGACTTCTGGTTGCGTTCGTTGCTTGCTTTCTTCCAATACCAGTGCGACCCATTACCTCTCCGGAAACTGGTTCCGAAAACTACCCCTGCAAAGGCAATCTCTGCGGGTGCCGTACAGCCCAACAGTGTTGGACCTCGTGTTGCTGTACCACCCCAGAGGAACGACTTGCCTGGGCCATTGAAAACAACGTGACTCCTCCAGTTTACGCTGTTTTATCCTCTGACCGATCCGCTGAACCCTCCATCACATCCAATCAGAGTAGCCACCATTTCAACAATGGTTCGGACTCTACTGATAAATCTTCTTGCCCCCATTGCTCCAATATTCCAAAAAGCATCACACTGATCGAATCCGAAACTTATTGTGGCAGCGTACAAACGAAATCCCTTGTAAACTCGCATACTCATGATGCAAAGGAAAACGAGCCTAATACCGCAAGCCTCGCGATGTGCGATAGCAAAGACTCCAGTACCTCTGCATCAAAATCCAGAAACAAGCCACCTAAGATCCGGTTTGTGCGAGTCATAGACACTCTCAAATGCCACGGACTAACGTTTGCGCTCGATCTTATTAATCAATGCGTTATTCCAGAACTTCGCGCAGTTACAACATCGATTGAACTAGAGGAATCGTTGATCGATACGATCCGCATCCCCTATCCTGTGTACCTCGCGGTCTCTATCCCGCCACCTCGCATCTAGCGACGAACGAAACCATCGCCAGTGCATTCCGCAAATGCAAAGCTACCAAAGTTAGCCGAAGCATGAGTTATGGCTCTTCGTTCCATCTCTGTTACCGTTCCTCGCACATTCAATCAGCCATCCTAGACGTTGGCATGAATTGACGTGCTCCTGCTTTGTTGGATGGATCGCCCTCCAATCGATGCGTCAACAAGCGGGAGCGCGTTCAGTCCCTGCCAATAATCTACAGATGCGATAGTGTTTTTGCGGGGCTGTCTATCAATTTTTGCTTTAGATATCCAACAATAAAATGAAACTGAAATTTACCTTGTTACGTAATTCGCGATTTAGCAAATCGATGCGCCCAAGTGGCTTTACTCTCGTTGAACTACTAGTCGTTATCGCCATTATTGGCATATTGGTAGGCTTGCTTCTGCCTGCCGTACAAGCGGCACGAGAAGCAGCTCGCAGAATGCAATGCTCCAACAACCTTAAGCAAATGGCTCTAGCGTTGCATAACTACGAATCGGCTAATAAACAATTGCCCACGTTGGTTTCGCTACGAAATAGCAACGCAGGCAATTTTTCTGTGCAAGCGAATTTAATGCCGTACTATGAACAGACCAACCTTTTTGCTCAATTGGATTTCGGACTCAGGCTGCAAAACGGATGCTGTCCCGGTACGCTTCAACCACAGTTTGTGCAACCCGCCAAAACGATTGTCCCAATGCTTAGTTGCCCAAGCGACGCTGGACCACAGATTTTCGAAGTCGTCACGCTTAGCGGCAGCGGTCCCATCGAACAATACGCAGGGAATAACTATCACATGAACCTGGGTAGTGGCGTTGGTACCAATTACGACACACGAGTGATGACCGACGGCATCCTCTGGACGAATTCCAAAGTTCGGTTCGGCTCGATCACTGACGGACTCAGCAATACCGCTGCGTTTTCTGAGTCTCTTCGAGGACGAGAACAAACAAACGTACCTGAGCCGATCAACAGTAAAGAGAAACGCAGAACGATGGTCAACGTTGCGTGCGTATGGACCTCGACTACGGTTCCTCCTGCAGTAGCTGGTTTGGCAAACGGATTCGTGGCTCCTGTCGATCCTGCCACTTATGAATCTCAATTGCTTGCAATGCGTCGCGGATTTAATGGCCAGCGCGGTGGAGGATGGATCAATGGTCGAGAGTACTACAACGCTTACAACCATTACCTACCACCCAACTCAGATCTGCTCGATATGAACACCTGTGGCTACGGTATCTTTGGTGCCCGAAGCAATCACACCGGTGGTGTAATGGTAGCCCGCTGCGACGGCAGCGTCTCCTTTGTCTCCAATTCCATCAATCTAGCTGCTTGGCGTGCCTTCAGTACTCGTGCTGGTGGCGAAATTAATGTCGAGATCGATAACTAATTTACCATTTAGGAATATATCCCATTATGAAAAAAAGAATTCTGATTGCATTGGCCTTGGTTCTGGGCATATTTAACCTCGTTAAAGCACATGATACGTGGGTTCAAACGGCATCGCTGGTGAACCGGCAAGGTGAATTTGTCTATGTCGATTTGATGCTTGGAAACCACGGCAACGAACACCGAGATTTTAAACTCGCGAGCAAAATCACTTTGGCGCCTTGTACGCTCGAACTTATCGCTCCGGACGGAACGAAATCCGACTTGAAACCCAAAGTCTTAGACATGGGGTCAGCGGAGAAAGAGGGCTTCTGGACGACCAGATATGTCGCTGAACAAAAGGGGATCTATCAAGTTGTTCATAAGCTCGATACGCTTCATGGAAAAACCCGAGCTATCAAGTCATCGAAGACCTACTTCTTTGCGACCGATAGTTACCAAGCGATATCGACTAAGGGAGTCGACAAGATCGTCCCGCTCAATCAAGGCCTAGAGTTCATAGTTGACACTCCAATCGAAAAATTAGGGGCTGGCAATGAGGTTCGGTTGCGATTGCTTTGGAACGGTAAGCCACTTCCCGAGACGAGGGTGTCCTTTATTCCGCGAGGTGCGGTGCTTGCGGAGGGCTTTGATACTCAGTTTGAACGCAATACCGACACCGGTGGCTACGTGAGTTACACTCCGACGCAAGGAAATTTCATCCTAGCGGTTGCGCATCATGTGGCTGTTGACGAAAAGGGGGAGGGCTACGACAAAACCCATTACGGTGCCACCGTCGTTTTGCCGGTTCCGCAATCAGCATATGTCAAGTAATTGGGGTACTTGATGTTGAATGGTTCGTCACATTGAGTACAGCCCAGCTTGGTAGTGACGAAGCTTAGTACTAGGAAGGGGAGGATCGCGCTGGCGTAAGGAGCAAAGTCGATCACAAATCGAACTTGTTCCCGAAACCAGCCGAGCCTCTCCCCCCATACATGACGAGCCCCCTCTTGGTAGTGGACGAGGCAACGAGTCCTTCTTGTAGTGGGCGAGGCTACGAGGCCTTTTCCTTCTAACACCAGCAATCATTCAGCCACAAGAAACACAAGAACCCACAAAAGAAGAAATAGATAACCTCATTCCATGCCCTCGGCATGCATCGTCCAACCTTTTGTGTCTCGTTGTGTGTTTTGTGGCTATCCCTCCGGCTGCTCAGCTCTTCATTCGTGTCATTCGAAACATTCGTGGTCAAATCTCCGAGACATGATTTCCAGCCCAAGGATCTTAAATTTTATTGACATCGCCAATCCGATTCACTAAAACCAATTAAACATCCACTGAGGGGCATCCCTTTAGAATGGATGTAAGTCGTTAAAAAATACAGACGCCTGTTCTTTATTGATAACGAAACGACCGTATCATGTTTCCTTGGACCCCACGTGAATTGGTGTTTACGAACAACGTACACCGACGGGAACGAAGTATCTACAAACCTCCCAAACCGATCCTTCCCGTAGTGGACGAGGCAACGAGACCTTCCCGTAGTGGACGAGGCAACGAGACCATCCTGTAGTGGACGAGGCTACGAGGCCATCACTCCCCAATACCAGCCCGAAAGCGCAAGTGGAGGGATAGCCCTTTCCTAACCCCGGCCTCTCCCGCGCGAACCAGTGAAACGTTCCTTAAGTTGCGTTTGGCCTTAAGCGTTTAACGCTCAGCTCTCTAATGCTTCAGAATCGTCAACCGGGATGCAACATGGCTAAAGCGCGCATCGCCACAAGTCCTAAATCCAAATCCCTCAGCCACAAAAGTCACAAGAATCCACAAAAGAAGAAATGGATAACCTCAATCCATGCCCTCGGCATGCATCATCCAACCCTTTTGTGTCCCCTTGTGTTTCTTGTGGCTATCCTTTCCGCTCCCCGTAGCCGATCTCGCCAGAGATTGGATGAGTTTTCAACTCAAGATTCCCACTTGCTTTCTTCCAATCATCAATCGCCAATCATCAATCCTTGTAGCCGATCTCGCCAAGAGATTGGAATGCTTCCCGAAGCGTAGCGGCCTCTTTCTCAAATCCATTTTTGTTACCACGAATTAACCGAATGACACGAATGGAAAAACCGACGATCGCAATGTGAGAACTATTGGTGGATCACTAATCCCTTTCTAAATCCAAATCCCTCAGCCACAAAAGACACAAGAACCCACAAAAGAAGAAATAGATAGCCTCAATCCATACCCTCGGCATACATCATCCGACCTTTTGTGACCTCTTGTGTTTTTTGTGGCTATCCTCTCCGCCCCCGTAGCCGATCTCGCCAAGAGATTGGACTGCTTCCCGAAGCAAAAAACGCCCTCTATCTCAATCCACCTTTACTACCACTAATTGAACGAATACCACGAATGAAAAATACGGCACTCGCAATTTAATAAGCTACTAGTACATCACCAAAACTCGTCAAAACAAGAAATCGCCCAGCCACAAAAGTCACAAGAACCCACAAAAGAAGAAATGGATAACCTCAATCCATGCTCTCGGCATACATCATCCAGCCTTTTGTGTCCCCTTGTGTATTCTGTGGCTCTCTCTCCGGCTGCTCGGGTTTACATTCGTGTCATTCGAAACGTTCGTGGTCAAACCTCTTAAATCACCCCGAATGACACATAGAACCAATCCCTATCCACTCGCCGTTGGATTATCCCGCCGACTATCCCCACTAAAGATTTTACGTGCCGCATCTCGTAGCCAACCAGAAAATCCTCTTCTCGGTGGCAGATCTGGAAATGTCGTCTTCCCAATTAGAGTAGCGGCTCGTTGCTGCGGCTTCGGTGCAGCAATCTGCTTGGCATCTTGAGCCTGCGACAGAGCCTGTTCTGATTGGCTATCCTCGACAAACTGCGATTCAACAAAAGCTGGGGTAACACTACTGGCAGGCACACTGGTTGGTTTAGTTGCGATTTGCGAAGGGTTACTCAATGCCGCGGACAAGTGCAATCGATCCAAAGGGCTAACGATCTTGATATCCGGTCTCGCCAAAACATGCGTGTAAATCATCGTTGTTGCGATATCGTTATGGCCAAGCAATTCTTGAATCACCCGAATGTC
>JBKDKR010000097.1:0-73558 GCA_046344995.1 Pirellula sp.
ACTTCGTCCGGATCCGTAACACCAAACATGACCGTTCTTGCTTGTCGATTCATCGCTTAACCTCCTCATAGACACTAACGGGTTTACCACTGATTTTGCACCTGCGACGCCCAACAACGATGATGAATCCATCACGATGAAGATCACTTGCGCGTCTCCGAATCGTTTCGCATTGGGCATAGTCATCAGGGCAAGCGTGCACGGCAGCTTCTTTCGCTGTTGCTTTGCCCAATGCACGAAGTGAACGCAAGAATTGTTGGCATCGCTGATTCAATCGCGGCGTGATGTCAGCAGCCGCTTCGACGCTTGATTGCGGATCGCTAGATCGATGTAACATGCTTCAACTCCTTTAGTCCGTGCATTTGTCATCAATAGAGTGGGATGGATTCGAACCATCGACCGCAGGTACAACCCGCTGCTCTACCACTGAGCTACCACCCCAAACTGGCTAGGTCAGCACTTCGCAGTACTGAAAAAAGTCACACTCTTCGACTAGGTGATCAGTGTCCTCGAATCGCCCGCATACCCACGGTCTGTCGCACTGGATCCAGCCAACTAGGTAGCCAGTTGTCCAAGGGCCGGTGACCCCATTGCGAAAGCGTGCTCTGATAGCCTCACCATTGCGAGCAAACTTTAGGTGCTCAATCGTGGCGTAGCTGTAATTTTGTTCGGTAGTTACTGTGCTCACGATGGTTCTCCAAAGGCTCGTAGGAATTCGGCAATCTTCATCAAGGAGTCCGAGGCCACGTTAATAAGGGCCATCGCTTCATCGCTCTCGACTGCAGGAAGATCGAGCGAGGTTAGAACATCTGCGAAGATGCAAATCTTTTCTTTGTCAGGTCTGAGGGCTTCCTGTCGAGCTAACTCTTCTTGTTCAGCAATCTCTTGAAGTCGAATCGCTTCCTTGCGTTCCTCTTCGGCTCTAATCAATTCCAAGCGTTCTTGTTCAGCTCTTTCTTCCACCTCTCGCTTCAGCCGCTCTGCTTCATCACGTTCGAACTGTTCGCGAGCCAACCGATCCTTTTCCGCTTGGATCGCTGCCTTTTCCGCCTCGATGCGTTCGCGTTCGATTCGTTGAGCCTCTTCAATTTTGGCACGCTCTTCATCGAGTCGCTTTCGCTCGGCGGCTTGTTCAGCCTCGATACGATCTCGCTCAGCTTTAGCAGCTGCCTCTTGTTCAGTGCGAAGCCTTGCTAGTTCAGCTCTCTCGGCTTCAAGTTTTTCTCGCTCTAGGCGAAGGGCTTCTTGGCGTTCGGCCTCCTCTTTAGCCAACCGCTCAGCTTCGATGCGAGATTGTCGTTGGCCAGCTTCGAAAAGCCCCTTGGCGACCTCGAATTGAGTCTGAAACTCTTCATCGGTCCAATCAGCAACAACGAGCGGATTGACCCGTGCATTGATCGCGGAAAGCTCGTTTAATCGAGCCTCCAGCTTCAATCGTTTAGCCTCTTCCACTTTCTTTTTGGCGAGCTCCTTTTCTTCGTCGATGCGAGCTTTTTCAGCCTTGAGAGGTTCTTCGATCGCTTCCAAGGCGACTGTTAGGCGTTTGGCTTCCGCGTCAACTCGTCGACCGTATGCGAGAGAATCCTCTTTGAGATCCTTTCTGCATTTCTCGATTTGCACACGTAGCGTTCGACAAACCCCGATGCCTTTTGTAACTTTCGCATAGTCTGCCGAGTCGATGATTTTTAGCCCACTGAGTTCCCGTTTCAGCTCGTCGATTTTCGCGTCCGATACATGAAACACGATCGGAGCGTTCGATAGTCGAGTGTCGATCAACTCACCGACGACAACTTTGTTTTCTGGTTCTGCAATTGTGCTCATTTGCTATTCCTTGGTTTCTGTTGGATTTGGCTTGGTTGGATTGATAGGGGCATTCTTGGTAACTGTTGTCGTTCCTGGCGTTGTCCCCTGTGGTGCCTCGGGAACAGGGAACCACTCAGCGGGGGTACTCATTCCGTCCTTGAGCGAATTAAAGATCTTTCGCATATTGAGGAACTGAGCGGGCGTAATCGCTTCAATCTTTCGCTGAATTCGCCCCTCCACCATTTCCTTCGTGATGCCCATCTTTTCGAAAGTGTCCAAGAGCTTCTTGATGCTCTCGGGGCTTGTATCGCATTTCGCTTTCAATGTTGCCTCGCACTGCTCAACAGCAGCTTCGACAACATCGCCGGGAATAACTCCCAAAATGCAGGCACGCATACGTCTGGCGCCTTGGTTGGCGACCATTTCATAGATCTCGCGTTGATCTTTGATTTCATACGAACCACTGCGAGTGTCGCGTTTGTGCTTGACTTGAAACACCTTGCAACAGCGAAAGTTAGTCTCCAGATCAATCGCGAACGCTTCGACTGTGCTTTCGCCATCGCGTTGATCCAACTCCCTAACACCACACTGAAGATTTCCCCACTCGCGAGCGATTGCCTCAGCCAATCGGATGGACGGACCTGTAATGTCTGTCCCACCTTTTGCGTATTGATAGGTAGCGACTTCTGCGAGACTCTTTCGTTGGCAGGCTATGAGAATCCTATCCATAGACGCCTTTTGATCCCTTGGGAACTTCTTGGCTACTGTCATAGCGGATTGAATCTCAGCCACCTCGCGAGACTGAGCAGCTGCCACCATCACGGATGTTGGCGCGCTATTGTTGGAATCGTCGTAAACGTTGCTTATTGCTGTGCTCATGCTGCCACCCCTTCTAATTCTTCGCTCTCTTCATCCTCATCGACGAGGATGTTTGGGTTGTAGTATTTGGGAAGATCCAATGGGACGATGCCCTTTGAATACACAGGGGTCCAATTTCCCTGGCTCTTTCGACGTGCGTAATCAGCGACCAAGTTGTTTAACTCAGTCTTTGCGATCGCGACGGTTTTAGGACTGAGCTCATAGCAAGCCGTTTCCATCGCTTGATTCGTGGAGACAACGCACAACATGAACCGGAAATCGACTCCATACTTTTGTCGAGCTGCCTCGCAATAAAACGCATGCTGACGAGCGTAGCCCCATTTAGCTACCGCTTTAGCGAAAACCTCGGGGCTTGCATCTTGAGTGGTCTTTACATCGAGCATCAAACGCATCGACGGAATCAACATGTCAGGTTTGCATCGAGCCGCCACACCGTTCCATTCGAAATCGATTCGCTCTTCAATCACCGCATCCGAGGGAGGCGATGCCAAAAGCGATCCGAATTGATCGTGTTTAATCAACTCTTTTGCGCAATCGATCGCCAACTTAACTTCATCCGCATCGACGATTTCAAGGCCTTCTGCGCGTGCTTCGAATTCTGCCCAAGAAGCCTTACCAACATTGGTTCGCCGATCATGCTTTTCAGCCACGATGTAGCGATTCTCAAAGTCTGTGGGTTCGAGAGTTAGACAATGAACCATATTGCCGATTCGCAGTGGTTTGCTGTCCGATTCGATCCACTTCCTGAGAATGAATCGCTTCTCGAATTCCTTAGGACTACGCTTTAGAACAGTTAGCATTGAGTTGCTCACTCGGGACATATCCGAGTGGTAAGCCAGATTTGATTCTTTGCTCATGCTGGCACCTCAACAGCATTCTGTCTCGGTGAGTAAGCCGTAATCGAAACGCGTCGATCAATGGGTATCGCTTTGAGCCACGATTCACCCTTATAGCTGTTCGACTCAAAGTCAGCTTCAGCAAAAGCCACCTTGAGTTGTTCAACTTGTATTGGCTTTAGAAAGAACGTTTCCAAGTGCAAGTTCACTGGGAAGTTCAATCCCTCGATTGCATCTGCATACTCTCGCATTTTTTGAGCAACATCAAGATTTGGAAACTTAACAGAAGCGTCCTCTTCTTGAGTTGTTCGCTGAATCGCGTCATAGATCTCACCGCGATGGATCACAACAGATTTGGGAGCATCGAACCCGATACGAACTTTGTCCCCTCTGATCGCGACAACCGAAACGACCACCTCATCGTTGATGCGAACCGTTTCGTTTTCCTTTCGACTAAGAATTAACATTTCTACCTCCGTAGATGATTTGAAAATTTCCCCACCCGCCACAGTTGACGGGTGAGGACCGAAAACTCCCTGCCACGGGAAAGGCGGCCCCAGGAATCGAACCTGACCGGCTTGGAGGATCGCCCGAAAACTCCAAGTGCTCTACCAATAAGCTAGACCGCCATATAAACACCAAAACTCAAACTACTGAACGTGAGTCCAGCTATTACCATCTACAACGCTTTTGACCGCGTACAGCGGCACGTTTAGTAGCTTCGCAATTCGCATGTAAGAAAACTTGTTTGGAACGTATAAGTGGCGGATCGTGCGAACAAGTTCTGGATTAAGAACCGCCTTTGGCACCTCTCGTCCACGTAGCGGCGTTATCCTGCGACGAACCTGCGCATCTTGGTTGTTCTTCTGAATGGTCACGCATTCCAAATGATTTGGATTGACGCACAGTCGATTGTCACACTTATGGGCTACAACATGACCATCCAGAATTTCTCGACCACTTGCTACGAATGCTACGCAATGCGCACCGTAAACCTTCTTGTCAATCTTGATCGCACCGTAGCCTTGCCTATTCGAACCAATCCAATTCAAGCAACCTCGCTCAGTTGGTTGCGTCGATGTGTACTTCGCTAATCGCAGACGAACTGACTCTGTAATTTGAATCGCCAGTCGTCGGTTGATACCTTTTGCTTCAATCATTTAAGCCTCCACGTTTCGTGGTCTGGTTTTGGTGATGTACAATCCGCCGTCATCATGCAAAGTGACGTAGCAGAACTGAACGAAATCGCCACCGGTTTCCGACGACTGATTGATCAGTGCGACCCGAAACGACTGGGCGGAAACTTTGACCGCTTCCCCATAGGTTGCTGCGGGGACGCAAGCGACTTGATGGCCCACCATCTTTGCCAGCTTGGGTACGACCCACCGCAGTATGTATTGGGCGATTCGGGATCGCAGTCCCACGCATGGCTTGAGACGAACGGGTTTATTGTCGACATCACTGCGGATCAGTTCGACGATAACGACCGATGCTGGTTTGCTTTTACAGCCACTCCCAAACCGCAGTACCTTCGCAAGTTTCGAGAGTTGGATCGTTGGACCGCTAGACTGTCGGATTACGACGCTCGAAGCCAAAGCATTTTGCTGCGCATGTATCATGTGATTGTCGGCGGCTAAAGTTATTTCGTTACTCATCATTGCTCCTAACTCCCGGCCAATGCTTGCCGGGTTTCAATGGTCACTGGATTCGATGGCTTAGGACCACGCTTTGCATGCGCCAGCCACTTCCCATCCGCTACGCGTTCGCTGTCTGTAGTCAAACCCTTCTCAATTGCCCGATACGTTGCCCTTGCACATCGCTCATGACAGCCGCGAACAATCTTTTCTTCTGGCGAAATCGGCTTGTCGCAACCGAGGCATAGCCGCTTCTTGCTGTATCGCCTGATCTTCAAAACGATTTCTTTTTTCATCGAAACCCAGGTGGTAAGAACTACTTCAACTTTCATGAACAATCCCCGCTGTTAGTCAGAAACCGTCCTTGAATCAAATCGCCTAAGAAAGAATAGGCCATGACGCACCATGTGTCAATAAATGTCACGCTTTGCGTCACGATTAACGCCACCTACGTATACACCTAAATAATTACCAACAAAGGACTTGCAGCAGAAAAGATTTTTGTCAGAATTTTTGTCATGGACGTAAAAAAGGTCACGAAACTTGTTTTGCAGCTGAAGCAACTGGCGGATGAAATCCTCAATGCGATTGAAGAGGACCGAAAAGAAACTCTGCAAAAGCTTGATCTTCCAATGCGTTCCCAGGAGGACGTGGCCAGGATGGTCGGACAAAGGATGTGCTTGCGTTGTAGCAAACCGCTTGGTGATGGAAAGGAAACTAGGGGTGTGCACGAACGCTGCTACCAGAAACTTCGTCGTGATAATGCAGTGGAAAACGCAACCATAGCGGGCTACTGCTTACCACGTGGCACCCCAGGAAAACCCGCCGAACCAACCTTCCCAGCTTCGGAAATTCTCAAAGCCGCGATAAAGAAAACAACGGAACATCGCAAGAAACCGAAACCGTAGCCCATCAAGGAGCCCGTACGATGAAACTAAATCTTCTAGTGGTGTTAATGATTCTGTTCACGCCCAAAGGCTTAGTTGGACAAGAGGCAAGTCCGCAGGAAAAGTGGGATCAAGAGCTTCAAAAACTGGTAGAGCAGCACAATAAGCAAGTTGAAAAGACTCGGATCGAACTTGAATCGCTCATCGAAAAGATGAATGAATCTGAAGACCGAAAGACTGTTGGCTTAGCCTTAGAACTCGCTAAAAATCTTTCTCCCTTGCAGTTGCTTAAGTCTGTCGATGTGGAAATTAGTATGCCAACGCATTCGGTAGCTGCAGATCGAAACTCTCCATTTGGGGGATCTGGCATCCAACTCGAAATTGATCTGATCATCCGAAACCCAGGTGTTAGTGTTTTGGAAGAGCAAGAAATGACCATAAGACGATTTCGAGACGGCAGACCACTGCCAGACAAGGAAGTCAAAAGAGTCTTTCCGATAACGGGCGGAATACGGCCGAAAGAACAAATTGTTTGGCAAATTGCCATACCAGATAGCGAGATCGGCCATCCAATGTTGCGATCGACGGAACGGATTGAAATTTCGTCGGATGGATCAACATGGCACAAAGCTGTTTACCAGAATAAGCCAGACCCTGCGATGAACTCCTTCTTAGGCAACGCTCCTTTTGTCACTAAGCAGCAAGAGTGGTTGCAATTCCGTAATGATGCGCAGAAAAAGCCAAGTAAAAAAGGCAAACGATAGCGGTTCGCGCATGCTATTCCGGCTTCTTTGCGAAGGCCTGATCATCCTCTTTGACATCCGCAACCAGCTTATCCTGCTCAGAGAGTCGCGGCAGTAACCACGCCCAACAACCACACCCCTTCAACAAGCATTGAAAAGATCTACTCCATGGAAACTCCAATAATCTTTGAATCAAAACAGAGCTTGTATCTAGATTTTGACGAGCCCGTTACCTCAGCAATGGTTATCGACCACATAAAGGGTTTGGAAATAATGGCAAGGAATGCCACTTATTTTCTGGAAGGACTCCTTAAGATAGAGTTACCACCCCCCGAGATCCTAATCACAAGCTTGAAGCTCAATAGTATTGAGGATGGTTGGATTTATCGCTTATGCTTTGGCAGAGGTGAAGACGGAGCAAAAAAATTCGAGGAGTTTCGCAAGAATATGCGTATCGCAAACCTATCGTCTAATCAGATCGTTGGTTTTTCCCTAGCAGGAGCTATTGCCTACGCAGCGTGGCAGTTCGCGCCCACGAAACAAGAGACATCAGTTGTGCCACCGCCTCCAAACGTCCTAGTTCTTATTGGGAATGAGTTTGATAAAAGCGAAGATGAAATCAAGCGAATTCTTGAAAGTAAGATTGCCAGCAAAGAGTCAATTAAGCAAGGACTTGTAAAACTGACAAGACCAGGCGGTATAGCTACTACCGGAGATATTGTGGTCAATGGAGAGTCAATCGTGCCTGCTCAGTACCTAGAACATGTTCCCACAACCTACGAAAAAACAGATGTCGAAAGGCCATTTCGCGACGTTGATGATACATCCATTACTTTTAGAGCAGTGGATCTCGACAAAACGACTGGATGGTGGGCCTGCCTTGACGACATACAACCAGGTAAACGAATTGCTGTTCAACTTTCCGAAACGATTGACCCAAACACAATTCTGACCGGCAAGCCGATCAAGGCTGATGTGACTGTTACGTACCGATCGAAAGAAGACAAGACACCAGTGCGTGTACAGGTTCGTAAGCTTCGATTAGATCCATAAGGATGCAATTATCCCACCACGTTCCATCCCTCCGGCATTGGCCTCCCGTGGGGCCACATAACGCACCCTGACCGATCATCGCGTTTGAACCAGAGAATTGAAAATCTCGCTGCCTCCTGTGGCTTAACCTTACGAGCGATGATCAAAAAATCTCCGTTGGGTTCAGCAAGTAAGACATCGGCATAGTATGTTCGTATTCGGACCTTCCAACCTCGATCAAGAGCACGTTTCGCATGCTGTTTAGCTCGATCCCATTTGCATGAAACAATTCTGCGTTCAGTCGCTCCACGTTCAGCAATTACTTCCCACATTCTTCGGTTGCCTCTCTGGTGTTCGGGTTGACATCCTGATCGATTATTCCTGATGAGCGGATTTTGCTAGCATCGGTGACACCTTTGGTCCTAACGATTTCGGCCAAGGAATTGCCTAGGATGTTTAGCGTTATCGTGGGGAAAAGTTGTTCATGAAAAATTTACTTGTTAAACATGAATCAACCCATAGACTGAGAGCGTTGAGAAGCAAAGGCTCCATTGACTGAACTTCGTGCGTGTTTGGTTGATGGGGCTTTTTTCGTTTAATGGCGTCTCTACGCTAGCTTTGCGGCTGAAAAAAAATTTCTAATCAACCTGGACTTTATACCCTGGCAGGGTATAGTTTGATTAGAGTTCTGGCCGAAAAAAAAGGAGATCTAAATGAGCAAACGAAGCTCCATACCCGTTAGTGAAGCCAAAGTCATCTATCCTGAGCATTTGGTTCAACCACAAGATATGCTTGATTTTATCTACGAAGACGGGTTTTTAGACGACTGGACGGAACTCGGATTAAACGAAGACAGTGATTTACCTATGTTTGAGTTTGCATTGACTGCGAACCCTGAATCGGGAGACGTTATCTCGGGAACGGGTGGGCTTCGAAAGATTAGATGGCGGACTCGAGGACGAGGAAAACGAGGCGGAGCTAGGGTTCTTTACCTATACGTTCCGGAAATTTTCATCGTTCTCGTAGTAATGGCCTATTCGAAGACAGACTCGGACGATTTATCGGAGGATGCCAAGAAGCAGTTAACAACGCACTGCTCCTTGGTAAGAGAAAGACTGCTGACACGGTACAAAGCGTGGAGAAGACCTGATGAATAAGAAGTTCACGGATTTTGAAAACAAACTGATCGGAAGGGTTAAGGCTGCTGCTGAGCGACTTGACTCTGTTGATCGAATTGAGGATTTAAGCCCAAAGATAACCATTCGAAGAGTTAAGCTTTCCTTGGAGCCAAGAAAGGTCAAACCCGAGGAAGTTAAAAATATACGAGACGATTTTCACGTAAGCCAGGCGGTCTTTGCCAAGCTTATTGGCGTGTCTAAAAGAACGCTGGAGAAATGGGAGCAGGGCACGAGCGAAGTTCCCGGACCTGCGGCCGTCTTACTGGGTGATATGATCTCGAATCCCGATCACTGGAAGAGTAAGTTTTCTAACATGATGGTTCGCACAAAGCAACGCAGCTAAGTTCTAAAACACGAATCGTTTTCGATACCGAGGCCGCTCAAATCTGAGCGGCCTTTTTCATTTGAAAGACATTAGTCAAGATTAGACTGAAAGAAATGGAAGATGGACTCATTTAAAGAACAGATCGAAAAGATAACAAGTGATGCAAGACAAAAACACTTGCAAGATATTGAGACGAGTAAAAGATTGGCACTGCAACGTCGAGAAGACTCTAAGGCGATGATGTTAACAGCTGAGGCGTTTTGCGATCGCGTCATCAAACCAGTGCTCGCTGAGTTTTCTTCTGCAGCTCAAGTGGACGATTTTGTTCGAGAGTATCTTGCTTCCGAATCCCAACCAACTTTCTCATATTCCTGTGATGTTCATCAAAAGCGAATGTTTGTTGAAGTTGTGTACTGGTTAGCTGGTTCGGCACAAATTCAGTGCGACTTTGGGTACCGGTCGAATGATACTTCATTCAAGATTGGCTCTTTTGATGAACCTGGACTTGATGAGGAAGCTATACTTTGGCTAAAGAAAAAGCTTTTGGAGAAATACCAAGCACATTTAGCGTTGCATCCGCGAGTATTTCCCACGAAGGACTAGTTAGCCGTTTAAGATTTCGGGCGTGACTGGTTGGTGGGGCTTTTTTCGTTTCAACGCTTGACCCTCGCATGACGACGCCTTAGCATTACGAATACCTCCTAGCGAAAACTCCCTGCCACTTGTTTTCGATAGGACGCAAAATGAGTGAGTTACCCGCACTGGATCGTATCTACACGATCCAAGAATTGGCGGACCATCTAAAGGTTTCGCCCTGTACGGTTGCATCTTTAATCGATTCTGGTCGATTGAAGTCGTTGCCTAATCTTTCAGCCAGCACTAAGAAAAGAATCAGGCGGGTAACTCATTCTGCTTTGCTTGAATTCTTGAGTCAGGTATCTGAACCAAAGCACCGAAAAAAGGAATTGCCGCTTCCTCCACCATCGCAAAGAAGGTTGAGGTTAGCCAAATGAGCAAACTGACACAACAAACCTTACCATTTCCCAAGAAGACTCAACACACCATTGCTTTTGTTGGATGCAGTAAAACCAAATCGAATATAAAAAGTCCCACCGGATTTGTAACTGCACGAGATCTATACACCAGCGACTTGTTCGCCAAACGTGTTACCCACGTCGAGTCGCGTGATTTGCCGTGGTACATCCTCAGCGCGAAGTGCGGCCTGCTGAAACCAACTACACCCATTCGACCCTACGATGTCACAATAGACGATCTGTCGGAGATCGAAGCTGCAGAGTGGAACATCGGAGTCGCAAACCAGCTAATGACCGCCCTATTCTACGATTTCGATAGTCCCAAGCTATCTGATGTCACCATTGAGCTTCATGCTGGTGCAATGTACTGCGAGCCTTTGGCATCGATCCTGAAGATGTTTGGTGTGAACGTGGTTAAGCCTGTTTCCTCATTAGGCATTGGTAAGCAGCTGGCGTTCTACAAAGGAGCAAGAGCATGAGACGATCTTGTCAAACTCCTTATCGCGAAACCGATCCCATTCCTAATAATCCGAAATCAATTCTAACAGGCAAAGCCGAAACGCCCGCAGAGATCGCAAAACGCACCGGATTGAACCTGGATCGATTATGTGAGCAGCTTATCGCGTGGACTCGGACAGGGCACATTCAGCATGGGCTGTACGGCACTCCCGGCGTGTGTCATGTTCCCGTCTTTAGAATTGCACCTTGCAGCCTCAAGCAGGAACTTAGTCCCTGCGACTAGCAATCGCCAATAGGACAACTATCAACGCCACCAAAGCACAGGCCATCGCGAATTCGAGTGGTAATTCACTGATTCCAATCTCCTCGTCAAAACTCATCGCCTAGTCCTTTCGCTCGCAATTCTCAAAGCCTCCGCTCTCATTGGATCATCGCACACATCAAGATGGGAATAAACCTTCGCAACCATCGTTGAATCTTTATGTCCTAACAGCGCAGCCACGGTAGGCATTGAAGCCCCATGCAAAAGTGCTTCAGTTGCGAACGTGTGACGATAGGCATACATCACCAACGATGAATCGAGCCCCAATTCTGTTCGCATACGGTTGAACCTGCGAACCAACCCATCCTTTGTCCATGCCTCCCCCGTTGGTGACCTGAACAGTGGTCCAGTTGGCCTAGAATGCGACAGGATCGCGACCAGCGTCTTGAGACACGCCGAAGGCCTCACGATCAGTTTGCGACCAGTTTTCTTTCCAGTCTTATGCCGATCGAATACCCAATCGCCATGCCTGTTGATATGCCTCGTCGTCAGCTCCCGAACCTGAATCGGTCTAACACCTGAATGCCAGAGAGCAATCAGAACTAAGCCGAACGGTCTGCGGTTCCTCCTCCCTGTTCTAGTCGCCTTCACGCATCGTTCGTGAGTTGCACGATCGACTAGCACAATCCGAGGCTCTGGAGTCTCGGATCGATGCAGCAGAATATCGGAAGCGGGAATCCATCCTTGAACATGAGCCCAACGATAAGCACGAAGAACAAATTGTGCCCCGTCACGCTTCCGAGCAATCGACCAAGTGTATTCCTTCTTTCCTCGCTGCCGCTTCATGTTGAGCCATTTTTCGAGATCCTGACAGGTAACGTCTCGAATCCTGCGAGTCGGTCCAAAGTGATCAGCAAACGAAGATAGCAGCGTGATCGCCTTGTCATATCGCGCCCTCGAGGCCTTCAATTCGAAGAACGCCAGAAACCCCTCGAATATCGCTTCGATAGTAGCGTCTGGATGCTTGTAATCTGTTATCGATCGCATTCGCTCCCACATCGCGAATGCCTTTTCCTCAACCGGATCGAGTCGAACATTTAGCCCTTGTTGATTCCTGACGTACCAGCACTTTCTGGCCTTCCAAAAGAACGGTTTTCGCATGGTTGTTGCTCCTCAAAAGTGAGCAACAAGGTTACATAGAAACCGTGACACTTCAGGTCCGTTTTTACTCGTTTCAGATTTTCGGTATCAATTTCAGTATCAGATACCAAAAAGAGCAGCGCTCGAAGATAGGTTTCATCAAGAAAAAACCTAGTACCCCCGGCAAGGTTCGAACTTGCGACCTCAGCTTTAGGAAAGCCGCGCTCTATCCAACTGAGCTACGAGGGCAACCAAACCGATCTCGAACCAATAGTCCTAACTTCTTGCAAGTTCACTCGCTCCAAACTAGGTCGCTCGACAATCGATAGTCCCAAGAATAACATCTGCCATCTTGATGTGTCAACGAACCCCCTCGTTTTCCCTTTGCTTCCCAGCAAATTCTGCGGGCAAAACCGTTTATGTCTTTTTTTCCCGTCCGGCAGGCTACGACCATCCGGTAAATTAGCAACTCGGAAGTAATCAACCTGCCAGCCTCACACGCATATCTCCCATCATGAAACCTCCTCGCCCTTGGTTAGCCGCGCTTCTCAATCTCATCGCCGGAAGCCCGATCGGACAAATCTACGCCGGAGATCTGCGACGCAGTGTTGTTATTTGGTTTTTGGGTATCTTCCTGTTAGTCTCCGCAGCGATTGCCGTTGTTACTTTCGAGTTGAGTCGGATTGTTATGCTTGTACTTTTGGGAGGAGTTTTACTCTACCAAATCGCATATGTTATCGATGCATTTTTCGTTGCACGTCGAAATGGTACGTCTCCACGCAAATCCTACCAAAAATGGTGGTTCTACATCGCGATGGCCATCGTGTTCTATTCGGCCAATTACTTGTCCGCTGTAACAATTAAGACCTTTGTGTGCGAAGCCTTTAGAGTTCCTTCGCGATCTATGTCGCCAACCATTTTACATGAGGATAGAATTCTCGTTGATCGTTTGTGGGCAAACCCAAAAACCATCAAACGTTACGATGTTGTGGTTTTTCGCAGCAATGGAATGGATTCGCCGCTTTATGTGATGCGAGTGATCGGACTCCCGGGGGAAAAGATCGAAATACGAAATCGCGTCGTCTACATCAACGATGAGAAACTAGACGATCCAAAGGCGATTCACGATGGGCCTCAGATTCCAGGTTTTGATATCGAAAACTATGGACCAAAGACTATCCCCGAGGGACACTTTTTTGCACTTGGAGATAATCGCATGAGATCGAAAGATAGCCGATTCGTGGGCACCATTCCTTTAACAGATTATTATGGCCATGCTCGCTGGATTTTCTTCTCACGGGATTTCGAACTCAGCGATGAACAAGATATCTCCGAAGCAGTCCCTGGCACGATTCGTTGGGATCGCATCGGATTGCGAATCCAATGATACCAGCTCTAGCTCGTGTGCTAAACTACTGGACGCAAACCTACTACCCTCCCGCTCCCAACGGCAAACATGTCTAATAGCTTCCTGAACCAAGATGCCTCATTGCGAATCCTCGATGCAAATCTGAATCGATCTTTCGAAGCATTGCGGACGCTTGAGGATATCGCGAGGTTTTCGGATTTCGAGAGCCTGCAACATCGCTACAAAGAATTGCGACATGCCCTAAGAGCCGCTGCCTCGAATTGGGATTCCGACGGGATGCTTGCCAGTCGGCACGCCGAAAGCGACGTTGGGAAAGATTTCAAACTCCCCACCGAAACGCAGCGATCCGGTGGGCTTATCGATATTGCATCGGCAGCGGCAGGACGCATCCAAGAATCCCTCAGGTCACTTGAGGAGATTGCCAAGTTCGCTTCCGCGGCGACCAGCCCTCAGATTGAGGCGATCCGCTATCAAGTCTACGATCTTAATGCAACTTTACTACTCAAACTAAAGAGAGACGTCACCTTCCTTCAATCGTCCAAGCTTTATGTTCTGGCCGATTGTGAATTGAAACTTCCGGAGTTTATCCAGCGTATAGAGGCCCTCTCACGAGGTGGCGTCGACTTGATCCAGATCCGAGACAAAACCGCCGAGCCACGCCGCCAGATCGATTACGCCCAAGCCGCCAGAGATGCCGTCGATGAAGCACAAACTAGGATCATCATGAACGACCGAGCCGATTTGGCTGTCACGTTTGGGGCGTACGGCATCCATGTCGGGCAAACCGATTTGTCGGTCGCTGAGACCCGCCGGTTGGTTCCCAATCCAATGGTCATTGGCCTGTCTACCCACAATGCTGAACAGATCGAACAAGCGATCCAATTTGGGGCCGACTACGTAGGCTGCGGACCAACGTTCCCGTCTCAGACCAAGTCGTTTGATGAATTCTCTGGGCTCGACTTTTTGCGGCTGGCTGCGGAACGATTGGACGGTTCGGGGTTGCCCGCATTTGCGATTGGTGGCATACAGCTAGCCAATGTAGCGGAGGTGGTTCGTTCTGGGATTCGGCGCGTCGCGGTGAGCCAGGCTTTGTGGCACGCCACAGCCCCTGAGGACGACGCCAAGCGTTTTGTCGATCTACTCACTGCCTAGCATTACCGTTCGCTAAGGGGGCCTCACTCGGGCCCTCTGACAGCCTGCTTGGGTGCATTCTCGAACAAATCATGGGATGATGGGTTGATTCAAACTAAGAAAAACCGGTGGACCGGGGCGATTTGGTAAACTTTTCCGAAAGGATTGCTGATCGAATGCCGAAAGACATTATCACGAAAAAGGTGGGAAATTCGTCTTACCCTGCCAAATTCGCCTAGACCAAGCAAAATTCAGGCGTTACCATTTTTGGTCTTGGAAGTCGCGAGAAGCGAGTTGAAAGTACAACCCATTAATGACTAGATACGAAAAAGTCGGAGAGAGTGCATGGTAAAGTTGTTGGTCCGCGACCGTGAAACGATTCAAGAAGCTGTGAGGCGTTTCCGAAAACTAGTCGAGAGAAGCGGACTGAAAAAGGAAATGCGACGTCGCGAATTCTACGAGAAGCCGAGCGAAATCAAGCGTCGCAGCAAGCAACGTGCAGAGCGACGGTCACGTCGTATGCGTTTGCTAGGCATGTAATTGAAATTGTATCAGCTCTATAGCTGATCTTTCTCAGTTCTTATTCGGGTCAGCACATGGCTGACCTCCCGCAATTCAAAAAAGTTCGGGCGAATAGCTCAGTTGGTTAGAGCGCCACTCTTACAAAGTGGATGTCGGGGGTTCGAGTCCCTCTTCGCCCATTCCCTGCTTTTATCAGAGCCCTTCAGAGAGTCCTCAGGACCCCTCGAAAAGGGCTCTTTTTGTTGGGTTTTGCCCCCTTTCTTGGCATTCCTGCCCCCGTTTTGAGGGCCAGTGATATCCCCCGATTTAGAACCCATTTCGCCCCCAATGTACCCCGCTATAGAACCCACCTGGGAACCCTCTTTGGCCGCTAAAATTGTTGGCTCCCGCGATGCTTTCTCAGCCATTTCTGTTCGTGCCTGAGCATAGAATCGGGCCGCCACCGCTGGGGAATGCCCAAACCATCGACAAACATCTGCCACAGGGTAAACGCTCAATGCCGCGAAAATTGCCCGAATTGGGTATGTTGGTCGGATGTGGGACGGTTAGATTAGCCACGGTCCACCTCCTGCCGATCTACGTTTTCTGAAGATGACGACAACACGATGACTACAAGTGGTTCAATCAGTTCCCAGAGGAATCGAATCGAGCCATCCGGCAGGTAGCTACATTACTTCGAAAATCGTTGATATCGAGGTAGTTTAGATACATCGGGGGTACTTTGTGGATATCAACATACCGGAACTGCATCAAGTGCTGTCATCTTGTCAGTGCATCTCTTGGTAGTCGTCACTATGAACGCTAATCGGCCCGCTATGGCTTTCGTTTGCTCGTCGGGCAATCTGGTTGAAACGCAGTTTGCCGATGGCGCGGTGATTATTTTCAATAGTCATATTGGTTAGTAGTATTGTCGAATGTACCCGTAAGCGCGATCGAACAAATCCTGGTCCTTATGTAGGTGATACCTTAGTAACGTTTTACGCAATGCCTTCTGCACCTCGCGTTCTCCAGCAGAAGTCTGCTGCCAACCTGGGAAACGCACCATCCGAACGATCTCGTCGATGTCGGCAACAATGCGTTCGACGATCACAGGCGTCTCGTTAGTCTTCACTTGTTGAAATAACTCGGTAAGCGCAGCTTTGGCTTTGTCCTGCTCTTCAAGCGGATCGACCTTCTTCTCGGCTTCAACTACATCCCTAGCCAGTTCCAATAATTGCTTAAGAAACTCTTTGCTATCGATCAAGCCTTGTTCGTGTTTGTCTTTGATCTTCTCCAATCGTTCCCCCAACGCAACAAACTTAGGATCTTTACCGTGCTTTCGTAGGCGAGCGATCAAGCTTACTTCTAATGCCTTTCCCTTCTTGTCAGGAACACCGATTACGCTTTCGAGAAGCTCCGCATCCAGGACCAACGTTTCCAAATCATCACGGATAGTGTAAAGCTCTGTGTTCTCGTGCACCAACTCAATCGTCTTGGCCCCAAGCACATGCCAAAGAAGCTTGCCGTTGCCACTAGGCGGCCTGACCGATTCATAAACCTGCGTCAGCCAGCGGTAATCGGTTTCGTAACAGGTTAGGCAAGGATCAGGCGACAGTGCTTCCCAGATCCGCCCGAGCACAGAGTACTCGGCAGCAAACGCATCCCGCTTTTCGTTGTTCGGTAAACAATCCTGAGCCGCAATCAATCCCTCATAGCCGCCTACTGTACGATCAACGCCAGGAAAGAAGACCAAACAAGCAGCTACCTGCTTGGGCAGTTCTTTCTTCACATCGTCTAAGTTGCTAATGACTTGCTGTACAGCTTTCTCGTCGAAGTCGAGCGCCTGGGCTACATCGTCGAAGATGCCGATATAGTCCACGATCAAACCATGAGTCTTCTTCGAGTAGGGACGGTTCGTTCGACAAATTGCCTGCAAGAGGTTGTGGTCTCGCATCGGCTTGTCGAGGTACATCACTTGCAAAATCGGCGCGTCGAAACCAGTAAGCAGCTTCGAGGTTACGATCAAGAACTTGAGCGGGTCACCTGGATCGCGAAATCGGTCGAGCAGTTTTTCTTCGGCATCGCGATCGCGTGAGTGTGCTTTCCATTCCGTTTCACTGGCGAGTACATGCATCACGATTGCACTGCACTCAGGATCTCCGGTGATTTCATCCATAGCAGCTTTATATGCGACACAGCATTCACGGTCGAACGTTACCACCTGCGCTTTAAAACCATTCGGTTCTACCTTTGCCCGATAGTGGTTCACCATATGCTCAACGACACCTCGCACCCGCTCAGGCGCTTTGACTAGCACAGCCATTTTGGCCGCCCGTTTGGCCAGATCGTCACGATCCTGTTCGCTCAGCTGATCGGTGATCTGCTTATATGCCTCATCGATTGCGGCCTTATTGATCTTGAGTTTGATTTCCGGCGACTCGAAATGAAGTGGGAGTGTTGCTTTATCTCGAATCGACTCCTGAAACGTATAGCGACTCAAATAACCCTTCTCGTCTTCGTCGGCCCCGAATGCCCAGAAAGTGTTCTTGTCTGCGCGGTTGATCGGCGTACCAGTCAACCCAAACAGGAATGCATTGGGAAGGGCAGAGCGCATCTTACGACCGAGATCCCCTTCTTGTGTACGATGGGCCTCGTCAACAAGCACGATGATATTCTTGCGGTCATTGAGAACACCTTCTGCCTCCCCGAATTTGTGAATCGTGGTGATGACAACCTTTCGTACGTCTTGACCCAGCAACGTTCGCAATTCTTCTCGGCTTTCCGCTTTAATCATGTTTGGCACATCAGCGGCACTGAATGTCGCGGTGATTTGAGTGTCGAGGTCAATCCGATCCACAACAATCATCACTGTCGGGTTTCCAAGTGCTGGATGCATTCGTAGTTTCTGAGCCGTGAAGACCATCAACAGTGACTTACCCGATCCTTGGAAATGCCAGATGAGCCCCTTCTTGATGCGAGCTTGCACGACGCGTTCGACGATCAGATTGGTTCCCTCGTACTGCTGATAGCGGCAGATCGTCTTGATGCGCCGATGCTTCTTGTCCGTTGCGAAAAGCGTGAAGTTTTGCAGTATGTCGAGCACCACTTGAGGGCGAAACATACTCGCAACCGACTTTCGCACGTCGGCAAGACTTCCCTCGCCTTGATTGCCAGCATCGCGCCATGGCCCCCAGATGTCGATCGGCATGCGCACCGAGCCGTATCGAAACGCCTTCCCCTCTGTGGCGAAGCTAAACACATTCGGAACGAACATCGCAGGGACGCTTTGCTCGTAGTCGTCGTGTACTTGGGCTGCCCCATCGACCCAAGTGACCGCAGGTCGCACTGGCGTCTTCGCTTCACCAACCACAATCGGCAGTCCGTTGACTAGCAACACAACGTCAAATCTTTTGGCGAGCGAGCCAACCTGATAAGTCCATTGGTTGCAAACCACCAAGTCATTGTTGGCAGGATTTTCGAAGTCAATCAAACGGATCGTGGTATGTTCGCCGTTCGGGCCAAAGGGCATTGTCTTGTCGCCGTGTAGCCATGCGGTAAACGCTTCGTTCGAGCGGACCAAGCCGTCGTTCTGCACGGTCAGCAGTATCGCTCGCAGCTTGTAAATCACCTCGTCGGCACGATCGGTCTGAATGGCGATTTCTGGATTGAGTCGGATCAGCGCATCACGAAGCTTTGATTCGACGAACACATCTCCTAGCTGCCGCGTTAGCTGCGGACCCGGGATGAACTTCCATCCCAAACCCTGGCAGGCATCGAGGACCATCTGCTCGACGGTGTTAGCTTCGTTAAAACTCATCGTTACCCTTCGTAGTCGTTGAACTTCTCAGTCTGTCGATTGTGGATCGGAAGATTTGAGTCCGAATTTCGGAAGTTTGTCGGTAGATTATCGCTTGTTTGAACGACAAATCTACGCACCGCGATACCGTCAGCCCATTGGGACTTAACGTTTAGCGATTTCGCATTAACAAATAACATAAGATTTTGGGGTCCCATCGGCCTTACAATCGGACGATTGACGGATGCGATCGGACGAATATCGGACGTTTTCGAATCTGACGATTGGCAACTTTCATCTGACGATTATCTGACGATTAGGTTTTCCAGAGAACATATCGGGTTGAGCGGCCGGCCCCAACTCGTTTAGCCAATTTCAGCGCAATCAATTCCCGAAAATCACGGCTAGTAGTGTCTCGCGTCACGTTGAAACGCTCCTCGCAGAACCGACTATTCAGTTCATGCCCATCAAGCAACAACTGCACAATCTCCCTCTGCCGCTCATTCAGTTGGGCTTCCACGGCAGGCTCAATCAAAACACCACCGGGATTGGAAGGAACCTTCAGTCGCTCCAGATCATCGCCCGGGCCGTAGAATGTCACCTCAAAGTATCCGTCTTGCGTACCCAGCACGGGACGATCCAAGCCATGATTCAACATCTCGTCGCGCATCCGCCCAAAGCCACTCCCGCGCTCTTCGATCCGATGAAAGAAGGAAAGTCCCTGTGCGATTGAGGGATTGCGGCTACAGGGGTGGTACTTGCCCTTGCGAATATCCGTCAGCTTTAGCGGTGATGGCAACAGGCCCGGACTCGAAATGGTGACTCGATCCGAAAATACGCGAAGCAGGATCTTTTGGCCATCCTGCTCATAGCGGCGATGGGCGACTGCGTTTACCAACGCTTCCCGTAAAGCCTCGACGGGATACTCATCCAGCTTGATACGATTCAGCCCAACGACACGCATCGGATGACGGGTATTTCGCATGACGAAATCGAGAGCCCGATCGATAGCCACTGGCATGGGCTGGCGGATGTCTTCTTGATCATCGGGTTTACTCGTCGGCTCGTTGCCATGAAATGCATCGGCCAGAATACGACATTGGGGAAACGCAACCGTTGGATCTTTGGCCAGCAGCACAACACCTGCGGCACTCGCGGTCAGCGAACCGGTCTTTGGATCGTGACGCAACAAACCACGCGAAATCAAGCATTGCTGCATCGCTGCCTTGGTTAACTGTCGCCCCGAGAGTCCCTCGGCTCGTTCCACCAGTATTTTTACCTGCGCGACATCCAGTTGATTCCAGGACACATCGGTCGCTTGCTTGCCAAAGTTCGAAGCTGTCTCGATGGTCGATTCAGCAATCTCATCTTCATCGCTGGTGGGAGAGACCCCTTGATCAGCTTTCAATTGTTTTACCAAAGCAGCGCGTAGTTCTGTTTGCAACTCGCGGTAGTTAGCAAAGCGTTTGTACTTGAGTTTGTCTGCACGGATTTCTTTTAGCAGCTTCTCTCGAACTTCAAGCTCTCGTTTCGCATCCTCGGTTCCTTTAATAAACACGAAACACGGAAGCTTCAGTTCTTTGGCCTTGCGATACTCCAAGTGTGTGATCGACAAATCACCTTCTGCGTAGCCGTATTGATTGCCGATGATCAGAGCAAAATACTGGCATGATTCGATCTCTTCGAGACATTCTTCCGACGCGTCTTTGGGTGAAGCCGGCTCGAACTCGTACAAAACGGGAACGCAGTGCGTCTTCAAGAACGGATCGGTCCACAGAATTTCCTGCGCAGCAATGCGTTCGTTTTCCAGTTCCTTCTGAACGGAGCTAATGAAGACACGAAATTTAATCAACCAACATCTCCTTGCTGCATGCTCCGAGTATATTGAGCAATGAACGACCAGTTGAGTTGCTTTCGCAACCCAATTAGTAGCGATCCATCGAACGCCGCGAAAGGCTGACAGGTAAACGTCCGTGCGGGAAATAAATGCCATTCAAGCGAAGCGTCCAGGGCTAACTGTTCAACAGTGTTGGTTTCAGTGAACATCAGACGGTCCCTCCAGGGGCAAGAAGTTCGTTCATCAGCCGCGATTTGAGTTCGCGAAGCGAGTCAGCATGATCCTTCAATCGCAATGACGCTTCAACTGCCTGTTGAAATAGTCGAACTGCCTCACCTTGCGTTTTTCGGTCGGGAACCGGAATCCGTAGTGACAACAAAGATTCAATGGGAAGTCGCTTCGTGCCGTGTGAACTATCAGCAACCATTCCAAGAATCGTCATTGAGTGACTCTGTAGCCAGTGATAAACGTAAAGTGGATCGAAAGCGTCATTAGCGATTATGGCTTTCATGTCTTGATTGAATGCTACTTCGCGTCTTGTAATCGCTACCGGAAATGTATGGGCTAATATCATTCCGCGAATTACAAAAAGAATAGCATTGCACGGAACAATGCTTGCCTCCGATTTACCTTCCGGCGTCAAATGCTCTTCGCTGTTTTGAATTTCTGAAACCTTCATGTCTTTTGGACTTACCCACGGGAAGTCACCGCCCCAAAAATCAACATTGCTACGTGATGGAGTACCACCACTTCGCCATTGACCAACGTCGCTCAATGGACTCGTTGTTCCTATCTTCAGGTGTTGACGAAAAATGTCTTGTCGCATAGCTTCGAGCAACGCTGATGCCTTAAGGCTCCCGGCTTTATGTAGTTCGATAGCTTCGTCGACCGCCCAAAGGATATCAGCGATCCGTCGTTGTTCGTCCTTCGGCGGCAGCGAGAACTCGTACTTTGCGATATCTTTCCAATTGATGTAGGGATTGATCGACCCCTTCGATTCCCGGATAGAATGTTGCGTGAAGGCATCTGTCAACATTACAAATGGCAATAGCTCAGGAAGCAAAACACCTGGATCGTGCGATTCGAGTACGAACGTGGTGTTTGCACAAATGCCATCGAAGGAAGCAACTGCTATTTTCTTTAGGTATGTACGACGTGACCCATACAAGACTTGCCCCTTCCGAAATGATCGGTGAAACGCGGGGCCCAGATAGTCGCCGTTGATATCGCCCCACGTACGGAGATGTAGATCCTCCGAACCCATGTGCTCGCCTGCAATGAACCGTGTTAGGTCGGTGGTTTCGCGGTCGACCGATCCTTTCACATCACGCACGACGTCACCGAATCGCACCTTCGGCCAACTTGCTCGCGTCGACATGCGCGAAGGTTTCGGTTTCAGATTTGTCGCTTTACTTGCCACGCTCAGCCTCCTTGAGTGTCGCGAAAAGTGCCGTCATGCTTTGGCGAAGTTTGTCGGAAGAGACCTGCCATGCCTTGATGGTTTGAGCTAGATCACTGCCATTGTCGGATTGCAAAACCTGATTTCCAGTCTCGGGCGTGACATAGTAATGCAACCGAAGGTCGCAGTTATGTGACCTGACGCTATCCAACGTTTCGACACTTGCGAGATTGGGAACATCCTCATAGGAATGATAGGCATCAGCTATACGCTGGATATGCTCATCGCGTAGAAAGCTTTGGGCTCGCTCTCGTGTTACTTCGTTGACCGCATTGATGAACAAGATGCGGTTCCGACACGCCTTTGGCTTTTGGGTGCGGCAGATAACAATGCATGCCTCCATCGGCGAGTTATAGAACAGGTTTGGACCTAGTCCGATTACGCATTCGATGAGGTCGGTTTCGATCAGCTTGCGTCGCATCTCCTGCTCCGCATCACGAAAGAGGACCCCATGCGGAAAGAGAATCGCGCAACGACCAGACTTCGGTTTTAGGCTGCACACAATGTGCTGGAAGAATGCGAAGTCAGCAATGCCCTGTGGTGGCGTGCCGTAAATATTGCGTCCCCATGGATCAGAACCAAAGGCGTCGCGATCCCATTGTTTTATCGAGTAAGGTGGATTGGCCAGACACACATCGAACTGCTGCAACCGATCGCCTGCCACGAACTTGGGTTCGGCTAGTGTATCACCGCGAATGATCTGAAAATCCTCAACACCGTGAAGGAAGCAATTCATCCGAGCGATCGATGAAGTCATCAGATTCCGCTCTTGGCCGAACAGCTTGACCGTCCGCCATTCCTTCTTTTGTTTACGAAGATGAGTAATGGAAGAGAGCAACATTCCTCCCGACCCGCAGGTGGGATCGTAAATCGATTCGCCTGGCTTCGGTTCAAGCATTTCGGTCATGAGATGGACCACTGTTCGGTTCGTGTAGAACTCCGCTGCGGTATGGCCTGAATCGTCAGCAAACTTCTTGATAAGGTACTCGTAGCCGACACCGAGTTCATCTTCGGGACAGTTGGCGACCGATAGCGTGAGCGAGCTAAAGTGCTCGATCAGTTCCTTGAGCGTATGATCTGGCAAACGATCTTTGTTGGTCCACTGCGCGTCACCGAAGATGCCGAACAGTTTATCGGGATTGGCCGTCTCGATGGCCCGCAGAGCATTCTGCAACTTAGTGCCGACATTCTTGCTCGCTTCCCGAACTACTGTCCAATGGGCATCCTCGGGAATCTGAAAGCGGTGGTTCTCAGCAAAGTGCGCAAACTCTTGGTCGCCACCCGATTCGCTGAGCGCCTCCGCAACCTCTTCGTCAAATACGTCGCACAGCCGTTTGTAGAATAGCAGCGGAAAAATGAACTGCTTGTAATCGCCGGCGTCGATGTAGCCGCGCAGCAGGACGGCTGCTCCCCAGAGATAGGATTCGAGTCGAGATTGGGTGATGCGATTGTTCATTCGGTTACTCTGATGCGTCCGTTTATGAAATAGTTCATCGCAGACTCAAGCAACTCGTTCGCTTCTGCTTCGGTGTGACCAACACCTGAGCAAAGATGGTACAGCGCTGGCCCCCATCGTTTTTCGATTAGTTGACCCAATTGTTGTGGGTGGTGCTTTGCCTTAGCCTCAGGCTTAAGAAAAGGGAGCAGGTGGCAGTAAGCGATACATTGAAGACCGGTTAAGTACCGTGAACAGAAATACAGCCAGTAGGGGAACTTGGTATCGAGGGCATGCACGTAGTTCCTCACGTTGGTGATCTCGAACAACTCTTCTGTTGTGTCCTCGAAACCGCTGAAAGAGATATCGATATTCATTTGATTTGCAAGAATCGTATCGCGATCGGCCAACAAGTTGCCCAAGGTATTCAAAGTTCCTGATGTGTCCTGACGTGTGACTTCATCACGAGATATCACAATCAACAAAGGACCAAAATCATCACGATTCAAACGATTCATTGCATCAACCCACTCTGTTTAAGCAAACTCACAAGCCGATCTTCTGCAACGTAAGCCGCATCAAGACTTGATTTGAGGTTAGTTAGCGCTTCATCCACGGTGAGCGTTTCCGCCTCGACTACTGGCTCGACGTAGCGCGGAATATTTAGGTTCCAGTCGTTCTGTTGGATTTCGTCTAGAGAAACCAGCCTAGCGACACCGGCAATATCTTTGTGCCCAGAGTACCATTGATAGATGCGGTCGACCTGCTCGGGTAGCAGTTCGTTCTGAGCGCGGCCTTTCTTGAACTCCTTCGAGGCGTCGATGATAAACACTTTCTTACGATGGTCTTTCGGCTTCTTCTGGCGAAACACCAGGATGCAAGCCGCTAAACCCGTACCATAGAAAAGATTCGGTCCCAGACCAATTACTGCATCGAGAATATCCATACCCAGCAGTTTCTCACGAATCTTGCCTTCGGCAGCCATTCGAAACAACGCGCCGTGTGGCAACACAACAGCCATACGGCCCGATTTGGGTGCCATCGAAAGAATCATGTGCTGCACCCAAGCGTAGTCGCCACTCTTGGCCGGTGGCATACCAGCAAAGTTTCGCCCGTAAGGATCGCTACTCCAAACGTCATCGCCCCATTTCTCAAGCGAGAATGGCGGATTGGCAATCACGCAATCGAACGTCGAAAGACTATCACCCGTATGAAATGCCGGCTGACGCAACGTATCGCCACGAATGACTTGAAAGTCTTCCACTCCGTGTAGGAACAAGTTCATTCGAGCAATGGCGGACGTTGTGAGGTTCTTCTCTTGTCCGAATAGCTTGCCCCAGAGCGTGCGAATATTGCCACCCGCCTCACGGACATGGTGAATAGCCTCGATCAACATGCCACCAGTACCGCAGGCGGGGTCGTAAATGGTTTCACCCTCGCGGGGATTCAAAATGCGAACCAGCAAACTCACGACGCTCCGCGGCGTATAGAACTCGCCCGCCTTCTTATTCGTGGCGTCAGCGAACTTCTTGATGAGATATTCATAAGACTGTCCGAGAACATCAGCGCGGGCAGCCTTATTTCCCAGCGGTAGCTTAGAGAAGTGCTCGATCAGGTCGCGAAGCAAGGCGTCTGAGAGGCGGTCTTTGTTAGTCCACTGAGCGTCACCGAAGATGCCGTACAGCGTATCGGGGTTTGCCTTTTCAATTTCCCGCATCGCTCGCTGTAGACTTTGGCCGACGTTGTTGGTTTTCTTCCGTACGTCTTCCCAGTGACAATCGTCGGGAATCTGAAAACGATGGTTTTCAGGGAACAAGGCGTACTGCTGGTCGCCATCGGATTCATCGAGAGCCTCCGCGATTTCTTCGTCGAACACATCGGAGATGCGTTTGAAAAAGAGCAAAGGAAAGATGTAGGTCTTGAAGTCGGCAGCGTCGACCGGACCGCGCAGGATGTTAGCTGATTCCCACAGATGGTTTGAAAGCGTTGAGATGTCGAGTTCGTTGTTGGGCATTGTTCTCGTGTTTTGCAGCGAGGTTATTTGGATGTCGTCTTAACTGGCTTTGCCACCTTACTTAGGAGCTTGTCCAAGTCCGTTCGTTTGAACAGTCGATAGCCGTTCACAGGATTGCGATGCATCGGCAGTTCGCCACGAGCAGCCCAATTACGGATGGTGTTGTGGTGAACGCCTAGGTACTCAGCCGCTTCCGCAGTATGCATGTATTCCGACAATTTGGTCATGATCATGGCCTCGCTAAGTTGGGACGAACTTTGCCAGAGGGATAGCTTAACAAACCCTCCAATCTTTGAACATCACTAAGCCAATATTAGTTAACATCTGGTTGAGTGTACGAGATTAGGGAGGTTCTATCGGTTCAACAAATTTCTGCGGAACCGCTCTTCGTAATGCTTTTCGATTCGCCTTGGCTTGTTTAGCAAATTCCGGCTCAAGCCTAAGAGCCAGTTACGTCCAGACATCGTTGCTCATGTTCCTGCGCCCAAACTCGTTGCAAATGACCCATTCAACCACCCGAGACCTGTTCCCTTTTCGAATGCTAATTCCAATTCCAAACTTTGCGCAGATCTCGCACCGAGTGTGCCAATCGATCAGGAGTCCGTTCTATTCCGCCAAGTGATCTCGTCAGCCATCAGCAGCGATATTCGACTCAAGCAGACCACGCTTTTCTTTGGAAAGAGGCGGGGTGAGCTTTCGAAAGTTTTTGATAATCTGAATGTCCATAGTGACAGCCTGTCAACTAAATCCCATCAAGTACTTACCGGTTGAATCAATGTCCTCTTCAGGAAGTAGTCGATACAGGCAGACGATAACTTCGTCGAGTTTGACCCAGTCCTCGTTTGCAATGTGTTTCTTGCCGGCCTCAATCAAGTTCCGGGCTTGCGGTTGGTCGTTGGACATCTCTTGTTTCTCGATCAGGTATTGAAATATCGCCATTAGGAAGTCAGGCTTGCGGTAAAGAATCCGAAACTGTAGGTGCTGTAGTCCGCTGATAGCCTCTTCTAGCTTCTTTGGGTTGGTGGAGTCCATAAACGTGTGCTCGCGTGCAATGACTTCGCGCAGTTGACGCCGTTCAAGGTCATTCCCGCTTTCGTTTATGATGTCGGTTGCCTCTTCCTTAGTCTTCTGATACTCGGCTTGCAACCGTTGCAGCCGTTTACCACCGGTTAACTGGCCTAGCTCTTGGACAATCCTGCATTTAGCGTCGTCGAGTTTAAATTTCTCGCCCGTGACATCATCGATTGTGATACGGACAGTCGCGCCCCGAAGCTGATTCACGTTGCGTCGCAGTTTCTCAATCTCCCGCGCGACCTCGTACTGCTCGTTCTCAATCGCCTCTTCCATCTCGGCATCGATCTGGTTCTCAATCCTCTCGACTTCATCAGCAAGCTCATTTACATCCACGTGGCGGTTCTGCGAGCTGAAGATTTTTGTGAACTCAGGCCCGGACGGGTTGATGTAGGCAGTGACGGTTAAATCGCGAGACTCGGACAATTCAAACGTGAGTTCGATCTCCGTGCCACGAGGCAAGTCCCGCTTGAGTTGCTTACCGGTGATGAGCAACTCGCCTTGTTTGTGATTTGCGGTGTGATGATTCTCCTTGGAACCTTCGACCACCATGATCTTGATAACCTCATCTGCTGATCCGTGAGTAACAGTGCGGTTGACCTCGACATGCTTCTTGGTTCTGGCGGGGATGATGGAGTTCTTAGAAAAAATGCAATGGAGCGTCGTGTCTCCGCCGTCCGCAGTGTCCAGCACCAAGCTCAAGTCGTGAGGCAACATTTGCCCTGCTACACTGTACTTGCCCTGTGCAATCTGAATGGAGTCCACGTCGGTGGGAATGGGATTATTGAAGGCGTCGTAGATCGTGAACGAGAAAAAGTTGTAGGCGTCTTCTTGAAGCGGCAGATCCTCAATGAGTCGGGAGGTAAGTTCTTTCACTCCACTGTCGTATCCTCCGTCTTCGCGCTTGATACGGTAGAATAGCCCCGTGACTTCTCCATCCACCTTGGCAGAGACGATTTCCTCATGCTCTTGAGAGAAGCGGTTGTACGCGACCTTGACCTTTAGATCACTCGGGCGGTTCGCTCGTGGTGCCGATCCTTCACCAAGGTCAATTTCCTTCGTGCCCGCAAAGTACGCCGCACCGACGGCGATCGCGTTCGTTGGGTCAATGCCGGTGTTTATCGGAATACCAAGCAATTCCTGGACGCGTTTTCGCACATAGGGAATGTAGGTCGAACCGCCGACCATCAGGACAAACTTCAGATCATCGGGACGTAGCGAGTTTCTCGTGAGGATCTTCTTCAGCATAGTCGCCGTACTGTCAACTGCATCCCTGATTAAGGGCTCGAATTCGGAGCGAGTTATCTCGATGTAGCCATCAATAATCTCCCCATTGTCGTCTTCAATGGTGATCTGACCGAGGTCGATCTCGGCTGAGGTCTTTGTAGATAATTCGATTTTGGCGTCTTCCGCCAAGCGAAGCAGGCTGTACCAGAGCGCGTTGAAACGCCCCGAAGCACTTTTCATTTGCGGTAGAAGATCGATAAACGTTCCGCGTTTCTCAAGTTGTGGGGTAATCAGTCGTTCAACCAGCATAGCATCGAAGTCCATGCCGCCAAGGTAGTTGTCGCCTTCATGGTCGATTACCTTCAGTTCCCCCTCCACAATTCTCACCAACGCGACATCGAACGTTCCGCCGCCAAAATCATAAACAATCCATTGGCTATTCTTCAGGTCTACGCCCTTCTCCTTATTTGCATAAGCAAGGCTTGCCGCAATTGGTTCTTGAAACAGGATAACCTGTTTGAATCCCGCAGCGATGCCCGCTTCTTTTGTAGCGTTTGATTGCACCGTATCGAACGAAGCCGGAACTGTGATGACAACAGCCTCGGGCACTTCGCCCGTATGGATGAAGGTCTTAAGTTGCTTCAAAACGAACGCAGAAAGCTCAACAGGAGTCTTCGATTGTCCGAGCGACTTGATCCTGTAACTTTCTGTGGTTCCCATCGTCCGCTTAAACCGGCTTACAACGTTCTTTGGATCTTTCTCAAGGTAGGTTCTCGCTTGCTCTCCGACGAGGATGCGGTCGTTGCGGAAACCGACCACAGATGGCAGCGTTTCTTTGAAGCCGTTTGGGTTCTTAAAAACCTCGACCTGCCCCATATTGAATTTAGCCACCAGGGAGTTGGTTGTGCCCAGGTCGATGGCAAAGTTAATCATTTTGTTCATGGCTTTAGTTTTCCTTTTGTGACTCAACGATGACGATGCCCTTTTGGATGATTTTCGAAAACCCAGCCTCGTCGCCCTTAAGAGTGGCGCGAATGATGGGCTTAATGACTTCCGCAACCACAAGATTGTCCGTGCTTGATCCAGCGATCGTCGCCTCCAGATCGGTACGTGTTTCCTTGAATACCTGGCCCATTGGGTTCTCATAGGTGAGATAGACATGATAAGCCCCCCCGCCAGCATCGAAAACCGGGAGGCCCTCTTCCGCGAAAGCGTCCTTCATCCTATCGATGTTGCGGCGCAGATCGGAGGCTTCCGGTATCTTGGTGAGCTTTTTCTCAATCTGATAAAGCTGATTCATTACGGTGAGAACACTTTTGGGAATCGCTGTCCCAATTTGCATAGCTCGTGGCAATTCGTTTGGCATCTAAACAACTTTCTGGCTATCTGCCGTGTTTTCGCAACTTCTCGTTGTAATTGTCGACTATTTGATTTACATGGCGATTCTTGGCACGCACCCGCTCCAGGAGACTATTGTGGGATTTCACTTTGCGATTGTAATCGTCTACGGCCGATCCATTTGTATGATCCAAGTACGCCTCTGCGCGCTCTAACTCTCGGGCAAGGATTTCTAATTGGGCTTCCATTCGTTCCGCTGTCGCCTTCTCGGTATCAATGGCTCGAATTTGCTTGTCCAGTTCAGCCTTTGAGTGGCTTGGAATCCGGTACAGTGACTTGGATTCGGAAGAGGGAGTATTTGGTCTGGAAGTCAGACTGGAGTTAGGATCGTTGGAGGAGCGAGAACGCGGTGATTTCCTCGTTGAACAAGAGTCCACTACGAAGCCAATGAGTACCATTAAGCCTAAAAGAAACATCACAGGAGATACTGCGAACACACGACCCAGGAACCATAGAAACGATCTTGAAGCCTCTGAGAAGTACGCAAGAACTTCAGACGGCGCGTTCAATTCTGGATTGCGCCCAACTGCTGTGGCAGGTCGTCGCGGTTTCGCTGAAGTGGAGTCATTGAAGACAGTTGCGAGGAAGCCAAAACTAAGTGCTTTGCCATATTCACGTCCTTTGCAGCGTACCATAGTAGCAGGTGTAATTACACCTGCTCGAGCCAGCTCGATGACGACCTCAGGATCGAAAGGACCGTACTCAGTACCGTTGGAAAAGTAGAACCAAATTTTGGTCTGCGTCGAACTCACTTGTTGCGTGGCTTTGTTGCCCCGCTCAGCCGAAATCATAGCCTCGACAGTCTTGAAATCCTCCCGCAATTGCTCGTTGAGCGCGATATCACGCGACGTGAACCGCTTGCAGAGGTTCAGCACGTCCCTTGACAAAATCGAATCATCGTGATCATTGAAGCAAGAAATGGCCAAAAACCTAAGCGCCTTAACAATATCCCCTTGGTAGGATGCGAAATGGATTGGCAGTAGATTGAAAAGCTCCGGCAACGAGTTTTTATGCAGAAAATCTTCTATTTCGCGTAGGCTGACTTTGCGCGAAGTACAGTCCCTCACTATGGCTCGCATCTCTTCCACGACATCGCCGACTCGCTTGGACGCTCCGTCAAAACACTGATCGTCGTCTTCTGGTTCAACCCAACGGCGACCATCGAAAAGCACTTCGACCACAGACAACCGCCGATCGTCAATCGCACGAGTCACGACGCGATTGTATTGCTTTGCGAACGGTTTGCTCAGAAACGTTCGGAACCCAAGCTCTCTTTGCAGCAGTTCTTCTGTGTCACAAGGGAAGTAGTCGTCCCGGTACAGGAAATGCCGAATGTCGCCCCGCGTCAGAAAGTTAAGCAGATGGTTGTTCCGATAAACCGCTACGTGGTAGCGACGTTTCGCTTCGTCATCGAGTTCGTCCACCACTGCGATGGCGCGCGCCTTGTCAAGCGGGTAGTCACCAAGCCAGCTCACTTTGCCGTCGTTGAGTTCGAGTTCGTGCAGTAATCGCTTCTTTGCCTGTTGGATTGCCTTCAGGTCCGGTCCGTTGGCAACCGTAGAGTCCGCGATTTGAAGCATTTCAAAAGGGCTAATGTAGAAGTCAAAGAACTCGTCTGATTCCACCAACCCACTAGCAGCACTAAGGGCTTGGGTTGCAAGTGGCACGAGCTTACGTTTCGTTGCCTCCAGCAGTTCCTTTGCACGCTCCTCGTCTGGCTTTAGGGCCAGGGCACGGCGGCACGCATCGGCGGCATCCGCATCTTGGGAAAGCTCCGAGTCGCTGTACACCAGCGCAAGTCTCACCCAGGTGTTTGCCAAGAGCGCGAGAGCCATCCAGTCGTTTGCTATGGGCTTGGCATCAGCAGAAAGGCGAAAGTACTTCAATGCTTTCGCAAGATCTCGATAGTTGTAGTAGGCGTTTCCGAGTTCATGTAGGTCGTACGAGGTAGCGACACCAGTGCGGCACTTACTTTCCAGTGACTTAATTTCCTCCTCCAAATCCTGTGCCCGAATCCCACCTCGTTCTGCAAGAACATCGCCAGTCTTGCGAATCCCCTTCATGCCAATCTGTTCCGCAGCCAGTCGTAGGTACGCGCCGATCCACCTGGTTTTGTTTTCCCCAATCGTCGTGACGGAAAATGCCACCAGTTTGTCGAACGTTTGAATACCTGCATCCTCTGCTGCCAAGACAACATCCAGCGCTGTAGTCAGTGCTGACTCGTTGACATCACTGGGCTCTGTCTGAATGAGAGTGTTCGGGAGGTCACGGTCTCGGTCATGCACCCTGTCAACTTCGGTTTTGTTCGGCGGTTGGCTTCTGGTCTCCCTGCTGGGCAAACTGGTCTTTGGTAGCGGAGGCGGAGCTTTCCGAGGTAGCGGAGGCGAAGCGCTGGTACTCGATGGTTTCTCTACTCGCGTAATAACACCGCAATGTTTGCAACGCACCTTACGGCCGTGCCATTCTTCCCGCACTTCGTATGTTGCGCCGCATTTGCAACGCCATATGGTTGCAGGCATGAATCGCCGCCCTTTCTGCCAATCCAGCAAGTAGCAAACTTGAATGTATCCAGCACTCACAATTAGTTGCTACCAGTATCTTTGTCTGCACTGGAAAAGCAGAAGGCGTGCCGAACAGCTATGAATTATTGGACTCGACTGAGTCCAAGAATGCCTATTTAGGCTACCACCATTGCCCCAGAAACGCAAATTGAAAATGGTTTGTGAATTGGGAGGGATATTACGATAGGAGTCACCTCGCCCCCCACCGATGCGGATCACTTTCCGGTTCACGCTACTCGCTTGTGATCGTTGATTTATCCTTTCAGTTCTAGGGATTGAAATACATCAACACTGCATAACGAGAACTATCGAAAACCCTAGACTATAAGTGATACCTTCGTTGCACTTCCGGCGGTTTTTGGAAGTTATCGCTTTCCCGATAAAAAGAGCACAGTGTGCCTGTTCGAAGTTTGGGGATCAGTGGCGATTTTATCGGTTTTGGAATGAAATTAAGTGTCCTTGCGATGGTAAAATGCATCCGTTGATAGGGGGAAATCGCATTCCTGATCATGGTTGAACCGCTGTCTGACCCCATCAGAGACCGTGAAAACCTGCAAATCGAATAGAAAACCAACAACTTTGTTTTGCGTTTCACTTCGCTTGAGTGCGTCGTTGGGATTTATTCCCGCCCTCGCCCTCTCTTCCAGCATGTCCCCCGGATACTTTGTGCCTTGGGTATCAGGTTACCATTACCGCCTAAACGCCATACTGCCTGGCATTTCATCGCTACGGTAACAACCTCGAATTGGATCGTAGTAAAGCAATCCGTTTTGCAATGGTGCTGGCTTCGAAACCACTGGGCTATCAGCCTCCGCCGCAGAGCCGTTTTCCGATGGCACACCGACCAGAGGCAACCCTCTTCGGGCACGTCTACCGTTGACCCATTGCAGGACATTCTCCAGGTTCCGGGGATCGTACTCGCCACGGTGGGCGTACTGCTTGGCCGTGTCGCCAGCTACACCTGCCATTCGTCCGATCGTGTCGTAATCGATCCTAATCAGTGTGTTGCGACTTCCTTTACTTCTCATGCATTCATCCTCACAGCGCTGTCCCAAGACCGTGGTTCAATTGTACTCGTCCATATAGATCGATAGCACTTACCAAGGAGTTCCAGTCGTTCAAAAATCTCCATCGCTCCGATCAGATTACCTCTGCACTCTGGCACCCTGACCGAAGAGCATTTCCATATAGCTACCGGAAAGTAACCGACAAAACCGACAGAACTAACCGTAGTGGAAGTTTCGTCGGTTTTGTCACCTTGCTTCTTGGAGGGATTGCAGATTTCATCAACTCTTAGCGATGCGCCGAATTAATGCGTCTGCTAGCCGTACCAGTGAGTCAGGTTTGAGCGAATCCACCAGCACATCGGCCAGAGTTTCTAGCCCATCACGTTCATTCGAAAGAGAGAGCAGTTCCATCAGATTGCCACGGATGGAATTCTCATGTCCCCCGCTATAGAACCCAGTAGCCGACGAATGCAACAAATCCTTGGGGTTTTGATACTCTTTCGAGTCCCTCTTCGCCCATTAATAGGCAACAAAGCCAGCTTCGGACAGAAGCTGACAAATCATGTCAAACCCGAGGGACTCCTGGGGTTTTTTCGTTCCTGGACCCGATATCTCTGAGTCTTCAAGCGACGATTCAGGACCACTCAAGTCACATTCGTGGGCTAACGTTTGGGCTAACTCTGAACGCCCCAGTTTCTCGATAGCGAGATTGAGATCGCTTTCGCCGACCTGCCAATAATGCTCTTTGGCGATCTCCTCCGTATGTCCGCAGATTTCTGCCGCAACATGGGAAGGAAGTGGTCTCGCAAAGTCCGTCGCTCCCGATGCTCGAAGGTTGTGCCAGAGCTTTGGCCATTGCTTCACGCCGGCATTGCGGATGATTCTTTCCAGGTAGGTCCGAAGGTTCGTTTGACCGCTTAGGAAGAAGCAAAATTACAGAGTCGACTTAACTCTTGCGTGCAACCCCTTAGGTCTTCTTTGGCTGAATGCTCTTTTATTTGACGCTGCAATTCTTTTGCGGCCCAAGTGATTTTCGAGAGCTTACCTTGATCTGAAATCAATTCAATCTGTCGAGTAACCATACTAAGTTGCATTAACTTTCCCGATTCGAGGGCCGGTATGAGGCGGCCGGATAATTCATGCAACGAGTAGATGAGTTTTAATGCGGCGCTACTTAGCTCCGATTTATAGGATTCGGATGCTCCAGATGCATGGTCAATGGAATTGATTTCGTTTCGATACCGTTTCAATCGAGAAATCTGGAATTGAACTGAATCAACCAAAGATTTCCACTGCAATGGTTTTCGAAGAAAATCATCGGCCCCAAACGCAAGCGATGACTTCAGCGCGTTCACAGAGGCAATTGCAGTTATCACAATCACCAGAATCAAAGGATTCGTTTCCTTCAATATTTTGAGCAATTCAATTCCGCTTCTATCAGGCATATCCAGATCGGTAATGCAGATGTCGACTCGATTTTCGACTGCAAGGCCAATCGCTTGTTGAGTGTTGGTAGTCGCAGTGATTTGGACACCTCCTCCAATCTGCTTTTGAAGGAAATGCCTTATCAACGCCAACTGCGATTCGTCATCTTCGACTATCAGGATATAGAATGGATCGTTAATGCTCTTCATTCAATATTGAATCGTGGTATTCATAGGTGTATGGATCTCCAGCGACAGGCGTGCAGTTGAATCTTACGTTCTCTGTCGGCATGATCATCTCAGTGACTCAGTTTGTTAATGAGATGCGATTCAAGAATCTTAGATATAGATGCGAATCTTAGGGGCGTCTGCAAAAGATTCCCGTTTTTTGGAATTGATTCCTCGGAAGGGTGGTGGACCAACAATACCGATTCCGCACTCGATCGCAGTACTCAAAACCTAAACAGCCAAGGGTAGCTACAAGAATCACAAGAGCACACAAAAAAAGGAATGGCGAGTCTTTGCCAACGGCAGCTGGGAATTAGCTCTTCTCTTGTGGAGTTTTGTGTACCTTGTGGCTAAACCTTCTTATTGTCCGCCAATCGATTTACAACTCGATCGAATGGATCAAATCCTAAACAGCCGAGGGTAGCCACAAGAACACAACGGAACACTAAAAGGATTAGTGGCGTGCACGTACTTTACTAGATGGAAAGCGTTCTGGCGTGCTGAACAATTGAGGACAATTGTTCTACTCTCTTGGCTGCTCCGCGACTCGGACCAAATCGCTGGGGGAGTCGCTAAAATCCAAGTTACTAGGCGCCGATTCTATTTTGTAACCAGGCACTATCAGCAAGTTAAACGGAACGTCTGAAACGGCATCGTATCCTAATGCCTCGCTTTCGATCTCTGCCTTATCGGCATCACTCACTTTGAAATTCCCGTTTCGCACTTTAACGATTCGATTCTTGCTGTAGCAACCAAACGATATGTGCTCGGCATCTTGCGGCACCATTAAGCTGACCGTTACCTTCTGCCAACCCCCACCATCATTCGTATTTGGACGAGCCTGGAGACTCGTCCTACTATCTGTTCGCCAACTTCCATCATTGGTCGCTTCAACTCTGGTGCGTTCAGCGTCCACCGTCATCACGCAGGAGATCTTCTAAGAGCTTGCGTTTCTTAGGGGTCAACTTTTTGTTACCCAGAACTTGCAAGAGCAATTGCTCACGTGACCCTTGAAAGACTCGATGAAGCAAATCCGTCACAAAGAACTTAGAAACCTCCTGAAAGGATTTGGTTGGTTTAAACTCGAATGGTCGAGCTTCACCCATTCGCTCGAGATACTCTTTTTCCCAAAGGATTTTGCAGAGGTTTGCAACGGTCGTATAGGTAAGCGATCGACCACGTTTTTCAAGCTCATCGCGGGCGTCCTGCGCTGACAATTGCCCCTTGTCCCAAAAGACATGCATGACCTCTAACTCTCGATCTGTTAGAGCCTCGGCTGGTGGCCTGTTCATCACAACAACTCCATTTTACGTGAGCAATCATCCTGTATTTGGTTAATCAAATTTGCATAACCAAATATAGTGACATGCGCTGCGGTGAATCAATACAAGAATCCTCTCCTACCTGACATTTCTGGCGAAAAGCGAAAAAGCCTCCTGTTTAGCCAGCATCCCAACCTATAGACTGCCCAGTGAGTTGCCTAACGCAGGAAACAGATACGCGGTCTTCCGAACGACCGGCTATTCGAAGACATTCCTCCTCCTATCAGTTTATTGAACATGACAATGGCCGTGGTCCAATTGAGAGCGATGTCAGCGGTCTATTTACAACGTCTATTTGAAATGCAACTCGATGAAGAGGCAAATCAAATGGCAGTCACCATTCCACGTACGCCAGAGAACTTTCAAGATCACTGGAAAGAATCTCTTGTTGATCCCAATGTATTTGCGAGAGCAATTCTGCTCGACGAACATTTCGTTGGAATCGTCTCATGCTTTCCCTCCGAAGGTGTAACACAAATCGGCTATTGGATTGACAGACCAGCGTGGGGAAAAGGGATCGCAACACAAGCTGTCCTGCTTCTTCTAAATGAAGTCCCTATTCGGCCTATCTGGGCCAAGTTAGCGGCATCCAATATTGCGTCGCGCCGTGTACTCGATAAATGCGGATTTCAATTCTTATTCGAACATGAGGCCCCTGCGACCTTGAGATACCCCAAGTGCCAGGAAGCTGTCATGCGGTTAGACGCATAACTAGCGGTCCAGACCCTACAGACCTGGCTAGGTAAACGAACAGGGCTTTGCCCCTAAATCCGAAATGGCGCAACTTCAAAAAGCGCGAGCGAGGCATAACATCCCGGCAGAATCCCTTGCTTACGCGTCGGGTTATGATCAACATCAACTCCAAGTTGCGGCACTAGATTCAATGCGATTGTTCGCTTAGAAAGAATCGCTAGTTGAGAATTCCTTACGCAGCTAGTAGTTAGCAATCGCCAATTCTTTTAAGGGCCGTTGCCACGCGTTCGATTGCCTCCACTTCCAATTGCGACATTTTGAGGAACCCGAGGAAACCACCCGACGCTTCAGCGACATCTCTGCATAAATTGATGATTTCGTTTGAAACCGCTTCACGATCACCAACGCTCCAATTTCTCAAAAAATCTGATGCGAAGTCAACCCAAAGCTGCCAAAGATCCGATGACGGTGGATTCGTGAACCACTCATGTTGAATGATCATCGACGTAGCATCGGGAGAGACCCCTTTGCTGGGCAAACGATCCAATATGATTTCTTTTTCAAGATGATCTGCTTCACCATCAGCCCACGCAACGAACATCGCAGGAGCCCAGACAAATGCCATGGCTGTCGAAAGATCGAATCCGGCATCGACGAGACAATGAACAACTTTGGAGTCACGTATTCCGATCACCGTTTCAAACGCTTTGACTCTCTCCTCTCGATTCAGCTTCTCGCGAAGCGATTGCCAAAGCTCTTGATCGGCCCGGAAGAAGAACGCCTCAGCTAGTGCCTGTCCACGGCTGTTTTTCTCTGCATCTGTCAACATGACTGAATTCCTCTCAAATCAATGTCAAGGTTCTAACTACAAATCCAAAAAGCTCTCAAAAACGATGAAAGTTTTTGAGTTACCCAAATCGATCCCCTCCCAGAATCCTTTGGCGGCTAGAGGCAGAACATCAACGCGCAAAATAGTCCTGTCAGCCTTATCCTCGAGCAAAAATGACTTTCGTGAATGACTCGTTTCCTCTTCCCATTGAGGTACAAACAGCGTGTCTATGGGTATTAATTTTTGCCGAAACCTGGAGGAAGAGTTCGGTTCCATTTGGGACTGAAACACCTCTTCGAGTCTCTCACCAAGAAACGCTTTGCGAGTTATGGTTTGCAAGCTTTATTTCCCTCTTTATTGAATCGAACGGACGCAACGAAGGAACTATACGGAGTGACTAAGCGGTAAGAAAACTTGATTGCAAGGCATCGAAAACTAAGTTTTTTCAAACATAGGTCGCTTAGAGCCATAGATGCCCGGGACTTCGGGCGAGTGATAAGTTCTGTATATCCGTTCGCCCAAATGCATTCTTAGCTGTATTCTTTATTTGTTTGCACCAATTGATGAAGTAACATCCATAGAATCCAGTCCAGCTATCACTTGGCGGAACCACCGATGCAGTAAAGAAATTCTTGTCGTTTATCATTCACAACGACTGAAGCTCGGTAATAGATTTTGCTGCCGACGATGACTGGTGTCGCGAGCACTTCGTCACCAAGCTTATTGGAACCGATCAATTCAAAGGCCTCGGCATTAGCCTTGAATAGAAAAGTCTCGCCCGCTTCGTTCGTTGCGTAGATAGTATCTCCAACCAATACCGGCGAAGAAGAAAAGGTCCCTCCAAGCCTAGAACGCCAGACCTCTTTTCCCGTATCCGACTTCCAACATGCAGCGACACCAGCGTCCAATATCCCAAACAAATACCCATCGCGACAAAGAAGGCTGGGCACGTAAACCCGGTCATTGGATTCCCAATCGATCTTGTTTGAGCCGTCGGCTCGAACGGCGGAAATATGATTTTTGGGGTAACCTCCACTAGTGAACACTCGCTCACCATCAGTGACGGTCGACGTAACACATTCTGTCGTAGCCCCCTCCACTTCCCACAACGTGTTGCCAGTTAAAGGATCCAAACTTGTTACCAGATCACAGCCCGTCATAACCAATTGATCTCGTCCCGCTATTTTTAATACGACGGGAGATGGATAGTTCGGTTTGGTGGGTCGTTGTCGTTGCCAGACCTCTTCACCCGACTTGCGATCCAGAGCAACGATGGCTCCGCCATTTTTGTTGTCCCCATTCACAATGACCAGAGACTGATATAGCAGCGGAGAACTGCCATACCCCTGGTGCTCGACGTACTTGCATATCTCACGCTGCCATAGTTGCTTTCCCTCGATATCCAGGCACGTCAAATAGACAGCATCGGAATTGGCAAAATTGACGAGAATTCGCTCACCATCCCAAGCTGCCGTATTGGACGCGGCGGTTGATTTCGGATTCTTGCGCATACCTCCCGACTTGTGCACTACGGTTTCCCACAGAACGGAACCAGAATCCCTATCCAGGGCGATAACCATTTGCGATCCCACGTCTTCGTTGGCGGTCTGCAGCACCACCATGTTTTTAAACACGATTGGGGAACCATAGCCTCGGCCGACGATCGGAGCTTTCCACATAATATTCTTGTCGCCACTCCACTCACGTGGCGGAGACTGTTTGCCGCTCGATTCCCCATTACGATGCGGCCCACGCCACCAAGGCCAATCCGTCTCAGCCACCTCGAAACCATCCTGAACATGATTATGCTGAGCCATACCGAGCTGGCAGCACGAGAGTCCGATAAAGATCCCAACTAACGATTTTCGAAAAAGCATGGTTCCATTGATTCCTGGTACTGAGAGGACAAATCCATGCTGATGCTATGGAATTCAAGGCTAGAGTATACAATTTCCCCGAGATCGGGCTTCTAGTGGCTTCAAAGGGAGTTAGTGTTGTTCATAACCCGAAGTGTAAGCGAGGGAATTTCTGGTAGGCAAGGGAATTTGCCGGGTTATTGTCCCTCGCTCACGCTGCGGGTTGGGATTTCGGCCATTCTCCAATCAAGGTTATCTCCAAGTTGTGTCAATAGTTGCAGTTCTTTCATGTCTCAAAACCGAACTATCCGTTTGCCCCTATCAGAAATACTCTCCGGCGATAATGCGAGTATGCTTCCCATTTAAGGGGAATATGATATCCTGTAAGGATGGCAGAGTGAGAACTGTGTCCTGCGGTTGACAGGAGATACAGTATGTCCCGTGCTCGCTAGCTAATTCCAGCCATGGCCCTCGATGCAAACCACCATGGTAGAATGATTGGAAATTCAAATTACCTTGCGACCCTCTAGCGGATTCTTTACCTACACAGCTGGAGCGAGCAAAACTACTTTTCGGTTCCATGGTGCTTTTCGCACTAGAAAGTTGATACGTATCCAATGCGTTACGCCTTTCGATTAGCTGAATTATTGGGGCATACTCCGGACCGCCGGAAACGACCGGGTACGATCAAGGCGATCGTCGAATACACCGGCCTCGATCGTCACCAAGTTGCCGCCCTTCTCAAAAACGAAGCCAAGTACATTCCGATTGAGGCATTGTCCCGTCTTTGCGATTACCTGATCGAGCATGGCTATGCTCGTCCGGAAGAGTTGCCAGGAGCGCTTTTCGCCGTCACCCCGGAGAACTTCTGGGAAATGATTGCGCGACGTAATCGATTGGAAATGTGTGTTGGGGTTCGCAAGCCACCCGATGACGACTCCCCTGACACTGCGTGGATTGTTGCGTCCGACAGCGTATTGGCTGGCGAGGTCCTCAACGGTGTATCCACACTGGGCGGAACCGTCAAAGCATCCAGCAAGCGAGCTGCAGGGCGGGAACTGCCTCACATCGAACATTTGCGTCAGACTCTCGTTTGGAGTCCGGGCACCATGTCGAGCGATCAAGTGCACCAACGTTCCCAAACGGTTTATGATGAATTCTCAGAGATGAACGGGGACAAGGCGATGATTTGCCTAGGTTCCGTTAAGAGCAATCCGACCGTCGAATTGGTTCTAGCGAATGCGTTCGGTTGCGATCCATTTGTTTCGCAAGACAACGTAGCAAAAGCATCGGATCGATCCTGTCCATTTTTCTTGCGATACCGCGATCGAGATCCACATCCACCAGCTTGTTCAGCCGGAGTACAGCTCAGCAAGACTGAGAAGTCCGATGAACCAGGGCTCTATTACGAAACTGCCGATGGCACATGGGCCTTCGCTGGCGGAGCTACAGCTAGCCGAGATGCTGCGTTGGTGTTCTACATCTTCCGAGAATCTTTGGGCCGATTGGAAATGGTACTGAGTGGATTCTCAGGCCGAGCAACGCGGCTACTTGCTAGAACCCTCGCACATCGGGCTGAGGATTTTTGGCCACCGACATTCCACGAAAACTATTTGCAAGTCGGTGCTTACTTGGTCAAGTACGAAGCACAAGAAGACGAAGAGACAGAGACTCATTCTCTGGATGTCTTGGCCACGGACCAAATGGCCAATGCGACCGTCATTCCGCTTCCTACTGAAGCCATTGCTCGTCGGTTGGGAAAAGGCCATTTCTAGATGACCAGCGGTCCAGCGCTCTCCAATAAGAATGATGCCAGCTCAGGGACGGAAGGGAATCACCCCACGGTGGACCTCTCCGTTCAGCTTGGTCGGCTGCGTCTCAAGAACCCGGTGCTGGTTGCTTCGGGTACTTTTGGATACGCCAAAGAGATGGAGACTATTGTCGATCTCAAGCGACTCGGGGGCGTGCTTCCTAAAACGATTACGCAAAGCCCAAGGCCTGGTAATGCTCCTTGGCGAACAGTCGAAACGAGTGCGGGGCTTCTCAACGCGATTGGATTAGATAACGACGGCATCGATTACTTCTTAGAAAATCATTGGCCTTATTTAAAACAGACCGGTGCCGACATCATTGTCAGCATTGCAGGCAAAAGCCAAGAGGACTTTGTCGCATTGGCGGATCGGTTGAATGAAGCGACGGGTATCACGGCAGTCGAGCTAAACGTATCCTGTCCCAACGTTTCTGGCGGCGTCGATTTTGGTACCAACCCACAGCTTTGCTTGGACGTGGTTTCTGGTGTGCGTCGTGTTCTTGGATGCCCGATCATTACCAAACTGACGCCCAACGTTACTAGAATCGTGGACATAGCCAAAGCGGCCCAGGATGGTGGTGCGGATGCGGTCTCGTGTATCAACACTGTATTAGGTATGGCGGTCGATTGGCGTAAACAGCGACCATTGTTAGGCAATATTGTCGGTGGACTCAGCGGCCCTGCAATCAAGCCGATTGCACTGCGATGTGTTTACCAAGTCGCCTCGCAAGTCGACATTCCAGTGATTGGAGTTGGTGGTATCGCGAACCTCGACGACATGATGGAGTTCCTAGTTGCTGGAGCATCTGCCATTCAAGTCGGTACAGCGAACTACTACGATCCACTCGTCAGCATGCGAATGATCGAGGCATTGCCGGGAGCCCTAAAATCTCTTAATGCTACCTCGGTCCAACAAATTGTTGGCAGTCTCAAGACGACACGTCCGTAATTGTCTCCTTTGCAATTCCTTTCCTACGATAGTCAACTTCTGAAACGATCATCCATGCGAGTTCTAAGCGGCATCCAACCAACAGGTCGATTCCATTGGGGCAATTACTTTGGAGCTATCAAGCAGTACATCGAACTGCAACAAGCGCACGAGGGCTTTTATTTTATCGCCGACTTGCACGCCTTAACAACCGTGCGCGATGCGACGACCCTTAAAAATTATGTTTACGATGCGGCTTTAGATCTTTTGGCGCTGGGTCTCGATCCGGAGAAAGCAACTCTCTTCATCCAATCTGATGTACCTGAAGTTTCGGAGCTCTGCTGGCTGCTGATGACCGGTACCCCATTGGGACTGCTCGAGCGATGTCACGCTTATAAGGACAAAGAACAGCGAGGAATAAAAGTCGACGCAGGGCTATTTACCTACCCGGTGCTCATGGCCGCTGATATTTTGGCCTACGATGCTAATTGGGTACCAGTGGGTGAAGATCAAGTGCAACATATCGAGGTATGCCGAGATCTCGCTAGAAGCTTTAACGCACACTACGGTGAAGTCTTTATTCTTCCCGAAGCTCGAATCGTCCAAGGGGCGGCCAAGGTCCCAGGAACCGACGGTGACAAGATGAGCAAGAGCTACAACAACACGATCGGTTTGTTTGAGCCTGCGAAAGAGATGCGAAAAAAGATCATGCGCATCAGCACCGATTCACGTCCGATGGAAGATGCGAAAGATCCCGAGACGGACCATCTATTTCTCCTCTACCGATTGTTTGCAACCGAGGAGCAATTGGCAGAGGTCCATGCCATGTATCTAAAGGGCGGATTTGGATACGGCGAAATTAAGAAGAGATTGGCCGACGCTGCGGATCAGTATCTCGAGCGAGCCCGTGCGAAGCGTCTTGAACTGGAGAGCAACCCTGACAAAGTGCGAGAGATCCTCAGGATTGGAGCAGAAAAAGCTCGAGTCAAGGCGCGTGCCGTATTGGATCGTGCCAAATCCGCCTGCGGCCTTAAACACTAGTTCAGTCCATTCCCTCAGCAGACTAGTAATGTAGGCCGTAACAAGGCTCTGCGAAGTTACGGCGAACCTCGATCCATATCTGCCCCTACCCAACTAATCGGGGAAACCCGCTGAGCATGGAAAGCAAACCCAAGGTTCACGTATGGCAGAAAGATCGAACGCAGAAAAATGAGTAGAGTATCTTTCTGCGTTCGATCTTGCTGCTTATTTGCATTCGCAGTGGAGGTCGGTGGCACGAACGGGTACACAACTAGTGCCACAAGTTGGAGTTGACCTTGATTGGAAAACCGCCGGAATCCCAACCAGCAGCGTGAGGGCTTGTTACTTTAATTAGCCGGAACGCGCTAGCGTCCGGTTGTCGGCCGTTAACCGTGACACTAGCGCCCTGCGGCTAATTCTTGTTTTTCAAATCGCCATTAAAGAAACAAGCCCGTGAACGAGGGATTTACGATTTAAGATTTAAGATTGCCGATTTTAGATTGGATTTCCGTGTCGCCGATCTCACCATGAGATCGGATTGCGTTCTGTCTTTGTCTTACCAATCTTCAATCATCAGTCGCCAATCTAAAATCTTACGCGTCGGGTTATGATCAACATCAACACCAAGTTGCGGCACTGGGCTCTCAAACATTAACCTTCCCAGGACGAACCATCCCATGCGATCACGCGTTCGATCCATTTCGCTACATCGTGGCTAAACGTTTCTAAGAGGACGCTACCGTTATCGAAGGTCGCTCCATAATGGTGACCTATACAAAACGGTTCGGTGCGTTCACTTGTTAAACCGCCGTATGAGCCAGACGAAGTGAATTGCCAATATCGACCGACCCTCCATCCGCACACTTTTTGACTAAATTCGGATGAAATAGGGCATTTCGAAAAATTAAAAAAATTTAGTTGACTCAGTGCCATGGTACCGATAAATTTCAGAAAGGTCGAACTATCGCTCGTTTCTGACTACAGAGGACGCCACATGCCACATGCAACATGCCACATGCCACATGCCACATGCCACATGCTCCGCTTGTCTTGCGGAAAAAAGATGTTGCTGAAGGACGCCTAGCTTTATCGATTGAGAAGCGGTCCTCAGTAAAATTCTCCTGGGTATGTTTTTTTGCGGCCTTTATTGCAAGTGTCGGCCAAGCTTTGGCAATCGGAATCGATGGAGATAATCACGAAGCCTATTCCATACTTGTTGAGAACGACAAGGGGACAACAGAACACGTGGTTGACCTTGGTACCCTGGATGACTTTTCTAAAGTACCTTTCTCAGTGCGAATAGCGTTTTCTAAGGAGGTCCCGCGTGAAAGTGTGGAGGTATCGGTATCGTGCGGTTGCATTAAAGGCTCGACCTCTTTAGATCCAGAAAATCCTAACGGGATTGTTTTTCATGGTACCGTAGAAACTGGATCGTTGTCTTCTATCAACCAGGCGTTAGGGATCGTTGTAGAGAGTCGCTTAATCGCGAAAATTGGCTTGAAAGGTGAGGTCAAAAGTAGCGTTACGATCGAGCCATCGGTTGTTGACAGAGTTAAGACAGGCGATCTTATTCCAGTTCGGCTCATCGGTAATGGAGCCACTGTAAGATCCTTGCAATTCATGGAAAGTCAGAATTTCAGCTTGGTGTCTCAAACTCAAGACAACGACGAAATATCGGTTGTATTTGAGGCAAAGTCGCTACCTCCAAACGTGGAAGTGATTCCGATTATCTTTGGCGTCGAGTTTGAACGGGAAGGTAAAGTACAGCGACACGACAGGCAATTAATCGTTAAACCAGTTCTACGTACCAGAGTTATTCCCGACAGACCGATTTTCAGACGCAGAGGTACAGGATGGTTCTCCGCATTTGTTCTTACCCCTGGCGAGGAAATGGTGTCCGTGGAAGAATCCAAGGATCGTGGTCTCAAGATACTCGGTTCAGACGGGCTTCCTTTGCCTGATGATGTGAGTGTTGAAATCCGTGAAAGCGGCAATAGATTTGTCGTATCGATTTACGCCGAAGCACTAAACAACGAAAAGTTTGATATTGTCATTAATGGGCGTGGGCTCAACCATAGTGTCAGTTTGTTTAAACAAGGAGATAAATGATATGGTTCGTATTGTTACGATACTATTGTCGGTCATTTGTACAGCGGAGACTGTATTTTCCCAAGTTGTAGTGACGTGTTTGAAGGAAGGCCCAGAACAAAGCTGTCAGGATCTGTACGGTCCACGTGCCAACAACCAAGATGGTTGCCCCTTTACCGGTTCATGTGTTCCCTCAATGTCTGGTGGCTTAGGGTTTGGATGCAGTAGTATAGTTGTTGCGAAAACGCCCGATGCAGACGCAACGGACTGGATCGCCAAGAAGCCAACGTATGTAACGCCCGTAGCCCCAGACATGGGAAAAACTGCCACGGAGCTTTACGAGTGGACTTGCTACAAAGCAAGGCCTTGTAGCAAGTGCGAATACATTGAAGATCTTGATAAGAACGTTTGTAGAGTAGATCTCTCTTCCACTCCTTTGGCATACGGCTGGACCATCTATTACCTCGATGAAAGCAAACCATGTGGAGGTATAGCTGGCGGTGGCGGTGGCGGTGGCGGTGGAGGTGGGGGTGGGGGTGGGGGTGGGGGTCCAGGCCCAGGAGGACCAATGCCATGAAGATTTTTTTAATGACATGTTTATTATTTATTTCTTCGTCGTGCACGGGGAATTCGCAGGAACCTAATCAAAAAGGTCACGGCGAATTATTGATCGAAAAATCGGGATCAATTGGTCGTTATGTAGTTCGACTAGATATAGAAAGTACCGAACTAGCAAACGGCACTGTACAGAATGAACAGTTTTTTCTATTCGAGGATGTACAGGAAAAGACAAAAAAACTAATAGCTCCGGCTACCCCCCATTGGAATATTACTTACAAAAAGGGCAAAAAGTGGGTCGGTAACCGACCTAGAGAAAGTACCGTTAACAGTGCCTACGACTGGCTCATTGAAACTGACTTCTTTGAGGCTGTAACTTGTTCAATATTTAAGGTAGGAGACTCCAAGTGCAAAACAGGTTATTTGCTAACTACTTTGGAGCGAGCAACCATTCTGAAGGAAGCGACAGTAAATGGTGAAACCATCATTGATGTGCAAAACACTCCGAAGACCCGTTCTCAGTTTGTGTTTTCCGAAAAAAGTGGGGGACTTCCGATCCGTGCGTCAATGAGATTGGCATGGAGTAAAGTAAATAATGCCACTATCGCATCGGACGACGAAAAGGATTACATAGTCTACCTATTCGAAAATGAAGCAACTTGGAAGAAACAGGGGGAAGTATTTGTTCCCGACAGCATTGAATTCTCGTATACAAATGGTGATAGAACAGCAATTCCACAGATTCTAAAAAGAATAAAATTTTCCTGGTTGCTAAAGGAGCAGATCGACAAATTCTCCAACGAAGACTTTCTTTCTAATGACATCAATGAACTTGTACCAACACTGTTCGATTAGAGCACGTTGAACTCGGGTGATCCGCTTTGTTGAAGTCAAGCCATCCGTTCGGTTTGTACCATTCACAAGTTAAAGAAAACCCATCATGGTACGATAAACGCGTCCATGAAAACTAAGTCAAGTTAAATGCAGAGACGCGGAGACCGCAGAGAAGTGCAAACAAAAACAACTCTGCGTCCTCCGCGCCTCTGCGTTTCAGGTTTTTCAGATCAACAGGTCAGGTCATCCAAAAAGAGTCCTCTCTCGCGCTTTTCCAGATCGAGCGAAATCCGCATACGGCCCTAAGCATTAACCGAGTCTATACCCATAATGGACGAGGAATGTAGGCCGTAACAAGGCTCTGCGAAGTTACGGCGAGCCTGGATCCATATCAGCCCCTAACCAACACATCGGGGAAGCCCGCTGAGCATGGAAAGCAAAACCAAGGTTCACATAGGGCAGAAAAATCGAACGCAGAAAAATGAGTTGTGTATCTTTCTGCGTTCGATCTTTCTGCCTATTTGCATTCGCAGTGGAGTTCGGTGTCACGTACGGGTACAAAACTGGGCTCTCAAACATTAACCATCCCAGGATGATCCATCCCAAGCGATCACGCGTTCGATCCATTTCGCTACATCGTGGCTAAACGTTTCTAGGAGGACGTTCCCTTTTTCAACGGTCGCTTCATGCGGGTGCCCGATATGACCTGGTTCGGTGCGATCCTTTGTTATCCAAGCTCTCGAACCAGGTCGAAATGGATTACCAGGCTCGACCGGCTTCAAATGCTTATATTCCTTTACCAAGCTCGGATTGATCGCAAGCATCATGGAGGTTTCCCATTCGCACGCGTGCCCCATCTCTCTTTGCACGAGTGATTCGCATCGCTTCCAGGGTTCGCTTTCGAGCGACCAATAGGTCGTCATGAGTAGTAGCAAATCTCTGCGGTTACGGTAACGCTGGCGCACTTCAAAGGTTGCTTGTTTGGCGGGAACATCGTTCCCCCCATGTCCGTTTAAGAACACAATTCGCTTGAATCCGGCGGAGATTAGATTCTCGGTAATGCCGACCAACATGTCCAGGTAAACCCTCGGCGGTGCGGAAAGGGTTCCTCCGAAATCCAAATGATGATCGGAGTTACCAAACCATTGCACCGGAGTCACCAGAACGGAATCCCCAAGTCGTGTGTGAACGCGGTTAACCACATCGGTGAGCAAGATAGTATCCGTTGCCACAGGCATATGATGACCATGTTGCTCGATGGCAGCGATTGGGACGATTACCGGTATATCTCGGGAAAGTTCGGCAAGTGTCAGCCAAGATTGTTCAGCAAAGAGCATAGCTTGAGTCTATCAGGTCAGAGGGAGGATGTGGTAAGCAGGATCTGTCAAACATGATTCTACACTTTATGTCAGCCCCCACGAAAGCGTCCATCCAATTTTCAGTTACGCTCTGTTCACCGGCGACACCCTTATCAATCTATCCCCTGAGGCGGAGCTGTCACTGCGCAAACTATAGACCTCCGAAAATGAAAAAGAGCTAGCAGTTCAAGGTTTTATCGATGCTCGTAGCGAACCACTCTGCCTATTTCCTGACTTCTGCTCGTTTAAGTTTGAGCAAAACACAGTTGCTCGTTGGCTTAAATTCAACCGGACGGTGATTCCCGATACAAATCTCTAGATATTCCCCGTTCATGCGGCATATAGATTGATGTATTTTCACATCTTTCTTATTCTTGCCAAACTCAATAACATCCAGATGGACCGGTGACTGGGTTTCATCGATTTCAAATCGCTCAGAAGGCCCACCGTCAACAAAGACAAACGTCGAAGTTTTGGAATAGCTTAAGTCGGAAAAGCTTAGCGAACCGGCGATTTTGGTATCCAAGTCAAATCTTGGACGACGCCAAAGTTTATCTCCTCGAAAAGTAAATCTCATTGGCTTCTCGACGCTGCCCGTCACCGTGAAGTCAGAAGTCTGCATAGACTCTACTAACCACACTCCTTGAATCGATTCGCTAGACACCTTCGCATTGTCCGATGCGAAAACAGCTGCACACGAAAAAAGGAAAGGAAGTATGAATAAACGGGTCTGCATAAAACCGACGCATTTCGAGGTACGGGTCACTTGAGCATCAAGACTGCCACTAAGCCACCTAGGAGGCAAAGGCAAAGGGAAATCAAGATCGCGATGATGATCCATTGATTTCTCTTTTGCTTTTGCCGGGAACGAATCGGCTTGGCCGTACTGTTGATTGCGGAGGTGTTAACCAATCGCCCTGCATCATTTGGATCCAAGGCAGATTCGTTTGCACTACCTAAGCTTGGTTGCATCGCGAAGCCAACATTTGGAGTTTCACCAGAGACGGCAAATAGCTCCGGCAGAATAGACCCTGCGGCGGTCCACTGCGTTAGCCCATCGAACCATATCAGAGAATCCGCAGTGACGCGGTTTTCAGCAATCCACTGAGTAAGTAATTTCGCATCGGCAGGACCATATTGCCCCCCACTGGGAGGGCGAACATACCACTGAGCTAACGGATTTGCTTCGAATGCTTTTACTGTTGCGTCCTTTTTCGGTGAGAATTCCTGCGCAGAAAGCTGGCTGCTGGCAGACTCGTCGCGAGTCACATTCTTCACCGAAGCGGCCTGGCTAGAAGCGGCCTCATCGGGTTTTCGCACCTTGATTTCTTGACGTTTAGCGACTGCGACTTTCTCATCACGTTTAGCAGCGGCCCCCGCTTCAGGCTTGTTCGCGAGCTTGGCACTCGCCCCTACCGTAGCTTTCCCAACGCTGACTGTGGTAGCCTTCGGTTCGGTAGCCTTGGCAATGACGGCGGGTGTGGATGTTGTATTCTGAACACCCTTTTCCTCCAGCGGAATCGAATAATCGGTTGAGTGTTGAGGAATCCGAAAGGACTGATTGCACGCCGGGCATTTACCCCGCTTTCCAGCTTGGAAGTCCTTTAAATGCAATGCATGATTGCAGTGATGGCAAGCGAATCGAATTCCCATTTGACTATGACCCTATCGATACGATTCGTGACATTTGTTACAAGACTGATCAATCTTACCGACCCCGACTCGCGCGCTTTCGGCGTCTCCCGCAATGGTTGCCGCGACGACCGACGCGGCTGCGTCGGTCATTGCTTGCGATAGCTGAGTGTACGTTTCATCATCAGAATCATTCATTCCTTTTTGCTGCAAAACCAAACCATAGGCAGCGACTAGCTCAGCATACTTCTTTACGTCTTCCTTAGACTGTTGAAACTCTTTTTCGCTAGCTGTTTGTTTGGCGAGGTTTTCTCGAAGCGCCCATTCCAAGATCTTCATGGCAGGGGTGCGATCCGATGTCTCCTCCCAGCCCACTTCTTCCGCTTGGCCAGATAGCTTACTACCCTTTAACAATTCGCCGAGATCTTGCGATCGAAGCTTCGCCTCATTGAAGACTGGCTGTGTTCCCACTTTGCAGTTGGATGCCATTTTGGAAAAGATCATGCGACCGTAAGCGGACGAATGCTTCCATCGAATCTCTTCGGGGTACTCTTGAATGATGGCCAGCAAGGTAGCGACGAGGGTAAACTCTTTTCGAGCTTCGATCACTCCCCCAGCGGCAAACTTAGCTGGCGTAGTGATCACGCCATCGATTCTAAGTTTGGCTTCTTTCATCAAGTCCTCGATCGAGGAACCCGAAATGAGTGCTTTCCACGAGCCGTTCGATGTTGGCGATCCACTTGAATCGGATGATCCAGCTCCTGCGTTAGCCATTGCGTTCGCATTGGACTTACCACCGGGAGCAGAACCGGGAGTTGGACGCTGGCCCTGCAATTGAGACAATGCATCGGTATAAAAAATACCATCGAAATCAGATGGTTTGAATTTTGGAGGAGCAGCTCGTGTAGGTCGTTTGACTGGCTTTTGAGAATACACCGTTCCCGCCCAAGCGATCGCGCCCAGTAGGGCGATTAAGATAGTAAAGATGAAACTCTTCATGCGGAATCCGATCGTGATTTTTCCTCGAGCAGGAGTTGGCCTGAGCGAAAAGCAAGCAGCCCGGCTGAACGTCGCACATTGTCAATGAGGGAGATGGCCAGCCGCCTACTTCCCTATTCTAGTCAGTGTTCCTGCAGTCGTCACCATGGCCGGAAAAGTCGGCACAATCGTAAAAATCCCACCCAAAAAAGCCACTTAACTCAACGACTCTCGAGGCGGCCGATCCCCCTAAACACTAAGGATTTCATTCATCGCCTCGACAAGTCGGGTTGTTTGCTCTGTCGTCGCCACAGAAATCCGGAGGCAATTGGGGCGATCCCAACGAAGGCCGGACGCGATCAAGATACCTCGTTGTGCGAGTTTTTCTACGAGCGGCAAGACCTCAACCTTACTCTCCGCCCAAACGCACGCAGCATCGGAGCGGGCCACATTAAAACCATGTTCCTTTAGACACTCCGTAATTCTGTTGCGAGAATCCGTAGCAACTAGCCTGGATTGGATTTGAAATTCTGAATCCTCCAAAGAAGCCATCGCAGCTGCGATTCCACACTGATTCAAACTAAATGAACCAACTCGATAGTTTTGCATTTGCTCGATAACGTCGCGTGGACCAATCGCATAGCCAACTCGTAAACCAGCTAAACCATGTATTTTGGAAAACGTACGTGTCACAACAATGTTCTTGCTGCTAAGGGCCATGGGGATAACGGATCTCAGCTCGGAACTCTCTAAGAAATCAATGTAAGCTTCGTCTACGACTGCGATGACTCGTTCGGGTACCTTTTCTAAGAAATCAAAAAGCCTCGCGTTATCGATCGCTGTACCAGTTGGGTTGTTAGGATTGTTAATGACAACGACCTTAGTGTCGGAATCGATGGCCTTTAACATTCCGTCCAGATCTGCATCTCCGTCGGGCAAAAGAGGCACACGCTTGACATAAGCTTTGGAGTTCGGTCGCTTCAAAGCAAATGCGCCCAATGCTTGATAGCTAGGATCAGCTTCGACAATTCCACCTCCATCAGAGGTAAAGGCATGGGCGATGGCGAATAGCAATTCCGATGAACCACCTGCCAAAGTCAAAACGTGGGACTCGTCGCTCGGCGTGATCCTCGATGACAAACCGACGGGTTCCGGGACCAAGGGCATATTGTGTTTACGCCTTAATTGATTCGCCAACCGCACTGCCAAGTCAAACGGATAGTAATTCGCTCGCGACACCGCCTCGATCGCAGCAGCTTTTGCTTTGGGAGAACAACCGAGAGGATTTTCATTGAGAAGAATTCGAATAGGGTCATCAGTTGGCTGATCATTTGCGGCATTGAGCCTCTCCGATTCCCAGTTCGCGAAAGATCGTCCGTTTGCGGACTGAGCATTCCAGTACGTCCAAGCTGCCGACCCGACCAAGGCTCCTCCTGCAAAGGCCCCCAGCATTCTCCGTCGATTAATTCCGTTGTCATTCATTCCAGAAACTCCCTAAAATTTTTTTCAACGTCCGCAGAATGCCCCACTGCCTGCGTTATTCTCGCAGTCTTGATACCGGTTCTCGAGAATTTCCTTCAAAAATCGTAGAATTATGTCAATTTCCTTCTTAAATCGTGGAACTATGTCAGTAATCTTGATTCAATCGCAGCAGGCGACCAACTCATCACACCACAAACTGATCAACGCGAACGCGTCGAGATAATCCACGATTCGAAAATACAGCTTGAACTTGAGGAACTTTACCATGCTTCGTAAACCTGTTTGTGGGCTTCGTAAATCTGTTTATGGTTTGATTCTGGGCCTTTCCTTGTCGTCGGCTACGTTGGCGGACGAATGGCCCCAGTGGATGGGCCCGAACCGAGATGGCCTTTGGAAAGAAACAGGAATTGTTGACTCGATCCCAGAATCGGGACTACCTGTTTTGTGGCGAGTCCCGATTGGGGGCGGTTACTCCGGCCCCTCTATCGCAAAGGGACGCGTACTGGTAACGGACTATAAAGCGGTCAATCCTGAGGTGAATAACGACCCGAGCACACGAGACCGTCGCGAAGGTAAAGAACGGATCGTTTGCTTGGACTTCAAGACCGGTGCCGAACTTTGGAAGGTTGAGTATCCTCGTCCCTACAGTGTTTCCTACGCAGTTGGTCCTAGAGCAACACCAACTATCGACGGCGATTTAGCTTATTGTTTGGGTGCCGAAGGCGATTTGCTTTGCCTCAAACTCGAGACCGGCGAAGAAGTTTGGAAGATGAATCTAAACAAAGTTTACAAGGTCGAAACGCCAATCTGGGGGCATTCGGCGCACCCGTTAGTTAAAGGTGATCTGCTGTACTGTCTTGCGGGGGGTAAGGATCATTTGGTCGTCGCTCTCGATAAGCGTACAGGAAAAGAAGTGTGGGGGGCTCTCAACGCAGAGGAGATCGGCTACTGCCCCCCATCCATCGCGACCATCAATGGTGTAGAGCAATTGATTGTTTGGACTCCTAACACTGTGGCAGGTTTGGACCTCAAATCTGGTAAGACCAATTGGAGCTATCCGCTCGCGCCGGATTACGCCATGTCGATTAGTGCTCCGCGATTCCAAGGGAATAAGTTCTTCGCCAGTGGGATCGGAGAGGTTGCAGCCATGGTAGAAATCGATAAATCCGGGAAGCCCGGAAAAACACTTTGGTCAGGTGGAGATATGAAAAAGGGGGTCTATAGTGCCAGCGCGACGCCTCTTTGGATCGGCGATGTCATTTATGGTGCGGATTGCGGCAGTGGTAAGTTCATTGCGGTGGATTCAACCAACGGCAAACGACTCTGGGAGACTTATAAACTTACCGCTGGTGGCGAACGAAGAGCTTCCCACGGGACCGCATTTATGGTTCAAAATGACTGGCGGTCGTTCCTCTTTGCCGAGACAGGTGATTTGATCTTGGCCAAGCTTTCGAAAGAAGGTTTTGAAGAAAAGGGACGGATGAAAGTCGTCGAACCGACCGGTGAGTGTTTCGGTCGATCAGTCGTTTGGTCCCATCCTGCTTTCGCAAACCGCTGCGTAGTGGTTCGAAATGACAAAGAGATTGTCTGCGTAAATTTGGCCGCAAAATAGCAGTCCAAATCATGATGTTCAATCGAACTGGTCATCTGCAGTAGTATCCAGATGACCAGATTTATTGATCGCGAGCAAAATTCTCATCGCAACCAGCGAGGATATAACAAATCCCCCCAACCCCATGATGGAGAGGTCTTGAAGCCCCAGAGGACCTCCCTCAGTGAACAAGAGTGGTGGTACCTTGGATGCCATCAAAATCGAAGATCCGAGAAGTAGCGAACTGGTCAGCAGTCCTAGTACTAATCGGTTGATCGATGGACTTAGGCCGCGATGAGACAAATGAACATCCAACCGCCCCTCTTGAATCAACTCCATCAGCGAGCTGATTTGCGACGGCATCCGTTCGACCAATCCCTCAAGCTCAACATACAAACGTCGGATACGCCGCAACTGTCTACGAGGCGAGAATCGGCCTCTCCGTAGCTGGATAACAGCGGGTTGCACTGCTTCTAAAATACTAAATCCCGGCGACAACTCTCGAATCGTACCTTGGAGTGTGACCAAAGTCTTGATGAGCAGTCCCATCTGGCTCGGGAGCGTGATCCTATGTCGGTGCAATATGTCTGTCGCATCATTTAATGCCGATGCCAAGTCGATGGACTCGATGGGCTGACTCGAGTAGGTGGCAATCAAATCCGCAACATCATTCGACAGCATGGCTTCATCAATGGCTGGCGGTATTTTGCCCGCTCTTTTGATCAACGAAGTCAATAGTGCCGAATCCTGGCTGTACACGGCGAACAACATTTCCTCGATTGCTTGCCGAAGCGTATCATCAATCCGGCCTACCATTCCGAAATCCAGCAATCCAACAGTCCCGTCTTCCTGGATGAGAATGTTCCCTGGATGAGGGTCTGCATGATACAACCCTTTGACAAAGATCATATCTACATACAAGGTCGCGATTCGTTTTGCAACGTCGCGTCGTTCGCATGGACCGTGGCCATCATGCAGCGCCAGCGAGTGTATCGATCTGCCCTCTAGCTTTTCCATCGTCAGCATCCGAGCCGACGAACATGCTGGATAGCTAATCGGAATGCGTAGTTTGTCACTCCCGTGCAATACACGAAGAAATACTTGGAGATTGGAGATTTCTCGCGAGAAGCTCAGTTCCCGGCGTAGCGTTCTAGAAAGTTGTTCTACTAAAGACTTGGGTTGCCAAGCGGCCAGTTCTGGGATTCGGTCTGCCATAACGGCTAGCCCCTGGAGCACTTCCAAATCCTCATTAACCTTGGCCTGAATGTTGACGTGTTGCACTTTCACAACAACCTCAGTTCCATCCAGAAGCGTTGCCTCGTGAACTTGACCAATCGAAGCCGAAGCGATCGGGATTTCGGCAAAGTACGAGAACACCTCGCCGATAGGCTGTTTCAATTCTCCCTCTACGACCTGTCGTACATCCCGAAAACTATCCGGTGGCACTTGGGTCTGAAGGCTTTGTAGTTCCTTCGCTAACTCCGAACCGACGAGATCTGGACGTAACGAGAGAACTTGCCCGAGTTTAATAAACGTAGGCCCCAAGTCGGTGAGGGCCATGCGTATACGTGCCTCACGGCTGTAGCTGGCTAGGGGCGTACCCGACTCGTCTTTTATCCAATCTCGAATGAAATCGACTCGTAGTCGACTAAGCCAATCAGCCAAGCCATAACGGCGCAGCACTACAATGATTTCTTGCCAGCGTCTTAGGTTGCGATAATATCGAGGCAGAGCGCTGATACGCATAGGTTTACTTAAGAGCCGGCGGAGGGGTGGAAAGAGGATCTCTCACGGAGTTGGATTCTGTTCGCATTTTTTCGAACATCTCTTTTATAGATTTTCGGTACTCATCTGGAATCAAACTTCCGACGGAAATTGGCTGTTCTCGAACAGCCTCTTCCCCTGTCCATGTGAGACTAAACTGAGTCGCTGCAAATCCGACCAACATTTTTGCTTCATTTGCTAAGATGGTTTGCGTAAATGTGGATGTACGAGCGCACTCCGTGTCATGGGACATGTGCAATAGATCACCAGTTTTCAAATCCAAAACTGCGATCGAAGCCATCGATGCAAAATTGTTGTTGTTGATTCGAGGCAGATCAATTCGTCGAGTTAGCAATAACGCAGGACTGTCACTTCGGTTTTGTAAAATGGGAAAGGAATAGTTCACAACCGGTACAGTCTTCTTCCAGGCCAAAGATCCGTCAACAACCGAGATGGCGAAGACGGGGCCACTCACGGGTGCAAAACTATCCTCCAACAAACTAGGAAAGATTTGTAGATCAGGAACCTTGATACTCGAGTTGAATGGCAGTACCACAATCTTATCTCTGAATTTAGCCAACGAGAGTCGCTGATCGACTCGATCCGATTGTGTTGGCTCCAATGCGGTCTTGTCGTAACCAATTCTTCCTGAATACTCTTTTTGATCTGCGACGCTCCAGTAGTGATATTGGCCTGCGTTATCCAAAGCCACTAGCCCAACCTCCGCATCCACACCCACAATGGTATCGGCTGAGAAACTTCGTTCAAGTAAAACACTGCCTGTCGACAAATCCACCATACGAGCGAGTCCACTTTGTGAATCACCAAACAACGCATACTTGCCAAGCGGGAAAAACTCATTGGTGGCGTTTTTGAATGGAATGGTTTGCGTGTTTTGTCCATCTCGGAGATCCATTATCCGGATCTCTTTACCTGGCCTAATTACATAAATGCTATTGCCATCTATCGAGAAAAACTGCCCAGCCATATTCGTCCTGTTCCACAAGACCTTTTTGTTATTAAGATCCAGTAACTCGAGTTTATCATTTTCGAATACGAGAACCCCACGTCGGCTCACGGACAATACTGCGAATCCACGTTCCGATACGCGGTTACCCCAGAACGACAGGAAATCGCCGCGTGATGTCCGACCACGTGTCACTTGAGGAGGCGGGGTGTAACTGGTGTGCCATAGCTCAGACAATTCTGAAAAAGAGACATTCTCATCCAGCCCGTTCAAGCCGACTAATGTCCGATTGCTTTCTAAAACGATCCGCCCGTCGACAGCATATACAGTAGGGTTAGGTGAAGTCCGATCCCAACCTATACTTGGGATCCTAATGTTCCAACCTGATCGCGATTCGGGATTGAATAATGACAAGAATTTCCCAGAATCTCCCCATCTAAAATCCCATCCTCGCATGGAATCGCCGATCAATCGGCCCACCTTTGCCTGCGACGGGCTCGGGCGCACCAAATTGTTTTGAAGAGTTGCGGGATCATTCCTCATAACGCTAAACTCGACCCGCCCTCTGGGCCACTTGCGATTTTCAACAGGAGCGGTAACTCCGGACGGCGCATTAAACTCAGGCAGTCCCCTTGAAAGGAACCGTTGCGTAAGCGGCAGCGCACTCTTCCATACCTCCAGTTCCTTTTTGGCCGACTCGTCCAGTGATGCCATTAACCTGTTAGCAATCTGCTCTCGGCCAGTCGACGTATAAACTTTTGCTAAGAGCAGGCGTCCTGCTGGGTCATTTAACAAGCATTCATCAATTGATTCAGCCGTTTCCTTTTCAAGCAGCAATGTTTCGACATCCAAAAATCGACGCTCGCTAAGCAATTCTTCGGCAAATCGATTTCTGACCAACTCTGTTGCTGGGATCCCTCGCAACAACGTCAATCGCTTTCTGAGTGATGATGGGGACAACATCTCAAGCTGTCCAAGCTGCTCTGCAATTGCCTGCCACACCTTAGGATATTCTTTTACATCTCCAAGTTTTTCAACGGTCTTCTCTATCTTGGTCGCAATCCAGTGCTCCTGTTGAATAGAGATATCTTGAACCGTTTTGATCAATTCAGCATCAGCCCCTAGATCAGACTGCTTTCGTGCCATCTGTTCCACAACATCGAGAGACTTTAACAATACCTCTTCGGTACGCCCACGTGATTCTAATGACTCGATTAGCTTGCTCACGTAGTTAAAATCGTCGTCTAGGTCGATCTTATACTTGGAGATTCGGCCCACAAATTTGTCAAAGTCCATCTCGAGAGCCGACGAAGCGGCCTTTTTCAATTGTTTCCAACTAGTTGGATTCGCAGGATCCGAAAGATAGGCTTTTTCCAGGGTATCAAGCGCTTCCTCGATGCGGTTTTCGGAAAGCAGTACCTCACCTTTTTTGACGAGCGATTCAATGGAAACTGACTCTTGTGCCAATTCATTCTTGACTTCCTCGCTGACGATCGACTTTACTTTGTAACACGTCAACTGGAAGGGTGAAACCGACAGGATACGATCGGTAGCGAACAGCAAATTGCCTAAAGGCTCGTCGTGCTTGGTAATGTTGGTGACATTACCAGACAACATGTCAATCTCAAGGATTTGTTGCAACGATGTAGGCAGATAGTAAAACTGATCGCGGCGCACCCCACGTCCGACAACTTGTGCATCCCCTTCGAGACGCGGAATATTCCATTTCATTTTGCCAGACCTGAGGTCTAAGCCAACAAGCGAGTTTTGGTGAACACAAAGAACCGTATCGCCGGCAACTCCTCCGATGTAACGAAATGGACCATTTTCCGATTGCGAAATTTGCCATAAGACCTTTCCGTTCAACACGGAAACTGCATAAAGCTCTAATCCATCTACCGGTGCATAAACCGCAATGCCTTTTGCTATTACAGGAGAAAGTTCCGCCGATCTTGTGTCAAATGGGGAATAGTCACCCGACTGTACTGCTCCAAAGGCACCAGCTTGGGCAAGAGAAGAGGAGTCCTTAACTTCATATTTCAGCGCCCAAGCCAGAGATTTGCTTTGTCGATCGAATGCAACGAGGTGGCCGGAAACGGTCGGGCACAGAATCATATTCCCATCGATCGATGGAATGGCACCGACGCTTCGTAAAAGGGCATCGTCGGTAACTGGTCCAGACAAATTGGTAACGAGTGGTTGCTGCCAAAGCAACTTACCTGATTGCGGATCAAGTGAAAATAGATACACATCGCCGTTCTGCTCGCCCAAAACATACAACTCGTTGCCGTCGGGCTGTGGTGCCCCTAGAAAAAAAGTGTTCGCTAGCCGAGGCTCAATTTGACTGACGGTACCGCCAACCTCCCACTGAATCTTGCCTTGCTCGGAAATACTCCAGCATTGCAATACATTCGTAGTAAGCTCTAAACCAGGGCGTGCTAAGCGTGCGTTTTGCCCCAGAGCATATTGTTCAGCAACGTCGATGCTAGGGCGTTCGCAAAGTCCGAACACCCGCTCGCCATCGCTAGACAACTGACCATAAGAGGTCTCCCCCCAAACTCTCTTTACCAGATAGTCAGGGGCAAACGATTCCTCTGTACCTTGGCTCCGCATCGAAAGCATACGATCTGGGGAATATCCAACAGGCATTCCGGTGTAAGCACATTCCCAGAGGAACAACCCGGTTGGCACATCGAACGCATGAATCCGATGGTCGTAGGTCGGAACAATAACAACTCGCCCCACGTGAATCGGAACTCTCGATGGAATCAAAAATGAGTCTTTTTCTCCCCTATCAAGCTGGGTCTTTAGCGTTACGCCTAAAGCTCGCTTTCTAAAATCGGATTCGTGTATCTCCGTGTGCCAATCCCTGATGGTCAAAACCTTACTCGCCAAGGTGTTTGCATTTCTTCGACTATCGCCCCCCAATGTTAATGGCCTGCTTACAACACGATCCTGATAACTAGGCATCCCCTCAGTCAATTGAGCAAGCAGCTTTACAGTGTCAGTACCACTGCTCCAAGCGATCTCTTTTCCGTTCCAATTAATCTTCGACGCAGGCGAACTCCCTCGAAGCAATTCCAAAATTTCGAGGGCACTAGAGGTGTCACCAATCGACGCAAGATTCACCGCAGCAGAGAACGCAAGTCGCGGTCCGAGTTTTTCAACAGCCCTAGACATGGAAAACAATCGCAAATACAGAGAAGCCGCACTGCTGGCGTCCCCCATCCGAACGGCCCGCTCGGCTAACAACAATGTTGCATCACTACCGACCGGCAAAAAGTCATACTTCTTTGATAGATCTGATATGGCGGACCAGTCCGAGCTTTCCGATGCTTCTGCGAACATTCTCTCCGCTTCAACACCATATTTGACCTCTAAGAGCTTGATCCCCTCTGCCGGTAACTTATCGATAATGCTCCGAACGCGTTGGAACAACGATCCCTTGGTGATACTTCCCTCATCGCGTTTGGAAGGGTTGATAAAGTAATCGTAACCGAGATCGTCTGACTCCTCGCCTTCTAGCCCTAACAAACTCCCAAGAGCAACCACTGCTGAATTCCACTGCTCGTTTTCTATCGCCTCTTCAGCATCCTGCAATAACGACATCACTTCACGAGCTGGCCGTGTTAAATCCGACTCTCTCTTGGTGCGTCCCCGACCCATTAGCTGAGCCAAGCAAACATCCTGTATCAGAGCCAACGCCAGAAGGCTCAGTAGGATCAACCTGAGTGTCCCCATGCGGAAGGCGGGCTGCTTATGGACGACTCGTTGAGAATCGGGGGAAATCAAAAGGGGATTGTATTTCATCGCATCCGTTGCTCTGTAAGGATTCGTAATAAAGTTCAAGCCTGCGAACCAAACTCGAGATCTCCTAATAGTGTATCCCGAACAACCGCGAAACTAAACACGTTTCCAAGTACAAACCGTCGGTATTGGACCTAGAATCAGGCCAAATTCCGCGTATCACTGACAATTCCCCACACGATGGCCTTCACCATCGACCCCACGGCAAAAAAGCGAATATTGCAAGAAGCCTCTTCGTCAATTTCGCCTATCCGAAACAATCGTCCATAAGATGACGAGTAGATTGGGTAAACCAAAACCGATCCCAATGACAAGCAGTGTTTCCACCGACAACTGTGCCCAAGAACCCTCGAACACCACCCCGCTCAGAGAGCCGTCCCTGCCCCCCAAAGCGGCAAAGCCCGCAACCGCAATAGCCCCATACACCCCTATCAAGACGACATTCAAAAACAAAATGCGTTTCCACCATCTCAAAGGCTGCTTAGGTTGTAGCCTTTCGTTTGAAGTCACGGGATAGGGACTCGGATCAGTATTAGACATAACAAAACGATTCTCTAAAAATGACCAGCAATGCTCGACATGGAAACTAAATTTCAACAATGATCGCATCCGGCAGGAGTCTGCGAAGCGTTTCCATTCCCTCAGAAGTAAACGTAGTTCCGGAAAGCTCTATGCGTGGAACACTAGTTAACTTTCCAAGCAACACAAGGGATGAATCGCCGAACCAGGGCCCATCTAGTCGGACCAATGTAATCTCCCCTTCGTCATTCGTCTCAACTGTGATTCCCCGCTCCGCAAGACTTTTTTCTGCATCGCTAGAGACGCGACCCTTCTGCAGATGTGGGAACAAAAGTGAACCACAATGCGAGCAAACCGCATCTCCAATAGGCATACTAGCCGAAACGATTGTCTGTTTTCCACATACAGTACCCTTGCAGGGTTCCCCTTCACTCGTTCGCGTTGTAATTGGCATTTGCTCGATTACGCCACTTGTTAAGAATATCCTTCGACGGGGGACTCTTTTCTCGCAAAACGCGTTGCCCCTCGGATGTTTGTGATGCTTGAATGACCATCTGATGTAACTCATCAATGGACCGGCGAAGAAACTCCTCTGCGTTGGTAATACCAGCCAGATAAAGCAAGCCAGATCCTGCCGCGGATAGGCCTGCAATTTCGTGCACCAACGTAGCCTGAACTTTCCATTGTTCAATCGTCTGAGGCGTGATCCAACTCGCCTTTAGTTTGGTGGATAACTCCTGACTGTCCGCGACCAACAATTGCCTAACCTTTCTAATCCCGATCGACTCCAACCTAGCTGCGGTCTTGGGGCCAATGGCGGGTGCATCAACAATTGGATCGTCTAGCTCCAATCGTTTAGCTCGCCCCGAATTGTTGTCAGGTTGGGGTTTTATTTGTGGAGCACTAGCCGATCTGGGTATTGCCTCCGGGATAGTTCTTACCTTAGAGGAAATAGCCACTGAATGATTCGGAAATGTCTGGCTGACAATCGTGCGAGCAGCGTTGATCTCTCTTTGTGTTGGCAATAGCTCGGGATAACGAATCCTCGCTTTGACGACAGCTGTTTGTTCTTCAGGAAGAGCACGTTTTACGATGCCGGTTGCCAAATACTCATGTAGTATCGCCTCGACCTCTCGCTTTTGCTGCACATCGGCAATGGTCTTTGTGATCCGAGCTACCGGGACCTTTATCGTTGCCAGCAATGTCGGCCATGTCAGAGAAAAAGAAGGAACAGTGGCGGGGGATTCGAACGACATTCGGTCGAGTACGGCCGCCCAACCGCTGATCGCCCAGGTAAACAACTGGGCTAGTATCTTCCTCGATGACTGCCTCAACGCGAGCTTGGGTTGCACTCTCGCTTCCGTCATGTCGTAGGTATCAATCAGCTCATCATAGAATCGATGAGAAAGAAGTGCTGAAGCATGTATGGCGTCTTTTAGCCAAGCATCCGATTCAGGAAGCTCGTAAGATGGGAGCGATTGATCTGAAAGAGCCAACTCCATTATTTCGTCGTAGGCACAGCAAATACTCCACTCCATCGGTCGGTGGACAACAGACTCTTTCGTAGTCTGCCCTGTGTGGAGTGGCATCCATGGGTCGGTGTAATAATGACTTAAAACTCCGATGGAGTACGAAGCATCACGCCAACGACCGGCCGCTAGATGTTCGAGGGCTTCGGAATACCACTTTGCAGCCGCTTTCGCAGCACCTCCCCAAAAGCCATCCTGTACGTGCAAAACATGGTTTTGGAAGTCTTTAAAGGCGGTGTCTGGATCTTTGGCACCTTGCAAGTAGTCTGCAAAATGAGCCAGGAGCATGCGGCTGAGCTGCCGGCCCGAATCCGTTCGAACCTCTTCGAGGGCATCCATCGCAAAGTAGTGATGAACACTTTTACAATGGGCTGCCCTCAGTACAGCAATGAGTGCCCGCATGGCTATTTAGAACTTCTTCATCTCGCAGCTTAGGCCACCAGCCGCAGGGACGTACGCTTGTCGCGTGTAGTCCATCACCATCCGGTGACTGCTAAACCGCCAGGCTAGCGTACTGATACTGCTCATCATCATCTTGATCCATTGACGAGGTAACCCGTCGGCATCACGATTGTAGAAGATAGGAATAACTTCTTCCTCGATCGTTTTGTAAAGGTACTCGGAGTCTCGCGCATCCGTGATACGATCTTCGGCATGACTCGTTCCTTTACCAATAGCAAACCCATTGGAGCCATTAAACGCTTCAGCCCACCAGCCATCGAGAACACTGCAATTCAATCCACCATTGTAAACGACCTTTTGGCCACTGGTGCCCGATGCTTCGAGTGGTCGACGTGGATTGTTAAGCCATACGTCTACACCTTGGATCAAGTGCCGACAAACGTTAATGTCGTAATCCTCTATGAAAACGACTCGACCACCAAAGCGTGAGTCATGTCGCAAGTTAGCGATTTCCTGTATGAATCGCTTGCCTGGTTCATCTTTCGGGTGAGCCTTTCCAGCAAAGATGACTTGTACTGGTCGTTCCTCACTATCGAGGAGCCGGCTAATACGATCCAGGTCTTTGAACAGCAAGTTCGCTCGCTTGTATGTGGCGAATCGGCGACCAAACCCGATGGTCAAAATATTGGGTGACAGCACGTTGCGGGCTGCTTCGACAATATCATCGCTCTCACCTCTACGGCGGCATTGTCTAGAAACTCGACGTCTAACGAACGACAAGAGCAGGTTCTTCAGAGCATTGTGAGTTTCCCAAAGTTCACCTGGATCAACCGCATGGATGTTTTGCCAAACATCTGCTTCTCCCATCTGCGACTTCCAATTGGCCGGAAAATGCCGGTCGTAAAGCTGTTGCATTTGCCATGCGAGCCAACTTTCGACGTGAACACCATTAGTGATGTGCCCGATCGGAATGTTTCTCTCTTCGCGGTGGGGATAAAGAGTGCTCCACATGCGCCGGGAAATATGACCGTGCAGCTGGGAAACCGCGTTCGCACAACGCGATAGTTTAAGCCCGATGACCGTCATGCAAAACGGTTCGGAGTGATTGTCTGGATGAACTCGTCCCATCGCCATAAGTGCATCGTGGCTAAGGTGGATGGAGTCTCGCAGAGGCCCTAGGTGCTCCTCGATCAAAGCCCCGTCGAATCGATCGTGACCAGCCGGAACCGGGGTGTGCGTGGTGAAGACCGTCATATCAGCGACTTCACGAGCTGCTTCGTCAAAACTCAATCCGTCGTCTTCCATACGCTCACGAATAACTTCGAGCGGGGCAAACGCACTGTGACCTTCATTCAAGTGATAAACACCGGGCTGAATCCCAAGTGCTCGCAGGGCTTTGACCCCGCCAACTCCGATCACGAGTTCCTGGCGAATTCTAGTTCGTTCGTCGCCACCGTACAGACGGCTGGTTAGCTCGCGATCTTCAGGTCGATTGCCGTCAACATTGCAGTCGAGCAAGAAAAGGGAAACTCGGCCAACATTTACCTTCCATACCTTAGCAAGAAGCCGGCCATTGCGAGTCTCGATCGATACCGTCAACGGTGTCCCATCAGCAAGAGTCGCAGGCACTAAAGGCAGGTCCTCTACCTTTGTTTCAAAATACTCTTCTCGCTGGTACCCGTCTTCAGACAAATGTTGCTTGAAGTATCCATGCGAGTAATACAACCCGATGCCAACCAGAGGAACGCCCAAGCCGCTTGCACTTTTGACGTGATCGCCCGAAAGAACCCCTAACCCCCCCGAGTAGACCGGTAACGATTCATGCAGCCCGAATTCTGCTGAGAAATAAGCGACTGGCTTTGCTCCCAAAACTCCAGCATTGGTCTGAGCCCAGGTGTTTTGAGATTCGAGATACTCATGCAAACGACGATATGCGTAGTTCACGCGACTGTGGAGAACCATCTCACCAGCCCGGATTGCTAGCCTTTCCGGAGTGAACTCACGGAGCAACGCTATCGGGTTATGGTCCAGTTGTCGCCATCGAATAGGATCGATGTCTCGGAAGAGATTGGTGACCTCAGGCTGCCAGCTCCACCACATATTCTTGGCTAGCGCCATGCACTTTTCGTATAGAGCGTCCGCATCGATTTCATTTGCGAAACTTGGAGCTGCCAGTTCCTGTCGTACCGTGTATTCGATCTGTGTCATTTGTTTTTCTGAGGTGACAAGTTGCAATGATGGGTATCCAAACCCTTCCAGTACAGCGACTTACGTTTTAACGGCATAAATCACTCAGTTGCTTGAGCGGAATCGCGATTTCTTAAAAACCGCGACACTCATCGGTGGTGCACTTTACCATACTTTTAGCGAAAATGCTTGAAAACAAAAAGTCTGATCACCCAGCATGCCAAACATGGCAATTTGGACAATCAGGGCGAACTGCGTAACATTAGTAAGAATAGATTAATCCCACCACTTGGCGACTGAGGTTCTTCCGTGCGTGTCTCGCTACATCCAGATTCCTTCTCTATGGTGAACGTCGCTCAGGGGCTTGTTGATCTCATATTAAGTTGGTCACTCTTGGCCGACTTGAGCACCACTAATCGGGTCGTAGTGCCCATTCCACGTTCGCTAAACATCCGATTTCAATCAAAGCAACACACCCTCAGGCTGAGACTGGTGCAGAGTGATAGCCGGCATTATTTTTTGCTGTAAGATTCCATAAGCCTTATTCATTCCAATCATGTCAGAAACAATCAATTTGCCTCCGAAAGCATGCCACTGCTGTGGGTTGGTTCAACTGGTTCCAACGCATTCCGATGAATTTGTCGTCGTATGCTCTCGTTGCGATACTCCTATCGCGTCGAACGCATGTAGGGAGTCGATGAGGTCCAAGGTATCCGCGTTTTCCGTTGCAGCCTTAGCACTTTATCCATCTGCGATCCTGCTTCCGATTATGAAGATTGAACGGTTGGGCCATCACCATGAAAGTAGCGTTCTGGGAGGAATCTGGGACTTGGTAACCTCGGGGAACATTTTTATTGCCGTCGTCATTTTCGTATTTTCGATTCTGTTCCCTCTCTTCAAATTGCTGGCGCTCGTTGAGTTGACTTGGTTGGAACTTTTTAGCAGTCGACATCGCGCCTTCACTTACAGAATGATGGAATGGGCCGGAAAATGGAGCATGATGGACGTGATGTTGATCGCGTTCCTAGTGATGTCCGTAAAACTATCTGGCCTAATCGAATTTCAGTTTGGTCTGGCGGTTTTTTCTTTCTTCGCATGCGTCTGCTTTAGTCTCCTCGCGACAATTGCTTTTGATCCACACGCTCTTTGGGAAACAGCCTAACTCTCACTATGAACCATGAATTAAAGCCAAGTGATTCCCTAGAGGCGCTGCCCGCCTCGACAATCAGAACCGATGACGGATCAATTCCGCATGCTCGCCTTATTCCGAGATCTCAACCGAAAAAATCCGCTTGGTGGATCGTCGCTTTATTGAGTATCGGTGCGAGCCTAGGAACATTTTTTTACGCCTACAAAACATCCGGTACGGAAATCGTTATCGAATTCGTCGAGGGTTATGGCATCAAGCCGGAAGATCGCTTGCGTCATCATGGAATTGACATCGGTGCTGTTTCCAAAGTTGAACTTTCGCGTGACTTATCGAGAGTCCTGGTCTCGGTCCGTTTAAATGCGAACGCGAACGAGATCGCACGCGAGGGCTCGCAATTCTGGATCGTAAGGCCTGCCCTTTCGTTTGAAAACGTTTCTGGGTTGGATACGATACTCGGAGCAAAGTACTTGTCCGTCAGACCTGGCTCTTCAGATTCAAGACACTCAACCCGGTTCGTCGGTTTGGAAACCGCTCCGATCTCCACAGCGAAAGATGGCGCGTTAGAAATCACGCTCGACAGTTCGACTCGCGGCGGGCTGTCGAATGGGGCTCCGATTCTTTTCCGTGGTTACCGGATTGGCAACATCATCCAAGTCGGTTTGGCGAGCGATGCTCGTAGCGTGCGAGCGAGATGTGCTATCGATCCTGAATACCGCGATCTAGTTCGCCCGAATTCGCGATTCTGGAATCGCAGCGGCTGGAAACTCAACATTGGGATAACCGGCGTGAAAATCGACGCAGACTCCATGGCTCAAATCTTGACCGGCGGCATCGAAATGGCCACGCCGCAATCGGATGAGGCGGCGGTCAATACAGGTCATTCCTTTGTACTTTACGACGAAGCACAGCCTGAATGGTTGGCCTGGCAGCCATCGATAGGGCATGGATTGGATTGGCAAGAAAAAGAAAAGGCATTACCAACCCCGATCCGAATGGCGCTTCGTTGGCAGGAACGTTCCTTTGGCTTCCGAACCAACAAACAGACGGCAGGTTGGTGTTTACCTCTGGACGACGGTTCTTTTCTTTGCCTTTTAGAACAAATAACTGCACCGAATGACGCCCTGGGAGATTCGGTATTAGTCGAGTTGGCGGGCGTTGCGATAAAGCGAGAAGAACTGGCGATTGAAATTGTCAGCAACTCTAACGACAAACTCGTTCGATTTCGAACGAATGCATCGATGGATGCAACGTTGACACGATGGCCAACCAAAAAAATCTCGACCAGCCAGGGCAATGATTCCAGCTTTGTCATTTCCGGTGGAGAGCCGGTCCATTCGATAGTAATTGACGCAAATCGTGTTGAACGATCGGGCGAGGAATGGAAAATTGAGTCAGGTATTGTTTCAAATACGGATTTGACGGGAGCTCCTGTGGTCGATTATCAAACTCATGCCGTCGTTGGTGTTATTGCTAAACGAGGCGAGGATTTGGTTATTATTCCTTATCCCTAGCCTCGCTTTCAATCGCCCCCAACATGGCCAACGCGTACGCATTTCTAATTGTGATGCTTGCGACTAGCCCCACCGGAGTCTCATTCGTGGCCCCTCTGACAAGTGAGTGGAGTGCCTGTCCTTTTTTGTTCTGTCAAAGCAGGGCCAAAATTATGATTGGGCAGAAAGATCGAACGCAGAAAAATGAGTCTTATATCTTTCTGCGTTCGATCTTTCTGCCCTGATAAGTGGTTTTGTTTGGCCCCTTCAATCGATTCCTTGAAGTGGCTTGTTATCCCGCGTTGGCAAAACACTCTTTTGCCAACTTCTGCCCAGGTTGAAAGGACAATCTATGCGATACCGCATCCTCGCGCATGTTGTCCGGCGAGCCCGCCCCGCAATTGCAGCCAAAGTACTTCCTAAAGCTCCAAACTAAATCGCACCACTTTCCATCTGCCATTCCCAGCTTGCACAATATCGCACTGGCAGCGCGACAAATGGGTGGCACTGATTGTTGCTCCACGCGTAAATTCGTAGTATCAACCCGAACCTGAAGCATGTTCACACCAGCATGAATGCCCCCAAAACCTGCGAGTTACCCGATTGGTAATCTAATTGCTATAACGCCGTGAATGCAGAACCAAAATCCTGATTGGGCAGAAAAATCGAACGCAGAAAAATGAGCCTCGTATCTTTCTGCGTTCGATCTTTCTGCCCTTAAGTGGTTTTATCTGGCCCTCTTTCAGTCGATCCCTTGAGGCTTCTCGTTATTTCGACTTAGTAAACCTCTATCTCGCCATCTTCTTCCCTAGCTGAAAGGATAACAGAGACATGCATAGGGCTGGCATCCCTATCGGGATGCAAAACCTTTTGCGCACCTAAACCGGAGGTGTCGCATTCGCTCAACCTCCGGCTACAAGCTGGAATCCTTACAGGATAAAAACCGATAACGTCAAAGCAGAACAGAAATCCTGATTGGGCAGAAACATCGAACGCAGAAAAATGAGCCTCGTATCTTTCTGCGTTCGATCTTTCTGCCCTGATAAGTGGTTTTGTTTGGCGCACTTCAGTCAATCCCTTGAGGCATCTTGTTATGTCGACTTAGTAAACCACTATCTCACCATCTTTTTCCCGGGATGCAGGGACAAACTATGCAACGCAGGATCCTGGCGCATATTGTCCGGCGAATCCGCTCCGCGACTGCGGCCATCTCCCTTAAGCAATTCCTTAGCATCGTGATTGAATTGCCCGCCAGAGACGGTTAAAATTTCTTTTAACGATTCAAAATCTTATCGATATCCTTGGCGAGTTCTTGAGCCTTCTTCTTTGCCTCTTCAAGGTTGATCTTCTGTTTCGACTCGTCCGAAAGCGGTTTCCAATCGAAATCATAGCTCGCGTTTTGCGAACTCTTGGACGCCTGTATTTTATCTTCGCGTTTTACTATTTTTTTTCGGGACGACGATCGTTGATTCATTGCTATCACCAAGTGTTAATTGGATCCATTCGGCTTTCGCGTAGAACTTGGGAGTTGGTTGCAACTGCTCTTCTGATATGTAGGCCGAACTAAATTCCTCCTTTTTGAGATATCCAAAATGTATCTCGTCAATAAGGCCTTGATCCACCCCGTTTAGGGAAACAATGATTCTTACCCCATAGATCATTTTGTCTGATTGCCGTACTTTTAATCGATAAACGCTCCGAGTTGTTCCGTTTAGTGATTCTTCAGTCTTCGAAATGAATTGCTTGTTCGTCTGTTCCAAGCAAAAGTCAACCAGAAAATCAAGGAAGTCAAAACGAGTAATTCTTTCCATAGGTAACACTGTGATGGGAAGCCGATCCAACTCGGCATCGAAAAGCTCGTTTAGCAATTTTGATGGGCTTCCCTGGTAAACCTCGCAATTAGACTGAGGGAGATAGCAATAGGTGATCTCGCCATCGTCTCTCCCTTTCGTATAAACCGTGTTCGTGTATTCCTCGTTTCTAACGTTATTGCCGCTATCGATATCTATAGTGCTCCATCCATAACTACGAGAAACAATCCATTCTCGTGTTGAACGATCTTTGACTACGGAAAGCTGTCTCACGATATCTGAATGGTTATCTAGGAGTGTCTTCGAGAATTCCCCCTGTGGAACGGAAGAGTGGGATCGGCGACATGAGACCTTGAGCTCAAACGAATGTTGCCAGACCTTTTCTAACCAACTCATAGATTGAACCAATGAGTTTACAACATCGCCACCATGGTCTTGGGCACGGCATCTGGTGATGTCGAAATTGGCAATCAAAACGCATATTACAAACGAGAGATACAGAAGCTTCATCGAATCACTACTCCGAAAGGGTACAGGATTCCCCTGTCAACTGACGAGGCTTGACCATCCAATTAGATGTCGTTGACTTTTCTTCACAGAAAGGATCGACCCCTGGAATAATCAGTGTCTCACAACCGTCGCATTGGCGAATTATGCCGCAACTAACTTCCGAGTTCTCTTGAAACTGCAGTTTGCCACCTACATTACCGCCTTGTACAGCAGGACCGCTACGTACAAAAGGTACTGTTTTGTTTGTATCTGGGAAAATGGCATACTGACTTTGCGCGGGGCACAATAATGTCCCGGTTACATTCTCAAGGCATGCACCACACAAATATCGCAAGGGCTGTTGCTCGATTCCAATCATATACGATAAAACCTCATCACATTGGCTATTTTTCTCTACATAACAAACAGGAGCGTTGGGGGTACCAGGTCCGCTGCCTCCGCCGGATCCCCCTCCTCCACCAGATCCTCCTACCAAGGAGCCATCGACTCCACCATCCTCTGTTAATAAGACAACTTGGTCGTCAGCAAAAGAATGCTTCGTAGGTAGATAGTAGTAACCGCCAATCAGCAAAGCGAAAAGAAGCCTGATGGCATAGGGCATAGGGCATAGGGCATAACTCCTGATTCACAAAAATAAAGAAGTCGAACATTTTCTATAGGTTCCGTGCGCGCAAGTCAAGAATTTTTTTCGTCTTCGAAAAAAATGCGGTGATCGCGAAAGGCCTGAGTCGGTCCATCTTGGGTGGAATAGAAAGCACAAATTCGTGCCACCCGCGAATGGCATTTGTAAGAGTCATTTTCGTCACGGTCGCGAATTCCACATCTAGAGCTTGCAGGGAACCTACATGCATCGGGAGGACTCTCACCGCTTACGCATCAAAGATATTTAGAACAATACAATCCTTGATCGAGCCATTTGAAACTACCATCTGAGACGATCTTTGCTGAAGACGCTTTTTTCGACCCTCATGAATATCCAGACTGCCTATGCCTCCTTAATCGCGTTGAATATCACCTTCTGTATCACAGTCAAAATATGGCAGAAAAATCGAATTTAGTGTTTCATTGGCAGTTGGTGGCGCGGTTCGTAGCAATGACTCCGCTACACGAGGACAACGGTGGCTCGGAACTATTTTGGGCGGTTGCGATAGCTTAATCGGGCTTGGGTCATCCGCTCACGGAGACCGCCTTGTTCGATAAATTCCTTTTCGAGAGTGTTGATTTGCTGGTCCAATAGATAATTGGTTTGATTGATGAGACAAATAGCAATGTTGGCGATGACCTCATCGGAACGCGATTCCACGAACGCGCGATATAGTTCGAACGATTGCGGCGTTTTTCGACCAAGTTTTCGAACAAATTGCGATTCAATGGAGTCTTTAGTCCAAAGTCGGAGAACTCGAACACGAAGGTAGTCTCGATAATCGGCCAGCAGTTCCTCGAGACTTGCTCGACCGACGTTGGTCAATTTGATCTCGGTCTCTTTGGAGGTCATGGCGGCTTTGCTACCCTCAAGGATATTCTGTTTGCCCGAACGAGCCGACTGGACCATCTGGTCGATCGTGCGATCACCTTTGGCAAGGAATTTGTGAGCAAAACGATAGGTGATATCGTAGACTACTTCTGCTTTTTGGAAGGAGAGAAGCGTTTGGTAATCCCCTCTCGGCCGTAGCAATCGTGGTACGGCAGGGGCATGGGATTGATGGGAAGAATGTGAAGTATGAGATTGCTGAGAGCGATTGAAATTGGCCTGATTTTCACTGCGAACATTTTTTTCATAATTCCCATCACTCGCATGGTTTTCATATCTTCTCATCATTCGCATATTTCGCATGACGCGGTGGATTGAACGGATTGAATGCCCGACGCCCGCCTTAGGTTTCAAAAATTTAGACCTGAATTTTACGTCCGACTCTTTCAAAATCTCTGCAAGCCTCAACCCAAGAAGCCTGGCTATCGCCGCTGTGACGAGCATACACTGATGACCGAGCCGAGAAAACAACTCTAATACGGCTCTACAAAGGCTTTAACCGATATGAGCGAAACGAATTACGCAAATCGATTACATTGCCATTCGTGCCACCGACTTGCATCAATACTCATGGCTTTGTGGCGACTCTCGGAGTAATTGGCCCTGGAGTCGTAGTGTTGCAGGCAATCGCATACGTCGTAGCCAACGCTCACAGAACGACGTTAGCCATGCAGGCGCGTAGCCCACTGTCTACTTAGGTTATCATTCTGTGCCGCCACGAAATCTAAAAAATTGATTTCGAATTTTATTGACTTTTTCACTAGGCCCCCTTAAAACCCAGCGAACTTAGTTATTACCTAAAGGATCTATGCCCTATGCCCTGTCTAGGCTTGGCTTGCGACACTTCTACTCGTCGCATCGCTAACGACTTCGTTTCGAGATCTCCACCTTTCAGTTTTCGCCGACTAAAAAGTGTTGTGTTAACCGAGAATGGCGTAATTGGTGATTCACTCTCTCTTTTTCTTTTGGTCAACGCTGTTGCAGTTCCTGCTGCGATCGTTCAGGCAACGGCGCAATGCCCTTTCTTGACAATAAAAAAATCCTTCCGCCTCTCCTCGATAAAATGGGGCCGAATTCCCTTGAGTATGAGGAAAGAAGTGAAGGTGAAAGAGCGTGTACCATTTAATTTTCTAGGAGCTTAAATATGGATAGCGTTACTCCATCTTCCGACAAGACTTTTCGTGTGTCACTGAAATCACGTAGCATTTGGCTGTTAATCTCAACAGTATTACTCGGATACGGGACGACAAAGGCCCAAGAAAAACCGGCATTCGACGAATCGGTTGCTGCAGGAAAAGCGATTCCCAATCCAAATGACCTTTTGGAAACGTTGGCATTTACACGACATCAAAGCGTGCAGAACTTTCTTAACCTGGACACTAAACAACGAGAATGGATCGATGACTTGTTGCTAAAGACGCAGGGAGTTCCAAGTGGCGTAGAAACAACTAGCTTCTACACGAAGGAGAGTGATTTTCGAGATTTGGAATATCGAAAAACAATACAAAGACTAGCTGCAGAAATCCGAACCAAGCGTCGTGAAATGGCAGCTGAAATGCTGGATCCGGTTCAACAGGAGAAACTGCGATTAGTCGCATTGTTCGCAGAAGTAAGACGCACTGGGCTGAAAGCCTCGCTGCTAGAAGGATTTCTCGGCGAAACGCTCGAATTGAATGATGGACAAAAACAATCGATTGAGATTAGTTTGGCAAAGATTGCGCGTCAGTACAAGAACGACATGACAGCTGTCATTAAATCAATCGAAACCGATCTCACCGCAACTCTGTCCCCCGAACAAGTAGAGAAGTGGTCGAAGTTAATTGGGCCAACCTTTTACTTTGAATCTACTGAGAGCGAGGCTCGCATAAAACGGGTTATGGCGAACCACGGGCGAAAGTACGGTAATTACAATCCTCGCAGTCCAGCCAGTTTGTCATCGATTGTTGTACGTCGTGAAGTAACTGAGGAACTAAATTTATCCGCTGAGCAAATGGCGATGCTCGAAAGCTTACGACCTTCTTCGCCTGTAACGTCCCAGTTCCTGCAGCAATTAAATCCAGCTCAATCACGTCGGTTAAGCCAACTTGAATATCGTTATGAGATATTCCAAATGGGAATCCATTATTCATTGACTGACGGCAGGCTCGGAAAAGCATTGGAAATTACCAAGTCTCAGGCTCAGGCTATCCTAGATCAAAGATTAGCGCATTCTAATTTGGTGAGAGAGGCTGTTGATAAAAAT
>JBKDKR010000098.1:0-17253 GCA_046344995.1 Pirellula sp.
GCCTCGGCCACTACGGGGGATGGCATCGTAGCCTTGGCCACTACGGGGATGGCCACGTAGCCTCGGCCACTACGGGGATGGCCTAGTATTCACGGCCACTTCGGGGATGGCCTCGTAGCCTTGGCCACTACGGGGGATGGCCTCGTAGTCTCGGCCACTACGGGGATGGCCTCGTAGCCTCGGCCACTGCGGGGATGGCCTCGTAGCCTCGTTCACTACGGGGATGGCCTCGTAGCCTCGGCCACTACGGGGATGGCCTCGTAGCCTCGGCCACTGCGGGGATGGCCTCTTAGCCTTGGCCACTGCGGGGATGGCCTCGTAGCCTTGGCCACTACGGGGGTGGCCTCGTAGCCTTGGTCGTTGCGGGGGATGCCTCGGTCTGCGGGGGTAGATAAGTCTGGCTAGCTGTCGTAATGAAGATCATAGAGCTTATTGGAATCAGAACATTCTAGGAGTTTACTTGCATGGTGAGCTCGTTGATAATCCATGGCGACATGTAGAGGTGCAGGAACGAAAGTGGGGAATAGAATGGACAATAATAGGCTGCCGGAGATGCCTCGGCTTTTGCTTTCACTTCAATTCCTATTCGTTGCGGTGATGCTCATCTTATTGGGTTGCGATAAAGTTGATGGTAATAAAAAAAAGCCAATTCAATCTAAGTACGAGGATTCTGGAAAATCCACTGATCATTCATCTATGCTAGATTCGCCGACAGGTGGATCTAATGACACAGTTGTCGCCCCGTCTCTTTCGGTTGAACCTGCGACCCGGCGTCAACCGGTAACGGCAGCCATGCAGATGCAAAGAGTGTCCGTGGACAAAAGTGTTGCCATTTGGAACGTGTGGATCAAATCATCGATTGCTCGAGAGCATTACATCTACGCAGCGGATAACGCAGAGAGCCCCTTTCGACCGCTTGCCATAGAAATGCCACAATTGGATGGCGAGACGATTGTTGTCGACTGGAAATTTCCTGTTACGAACGATCACGAAGACTTTTAGAAAGGTACGTTCCCTGCGGCCCAGGAATCGAAGCCAGCGCAAAAGAATGGCAGGAGTGGCACTCTACCAATCAACCTTATTTGTTTGGTCTGGATCATGGTGACTACAGATGGTACGTCGACGAGTTAGCCAAATCGCGATCAATATCCACAGCAGAGTGTCGTGGTCCAATGCGAGCCGACAAATAGCAAGTTCGCTGGCTTTATTTGCTGGAGACGTGTGTCGAAACCGCCGTGATTGTCGGTTCGAACTCTTTGTAATGGGAATTGTATAAGTTCGCACAATAAGGACAAAAGATGGCAATCTATACAAAATTTAAGTCAAACCGCTCTCGACTCTCATGCATATACGGTGGAGTCGCAGTTGTGATTGCGTTAGCCGTCGGCATGATTTGGTATATGCTTCCCTCGAGGGAGGACCTGGCAGCTGAGAAACGGCTAGTGGGAAAATGGGGGATATGGAAAGAAGGCTCGGATATGTCTCTTCCCACTGAGCGAATAATTGAATGGCAACCTGAGGGGCAAGTAGCGCACTATTCCCCGTCGATGGAACCCTTAGGGAATTCGACGGAATCCAGTGATCGCACTTCCCATTGGCGTATTCGAAACGGGAAGCTTATAATCGAGTCTAGAGTTCCCCAACTGAAAGATGGAATGATCCGTGAAGAAGTCCAGTTAGATTGGCAAGACACCGATACACTAAGAGCAAAGATAGAATCAGGAGACGGAACGAATGCAACGGTCGTATACAAACGTATCTTACCCACCCTCTGAAGGCATTGAGCGGGGCGTATGTCGCGTCGAAAATGGCGAGGCCAAGAGTCCTAACAATCTGATACACTAATGCACGGTAAGCCAATGAATGTTGATTCCTATCTTGAACGACTTTACGAAAGCGGGCGTGAAAACGATGCTTCAACATCTGAGCGTTCTGCGAAGATGTTCAACATTACGCCATCGACTGGTATCTTCCTCGATTTGTTGGTTTCAGAATTAAAGCCGAAACGCATTCTTGAGCTTGGGACATCGAATGGATATTCCACCATCTGGTTAGCACGCGCTGCCAGCAGCATTGGTTCTCAAGTTGAAACGGTTGATGTTTCACGTCGAAAAGCAGATTTGGCTCGCACAAACTTAAAAGAATGCGGATTGCATAAAGATGTGACATTTCATGTTGCAGATTGCGGTGATTTTCTCCGCGGCTGTGACTCCGGATCCTACGATTTCGTGTTCCTAGATTCGGATCGAACTAGTTATCTTAAATGGGTGGATGATCTGATTCGGGTCATTCGTTTCGGATTGCTTGTTGTGGATAATGCGACAACACATCCACAAGAGCTGCTTGATTTCAAGCGGCATCTTTCCGACCATTTTGGTTTGTCGATCGTGACTTTGCCAATTGGAAACGGTCAAATGATCGTCCAATGCGACGAATAAAATCGATTTAAACGATGTGTCGATTTGATTTTCCAAGAATCGTAAACCGATCGATTGATCCGGCTGAGCTCCTGAGAGCTTGCCTTAAGCATGACCTTTATAAAACACAAAAATGAAAACCTGGCAGTTTCTAATACTGACGTTGCTGATCGTGGCTTGGCCTCCCGTGTATCTGAGTATTAATTCCCCCAGCTATAAGCAGTCGAGTACCGATTTGGAGTTAATGAATGCATCGGATTTGGGTATGTTGTTGGATGCCAAACGCTGGACGTTTGACGTTCCCGAAGGGAAGGATGGATGGTATTTGGTGCTAGAGGGGCGAGTGGATGACAGAGTGTTTAGTAGCGGTGCTGCTTTCGTTAAAGGTGGGGACCGTGTGACGCTGGTCGCGAGACGCAACCGTGCGGAAAAGATGATTGAGTTTGCTTTTCGATCGCAAAACGAAAATGGTGGGCCCGGTGGACGAGGATCGATAGAGGATCCGCTTGTACATGGAATGGTTAGTGCTCCTCGAGCAGAAGGTGAGATAAAGATAGGAGAGCCGATCTATAGGGGGGGGCGGGCATCCGTGGATGCTTTTCCCGGGCCACAACGTCCAGAATTTGAAGTGCTCGTTGTGCTGAGGTCACCAAAGGAGGAAAAATAGGACGGATTGATTCCGCTGTTCAATTTTCGATTCAATCTACTAATCTAGAATGCATGTTCGATCCGTCTGTTTAGAGCATCTCGGACGCAATTCAAGCTCAATTGAGGCTGTAGATCTTTTGCGATACTTTGTTATGTTGTGAGAATTGGATGGGAAATCCGTACGAAGTTACCACTGTCTTACGATCTGATCAGGTCCCACGTAGGCTGTCCCCATTTTTGATAGGCGTTCGCAAGGGATTTCTCTGGTCGCTTTTACTTGCGGTGCCCGCATCATTCGCTTTTTATAGGGAATCGATTTTGTCGATGGCCAATCCAATTGATCCATTCACATTGTCACGTACGCGGATTCCGATAACAGGTTCTCTCCGAATTTCTGCTTGTATGCAGGCGATCACAGCGGCCGCACTCTATATCGTTCTACCATGGGCTGGGGTTGCTGGTTGCGTCTCGCATGTACGGACGAAAAGACAACTTCGCACTAACGTAGCATTCAGCGATACAAACGAAATCTCTGAACGTCCGTTTTGATTTAAGCCGGAGTCTACTTTTCGCGTTTGATAATCCCGGTTTCTTTGATGTCCCTAATAGTAATGCAGCAAACACTGCCGAATTATGTTCTCGTTTCGGCAATCTTTGGTTCGTACGCGTTTAGATGAAGCTAGTTGATCATGCTACAATCGAGGGATCACAGAATGGAACGAAGGGCTTAGTCGGCGGTGTATTGCCTTGAGTCCCTTTTTTTCTCCAGGTCACTTCAGGCGTTACGCAACAGAAAAATGCTAAAAGAATTTTCTAAAGGCGACCGCAATCAGATTCGACAACTTGCGAGCATTGCATGGGAGCGTCGGCTACGTGACGAACTCCTCAAGATTGGCGTCTTCATCTCGGAAATGGCGACCGGCAAACTCTCGCCATTTGAAGTGAATGATTGTGTGCATCAATTCCACAATGGCATTTCAAGGGAGCTTTTTAACTTGTATTCAGCATCTGATCCTTGGTTCGCTGTGTGTCGTGCGCATTATGACGGTGTGCTGACAGACGAAGACTTTATCAATGCAAGTGATCTCATGCGTGCGGGGATGCGACGATTCGCAGAGCACGATCAAGCAGAGCACGATCAAGAGGAGCAGGCCATAATTGACGAAGTACACAAAGAGTGATGTCGGCGCGTCTACCGAATGGACGCAGTCAATTATCAAACAATGTATTCGTTTCCACGTATGAATCTATCGGGCCTGCTATTCGAGAATTTAAGAAGATGACTGTTTCGTCTCGTACTCCTGAAGGAGTACCAAGCCGCTGTATTCTCTGTGGTAAAGACATCCAGGTCGAGTTTTCCGACCCAGGAAATGACGCGACTTGTCCACACTGCGGGCACTTGATAGTTAAATCAGCCGAGCTCCTCGACCAATTCCAGTCGTTTTGGGAACGAACGCGAGGTGTTTCCATACAAACGATTGACTTGCCCCAACAATTACTTGCCATGGGTAATGACTCCTTGGAAGCCGTCGAGCTCGTGATGCAACTCGAAGAGGAATTCGGGATTTCGGTTGGCGAGGAAGAATCAGCACGCATTCAAACCGTTGGAGATGCGATTCGATACATACTCGAGAAACGCCAAAGCGGCTGATAAGAGGTTTGACCGATGAAACGAATTTTCAGGGAACTGGTGTCCTATAGTTGACTCGAAAGGTTTTTGTCGGAAACGAAAATCTTTGAATCAGTGCGTTGCTTAAAGCACTACTCCAAGTTGTTTTTCGTCGCGAGGCGAGGTGGCGGTTTACCTCACGTACTTAAAGCAGGTTTTAAGCCACTTCAAGATTTTGTGAAGTACACAGGGCGGCTTTCCAAGGCATTCATTTTGTTGCGAGCGCCAATGGTGGGCATGCTGATAAAATCGGGAGACGCTGCGTTCGATTTTGTTTACAGGGGTGGAGGGGGTGAACCATTGTTTCAGGGGTTTAACCTAAGCGTTAAGGCGGGTGAGCATGTTTACCTTTTGGATCTCGATCTTGCTTCAATGGGGCCAGCTGAGCTCGATGTAGGCAACTACCTTGCACATCTTGACGAGTATGGAATTCGATTCCCGAGCGATAAAGATAGATGTAGCGAGCTAGGAAAGCATTTCCTTGAGGGATACTTGGCTCGCTCAGAGAAGGGGTGCGAAAGATCGATTGAGATTTGGCGTAAGCTAGCGCTGGCAAGACATATTGCGATTAGCACTCGAATAAGCGATCGATCGCACACCACTCGCGATTTGCTAGATACAATGCTCGCATGAGGTTTCTACCAGCCATTGCAACTGCTAGCGTATGGCGGGTAATTGATACCATGGTTACATCTGGGTACATTGTTCTTGGTAGACGCAAGCCAAACGGGGTGGATATAGGATGACATTGACTACAAAGTTATCGAAAATACGTCAGATTGCCATAACGGTGAAGAACATCGACGTTTCCATTTCGTTTTATCATGATATCTTGGGGCTTGATTTGTCATTTCGAGCCAACGAGAACTTGGCGTTTTTGGATGCTGATGGGATTCGTATTATGCTGACGACTCCACAGGGGGCAGGTTCTATCGGGGCCAACTCCATTCTGTATTTTCTCGTGACGGATATCGAAACAGCACATAAGCTTTTTGTCGAGCGTGGAGCAACCAATGAGCGTCTCCCACAGCTCGCGGCTAAGATGCCGGACCATGAATTATGGATAGGTTTTCTCCGGGACCCAGATGGCAATCTCGTTGGCCTGATGGAAGAAAAGCGGTAGTTCAAATCTGCAAGGCCACTGTGCGTTCGTTTGAAAATACGCAGGGAGACTTGTTTGCACGGCAGACGGACTCGTCTTTTACATTGCCTGAAAAAAAGTCTGGCCAAAATTCGATTACTACCAGCGATTAGATAGAATTGGGTTTTCAAGTACAGACTGAAGATAATGCTATTTTCCAAAACCGATTTCTTAGAACCTCCGCTCATAGAAAATGCGTCGGTGACGGATTCGAGATAAACCTCTGCAAGCAGTAAAGCCAAGCGTAGGTAGGAACCTTAAAAACATATCATGGAACAGTCCGAAAGAACACAGAATCAATCCGAGTTGGATGAGATCGATCGCGAGTGGGAGCTTGAGAAAATTCAGTATTTGGTTGGAGGTTGTGGTAGATGTCGTTACGTTCCAGGCAAGTTGTCGATTACTGTTGGATCGTTAATCATCATCGCATTTGGCATACTGATGCTCACTTCGATTACATCGAGTAAGCCAGCTGCACAGGGTGGCTTCGAGAGCTTTTTGAATTGGTCCGGCCTTATAATTATCTTTCTAGGAGCGACGAGCGCCATACAACTCCTAGACAACCTAGACCAATACCAGCGCGCGAAACGGGCTTACTTTAACCGTAGGAACCAGGCGAAAGAACTGCGGGAGCAGGTGGCATCAGCCTCAACCAACTAGTTTTTTACCTCGTTTTTTGTTGTCCGACGTGTCGGCTTGTTTGGCTTTGGCAAGCTCCGAAATGGTTTGCTGAAGAACTCGCTGTGTTTTTGCAATGGCACCTCGAGTGTTGGCAATTTCTCGATCGATAGACAAAAACTGTTTTTCCACTTCTGCCAACGTTTTGCTTGCTGCAACGACCAATCGATGTGAGTTCACTGTGTCAGGAGTCAATTTCTTGCGAAGTTCTTGTAGCCTATCGCTGGCTTCGTCCAATTCATCGTAAATCTGCCGCTTCTCTCTAACGGCTGCCAGACTCTCAGGAATGCCAAGCTTTACTCCGAGCTCAGATTCGGCAGCCTCTCGGGCTTCTCGCACCGTTGCTTTACACTTCGATACTTTGTCTTGTGCCGAATCAAATCGCCTCAGTTGGGACTTCAGATCGTTTTGTATTTCGGAAATCCGCTTGCGAGCTTGCGAAACCTCTCGCTCGGCATTTCGAACCCGCTCGTTTTCTCGCTGTTCATCTCGACGATCGTTTCCGTTCTTTTGGGCGAAACAAAAAGAACCAAAGAAATTTAAAACCAAGGCAATTACGAGTGCCATTGTTGAAAACGAAGGTGATTTCATAGCTAATCTAACCGTTAGTCTCCTCAACGTAGCAGTACTCCAGACTCTAGATAGGATGACTAGATGGGATCACTACTTTTGCCGGCGTGGCTCATTCTTATCTTTTAATGATCTTCGCCGCGATCAACGCCGTCGTTGGAGAAAACCACGAAAAGGAACTCGATATTATTGACTCAGCTTTTCGTTTTTTCAGATCCCCTCGACGATTCCGGTGCTATCAGCAAAGGTGTCGGTTTGAACGCCCAGCTTTTGGAGCATCGTGACAAAAAGATTGGATAGAGGGAGGTCTTCCCGGGTGGCTTTGTCTTGCCATGGTTCTCGATCTCCCATCCACGCTCCACCTTGGAAGTTATCCCCCGCGGCATTGTAGTATCGCCCGTGTTGGAAGCCCATGTTTTTACCTCCCGCGAGCATTAAAGGATAGTTGCGAGATAGGTGGAATGCGCTCGAAGCAGATCCGTAGAAAAGCAACGAGTTATCCAGCATGGAACCAGTCCCGTTTGGTTCGGGAGTGCTCCGAAGTTTTTCAACGAAACGGCCATACTCTTCATTCAAAAATCGGCAATAGATACCAAAGTTCTTCCAACCGTTTGGGTTCTTCGTCTCGTGAGATAGTTGGTGAGCCAAATTGAAACCGACGGCCCTGGATAGGTGATCGCTTCTTCCAATTCCGTTCTCTCGGCCGATTTGATAAGTCGCTATCCGTGTGGAATCGGTACGAAAGGCGAGATAAATCATCTCGAACATCGTTTGCAGGTACTCGCGAGGTTCATCCGTTGTAAGTTCAAGATTGAGCGGTTCACGTTCTACATTTGGCAAAGGAGCATCGAGCCACTTCTTTGCCTTTTCGACCTTGAGCTCTGCTTGGCGAACAGATTCCATATACTCGTCTAAATTCTTGCGATCTTCCATGGAGAGATTTTGTTTAAGAGCCGCTGCGTCTATAAGCACTTCGTCCAACGCGCTACGACTCATAGCCAATCGTTTGGCTGACCCTGCGTCTGCTTTTACAAACAGCATGTCAAAGATTTGCTTGGGCCGATGTTCAGCAGGAATCGGGCGACCGTTTTTATCAAACGAGATCGTATGCGTTCCACGGGCTGTCCCCGTTCCTCCGTCGGTCGACATAACAATAGACGAAAATCTCGTTTGGTCGCCTATGTGACTAGCGTAAACTTGGTCCAGCGAAATCGTATTGGCGTAATCTCGATCTCCATCTCCGGTTGGGGCTGCAGTCAGAAATTGATCGGCATTGTTATGCCCGTGCACATTTCTCGAAGCAATATGGGAAAAGCCTGAGAGCACAGTAAGATCGTTTCGCAACGGTTCCAAAGTTTCCATGCATTTGGAGAACGTAAAGTCATTGCCATTACCATGTGGAAACCAAGCCCAATCCTGATAGGCTGGGTCGTTCGGTAGTGGCATCGGAACGCCGTCAGGAAAATAGAAACATCCGAGTCTCCGAGGATTGGAAATTTCCCCACCGCGAGCAACTCGATGAAGAGATCCCATCATGGGAATCGCGAGCGCTAATCCAGTTCCTCGCAGGAAACGGCGACGGTCAATTCGGTTAAGATCGATTGGCATAACATTTCCTTACAAGCTTTTATGAGCTACCAAACTGTACTTCATCTATCGGCATCGGAACAATTCGCTACACACGATTTCTGTCACCATGGTTTTGAGTCCGTCACCCTCTATTCGCACTTGGGCTGTGATCCGTTCTATGTCGGCTCGGTCTGCGAATTTTATGGGGCGTCCCAAGGCGTAGGTGGACAGCTTGTGAACCATGGCTCGCACGAACTGATCCTGTCGATTCTCTAGCAGGAACAATTTTAAGCCAGCGATACCATCCAGCGTTTGTTCGTTGTAAAGCTTGCTTGATGCATCGACAGGTTTTCCGTTCACATCATCTCTCCAGCGGCCTATCGCATCGTAGTTTTCAAACGCGATTCCCCATGGATCTATTTTCATATGGCAGGCCATACAAGCTGGGTGATTGCGATGATCCTCGATTCGTTCCTTCAAAGTCATTTTTGCAATCTCAGGATTTGCTAAATCAATCTGAGGGACAGCGGGAGGTGGAGGCGGGGGAGGATCGTTTAGCAGACTCTCGAGGACCCACTTACCGCGTTTTAGGGGGTGGGAATCTGGATAGTCTGAATTCATCGCAAGCAGTCCGGCCTGGGTTAACAAACCACCGCGCCGAACATCGCTTGGGGGCAATGAAATTCGCCGGAATTGGTTTCCGTAGACGCCATCGATTCCATAGTGCCTCGCTAATCGCTCATTAGCGACTGTGTAATCATTGTGCAGAAAATCCAACACGCTGGCATCAGAACGCAGTATCTCTCGAAACAACTCGATGGGCTCCTGGCGCATCGCTTCTTTTAGCAACGGATCAAATCCCGGAACATTCTGCTGAATATTGAGGAAGTCGAGGAGCTCAATGTTTAGCCATTGGGTCACAAAATGGTCTGCGAATCGATTGGATTTGGGATCCGCAAGCATCCGAGCTACTTGAGCTTTGAGGACATTGATATCGCTGAGAGAGCCATCGCGAGCCGTTTGCAACAACTCTTCGTCCGGAATGCTACTCCAGAGGAGCAAAGCTAAGCGAGTCGCAAGCTCATGGTTTGGGATCGATTCACGAGTGTCCGATTCCACCTTAACTTCAGTCCGTTGACTTATGGTTGATCTATCCGGAACGACATAAAGAAAATTAGGAGAGGCGATGACAGATGCAAGAATCTCGAGAATAGCGGATTCCATGCTTTCGCACTCAGGTCTAATCTCGGAATATCGCTCCATCTTTTGCGAGATTTCTTCACTTGAGATTGGGCGACGCCAAGCTTTAGTCATGAAACGGGAAATTACCCGGTTCGCATAGTCAAGTTCCGGTTCGTTTTCTTCGCGACTTGGAAAGATGTTGGAGTGAGAAAGAGGTGGCCAATGATCAAATGATGGAGATTGCACCTCAACGTAGTCAATTTGGATATCGTTTGTTGAAGCGGAGCTATTCACGAAGCGAATGTATTCTGAGGGGCTCGGCATGGCACCCATAGGCGAATCACCTCGGACTGAGTTGCGAGGATAGATTTCGCCGAGTTCAATCACCCATTCGTAGTACTTCGGTGCATCATTCGTCGCATCGATTTCTCTATCGTGCTGACCCACCGGCAGCAAGGCTCGACCTTCGTTGCTAGCTTGCCAGCCAAAGTAAAGCTGTAGGCTAGGAGGATTCTCTTTCTTTGAGTCGACTCGTGAAGCTCGAACGCGGACACGCATCGGTCCATGGTCGGGAAGCTGGTCTCCCAGTTCGACATTGAGCCATTGTCCGGCGGGCAAAATCGCAACGTGATCGAATTCTTCCGGCTGTTTTGGCAGGGAATTGTGAGGTAGGTTCGCATATTTTGCTTCGCCGTAATCCCAGTTTGCGATCGCCGTGCGGCCATTGAAGAGATCTCGAAAGTAGCCGCGAGAATGAGGTTGCTGGAATCGCTGTTCTAGTTTCTTAAGTTCATCGTCCAGCTTTTCTGGTGAACTTTTGAACTCCTTCCGTAACTTCGCCTCTTCTACTTCTTGTTTCGGCCACTCCAATTTGGAGACGTCCGACATGGAGATACCCCAGTAAAGCGATTCCGGCTTTTGACCGAGATGGATCGCTCGGGTCAAGGCTGTGTGAGCTAATCGGTAATAGGTTTCGAACTGGGTCACCGACATGTGCAGGTGCTCAGAGCTGTTTTGGAAACCATCTTCCGATTTTGGTTCTGGGGGAAGATCTTTTGCGAAATCCCACGGGAGTCCCAACAAGTCTTGAAGAGCATGATTGTATTCGTAGCGAGTCATTCGACGAAACGAGGAATGAACAGCAGAATTGCGTCTCACAATCGAGGCCGCTTGTAACTCGTTTGAAAGCCAATCGACGATTTTCTTTCTCTCTTCATCCGAGATATCAGCGCTATCGGGTGGGGGCATTTCCCCTTTGGTGATTACAGAAAAGATCTCATTCCACCAATCGACATCGCCGCCGTTATGCAGATTCGGATTGAGAGTATCGATTCGAATGTTACCTTGCGGATCGTCAGCGCCGTGACAATCGATACATGCTTTCTTCAAGATCGGTTCAATCGAGATCTTGAATTCTTCAAGCCTAGGCTGAGGGATATCCGAAGAATTCGAGTTCGCTGCAAGGTTTGCAACTTGAGCGTTTCTATATTGCGATCGAGTCAGTCCAGTTCGCTTCAGTTCGATAAGTTTTGCAGTAGAGGAATCAGCCGGTGCGTCAGCGGTGTTATTCTCGGTGGTTGTTCCGGTTGGCTCGTTTTCTTTATCGTTGGCCAAACCAGAAACTGTGGAGTACAGTATTGCGCTAACCACACTAAACAGAATCATCAAGCAAAGCAGTCGATGTCGTGTTTCGAGACCGCAGGTTAATCTCTGGAATCGAGAGTGAGGCACTGAACCGTGGCGTGTTCTATAGAAGCAACGAAATGCGTTAACGCTTTGAAAGGGAGTCATTGAGCAGCGAAGGTTGGTTAATGACGACCAAGGGATGACGGCGGGCGGGATAACGGCGGGAGGGAAGCGAACACCCGACGTGGCTGGTTTAAACTCAAGGCACCAGTCGCCTGCTCGCGGCGTTCCTAAGGATAACCGAAAGATCGCGGAGCTTGTTAGGATTAATCGAATGCTGTTGTGAAAAAACCTATCTACTGCATCGCAATGCTGGAGAGAGGGAATGTTGCTTAATTTGTTGTCGGAACAATACTTGTCTAGACAAGTATTGTTCCTGCTGTTATCATCTAGACCGACGATTTCGTGTCATATAGTGACATTTTCCTTGGGAATTCTGGTTTTTTTGAATGAATAACCTGCATTTGGCGGTCCATTTCTTTGCCCAGATAGCGATCATTCTCGCGTTTTGCAGAGTTGTGGGGCTAGTCGCTAAGCGGTTTGGGCAACCGCAGGTGGTGGCGGAGATGATCGCTGGAGTGATGCTGGGGCCCTCTTTCTTTGGGTATTTTTGGCCTGAGTACCAGAGTTGGATCTTTCCGTGGGACCCCACCCAAACGACTCGCGACACACAAAGTTATCTTTTCCCAGCATCTCAGTTGGGGCTAGCGCTTTACATGTTTATTGTCGGGATGGAGTTCCGAATGGACATCATCCGGCAGCACTTAAAATGTTCGATTGCAGTATCGATTGCAGGCGTGATAACTCCGTTTTTGCTAGGAGCTGGTTTGGGGTGGTACTTTTTGAACTACACCAATTTGTTTCCAGAAAAGACAACCCCTTTAGAGGCGATGATGTTCCTGGGGGCATCTATGTGCATAACAGCATTCCCGATGTTGGCTCGCATCATTCACTTTAAGGGGTTAACAGGAACCACGATGGGGACTGTTGCAATAGGTGCAGGAGCGATCGATGACGCGACAGCTTGGTGTTTATTGGCGGTCGTGTTGGCTAGTTTTGACATGGACCCATCAGCGGCTATCAACAATATCGCAGGAGGAGCGGCTTTTGCGGCCGTTTGCTTTCTGATCGTCAAGCCAATTCTGGCTCGCGCAGAGAAGTTGATGATCGTTGACGGGCGTCTGACTGAGTCTGGCGTAGTGGTCGGGCTCGTCATGATGGCTCTGGGGGCATGGTTTACGGATCTGATTGGCCTGCACGCCGTGTTTGGAGCCTTTATGATGGGGGCTGCCATGCCCAGAGCGTTCATGTCCACGCAGTTGATCGAACGCATACAACCTCTTACCGTCGCATTGCTTTTGCCGTTGTTCTTTATCTACTCGGGGCTAAACACCAAAATCGGATTACTCAACAGTCCTGAGCTATGGGTTTACTGTTTTTTGATACTGGTGGCGGCGATTGCAGGTAAAGGGATTGCATGTTGGCTAGCGGCGTTAGCGACTGGACTTCCTAATCGTGAAGCGTTAGGAATTGGGACTTTGATGAATGCACGTGGACTGATGGAATTGATCATCATCAACATCGGTCTGCAGCGTGGCATTATTTCCGAAGAGCTTTTCGCTGCCTTAGTGATCATGGCAGTGGTAACGACACTGATGGCGTCCCCGATTTTCGATTGGCTGGTGCGAGATAGGTTTCAAGGCGAGACAAAACCAATCGCTTCTTAGAGTTGCTGTTAGACAACTGAGGTAGCGAGACGAATAAATCGCAGCTGACGAGTGTTGCCATCGTCCTAGCGTTCAGAATGCTGGCGATCGGGCTCAACGTGAACCATGACTTCTCTTATCGAGGGGTACTCTGCGAATAGCTTTTCTTTGACGACGTGAGCGATATCGTGGCCTTGAGAAACGGAAAGTAATGGGGGGACCTCGACATGGATATCGACGAAATATTCAAGCCCTGATTTTCGTACCCAGATTTTTTCGACGAGGGTTACGTTTTCCGTTGATGCAGCGATCCGAGTTACATCGGCAACGAATTGCGGCGGTGCCTGCGCGTCCATCAACTGGCTTGCGCTCGAAAGAAAGAGCTTGATCCCGGAAAGAGCGATAGCAACAGCAACAACCATTGATGCCGCTTCATCCGCCCAAATGAAATTCTGGCCACCAATTCTGACCATCGCCAAACCAACCAGAACCGCGAGAGAACAAAACGCGTCGCTTCGATGATCCCACGCGTTAACGATCAACGAAATGGATCCCGTTCGTCGTCCAACGCGAACTTTGTAATGATAAAGAGCTTCTTTTATCAAGACGTTGAGCCCGGCGATCCATAGAGTCCAAATGGGAGGTACCGAATGTGTTTCTTTGAATCGATGTATGGCTTCCCATGCGATCATAACGGCCGAGATCACGATCAACATGGCAACGTTGGATGCCGCGATACCTTCTGCCCTAGAATGACCGTAGGGGTGTTCATCATCGGGAGGACGCTGGGCAACCCGCAATGCAAAAAGGACGACCACGGTAGCAACAACGTCGCCTATTGAATTGACAGCATCTGCGATCAACGCGAAAGAATCCCCGGCGATACCACCTACGAGCTTACCAAGCCCGAGGGCTAGGTTAACAATCAAACCGAGCATGGCTGCATTGATTGCATCTCGGTAAATCGGTTTTATGTTTCGCTGTCTCACTCGCTCATTATTCCAGCAGTGTTTCGATCTCAACTTCATTGAGGATCATAGCGTAATTCGCGAAACATCATTAGACGGAAATCTTTGACCGGTGGAGGTTAATTTCCAGCATTGAACTACAGTACGATCAGGATTGCCGTCTATTGGAAGTCGCTATTTTCCTAATTTGAGACAATTGCCTAATGCCAGGTGGCGTTTTCGAATGCCTTAGCATTCCATGAACTAAATTCCGTCACTATTCCTAAGACTTTCACTTGGATACTCTGATTTCTTGCCCTGGCTTGTAACTATTTTCCCGTCTAGGGATCTCCCATTGAAGAGCCGCAGTCGCGGTAACGCATGATGCGAGGAACATTCCTTTGGATCGCATCAATCCCAACGAGGTCATGGCTTCGCGGAGTGGCTCTGCCAATCAACCTCTTTACATCGTTTGCCGTTCTGGCGCTCGGGGTGGGCAAGCATGCCAAAAATTTAATGCTGCGGGATACTCCAACGTGATCAATGTAGAGGGGGGGACCATGGCCTGCATTCGCGAGGGGATCGCAGTAACTCGGGGCAAAAAAGGTATTCCGCTGAACTGCCAAGTGCAGATTATCACCGGGACAATGGTAATGTCTGGCGTTCTGCTGGCCATTTTTCTGTCGAACCAGTATTGGCTATTCATATCGCTAGCGATGGGAGCCGGTCTAACCTTTTCAGGCTTGACCAACACGTGCGCCATGGGCGTTATTCTCTCTCGAATGCCTTGGAATCAAGTCGCAGAGACAACAAAGCCTGCTGCTACAGACTCCGGCGCCTATTCGATTGCATCCTCGCAGCCGCCAAAATGCTGCCAGTGAATTGAGGCCCCAAGCCATTGCTGATGCGTTGTTAATCGCAACGGAAATCAACTCAATTGATCAAGCCATTTAATGCAAATGAACGGTGATCGGTTTTTCGATAAAAGGAGATAAAACAGATGTTGCTCAAATACTTTTATGACAAACAGTTGGCTCACGCGTCCTATATGGTGGGATGCCAACGAACAGGCGAAGCGATCATCATCGATCCAAGTAGGAACGTCGCCCAATACGTCCAAGCCGCAGCAGCTGAGCGATTGAAGATTACTGCCACAACAGAGACGCATATTCATGCGGACTTCGTATCGGGTTCTCGCGAACTAGCAGATACGCATGGAGCTAAACTGTATCTTTCAGATGAGGGAGATGCACATTGGAAGTATCAATATGCATCGCAATACGATAGCCAGCTCTTGAAGAACGGCGATACGATTCGCGTTGGACGAATTAAACTAGAGGTCTTGCACACCCCAGGTCATACCCCGGAAAGTATCTCGTTTATCCTCACGGACGAAGGGGGCGGCGCCAACGAACCGATGGGTATATTTACTGGGGATTTTGTTTTCGTAGGTTCAATAGGCCGACCTGATTTGCTGGAAACAGCTGCAGGAGTCGTCGGTAGCGCAGAAAAAGGTGCACGCCAGTTGTATCGTTCCGTCGATAAATTCTTATTTCTTCCCGATCATCTTCAGGTCTGGCCAGCTCACGGTGCGGGAAGTGCATGCGGTAAGGGATTGGGAGCCATTCCGTCCTCAACAGTTGGATATGAAAAGACGATTTAATCCTGCGTTAAAGCCTCGCACCGAAAATGAATTTGTAGATTACATTCTGGCCGATCAACCCGAGACACCGTTTTATTTTGCGGTTATGAAGCGAGTCAATAAAGTTGGTCCAGAGCTAGTACAGAACTTGCCCAAGGTCCAATTAGCTCCCGCGACCAAGTTAAACGATGCGATAGTCAATGGACAGCTTGTTGACACTCGCGATTCGGCAAGCTTTGCGATGAAGCACATCTCCGGATCGCTAAATCTCCCCATGGGTACCTTAGTACAGTGGGGAGGGTTTCTCATCGACTATAACAGCCCTGCTGCGTTGATTGTTAAAGAAGCATCGCTTGAACAGGCTTTACAAAGCCTAAGGGCCATCGGAATCGATCAGGTGCTTGCGTATTTCGATACGGATGATGCGGAAGTTCAGAAGAGCATGCTCGAGAGTTATTCGCTCGATACTCCGGCCAACCTAAAGGCATCCATTGAATCTGGAACAGTGCAATTAATTGATGTTCGTGCTGCTACTGAATTCCGAGAGGAACGAATTGTCGGTGCAACACACTGTTTTCTGGGCGAAGTTGCTCGCGAAGCGGATCGATTCGATCGCAAGATACCAGTGGTTACACAGTGCTTAGGTGGGGGACGATCGTCGATTGCCGCTAGTGTGCTACAACGAGCAGGGTTCCGTGTCACCAACATGACTGGTGGCATCAGAGGCTGGAAAAATGCTGGATTGCCTACAACCATACCAGACAGAGAATCTTGTAACACGAGTTGCGCAGTGTAACATCATAGGCACGACCCCAACATTATGCGTTATGCTCATCGATAGTGGACATTTCATCACGCCTCCAGAATATGGTCCTATATGCCACTAGACGCCATTTTACCCCTTTTATTGGGTAGCGTTATAGGCCTCTCCCTGGGGTTGACTGGGGGAGGCGGGGCTATCTTTGCCGTTCCCCTACTGATTTACGGACTCGGTTTTTCCGCGAAAGATGCGATTGGCGTATCGCTTGTTACCGTCGCTGTTACGGCATGCTTCGGGTTTGTGCAGCGCGCTCGGGTGCATCAAGTTGAGTTTTCAACGGGAATTGTGTTCGGAGCTGCAGGCATCGCTGGAGCGCCACTCGGTTCGCTTATTGCTTCTCAGTTATCTGAAGTCGTTTTGATGGCGTCGTTTTCTTTGCTGATGTTCCTCTTAGCCGTGAAAATGTGGACTGTATCGATCACAAACGAACATCGCCCACCAGAATCGATTGAAGAGAGTGGAGTCGTTTGTAGTAGATTAGCGGACGGCAAACTTTGCATTACTTCCCCGTGCGCGCTTCTGCTGGGAAGTATTGGCTTTGGAGCCGGAGTCTTGGCGGGCATGTTTGGGGTGGGGGG
>JBKDKR010000099.1:0-15459 GCA_046344995.1 Pirellula sp.
ATTGGCCCGAGCGCAAATCGCGACACAAACACCGTCGATGGAGGAGGTCGGTTCGGGAGTTGCAGGCACCACAGCGGCGGATTCTGCTGGGGTTCGTCCACCTGTGGCGAATGAGGTCGAGGAATCGAATCTGCCATCTCCCAAAAAGCCCGCAGATACACCGGAGTTAATGCCATCAGATTCAATGGATGACAACGCCGTTCAAACTGATCCTATTGCTAGCAAGTTCAAAAAAGCACGAAATCCCTTTACCAAATCAAACATACCGGTCGTTCAAGAAGCCGTGATTGCTCAAGTTGGCTATACGCAGGATTTTGAGAATGATGACGCTGGGATCGAGGAACCTGCTCGTTTGCCAGCTAAAATCACGAGCTTAGAAAGCCAGCCCGTGCTCAAGTTGAATGAACGCGGCGAGTTTATACTCGATTCCACAACCGATTCTGAAAGTGACTCGGTCACTAACGATGGTGACGTTGTGTATATGGAAGATTCGATTGGGATGATTGGAGAAGACTTGCCAGCGGATTGGCCCGATCCAAATGGCTTCATTCCTCCGCGGCCTCATGTCGAACGCCCCTCGATTCGGCCCCAATATGATGCTGTGATTTCACATATGAAGGCCTATAACGGAAATGACGAAGATTTCACGCAGGCACTTGAGGACTATTATTACTTTAGTGACGACGCTCGCGTTGGGGGCTGGCAGACGTATCTCCAACGCAGCGAAGACTTTATACGTTTCTGCTGTCATCAGCACATCGTCGAAACTCTCGCCAGTCGCGGCGGACAACTTAAAAGTCGCCTGAATGTCCGCTGGCCAATTTACCGATACGTGCGTTAGTCGCAACTCCAGGCACCGTTGCGACCTGAGTCACACGGCACTGTGGCTCGGCACAACCACGGGCACGGAGGAACCGCTCGATGAGTAGCGAGGTAAATGTCGTCGCGTTAGTGCGCGGCGAAGAGCAATACATTTTTATGTTCGACGAAGAGAATCGAACCGACACGCTTAGAATGTTGGGAAGATTTGCTGCGGACCCAGAACTGTCCTTCACGTGGTACGACGCCGCGATTTTGAGCCAGCGGATTCGCGAGATTATGCCGGCCTCTCAAATGAAGACGGTCAAGCTTAAGGGAAACAATCCTAAAGCGACGCATAGCATTGAGATACCAGGCAGCACCCCGATTGCTAGCAGTGCACCTACGTCCCGGGTGACTCCACAGCGATTTTCGTTTGACCGATAGCAAGCGATGGGGCTGACAAGCGGTCCAGGCCCTCAGGCCGGGCTAGGTAAACGAACTGGGCTATGCCCCTAAATCCAAGATAGCGCAACTTCAAAACGCGTCGTCGAGTAGGTTCCCCAAGTTGTTGCCCCTCGTTCGGACTGAGGGTAGGGATTTCAGCCGTTCTCCACGCAAGGTTATTTCCAAGTTGCGGATCGTGCCAATGGAGCTGATTAAGAAGCAACTTGCTCGGAGATTCTCGCAATCCAGCTTTGGGTCGAAATGACTTCGCTGATCATCATTTGCTGAGCGCAAAGAATGGATCTTTGGAGTTCTTCTGCTTTTACCTTCCCTGCCGCGTTATCTAGATCGAGGGTGCCTGTCGCGTCGGCGAGGAATTCGACCTTGTAACCTTGATGCATTGCCTGCCTAGCCGTTGTGTCGCAGCACATGTGAGTCATATAGCCAGCTATGGTCACCGTTTTAATGCGGTGCAATTGAAGCCAATTTGCCAGCGGTGTATCAGTAAAAGCACCAGGCCATTGTTTCTCGATAAGGATGTCGCATTTGCGCGCGGAAATTTCGGGATGCAGCTCCCATTGCGATGATCCCTTTTTGAATATTGGCGAATCCGGAGATGGTTGGTGATGTTGGATCACCGCGATGGGGATTTTCTTTTGTATTGCTGCGTCGTAAGCGGCGAGAATCTTTTCCAGGTGTCCAGAGGGATAGGTAATAGGAAGTGCTCCGGAAAAGTACTCCTTTTGCACATCGATGACCAGAATCGCACGACTCATGGAATAGTTACCTTTGCAAGGTTGGTTGAGAGGATTGCAGAAGGGCTGACAGGTGATTTGGACTAGGTCGAACCGACGTTACGATGATCCGATTGCGGAACATTGAAGTACTCGGGGGCAATGGCCTTCAAGTGATCGGCGCATTTTTCCACCGTGTACAAAATCTGCTGGTTCGAATGTGTCGCATTGATAAAGAATCTCAAACGTGCTGCTGATTCCTCTACCGCAGGGTACAAGATAGGTTGTACGTTGACACCGGATTCATTCATGCGTCGGCTTAGGAGCAGAGCATGCAGCGAGTTGCCAGTAATGACAGGAACCACGGGGGTGTTGTTGCTCTTGCCCGTATTGAGGCCACGTTTTTTGGCTTCGTTAAGAAACAAATTGGCTGCTTCGTGGAGTCGGGATACTCGGTGCGGTTCTTTGGCTAGAACTTTGAGCGAAGCCAATGCGGCTGCAGTGTTGGTTGGAGAAAGCCCGACGCTGAAAACAAATCCTGGAGTGGTGTATTTTAAGTACTCGATGAGTTCCTTGTTTCCCGCAATGTAGCCACCGCAAGACCCAAACGATTTGCTGAGCGTGCCCATCCAAACGTCGACATCTTTGGGGTTGATGCCAAAGTGTTCGCCAATACCTCGGCCGTGTGACCCCATGGTGCCGATGGAGTGCGCTTCGTCTACCATGAGCCAGCACTTGTGCCGTTTGCACACTTCAATAAATTTGGGCAGCTCTGGATAATCACCGTCCATGCTGTAGACCCCTTCGACGATAACCAGAACGCGACGGTAGCGGTTGCGGAGCTCTTTAAGTGCTTCCTCTAGTGCTTCGTAGCTGTTGTGCTGGAAGGCTCTGCGGCGAGCGCCAGACAGCATGGCACCTTGAACGATGCTGTTGTGAGAAAGTGCATCGTGGAGGATCAAATCGTTTTGGCCGACGAGATGTCCGATGACCGTTTCGTTAGTGGAGTGGCCACCAACGAGCACGATCGAATCTTCGACACCAATCCACTTCGCGATTTCTGCTTCTAGTTCGCGGTGAATATCTTTTTCTCCACTAACGAGCCGTGATGCCGAGACGCTAGTGCCATATTTTTGAACCGCATCGATCACCGAACTTGTGACCGTTGGGTCTCCACTCATGCCCAAATAGTTGTAGCTGGCAAAGCTGATTAGTTCTCTACCTTGGACAACAGTCGTATCTCGCGTAACCCGTTCGTGGACGCTGAAGTATGGGTTCGGTACACCTGTTAGTTCAAACTGAGTCATCGTTTGTTTGAGGCGACGATACTCAGGGAGTAATTCAAAGCGATAATCTTCGGGAGAGATTTCTCTTTCTTCTGGTTCCGTAGACTTGGTAGCTAGGGCGCTCGTTGAGATTCGATCCTTACCAAAATTGGTTTCGATCGCTTCAGCAATTTCGCGTACCGTTTCAATTTCTTGTAAGACTTCTTCTGGAAACCGACCACCGACGGCATTTTCGAGTGTGTGCGCAATCTGTAGTCGCTCGAGGCTGTCCAGCCCTAAGTCGACGATAACGTTGGTGTCTAGATCAAGAAGTTTTGCGCGTTCTTGGGCGACTGCTTTGACGGCATGACGGACCAACTCGACCACTTCTGGATCGGGATCTTTGGTCTTTTTTGATTCAACGCGATTGAAGCTGCTTTTCAGATCGTCAACGGTTGCAGCCGCGATCATTGGAGACTGTTCCGGGAGATTATCGTCCCACGATAGCCATTGATGAATGACTCGCAGCGAGCCTTCGCGGAAACCCTTTAAGCAGGCGTGACGTTGAATTTTACCCGAGGATGTTTTTGGTAGTGAGCCTGCACGAACCAAGACGACCGCGTCTGGCGGGAGCTCGTGTATTTGTGTAACGGCTCTCCGAATTGAGAGAACAACCGGAGCCCAATCGGCTTCGAGAGAACGTTGTACTTCGACCGCGATGATGAGTCTTTCCCGTGGACCAGAGTCGTCGGCAAAGGCAGCGGCCGCTGAGGACGAGATCGATTCATGGCATTGCTCGACGGTTTCTTCGATATCCTGGGGATAGCGATTAACACCGCGGACAATAATCAGGTCTTTGACTCGGCCTGCTACATAGAGTTGGCCATGGCTCCAGAAACCGAGGTCTCCTGTTCTAAGGAACGGGCCTTGGCCATCAGCGGTAAAGGCTTTGAACGTAGACTCTGTTTGCTCAGGTTTTTCCCAATAGCCTTGCCCGACACTAAGGCTTTGTACCCAAATCTCGCCGATGTGATCTGGACCGAGCATACGCTTAGATTCGGTATCGACGATGACAACACGTTCATCAGCGGTTGGTTCGCCGCAGCCAACCATACCCCGAGCGTCAGGAGCATCAGGTGCAGTCGGGGCCACCATTCTAGCATCGAGTTTTCGACTATCGAACGTTCGAATAACGGGTGGTTCCGCAGCAGGGCCGCCGGTAACAATGAGGGTCGTTTCTGCCATTCCGTAGCACGGGAAATGACTGGTGTGTTTAAATCCGCATTGCCCGAACTTCTTGCTGAACATTTCCAGCGTGTTGGCTCGAACCGGTTCGGCTCCGTTAAACGCTAGAGCCCAAGACGAAAGATCAAGTGCCTCTAGTTCATCTTCTTTAACCTTGTCAACGCAAAGTTGGTAGGCGAAGTTTGGACCTCCGCTAACGGTCGCGTTGTATTTTGTTATTGCGTTGAGCCAACGTACAGGGCGTTGCATAAATGCCATTGGGCTCATCAATGTCATGGTCGCAGACATATAGACGGGGGAGAGCACTCCACCCACCAGCCCCATATCGTGATAAGTTGGGAGCCAGCTTACACCGCGATCGTTGTGGTTGTTTCGAAACAGAGCTGAGATCATCATGCAGTTTCGAACTAGATTGCTGTGGGTCAGCATGACCCCTTTTGGTTGCCCTGTCGAGCCAGATGTGTATTGAAGTACCGCTAGGTCGGTCGGATTGATCGGAAGCTCCTGAAACTGAATTGCCGTGGACAGGTCGACCGAGTCGCTAGCAATCAGGTCCATCGCACCCGTTTCCGCTTTGGTCGCGTCATCTTTTACGATCTGTTCCAGGGTGTCGGATGTGGTTAAGGCAAACGCCGCGCGGCAATCTTGAGCAATTCCCAAAATCCGCGCCCCCTTGCGGCTGCGTCGTGGTGGGAACGCAGGCACGGCGATGCAGCCAGCATACAAGCAGCCAAAAAACCCTGTCACGAACTCCAAGCACGGCGGGTACATCATCAGGCCACGCGACCCTGGTTTGTGCTTCTCCAGGATTTTGATGGCGATAGCACGAGCTGCGTGATCCAGCTCTGCATAAGTTAGGGACTGTTCACTATCTGTTTCACCGTCGCTATAATAGAAGGCCACCTTATTAGGGAAGATGTTGGCCCAATATCGGAGCGCGTCAACGAGATTGGTGGATGGTGGTTGGTAGGGAGCCTGTAGCTCTTTCAAATCCAGCACTTGATAACCCTCAAAGCGACATCGAAAAAAACCGCACAAAGCCTCGCGGCAGTTCCGATTGAACTCGGAATAGCTCGTAGGTAGTCTATATCGACCAGGCAATCTGGAACGGAAAACGGTTTCTTCAAATAATTGAAGAGATGGTTATACCTGCGAAATTCAAAACCCGGTACACCCTATTTGCCCGGGAATTTGGGGTTTTGCAATTGAAAAGGAAGCTAAAAGGTGAGAAAAACTCTCAGAGAAAGCCCTTGTGAACGAACTTGCTCGCCGATATACTCTCGCACCTTTAATTCCTGGAAAATGTTTAGTAGTTTAGGAATGGGGTTACCCGCCCTTGGATTTCAACTTGTGGGCTGGGTTTCTGAGGATTGAGGCGGCTTTCGGAGGTTTTCTCCGAGTGTTTCCTCGACGAACAGAGCCTTCCTCGACAAATCGAGCGGTTAATTCATCACCTATCGGATCAGCATAATGGTAGCACAACCAAAAACTTACGTTGCAAAACCCCAATCAGTTCCACAAAAGTGGTACGTCGTCGATGCGACTGATTGCATCTTGGGTCGTTTAGCTAGCGACGTTGCGATGGTTCTAATGGGAAAACATCGTCCTGAGTACACCCCTCACGTAGACACTGGCGAGTTCGTCGTTGTTATCAACGCGGAAAAGGTTGTCATGACGGGCAACAAACTCCAGGTTCGTCACTACGCTTGGTATAATGGCTACCATCGCCAAAAGATGGAGAGCTACGCAGAGCGACTAGAACGCAAGCCAACCGATTTGGTCAAAATGGCTGTAAAGCGAATGTTGCCAAAGAATTCTCTTGGACGCCACATGTTGGACAAGCTTAAAGTGTATGCTGGTCCAGAGCATCCTCACCAAGCACAAAACCCGATCCCAGCACCTTTCGGCAAGCACGTCTAATTGCCGTCATCTCCACCAATCCGTACAACGTTACTTAGCAAGCATTTAGAGTCATTCTATGGTCTCAGTTAAAAAAGATAAAATAAGTGGTGACACTCTGGGTACGGGGCGTCGCAAGACGTCGGTCGCTCGTGTTCGCATCCGTCCTGGTACTGGCAAGATTACGGTCAATGACCGAGAGTTCGAAAAGTATTTCCTCAACGATTCCGAGCGACGCCAAGTTATCGAGACTCTCGATCACGTCGGATCACGTGAGTCGGTAGATGTCTTCGTTCGAGTTTCCGGTGGCGGAGTTAACAGCCAAGCCGGTGCCGTTCGAATGGGATTGGCCCGGGCTTTAGTCGGAATGAACGAAGAGCATTTCCTTCCTCTCCGGGAAAACGGTTTCTTGACTCGGGATTCCCGAATGAAGGAACGAAAAAAGTACGGTCTCCGAGGTGCACGCCGAGGCGTTCAGTTCTCCAAGCGTTAATCCTATGTGGTCCTCCCCGAATTCGGGGCGACTGGTTCACGGCGATTTTTCACGGCGACCCGAGGCTTTCCCCCTCGGGTTTTTTTATTGCCTGATGTAATTTATTGGTTGAGCAATGCAAAACACATCGACGTTCATCAATCGAGAACTTAGTTGGCTAGAATTCAACCAGCGAGTGCTTGATCAGGCGCAATATCAAAAAGTTCCCGTTTTAGAGCGACTCAAGTTTCTGGCCATCACGGCCAGCAACATGGACGAGTTCTTTATGGTCCGTGTCGGCGGGTTGCAGATTCAGGAATCCAAGGGGCTTCACCAAAAGGATTTCAGCGGGCTTTCTCCGAATGAACAGCTTCAGCTGATTTACGAACGAGTGAATCAAATCATTCGAGATCAGTATGCGTGTTTCTTAGAACAGATTGAGCCAACACTCTCGGCAGAGGGAATTGAACACGTTCTAGTGAAGTCGGCCTCTGCGCGACACCGCGAAACGTTGTCACGGTTCTTTCATGAGAATATTTATCCGGTGGTTTCTCCCATGGATATCGATCCAGAGGGTGAGTTTCCCGTTCTAGCTAACCTGGGGCTGCACCTAAGTGTTCGAATGTCGAGTGGCGAATCGGAGCATCCTCATCGATTCGCGATCGTACCACTCGGTCGAGTGCTTTCTCGGTTCATTACGTTACCCCGCGACAAAGGATATAGCTACGCGCTCTTAGAAGATGTCGTGTCGGAGTTTATGGATCAGTATTACCCGGGCAAGCGTATTGAAGAGTGCATTGCCTTTCGCGTAACTCGTAATGCCGATGTATCGGTACGTGAGGATAGTGCTGCCGATTTGATGCACGGCATGGAAGAGGTTCTCGACTGGCGACGCTCTGCTGATTTTGTACGCCTCGAAATATCATCGCATGCTTCCGAATTAACTATCGACTTTCTCAAGCAGCATTTAGAGCTGGTTGATCGAGATGTGTTCCGTATTCCGGGACCTTTAGATCTTTCTAGCATGATGTATTTGGCGGATATCGAAGGCTTTCCAGGTCTTCGAGATACACCATGGATCTCGCAGCGATCGCCATCCATCGATCCCACCAAGAGTATGTTTTCGCAAATCGCGGAAAAAGACATTCTGCTTAGTCATCCCTATGAGAGCTTTGAACCCGTAGTCAGATTCATTGAAGAAGCGTCTAACGATCCTGACGTGCTAGCCATTAAACAAGTTCTCTATCGCACTAGCCGAAACAGTCCTATCGTTCGAGCTCTCAAGGCTGCTGCCGAACGCGGAAAATATGTGACTGCAATCGTCGAACTGAAGGCACGGTTTGACGAGCAGCGAAATATTGAATGGGCTAAGGAACTCGAAAAAGCTGGAGTGCAAGTCATTTATGGCGTCCGAGGACTCAAGACTCACGCCAAGGTTTGTATCGTCGTACGACGTGAGGCCTCCGGCATTGTTCGATATGTTCATTTCGGAACGGGCAATTACAACGAAGCCACTGCTCGTATGTATAGCGATGTAAGTTATCTAACATGCAATGAGTCCCTCGGAAGAGATGCTAGTTCGTTTATTAACGCAATAACCGGATACAGTCAGCCCTTACCATACGAGCAACTCGATTCTGCTCCGTTGGGACTTCGTAAAAAGGTGCTCTCTTTGATTCGGGCTGAGACTTCCAATCGCAAGCTCGGACAAAAAGCGTATATTGCGGCCAAGATGAATGCCTTGGTCGATCCGGAGGTTATCGAAGCTCTTTACGAAGCCAGCCAAGCTGGTGTTGTGATCCGTTTAAATGTGCGAGGCATCTGTTGCTTGCGACCAGGTGTCCCTGGGTTGAGTGAGAATATTACAGTGGTCAGCATCGTCGATCGATTCCTAGAGCATGCGCGGGTTCTCTACTTCTATCATGGCGGGGACGATAAGGTCTTTATAAGCAGTGCCGACTGGATGAGCCGATCTTTTGACCGACGTGTAGAGCTATTGGTCCCAATCGAGGAAAAAACCTCCAAGTTGCGATTAACCAATCTCCTCGAAGGTTACTTCAAAGACAATCAGAACGCCTGGTATTTGCAGCCAGATGGTAAGTACCAGCGGATCGAGCCCGTCGCCGGTCAGTCCAAGTATCGTGTGCAAAAGCACTTGTACGAAAACGCCGTCCAGGCGATCAAGGACGCGGAGCACGCCGCCCGCACCACGTTTGAGCCCCACACCGCCGCCGGCCTCTAATCGCTCTCTCCTAGCCGATCTCGCCAAGAGATTGGGAGGATTGATGATTTTAGATTGCCGATTTCAGATTGGCCATTCTCCCCGTAGCCAATTCTCGCCAAGAGATTGGATGCATCACTGGCGAGCGCACCCCATCCGCTTCCCGTAGTGGACGAGGCAACGAGGCCCGACTGCCCGGCACGAACCCCCTGGCCTAGCACGGACTCACCCCACTCCAGCCTATTGCTCGCCCTCGTTCTTGCAAATGGCCTCATTGCTTCGTCCACTACAACAGCCGGCCACGGCCTCCTCCAAGGTCATGTTTTCCCGGCGTACTCTGCCGTAACTGCGTCGCTTTGCGACTTGTTACGGCCTACAAAACTATTTCCTAGAATCCTTCTTTTTGCCTGAAAGATTCTGCGGTCTCGGCTGTGGTAATGGGTAAGAACAGCAGACAATAGTCACGACGACGTTGCTGCACCGCAAATGGTAGCATTCCACCGCGGTCCATTCCCCTTCTCGCATCAATAGGAAACATGGGATGCCAGCGAATCCAGAGACTCGAGAAAGCCTAATCCTGCGTCTGCCGAAAATGTCCGACGCTGGTGCATGGCGAGAGTTTATCGAGATTTACGAACCGCTCATCTTTCGTTTCGCCAAACGTCGAGGCTTGCAAGAAGCCGATGCTCGCGAAGTGGCCCAAAACGTTTTTATCGCCGTCGCGAAAGCCGTGGAACGATGGAAACCGGATCCGGAGCAAGGCAAGTTTCGCGCCTGGCTGTTCCGCATCGCCCGCAATCAGCTCGTGAACCATGTCACCAAACATAGACGCGACAAAGCGACGGGCCGTACCACCGAATGGAAGCTGCTTCACGATCTCTCCGACAGTTCCACGGCCGAACCGGATGCGTTACAGGATTACCGTCGAGAGATGTTTCGATTAGCGGCTGCTCAGGTGCATGAATCTGTTTACAAGGAAACATGGGATGCCTTTTGGCGTACTGCTGTTCTCAATGAAAATGTCGAAAAGGTGGCCAGCGAACTAGGCCTATCGCGAGGTGCAGTCTACATCGCCCGCAGTCGAGTCACCGCCAAGATACGAACCCTCATCGAGCAGTGGGAGAATGACGATGTCCTCTAAACCACACTCTTTTGACAACACCAAAACAATGCAATCGCTAAAAAGCGGACTTGCTTCGCGAGTTTGTAAATTTGATATCCTTGCCATCTTCTCCGACAAGATCGATTCTCATAGAACCAAAGAGATCGAATCCCATTTAGAACGATGTTCTGAATGTCGGGCTGCGTTGGAACGCCTCGATTCATCGACTCCCGATTGGTGGGATGATGCCAAGGATTCTTGGCTGGAAGAAGATATTACCATCATGCCTCCGAGCCAAAGATCAGTCGTCACACTCGAAGTTGGCATAGACCTGCCCGAGGATACGCCGCTCGAATTGGAGCGAGTGTCCCTCAATTTTTTGGAGGAGCCATCTCATCCAGAGTTAATGGGGCGACTAGGGCGTTTTGATATTGAACGTGTCATCGGTGTCGGTGGCATGGGCATCGTTCTCAAGGCGTTTGATACCGAGCTTCATCGCGTCGTCGCCTTGAAAGTCCTAGCAAGACACTTGGCCAACAATGCCTCAGCTCGCAGACGTTTCGCCCGGGAAGCACAAGCAGCTGCTGCAGTGTTGCATCCCAACGTGATTCCCATCTACAACGTGGAGAGCGAAAGCGATAATCCATTCTTGGTCATGCAGTACGTCAACGGGCAATCGCTGCAAGCCAAAGTGGACGAACAAGGCCCGTTGTCCATTGCCGAGGCTCTTCGCATAGCCAAGCAAACGGCAGCGGGATTAGCGGCCGCTCATCAACAAGGGCTGGTGCACCGAGATGTGAAGCCAGCCAACATATTACTAGAAGAAAATGTTGATCGGGTGCTGTTAAGCGATTTCGGACTTGCTCGTGCTGTCGATGATGCCTCGTTAACACGTACGGGCATCGTAGCGGGAACACCTCACTACATGTCACCCGAACAAGCGCGCGGGGATGCATTAAGTTTTGCCAGCGATTTGTTTAGTCTTGGGAGTGTCATGTACTTTATGCTGTCGGGGCATCCACCCTTTCGGGCCCAAAACGCAATGGGAGTGCTCAACCGAATTTGCCACGATCCCCATCGCCCACTCGATCAAACAAATGCGTCGATACCCGTCGAGGTGGCTGCCATCGTCGATCGGTTACTCGATAAGAATCCGATCGATCGCTTTGCTTCCATGTCGCAAGTTGAGCAAGAGATGGATTCCTTGCTTACAGCTCTTCAGGCAGGTGGCTTATCCCTGCGACGAGATAACGTACGGAAGCAATCGGATATCGGAAGTGAGAAAGCGTTCCATTGGAAACGTCCATTAACCTGGTTCCGAGCCAAATATGTTCGGTCGACAGTAATGCTCGTTGCTGCATCGATCGTTTTGTTTGCCTGCTGGCGTGTTATGCCGGAACGATTAAGATCGAAAGACAATTCCATCAGCGGTTCATTGAATTCGCCTGTGAATGTTCTTCAGGAGTACACCCGCGAAGAACGAGCTTGGCAATCGAATTGGGACAATAGCTTGCAGCAATTAGAGCAACAGATGCGTTCCGCGGAATCGCCAAACAGTACGACGGTGATTAGCTCGGAAGATTCATTCGAATACGAGCGATCGATTATGGAGATACAACGAAAGATCCAAGCGTTAGAAGAAGACGACCCATGGTCCATGTTTCAATCACGCTTTCCGAATCAACCGTAGGATGGGTACTCCTTCCCGTCGCAGTCTTGTCGTCGGTGAATAGTGACCGATGTACAAAATCATGATCAGCCGTAGGGCGCTAGCCCACGGTTTAGTAGTGACAACCGGACGCTAGCGCGTTCCGGCTGATTAGAGCAACCGGACGCTAGCGCGTTCCGGCTGATTAGCGACAACCGGACGCTAGCGCGTTCCGGCTGATTAGAGCAACCGGACGCTAGCGCGTTCCGGCTGATTAGAGCAACCGGACGCTAGCGCGTTCCGGCTGATTAGCGACAACCGGACGCTAGCGCGTTCCGGCTGATTATCACAAACCGAAGCGTAATCGCGGGACTTCCCCAACCCAACTAACCAACCCCTTTTTCGGAGACCATTCCAAATGAAACGACACTACTATTGGCTCGCTATAATTCCTGTTATCGCAGCGGGTGGAGTGTGGGCCTACGCCCAAGAGCCTAACGCCACACAACCGCCTCGTAATGATATCGGCCGCTTTGGTCCAGAAAGAGGACCAGCTTTGAGTCCCAATTCTTCAGGGGAGACAGCACCACGTGTGATCGTTGAAGAGAGAGTCGATCCGATAACCGGAAATGTTCAAAGATATACAAAAGCGGTCGGAGTCCCTGTTCAACAAATGGCCCAAGGCTTCCCTCTCCAGGGGCCTGCTCAAGCATATAGCCCCGGATTTCCCAATCCTCCAATGGTTCCTGGAACTCCCGCACTTGCCCCTTTCCCTGGACAACCTGGCCCAAAACCAGAACTATTAGAACTGGAAGATGGCAAGTTCAAGATCTTTACCAAAGAGAATCCGACACCCGAAGATTGGCAAACCGATGCAAAGGCAAAGCAAATGCTTGCCGTCGCGATGCAAAAGCTTAAATCAACCGACGTGGATGAAAAGGAACTCGAAGAAGCACGTAATCTGCTGAGCAACTATCTCGAAGTTCAATTCGATCATGACATCACCAAGCGTGAGCAGCAAATCGGTGACTTGCAAAAGCAAATTGAAAAGCTCAAGTCACAACTAGACAAACGCAAAACCTCGAAAGAGAAGATGATTGAGATGCGATTGACCTTGATGGAAAATGAAACCAATGGGTTGGGTTTTCCACCCGCTTGGAATGCCCTGCCATCGGCAAGCGGTGGACCAGCGAATTATTTCGTTCCAACGCCGAACTTTACGCAACCGCAGCAGCCTGGTTACTATCGAGCCCCAGGTTTACCAGACCCGAACTATGGGGGGGCACCCATTCCCTACACTGATCCGAATCCACCCCAAAGGGATAATCCTCCCGCTAAAGCCATTGGCACCCTCCCACTTTATGAACCATCTCGGTGAACCATCAGGAGCTTAAGAACCAACGCGAAACGTAGGATGAGCATTCCTGCCCGTCGCTGGTCCCTGTGTCGCTTGCCTCTCGTCGGTCAGGAGTGACCAACGTACAAAATCATGATTAGCCGTAGGGCGCTAGCCCACGGTTGATTAGTGAAAACCGGACGCTAGCGCGTTCCGGCTGATATTTAAGCACCAACCTCTTCGAGGGTGGTGCTTTTCTTTTGTGGCCACAGCGCAACAACGTTTGCGATAAAGACTAAACAGCCGCCCAAGATTAATTCCATCGTGATTGACTCGTTTGTATATTGCATGGCAATCATTGTGGCTAACCAACCTGGAATCACCATAGCCCACAGCGAGGCAAACAACGGTTCGGTGCTATAAATCACTGACGCTTGCGATGCCGAAACATATGGCTGATAGGTGTTCATTCCTAAGAACGAGAACAGCGAACAAAACAAGGCTAAGAAACATACAATCCCAATAAACATGGGACTGTAGAAAAGACCCGTCCAATTCGGGCTCAAGCCTTCCGGTGTTCGATCAGGTGGAAAAGCAAAAATCTGCAGTGCAAAAAAAGTTGTAAGTGCGATTACAACCGTGGTCAAAAACATACCCGGTGTAAAGTAAGCCGAGCGATGCTTTTTGCCGTATCCGTCAACGAGTAGAACTTGAACGCTGAAAAATACCGAACCCAGCGTAGTCCAAACATCTCCCCAGTTGAGTGGCACTCGCTCTTGCGACATAGGTGCAGTAGATTGTTCCGGCGATGCGCCGTGAAATACCCCTGAGAGAATCAGCACACCAAGCAATGCCAGTATTGCCCCGATCCAAACATTTATGCTCGGGGATTTTCTATATATGATGCTCGACAAGATCGGAGTGTACACTGCGGTCAAGCTAGTCAGAAATCCGCTTCGCGATGCGGGAATCGTTGCGAGTCCGATGACTTGCAGGATGAGTCCAACGCAAAAGACGATTCCAATCCAGATACCTGCCGTCCATTCCGTTCGAGTCGCTTTGATCGCTAAGCGAGAAAGCAAGGTCAGTAGCAACAGAGACGCGATAAGGAACCGAACCCCAATCATCAGCGAAGAGGATGATAGCTGCGTAGAGATCGACCAAGTCTTAGAGTCAACGCCTGGCAGGACCACTTGTGAGATGACTTCATTGAGTGCTTTCATGATGGGGAACGACATGCCCCAAAGCGCATTGACCCCTACTAACGCTGCCACAGCAATGATGACATCACGATTCTTGTTCAAAGCTGTTGGTCCGTTAGAAAGTTTGTGTTGAAGGAGGTTGAAAAATTGTGAAGATCGCCCCGAATGGAGCAATCTAGTGCCACAACTTGGAGATAACCTTGATTGGAGAATCCCCGAAATCCCAACCCGCAGCGTGAGCGAGGGACGATTTTTCGGCAAAATCCCTCGCTTACGCCACGGGTTGTGATCTCTTGCTCTAGCCAATGCCGGTTGCAAATGCAGTAGCGTAGGCGCGGCAATGGGAAATACTCACCATCACCTCTTGAATGCCTCGCTCTTTTGCGATCTCGGCCGCTTTGCCTGAAAGCTTCATAACGGGGGCACCGGAGACTTCGTTTTGGATCTCTAGATCGGTCCACTGAATACCGCGAGCCCAGCCGGTTCCTAATACTTTGAGTACCGCTTCTTTGGCTGCCCATCGTCCTGCATAATGCTGCGTCGCCGCTTTGCGAGAGGAACAATACTCAATTTCACGATGCGTGAAGACTCGTTGCAGGAAAACCTCGCCGTGCTTCTCGATCATTTGGGCGATCCGCACGCATTCGATAATGTCGGTTCCGATGGAAATGAGTTGTCCAGCCATGTTAAGTATTCACTAACGTTGCGATGGTGCACGTCGAGGATGTTGTCTCGTGTCGGAGTCCAGTTTGACTGCTAGCTCTCGGCCTACTTCGTTGTACGACAATTGATCGTGCAACAAAGAATCATCCATTTGGCTGGTCTCTGCGAGTGGAACTTGTGACTGCTTTTTAGCAGTGGCTAGGCTATCATAATTTGAATTTATCGGTACCTCATCTTGTCCCATTTTACCTGGCTCGCCGGGAGTTAACTCTGAGTGCGCACGCCGCTTTTCGAGCACTTGGACATATTCCGCTCCAAAAAAGAGAATGCATATTCCGTAATAGCACCAAAGTAGAAGAGCAATAAAGGAGCCAATCGCTCCGTAGGCTGTGGTGTATCGCATGCCAATGAGAAATACGCCCAGAAC
>JBKDKR010000100.1:0-2118 GCA_046344995.1 Pirellula sp.
TTTGATGTGCAAGCAAATGCAAGCATCAAAACAACTGTTTCGGGCCGAGGAAACTCCATTTCCCTAAACAGCCCAAACTAACAGGACTTAATCGTAAAGGTTCGGGTTCTTTAACTCAAAGAACTTGAGGTTCTGTGACAGACCTTCACCTCATAAAGTCCGAGGAGCTTTAGAGGAATCACTAGTACCAGCACTCCAAGTGCAAGTGAGAATACAATGCAACCGGGAATTGGCCTATCTAACAATAAAAAACGAACAAGAAAGCACAGCAAACAGGCGACAAGAGCAATGAGGCTTTTGATTGCCGAAAGGTCGCTCTGCGTCGAAATCGCGGAATACCCGACCAATATCGCAGCTAGCGAAATGCCGATTCCAAGAAACAGAACTAGGAATCCTGTACCATCACTTACGTACATTTTCTACCTATTCATACATGAAGGTGCCTTCGATTGGCCAATATCGATCGAATTCTGCGAAATCAAAAATATCAGGCCTTGCCCTTACCCAAGGGTCGAGAACGAAAGCAGGTTCAGTATCTCGGCCTTGCGCATGCGGATCAAACTTCAGTAACACAAAATTGTGTTTCAAGACCGAACCAAGCATTGAATCACCTGCTTTCAGCGAGTCCTCGACGCGCAACACCTTCCAGCCGCCCGATGAAGATACGTTGTTCTTGACATGAGTCGCCCATGTATCACAGTCTCTCGACTCGTCACCCCAGATGCCATCAGCCAAATTACCCTGCCAACCACTTGCCCAACCACCATTACCAAACATCGTTTCCGATGCGTTCTCAATTCTGAAGACCTTCTTCGCACGCTCATGCACGGCAACAACATATGAACTGGCTATTCTATGCGCAGACGTAATTCCGTCGGCGCGTTGCTGTGGGGTCAAGTCGTTTCTTCCTTCAACGTGCTTCACTAAAACCGCTTCGACATTATCAATCCAATCAGAAATCCGAATGTTGTCCTCATTCTTCGGCGGGACAACGCTAGTGTTTAACCAAAGTGCTCTGACACCTGGATAACTTGAAACAACAAGCGCCGCTCCTGTTCCTGTTAAGAAGCCACCAAACCCGAATCCAACCTTTCCAAACATCCCTAAATATCCGAGAAAACCACTTACGGCTCTTCCCCCACTGGCAATAACTGCTCGATTATAACGCGCTTGGACTCCATGCCCAATCGCAATCCCTCCGAGCAAACCAAGAGCACCTAAGCTAACACCAAGAAACTTTCCAGTTGGATCGATCCCCATCACCGGATTCGCGTGTACGAAACCGTACTTGTTGTACGACAGCGGGTCGCGGGAATTTCCTGCAAACGGATCAAGCGTCGTAAACCGATGTCCGTCGTACCAACGTGCTCGCAAGTACAGTTGTCCTATGCGACTATCGAAGGCTTCGCCGTTGTAGAGCAGACTCGTGAGAGCTTGCGATTGCAAGCCTTGAGCACCGACAGTCCCTACCGATTGCGCGATGCGGTTATGAATCCCGATTAACTCGCCATAGGCAGCATAAGTAAATGCTTGCGCTATCGCTCCTGCCGCATCGGTAAGCATCCGAACGCTCGTGTGAGCGTCGTGCGAGAAGGTCAGCGTGGTTCCCGCATTCCAACCCGCGCCACCCCCTGCCGGTGGTAGATACGTTGTTTGCGAAATCTCGTCACTGCCGTAGGTGTAAACAATACGCTTGGGCGCGACACCAGCCGCATTCTTGGTCGTCTCGACAATCGTCTGCGCATAACCTGTGTGGTTGACGCTATCCACCAAGTACTCGACCGAACCCGTTCTTTCACTGGTTGCGAACGAGTTATTCAGATTCGCGTCGTTCCAATCGACCGATAGGGAACGAATGCCCGTGCTGGTGTAGTCATAATCCACGCGAGTTCGGCTCGTCACCACATTGCTGCCATTCTTGTTTTCGGTAACGACTTGGGAAAGCATGCCTGGCAGTGTGTAACTAAAGGTTTGGGTCACAGTCGATGTCGATGGAATCACGACCGTCTTGCTCGATTGTCGCGTACCGCTCCAAGCGTACGTGGTTGTTTGATCCGTCGTGCCATTGTTCTGTTTATCGAGCAATTCACTTGTGATACGGTCATCCGCATTGTACAG
>JBKDKR010000101.1:0-2294 GCA_046344995.1 Pirellula sp.
GCGATGAGCGGCGCTATTCTGGACAGCCCGCAGGGAGACTCTAGCCTGCGAATGCAAAGTAGCGATGGCCGCTATCTGGTTTTTGTGAGTAATTCACAGAATCTGGTAGCTGTTGGAACACTTCCGCCCGGCATGCAACAAGTCTATCGCTACGATCGAGTGAATCAAGAAGTCGTGCTTGTATCCGTCGCCTCTGATGGTGTTAATGGCGGAAACGGCAAGTCCGATTCCCCAACAATTAGTGCAGACGGTACAAGAGTGGCATTTCGCAGCGAGGCCACAAATCTCAGTTTAATGGACCAGGACAACTACCCAGATATCTATGTACGTGAATTAGGAAACCAGCCAAACACGATTTTGGCTAGCGTGAACAATACAGGAACCTCGAAGGGAAATGGTTATTCGTTCAATCCAAGGATTAGCGCAAACGGAAGCCGCGTCGTGTTTCATAGTTATTCAACAAACATTGATCCAATGGACGTAGATACATTTTCAGACATTTATGTACGAGACCTCGAACTACCCGCGACCTATCTAGTACTACAGCGCAACGGATTGATCTTGGCTAAAATCGGCAAATCGGGGATCCTTGTCAGCTTACGAGACTGAGGCTGACTGGAGAGTTGTCGCATGGATGCTGACGCGATTAAGGCCTTGGGGCCAAAGCTTGCTGGTTTCTTGAAACGCTTTTCACGTTGCGGGTGCGAAGACGTAACTGCCCATGTGAGGACCTATGTGGAAGGTCAGCTCACTGAATTGGAACGCAAGAATGTTGAACAGATTGCTTTGAATGCGGGCGTCGCTCCGCGAACCTTACAAGAATTCTTATCAAACTATGATTGGAAACATGCGGCGATGCGCGATCAAATCGCAGCGATCGTGACGAGCGAACACTCTGGAAAGCTAAACATCGGGATTATTGATGAGACAAGTTTTGTCAAGAAAGGAGACAAGACTCCAGGTGTTCAGCGGCAACATTGCGGTGCGGTCGGCAAGCACGAGAACTGTAATGTCACAGTTCATCTAAGCTTCGCCTCGGGTGACTTTCATTGCCTACTCGACGGTGATTTGTTTCTGCCCGAGAGTTGGTCAAATGATCGTGACCGGTGCCGCCAAGCAAAGATCCCTGACGACATGGTTTACCGGCCAAAAACAGAGATCGCGTTGGATCTACATGAGCGTGCCCTCACCAATGGCATACGATTCGATTGGCTCACTTTCGACGAGTGGTATGCATCGAAGCCTGCGTTCTTGGATGTACTACGGAGCAAAAATCAAAAGTACATCGGCGAAACACATCGTCGTCACATGCTATGGTCAAAACCCCCGCGAACGACGAACCGACCCTACACAAAAAATGGTGGTCGCCTCAAGACACCGCGACTGGTCTCCGGCAGCCCAAAGTCGATATCGCTTGGCGAGTATGTCGATAACGATCCGAAGATTACCAATCAGCAGTGGACGCGTTGGCATCTGAAAGACACACAGAAAGGAGCGAAAGTTGTCGACGTCAAACATGCAATCGTCTATCCACAAAACGCTCAGAAGTTTCCTTCCAAGGCGCATCACCTGCTGATTGTTCGTGACGTGCTGTCGGGCGAAATCAAGCTGTTTCTTGCTAACGCTCCGGAGAACACAACGGTCGAGACTCTATTGAAGGTGGCGTTCTCCCGATGGCGCGTCGAGCGTTGTTTTGAAGATGACAAGAAGTACATTGGCATGGACCATTTTGAAGGGCGCGGCTATCCCGGCTTGATGCGTCATCTGATCCTCAGTGCGGTATCGCTCCTGTTTCTCGCGCGCGAACGTGCGTCGCTGCTTAGCGAATATTCCGAGCTAACGGTCAGCCAAGTTCGTCATGCTACATCAGCCATGGTGCAGTCCTGGTGGCTACCACCAAAGGCGGCGGACGAACTGATCAACAACACCGCATACAAGCTTGCATACCACCAGAAACGCAACCGACAGGCACGTGAAAGTCACTCGAAGACGCGTGCACTTAAGCTCCAAGAACTCGGAATCGAATTATCGAAGATTCGCGTCTGCCATTGGTACACCGACTGATGTTAACAAGATCCAGCAGACTCCTTAAGGTCGGCGATTTCTGTGGCGTCTAAAATCACAGCCCTGCGCAAGGGCTCCTTCACGAGCTCCAGAATCCATCACAATAGGCAAAATCCAAGGGTGTCACTGAGCAACCTCAGCGTCCCTTTCGTGTACCAACAGCGACAACCGCCGGCTAGCGGCCGGCACCTATTTCACGAATTCGAAAACCTATTGCGCTGTAGTACTAG
>JBKDKR010000102.1:0-126842 GCA_046344995.1 Pirellula sp.
GGCGGACCAGGTGGCGGACCAGGTGGCGGACCAGGTGGCGGACCAGGTGGCGGACCAGGTGGCGGACCAGGTGGCGGACCAGGTGGCGGACCAGGTGGCGGACCAGGTGGCGGACCAGGTGGACGCAACAGAGTAGCGGCAACTCCTGGATCAAAAGTCGCCCCCTCAGACGTTAAACCAGTTGAGGGAGAACTCTATGATCCGTCTATTCTACGAACAGTCTTCCTAACCTTTGAACAATCCGATTGGGAAAAGGAACTTGAGGTATTTCACGATACCGATGTAGACGTTCCTGCCACGATGATGGTTGATGGCAAAGAATATCCTGGCGTAGGTATCCGATTTCGAGGAATGTCCTCCTATCGAATGGTTCCTTCAGGCAGCAAACGCTCCCTCAATGTCGCTCTCGATCTCGTAGACTCCGAGCAAAGATTACAAGGATACAAGACATTGAATTTGCTGAATGCCCATGAAGACGAATCGATGATGGGATCAGCTCTTTACTCACATATCGCACGCAAGTACCTACCTGCCCCTAAAGCTAACTTGATCCGACTCGTTGTTAATGGAGAGAACTGGGGCATCTATAATAATGTTCAACAGTTCAACAAGGAGTTTATGCAGGAGAACTTTAACTCAACGAAAGGTGCGCGTTGGAAAGTCTCGGGCTCACCCATGGGCGGCGGTGGTATGGCTTATCTCGGTGATGATCCAAAACTCTACGAAGCTCGTTATGAAATGAAATCAGGCAAGACAAAAGATTGGGAAGCGTTCATTGAACTCTGCAAAGTCCTAAACGAGACACCGATGAACAATTTGGAATCGGAGCTGAGACAGCGAATGGACGTCGATGGGCTTCTTTGGTTCCTCGCTTTGGACAATGCGTTGATCAATTGCGACGGATACTGGATAAGAGCCAGCGACTATTCCGTTTGCCGCGATAGTGACGGAATGTTTCACATCCTACCGCACGATATGAACGAAGCATTTCGTAAGCCGATGGGACCCGGCATGGGTGGTGGCCGGCCAGGCATGGGTGGTGGACCACAACAAGGGGGAAGAGGTGGTCGTGGTGAACGAAACCGCCGCGATCAAGCCGCCGAAAACGGTAGAAATAGCAACAACGAACAACCCGGCGGTCCCCCACCAGGATTTGGACCAGGCCCTGAAGGACCTCCTCCTCCTGGATTTGGACCGGGTTTTGGACCACCTGGCGGCCCTGGTGGATTCGGACCTCCAGGAGGTATGGCCATGAATGGAGTAGAACTAGATCCTTTGGTTGGTATCGATGACCCGAACAAGCCACTGCGAAGTAAAGTTTTAAATGTTCCCTCACTTCGAAAACAATATCTTGAGAACATACGAAAGATTGCGGAGGAGTCATTGAACTGGGACTCACTCGGAGCGGTTGTAGAATCGTATCGCGAGCTAATCGATAACGAAGTAAAGTCTGATACCAAAAAGCTAAGTACTTACGAAGATTTTGTTCATGCAACATCTACAAAGTCAAACGAATCTGTTAACGTGGAGCATGCCAGACAGGGACCTCGCGGCGGCCCAGCCTTATCCCTCAAAGAATTTGCAGACCAAAGAAGAGCTTACCTACTCAAGTATGTGGACGAACTTAAATGAGCGTTGAATCAGTCGCTTCGAACGATGACGATTTATTTTCCAAGCGATATGAGCTCAAGTTTACCGTTGCACAGAACTTGGCAGCCGAGATCCAGGATTGGGCCCTTGAAAACATGGGGCCCGATCCCTTTCTCGCAGGTCGCGAGGTGGATTCTTACCAAGTGACATCACTTTATCTCGACACTCCTCAGTTCGGGATTTTTCACCGCCAACCTGAATCAGAAAATCGAAAGTATCGTGTAAGAAGATACGGAGATAGCTCAATGGTCTGGCTGGAGGTAAAGCGAAAAAAAGGTGACTTGGTCCGCAAAAAGAGAACTTGGATCGACGAAACCACACTGTCTGGTCTAACGCAATCGGTCGACTCAATCGAAGAACAGGAAATAGAAAACTCAGATCGCTGGTTCCGCGAGCGCATCAATCGATACGAATTGCAGCCCTGCACATGGATCGAGTATCGTCGGTTCGCTCGAGTCCACGAATCCACAAGTCTTGGGGCTCGACTAACAATCGACCGCGACATTCGCTGCCTTACAGCCCGGGATTGGAGTGTACCGAATGGACTCGGAGCAGCAGCCTCATGCATAACTCCCCATTGCCAACTCGAACTGAAGTTCTGCAATACGCTGCCAGTGCTCTTCAAGAGTTTGATGAATACGTTTTCGCTCGCTCGAAGCGTGTTATCCAAATACCGAACTAGCGTTAATGTTTGCTACCTGATCGTTCCGAAATCCGCTGCGTCTTAGTTTCCAGATGTTGTTGATACATTACCGTTTCTTTTCATAGAAAGACAGGTGTTCCGTTGGATCTATTTCAATGGGAAGAACTCAAAGAAATCCAGCTCACCGATGTCATCCTACGCTTCATCCTGGCTGGGGTTGGCGGACGATTCATCGCGATCATTGCATCGATGAAATCGGACCGAAACACGGATAAAACCATATCCACAACGTTTGTCTTGATGTGCGTTCTGATTGCTATGGCAACCCAAATCATAGGAAGCAATGTGGCGAGAGCTTTCAGCTTGGTTGGTGCTCTCTCCATCGTTCGATTTCGTACCGCGATTACGTCCTCGCAAGACGTCGCCTTTGTGCTGGCTTCCGTTGTTGTCGGAATGGCGATTGGCGCAGGACAATACATGATTGCGTTACTCGGATTGGTAACGTTAACATGCGTTATGTGGTATATGCGTTACGAGCACCGAACCACCGACGTTAAACCAGGTACGACATGGCGAATTCATATTCGTTCCACATTGGGTGGAGAGGTATCTTGCCTTTCAATTCTTGAGGGTTTGTTTGGCCAAACAGAATTGATGTCAGCTCAGACGGCGAGAAAGGGAAGTGCCGTCGAATACGAATACCGAGTATCGCCACATCAAGAGAAGAATGCAGCGGAAGTTCTTGCGATGCTCGGAGAGATCCCACAGATCGAAAGCGTATCGATACGATGCGATACGCAGGATTAGCCTAAGGTTTAGGAGTCGCCACAAAAACGCTAACGTTCGAGACTGAAGCGGGAAAACCCATGCCATCCCGCCTTGCAAGCAACCAACTAGTTCCTGCCGATTGCATTCACGAGAGCATCGGTCAAACCTGTTGCGATCCCGTTCTGGCCATCGTAACCCCAAAGGTTCCTAGCCAAATCGGAAACAAGTACTCCGCAGATGCACATGATCGTCAGAATGCAAAGCAACAGAGCGATATCAAAACCGCTGTAGGGAGTTTCGGGAACAGCTCGGTAACCTGCAGCGGCACCTGTTGTAACCATCGCCTCATCATCTAACCCACCTGCACTTGCACCGGCTTCCATGACGGCTTCGTTTCCGAAACCACCTGCAGCAGGCAGCCCACCGAACTCGGTCGAGTCTTCCAACTCGATCACTTGGGAACCACTGTCGTCGTCGGCTTCAATTCCGCCGGACGGTGTCAATTGAAACTCTTCCCCATCAGAGAAGTCAACTAAAGCACCACTTCCAAGTCCACTAATCCCACTACCTACACCAGATTGCGAACCGGAACCACCCGCGATCTCCGCTCCTAAATCCAATCCGGAGATGCCTGTACCAGCTAAATCAAGAGGCTCTTCTTCGAGGGACAGTCCGCTATCAGATGGACTCATCAGGTTGATGCCACTTTCTGCAGCGAGCCCAACCCCAGAATCCGACCCTAAAACCAATTCATCTTCGTCATCATCGGCTAGCTCTAGTTCGGAACCGAGCCCTTTGCCAGAACCGACTCCAGATGAGCCAGGCTTGACATCCGATCCAGAAACAACCCCCGAATCTGCCATCAGATTAAAACCACTGTCTCCCGTACCACCTTCCAATTGAAGATCGGAACCGAGATCAACCTCCGAGCCCTTGCCAGATCCAGAACCACCCGACAAGTTTAGGTCGGACACCGACCCAAGGTTTATCTTGCTATCCTCATTCGACGCGACGAGACGAATCCCGCTACCACTAGCTGGATCCGCGACCAGTTTTACGTCACTGCCTGCTCGGCTGTCATCGGCCAGCAACTTTAGATCGCTTCCGAGACCAATATCGCTGGTTCCAGCGCTGGGTTTCGAGCCTGATTTCTCTGGCTGGCGTTCTGAGATCAAAATTGATGATCCGCCGGCGTCTTCATCCACAACATCACCCGCAAGCTCGGCACGAACTCGTTCAATTTCTTCTTCCTTAAACTTCCAGGAGGTACCGTCGCGGTATCCGAAAATCTCTCCACGAGACCTCATATCTACGAGTTCCTCAGCGGAAACTCCTAGGGTTTTTGCAGCATCATCAAGCGGTACGTAGTTAGCCATGCCAAGTTCACTTCTTGGGGAAAACGTGCGAAAAGGTTCCTATAAGACTAGTTGCCCAGACCCCTCTATTCTAGAGATTTCTGGACTACAAATGCCAGGAAATTTCGCTGATTGTACCGATTGTAGAGCTGTATTCGCTTTCGCGATTCCCAATTTCTACGCCCGACTTACGAATCTTTGAGGCCGCTGAGCTATGTCCGACTACAAATAAGCCTACAATTCGCAGTCGAACTACCTCACTCCCATCTGTTTTCCATTTCAACTCGTTTTTCAGATATCAAATCCATGCCGACTGCGATCCATGTCGATCAGCTTACAAAAACTTATTCGGAAGGAGTGGTTTTTCGCAAGCGTCACCACGCACTCCGGGGGGTGTCACTAGAGGTTAAGCCAGGGGAAGTCTTCGGTTTGCTCGGTCCAAACGGAGCCGGAAAAACCACCCTGATCAAGATTTTGCTTGGAATCCTTCATGCAAACCGCGGATCAGCTACCGTTTTGGACCTCAGCGCGGGAAGCAAAGCGGCACGTCGAAAGATAGGGTACCTCCCCGAAAATCTTATTTTTCCCCGCCACCACACCGGCCGGAGTGCTCTGTATTTCTACGGGCGGCTAAGCGGCTTAGGTGAAGCGGAAATAAGAAGCAAAGAGAACGAACTTTTTCAGCTAGTCGATCTTACCGGCCGCCAAAATGAACCTGTCAGACGATACTCGAAGGGAATGAGGCAACGACTCGGGCTGGCTCAAGCAATGTTGCACGATCCCGATCTGCTGATCTTGGACGAACCAACCGACGGCTTAGATCCGATGGGGAGATCTCAAATTCGTGACCTTCTCGCTCAGCTTAAGTCTCGCGGCAAAACAGTCTTTCTGAACAGCCACATCCTACAAGAGGTGGAGTTAATCTGTGACCGAGTTGCCATTATGGCCCTCGGCGAAATTCGAGGTGTCGGAACAATTGACGAGCTGATCATGCAAAACCCGCTCGCCCAACAAGGAACGGTGAATCTGACACTTCGCTGCACCCAAGAAACGATCGATGCGCTGTCTCAACGTTGGACATGCTCGTCTGTTCGCCGAGTCTCCTCAACAGAGGAGGAATACCGAGTTGATCTTGCAGCACCCCATCAATCCGATGTGGACCAAGTCGTAGACTGGTTGCGATCTCAGAAAATTAGTGTCGTCGGTCTGGAACGATATCGCCCCAGCTTGGAACAAGTCTTTATGAGCATCGTTGGATCCGTCCCCAGCCATTTGAAGACTTAGCCCTCGGGACTCTACCCGAATCTGATTCCTGGAAAACTAGCCCGAAACCTAGCTCACACGTTTTAAACAACAAACGATCATATACACATGAAACCTTATCTTGCGGTCCTATTCGATAGCTTTCTGGAATCGACTCGGTCCTATGTATTATGGATTTTGCTGGCGGCATGGACTCTGCTTCTAGCGCTGCTTTTCCCTCTGCATTTTACGTCTGCTGAAAGCTATCAAATCCTGGGAAACAGCTTTCGATCGGATTCGAGCGCCGGGACGATCATGGACGCTCTCGCTGAAGTCTCTGCAGGTAAAGGCTCGCGTGCGCAAAAAGCCGTCTACGCAAAGCTATCGGAATCCTTTCAAAAAATAATGAAAGACCGAAAGGAAACACAACGACGCGTCGCAATAGGCGTACTGATCGATGAGCTCAATCGAATTTTAACGGTCCCTGATCTTTACTCCGAAGAAGCTTGGCCAAATGTAAAGAAATCGGACAAGTATAACGATTTGATTGACAAGCAAAACCTTTCGAAAATCGAACTGGAAAAGCTAAATCGCAAACTCTTGGATTCCGCGTTTCCATCTACGCTGAACTCCCCTGAAGGTCGGGCGACATGGGTTGCATACGCTGGAATCAAGCTAGGTAATCCACTTCCTTTCACCAAAGAGATGGCAAAACCTTTTATCGAACAAGCCTTTTACCCAATCATCATGTGGGTGGGGCTAAGTGTGGTGATGCTCTTTATCTCGATCATCATTACCAGTTCGCTTATTCCGGATCTTTTCCAGCCCGGTTCATTGCATTTGCTTCTGAGTAAACCAATCTCGCGAAGCCTGTTGTTTTTAACAAAGTATGTCGGTGGCTGTATCTTTGTAGGCCTGAATGTTACCTTCGTTCTTGTCGGACTGTACCTGTATTCTGGATTGCAATTGGACATTTGGAACGATGGAATACTCAAGTGCATCCCATTGTTTATATTCTCATTTTTGGTTTATTATGCCATCTCCTGCTTGGCAGGTTTGATTTGGCGAAATGCAATCATAAGCGTCGTCGTTACCGCCCTCTTCTGGGCATTGTGCTTTGTACTTGGGATGGTCTATTCCTATTTCCAAAACGCCGTAGAAATGAAACCGTCCATTCGCGGGATCCAAATAGTGAACGAATCGATTTGGGGCCGATCGATGAGCGGACGATTGCTATTTTGGGACAAGTCGACCAATCGCTGGCAAACGGCTTTTGGCGAGCGAGATGACCAACGCCTGCTCGGCCCTGTAGCGATTGCATCACAGAAATCGCTCTATTTTGCAAGGACAGAAAATCTCCCGTTCGGACTGGGCGGTCGAGAAAACATGAAAATGGACATCGCCAAAATTCCCGATGCTTACGATCCCGCAGATCAGACGTTTACCTCTCCACAGTGGGCTGACAGTCGCTTAGATAGTGGGTCTAATTTACCAAAGTCCGCTGAGTTCATGATCCCATGGGGAGATTCGCTTGCAGTCATGACTCCGAACGGTTTGTTCATCTTTGACCCTAGCAAAGATCGTCCCGTTGAAAATCGTTTCGAGGGAATCACTAATGTCTTTCAGAGCTTTGGAGTCAAACCACAAAAAGAAGACGCCTTTAAACAGGTTATCAAAGACGTCGACCTGACTCGCCCATTCGACTGGGCTGTTTCACAAACTCGCAATACTGTAATCGCTTACAGTAAAGGAGACGCGATTCTTTGGAAACTCAACCCTGAAACTGGTGAATACTCCGAAGCATGGCGTAAAACGTTCGATTTTGACAAAGAACTTCTAACAACCATCGGTTGCAATGACTCACTCCTGTTCATTTGCCCCGAAGGTTTAGCTCCCATGGTCGTCGACCAAAAACAATCCGACTCGGTCAGGAAACTCGATCAAATTGGCGAAACTCGCGTTCGCCAAATCCTAAACGGTCCCACAAACGAAATTGTCCTTCTTGATTACGAGAGAAATGTTTGGCTCCTTAACGAATCCGCAACGGAAATCCAACGTCCAAACCTAACGGGGCAAGGCGAAGCATTGTCAGCGACTTTTGCTGACGACGGAAAGCTATGGGTGGCCTATCGAGTCAGCAATGTTGCAGCATGGGATCTAAAGGAAAACGCTGTAACCAAAGTCCTAAGTCCACGCTCATCGGTGCGAGATTTGATTTTCCAATGGATTTTGAAGCCAATGTACATGATCGCCCAAAGACCTGCAGAAATGGAGGATCTACAAGAAGTACTAGTTACAAACGCATCCAAATCAATAGCCGTTACGCGCAATGACATGGACATGATCGATCAAGAAAAGGAAACAGGCACTTCAATTCTCAGTAACCTGATTTTCGTTTCCGTAATTCTGACCATCTGTTGCCTATATCTCTACCGACAAGATTTGTAATGACAACTTCTCTTTACGCGGGCTTATTTGTGCTTGTGAGGAGACGGTTCCCAACCGCTTAGTGCATTGCACTCACCAACATCGAGCCTCAAATGTTTCGTAAGGTGAAACATTGAGGTCAAGCTCTCCGTAGATGTAGGATTCTCTTCTACTCGTACTGAAGCGCAGAAGACACATTGATCCGTGCAGCCCTCTCCGCGGGTATCATAGATGCAACAACGATCACAAGGAGCTCAAATACCACACCACCAATCAATAGCCATGGATAGATGCGAAACTCAATGTCCCTTCCGATGACTTGATAGGACGGAAGATTGATCAAATACGCGATCCATATCGCCATCAAAGCGCCCGGCAACAATCCGATCAGTCCGATAATCAATGCTTGCGAGACGATCATCTTGCGAACCTGATTACGAGTCATTGCGACAACTCGCAACATTCCGATCTCGCGAGTTTGCTCAAGAATATTCATGGCTAAAGTGTTGACCAAACCGAAAGCGGCGATCACAAAACATAACGCTAAAACAGCCCACAATCCCCCCGTTACGCCATCACGCGTTCCCTTTATGATCGATACCAAATCGGAGTAAGATTGAAACATCAACGAATTCTCGGCACATATCTCCTTGAGCTTTCTCTCAAGCTCGGCATGCTGACTTGAGTCAGCTCGAACCACAATCGCATCTAGGCCTTGAGCATTCAAAAGCTCCTTCGCGACACTCTCCTCTAAGTACATCGTTAGACCACCCGCGATGTATTCGTTTGTAACACCGATAACAGGGATATCTTTGATACCCGATACCGTTTCGAGTGGAATGCTATCTCCGACGTGGATTCCCATTCGATGGGATAGCACGGACCCTAAAACAGTCCCCCCTTTTTTGATCCCATCCAAAACTTCAGAGGACACCCCCTCGGTCAAATCAAAAAAGTCTTGCTTCGGTGAATTGAACTTTCTGATCACAACCAATACCGTTCGATCACCTACTTTGGAATTAACAAAATCCAAAGTATCGACCAATGATACCCCAGGCATCTTGGCAATCTGTTCGGGCAAATCGAGTGGCATATCTGCTGTCGCACCGGTATTCATGTCGGGCATAGCCGCCCGAATGAAAAAATCTCCAACAATCGCCCGCTGATACCATTGCTCGACGTTTCCAACGTTGTCCAGAATAGTACTTGCCAAACCGAGGACGGTTGATATGGCTATAAAGACAGTGCCGATGGTCAGCGAACTGCGGCCACGATGACGAAGAATCTGCTTGCGTGCGAGCAATGCTTCAACCCCAATGAGCGGCGTCAACAGTTTGGCCACCACGGCCGTCAACTCTTCAATGATCCCCGGTAACAAAAAGACGATTCCTACCAACATAATCAATGCGCCAGCAATCGCATGACTGTAATCGATGATTCCGCTCACGGACAATATCTGGACGACAACTCCTACAATAATTGTGACGCTACCGAATAGCAACCATCCTGCGCGACTGGTTCCGAACTCACCCGCGGCTACTACTCTCATCGCTTCCGCCGGAGATAGCCGTGAAGCTCGCAAGGCAGGGAAAAACGCGCCTAGAGTGGCGACTACGATTCCCGCTAAAAAAGCCCCTACATACGGCCAGACGGTAAACGGACTTTGAGGAATGTTAATCTGCAATAACTTAGAGGTCGATTCATTGAGGATACTCGCTCCAAAGTACCCAGCAATGCTACCAAGCACGCCACCAATAACTCCCAGCCACAAACCTTCACGCACTATCATCCACAAGAGTTGTCGTCTTAATGCCCCCATCGACCGCAGTATACCTAATTGACGGCGTCGTTCACCAACGTTCATTTGAAACGTGTTGTAGATGATGAACGCCGAGATGATGAGAGAAAATGCAATGGCCAATCTTAACCCCGACTCTGGAGCCTTAGTAATCTCCTCGGTCAATTGACTTCTAGCTGTCGGTAACCTTATCTCAAGCCTATCTAGCAACTTGGCTTTACCGACTGTATTTTTGCTTTTCGCGTCAGCTTCTGCCCCTGCTTCTGATTCGTCGTCTGAATTGGATGCGACCGGCTCGGTGGCAGCACGCTCCAACTCCGCTTCGATGGCACTGGTCAATTTGGAGAGCGGATACTTGGCATCCGCAACGATTTGTAATACCCCTACTTTTCCATTAGCCCTCGACCATCTTTGAGCCGATCGCAATTGTACTTGAATCGGTCCAGATTGAATCGCTGCGCTCGCATCGAGCGCTTTGGAAATTCCAACGACCGTCACTTCCTGAGAGCGGCTCAAGGTCTGTATCAAGAATTTTGAACCGATCCTTAGTCCCGCAGATTGAGCCAACTGCTCATCGATGACCACCGAGTTGCGATCTTCTTGTTCATAGTTTAACTCGCGCCCCTCAAGAATTTTAAAGTCGCGAACTTGTTTATCCAATTCGGGAATAACGCCTAGAATTTGAAGCCGGAACGTCTTGTTAGGGAGTTGTTCTTCGGATTCCGAATCCTCATCTTTGGCAATGCTACTGCCAGACTCCTTCTCACTCGATCTTTGGACAGCGGAATGGTTGGGTACAGAGATTTGAACAAATCGTCGGATTATCGGAGAGGCAACCTTTACTCCTTCCAACTTGGCGATAGGCTCAAGCGGCTTTCCATCGAACCAACCGTCGGTAACAGAAACGATCTCGACAGATGCATTTCCGGTGACAGTCTTGATCATCGCCTCTTGAGCAAGGCGAGCTGACTCGGTCGAAATCGACGTCGAAACGATTGCTCCTACACCAATCACGATGCTAATCAACGTCAACAAACTGCGAAGCGGTCTGCTTTGGATCTCTCGTCGCGAGAGTTTACCGAGCGGCATTAGCGATTTCCCTCAGCAGCAAATTCACCACCGTGTTGTTCATAATTGGGACGCAAGAACGTACCGGAATCTCCAGTCGGAAATCCGTGCTCGAAATCACTCTGGTTCAAATCCCTTTCAATCATGCCATCGCGAAAAAGGAGCAATCTGAATGCCGAACGCGCCACCTTTGCATCATGCGTTACCATCACAATCGTGTGTTTATGATCTGCGGCTAGACTGCGCAGCAATTCTGTGACTCGCTCACTTTGACGCGAATCCAAGTTACCAGTTGGTTCGTCAGCCAACAAAATGGCAGGCTCAATGACGATAGCCCTGGCAACAGCCACCCGCTGCTGCTCTCCACCTGATAGCTTCGATGGAATATGGTTGGCCCGATGAGATAACTCCACTCGCTCCAACGCTTTGGCTGCACGCTCTCTGGCGATTCGGCTCGGCACCCCATCCAATTCGAGAGGTAGGGACACATTCTCTAGCGCCGATAATGTTGGGATAAGATTAAAGGCCTGAAAAATGAAGCCGATACGACGACGCCTCAATAAAGTCCGTTGATCATCCGTGAGATGGGAAATGTTGACTCCCTCAAGCATCACGTCGCCGGTCGTGGGGGGCTCGATCCCACCGACGATACTCATAAGCGTACTTTTTCCGGAACCTGACGGCCCCATAAGTGCTACAAACTCACCTGCCTCAATGGACAGGTTCACTCCTCGCAAAACCTCGACTGCGACATCACCAACTCCGAATTGCTTACGAAGGTCTCGCGTCTCGATAATCGGCATATTGTTGGTTGGATGAGTGGATAAGGGTTGCAAGAACGCCCACGAGTAAATCTCGGCGTCCCTGGTTTCGATTCGATCGAAAAATAAATGCCAATGAACAAACCGGCGTTTTCAATCGCGAATTCAGTTGCCAACCGTGGCAAAGTTGCCGCAACATTGTAACCGAATCCATTCAAAGGCGGGAGCACCCGCCTCGAGGTGCACATTCGCTGGAAACTTGAGGCCGGTTTTCCCAAACCAACAGCCATGCCCGCAAGGCAACTAAAAGCAAAAGCTTGTCGGCAAGAAAAATTCGACGACTACAAAAGACTATCCAGCAACAATCGCAGCTTTCGCAACTCCTGCCGCATATCCATATCCTCCATCGGAGTCATGTCTACGCATAACGCTCGGTCGTATCCGACGGTTTGAAGCTGGGTAATCAATCGACCATATTCGATTTCCCCCTGCCCAACACGGACCTGGAGCTTATCCTTTTTCGAATCTCGCAAATGGGTGTGGTATACGTACTTGAGAAGCTTCTCGTAGTTCTTATTGCGGTGATTACTGCACAAATAATGGCTTGGGTCCAACGTCAAACCTAATCCAGGAACGTAATCGCAAAGCGTCTTTACCGTATCAGGATCTTCACTAAGGCACCCAATTTGCCCCTTAATAGCCACTCTAGCCCCTCGGCCTTCCGCTACGCTAACAACTCGCTGAAGATGCTCTACCTCTTGATTAAACGGTGTTCCGTGCTCTCCACTCGGAATGGTAAGCGTCACGACCTTAGTCGCCTTTGCAAGATCACAGATCTTTTCAAAGCGTCGGTAGTACTCCTCACCTTCGGCTCGAATCTTCACGTCATAGCTACAAATATCTAATCGGTGTGTGTCTCGAACGATTCGAAGAGACTCATCAAAATCATCCACCAAGCGAGAAGGTGGCATTTGGATACCATTGTCATCCAATACAATCTCCACCGCAGTGAACTCAAGATCCGCAAGAATCTCGATAACGTCGGGAAGAGGGGTTTCTGGAAAACAACCTGTCGATGCTGCTACAATCACTTGATCAATCACTCCTTTGAGTCGAAAAAACGGCAGCCGGTATTATCCAAGGGATTGTAGAACTGACAACCACGCTTTGCATTATGTTTTTTAAAAGCTCCCCATGACTTTCCCCAAACCCATTCCTTTATCCACGTAAGTCCCCTAAAACACGCTATGGAACCCTTTGTCCCCATTACGTCGGCCAACGAAAACTTGCCGGCGAAAAAGATTGAAAGAAGCACTCCTCTTCAATTTATTCCTGGCATCGGGCCTCATCGCGTAGAACTTTTCCATAGAATCGGAGTGCACAAAGCGGCTGATTTGCTATTCCTCTTTCCCCGTACTTACCAGGATGTCGCCCCCTACCAAGACATCCTCAACCTCACGGAAGGGGAAAGAGCTACCGTCGTGGGGCAAATCGTTGACACAGATTCTCGTTATAGCTTCTCCGGCCGGGGTTGTTTCGGGATCTTGCTTTCGCTTCAAGGTGGCGGATTCGTAAGATGCGTTTGGTACAACCAGATGTTTCGGCAAGAAAAACTCAAACGAGGAATGAACGTCGTCGCCACGGGGACCCCAAAATCGACAGGTATCTCTTTTGAGATGCGTCACCCCGAAGTCTTGCTCCTGGCTCCCGGTGAACAGCCACCCGCACAACGACCGATCCCCATCTATCCATTAACCGAAGGTCTTCTCCAAAAACACGTTCACACAGCTGTTAATGCCGCTATGGAATCCCTGGCCCCCACTCTGGAAGAGGCTCTCCCTCAGTCTTTGCGTCAACTCGCAGCCAAAAAACTCAAAATCTTTTCGAATGACCATCCGGCAATACACCATCCTCTACTACCAGATTCAAAGTCAACTCAACCAAAAGTGCATTCTACCAACACCGATACTCCCCCGTTCGACGAATTGCTCTGCATTCAAGAAGCTCTTCGCAAGATTCACACCCCAGATACCTTACTGGATGCGCATCTAGCCCGCCAGCGATTTATCTTCCAAGAATTGCTCGTATATCAAATGGCTATCGCGTTACAGCGGAGCCGATTTGATGCCACAAAATCAGCCCCCTGTATCGAAGCGTCTCCAATCATTCACTCCCGTATCCTCAAACGATTTCCCTTTCAGCTTACCAATGATCAGTTAAAAGCGATCGAAGATGTTCGCCGTGATATGAAACGTGACGTTCCCATGAACAGGCTCGTCCAAGGAGACGTAGGAAGCGGCAAGACGGCAATCGCTCAGTACGCATTGCTTAATACGGTTGCGAACAAATACCAAGCCGCATTGATGGTCCCCACCGAACTACTTGCTCGGCAACACTTTGAAAGACTGTCGAAACAATTATCTAACAGCCAGGTTTTAGTAGAACTGCTAGTCGGCTCCCTTACACAGCGTGAACAAAACGAACTACAACAACGCATCGCAATCGGGACTGTGGATATCGTTATCGGGACTCAAGCGTTGCTAAGCAATAAAATCGAATTCCACAATCTTGGGCTGGTGGTTATCGATGAACAACACAAATTTGGCGTGGCTCAACGAGCTGCACTCAAAGAATCCCGCATCGTTCCTCATTACCTCGTTCTGTCCGCAACCCCTATTCCTCGAAGCATAGCGATGACGCAATTTGGTGATCTCGATGTTTCGATCATCAAAGATAAGCCACCTGGCCGCGCTCCCGTACATACCTACCTGGGCTCAACCGAACAACAAACTAGCTGGTGGGAGTTCGTGCGTAAACAACTTACCGCCGGCAGACAAGCGTACGTGATCCTGCCTCGCGTCGAACAAGATTCCGAATCGGACTCGCTGGGTGCAGAACAAGTTTTCAAGCAATTGACTGAAAACGAATTTACAAACTTCAGAGTCGGTCTGCTACACGGCCGCATGGATGGAGAAGAAAAACAACGTCGCCTGAATGAGTTCAACACCGGCGAGATTCAACTGCTTGTCGCGACCACCGTAGTGGAAGTAGGTATCGACGTGCCCAACGCGACCATCATGACCATTCTTGACGCCGATCGATTGGGGCTCGCACAACTTCACCAACTTCGGGGCCGCGTTAGCCGTGGCGGCACTCCTGGCTACGTGTGCGTTTTTCCTCGAACCGGAGTCGACGCAAACGAAAACGAACGACTAAAAGTTTTCGTATCAACTGAAGATGGATTTCAGTTGGCAGAAGAAGATCTGAAATTGCGAGGCTGGGGCGACCTATTGGGACTAAAACAAGTTGGCTCGGCTTCACTCCGTATCGCCGATCTGTCAAGAGATGCTGACGTGCTCGTCATTGCACGCGACGTCGCTCGATCCATAATTGCAAGCGACCCGGGACTCGAAAACCCATCATTTGAGAGACTGCGCAAACAAATTGCAGGCCGTCATGGGTCTGTTGCATCATTTGGCGATGTTGGGTAGGAATGTTTTGTTTATCACGATTTGTTCCCGACCTAGTTTTCGTTACCGACGGCAAATCAAACCGTTGAGATCAACAGGGCACCTACTAGCCTTGTGAGGCAACATTACTTCACGCCCAATATTCACGCCCAATAGCTGTGTAGCGGTGAACTACACAATTCTGAATGAAAAAGCCTATAAGGGCCGACTACTGTGCCGGTCTCGATTCACCATTTCACAAGTTTCACCGAAACTGTCAAACGCTTATCGTTGCTAAAAAGGGTCTAGAGCCATGTGCGTGTTGTAATATGCCGTTTGTATATGGGAGTCCGCCCGCCAGTGAAGCTTCGACAAGACATCGTAGGCCTGTCGAATAGCAGCCGAAGCTTTTAGTAAATCGCGGTCAGATTTCCAGTCCTGCCCTAGCGTCTTGCTACCTCCCTCGGTATGCCTTGAAAAAAAACTGCAATAAGCCATGAGGCACTCTGCAAGCAGTTCGGAGTGATCCTCAAGACCGGTTGGTACATCGAGAGAATTGAGACTGCTAACGAGATTTTCGCCCGCCGCCACAGTACCTTCCTCTGAAGGGTTGCCAATCTCGATCGCCTGACAACCTGAAACTCGCCAAACTACAGCTTGATCCATTATTGCCAAACATTGCGTTAGATACTCCCGATGTGAAGGCAGAACTGTTGGATTGGTCGGATCGAATCTAACGCGGTTCATTCCGGCTAGTGCATACGCACTGCCAATCACATCAAGTTCCGAGAAGTCGGGTTCGTCATATTTAATCTTCGGTTGTGCCGAGATCAAATGCAACTCAGAGGCGGAGCCCTCAGAGCTTACTGGCAAGCTTTCGGAAGAACAACCAACGAAAAGAAAACCTAATGACGATAAAAACAGATTGGAGAATATCTTACTTAAAGACAAGGGAGTTCTCCTTTGCATTAGTGATCGCATTTGTATTCCTTATCGTTGAAATCATTTATTACATCCTCGGCGGCGGTGGCGGAGGAGGTGGTGGAGGTGCAGGTTTAGGCGGTGCAGGTGGTGCAGGTGCAGGTGGTGCAGGTTTAGGTGGTGCAGGTGCAGGTGGTGCAGGTGCAGGTGGTGCAGGTTTAGGTGGTGCAGGTGCAGGTGGTGGTGGTGGCGGTGGAGCAGGTTTAGGTGGTGGTGGCGGTGGGGGTGGGGGCGGTGGGGGTGGTGGTGGAACAGGAACAGCAGCCGCGATCAGCGACGGGCTTCTCTCGGTCAAAAGAGTTGTTGAAGCATTAAAACTAAGATTCTTGGTGAACGCAGAAAACGACCAAGCGTTTGAACTAAGTCCAGCCTTGATTCGAACAGTAACCTCGCTTGTATTTTCAAGAATCACGCTTGGCGTAACTTGGAGCTCTTGAACTTTCAGTCCGTGTCGCGAGAGTACTTGGTTAGCCCGGGCCGTTGCCTCGCTAACTTTGGCGCCAGGTACAATGACAGTGCGGGTTGCTTCGTAAGAAGCAGTATCGAGTGCGTGTCGCACGTTAGCTAACCGCGAAAATTCTATGGTAGCGAATGTAAACATTAGAATTAGCGGTAGAACGATCGCAAACTCGACCGTAGTCGCGCCTGATTTTCTCTTGATCCGATTGCTCGGTGTAACTTTTTTTCCTTTCGTTACACAGCGATGGAAATTTGTCATCTGATTTTGCTCGTGATGGTTAGGTTGCGATCCGTAATTCATGTCGGGTAGAAGTCACACGTGACCTAGGGGCGTTAGAGGGTGATCAACGTGGGCAACTGTTTTACGATCTCTTTGAAGACGTTCTCAAGCGACGCCGCCGTTGTGGCATGAAAGCTTTGACCGTTTCCTTTTTCAGCGACAGACTGCATTGTCTTTATGTCAGCTTCTGAGGAAAAGGTAATCGTAAAGATCAAAGCACCATCTTTTGCAAGGGTCTGGGCAATTGGAACTGGATCCGAACCGGCGGTTCTGATTCCGTCAGTCATCAGTAAAATGACCTTGACTGCACCGGTTCGGCTTCCAGGAGCTCCCGCCTTTAGTGCATTCCCGCCTGCTTGCAAGCCTGCGCCGATGTTAGTCGCTCCCGAATGAAATGCCGCCTTGTACTTAGCCAAGCTCTTTGGAGCATCAATAATCTTGTCTGTTAGACTTGTTTCAAGTGCAGCGCTATCTGAGTAGCTCACTATAGCCAAGCGAGTATCGATAGGTGTGGCACTGAGCTCCTTGGCAAATGTGTTCACTGCACCATCCAGATCGAGCCAACGACTTCCTGGTGGTACAGCCATTCCAAAGTTCCATCCTGGCGGAGAACTTTTGGGAAAAGGAGGAAAGGCAGCTTTTTCGTTTGCTGCGTAGGCCATGGATCCCGAGCGGTCGACAACTAGAGCGATATCAACGTCAACCTGCGACGAAATCGATCTCCGTTGCATAGTAACTTCGTCGAGCGAAAAGATACCAGGTAAAGGTAATCTCAGAGAACTGTTACCATTCCCGGAAACTCGACGAGCGGTAACTTGTACCGCGTTTGGTTGGCTGTTTTCGGAAAAACTGTACCGACTTGTAGAGCTTTCTCGAACAGATTTACCAAAGACAATGTCTTCGCTATTTATTACCAGAGGATTTTGCGCCACTCGGTTGAGTTGCCCGATTTTTTTTGCAGCTTCAATCGCTTTTCCCTTGTCTCCAGTCACGATGAACGTTCTGCCGGCTGCTCTCGCTACTGCATCAGACGAAACGTGAAGCTGGGTAGTTGCCATCTCCATGTACGCCATATTGATAGCCAATGCACCAAATACGGCGAGCAAGAATATGAGTCCAGTAGCAAGGACTAATGCCGATCCACGTCGAGACGAGATTCGCCGTTTGGAATACTTGAGGTGATTCATTTTCTATTACTCTGTTGGTGCTATCGTCAAGCAAAATCGATCGAAATCTTCCAGATCAACGCAATTTGTTAAGTCATTCAAAATTCCTTCATCATTGCGACCGACGTAGTAAAGGACTGTTTGATGGAAAAGAACCGGTAGAAAAACCCGTTCTTTTCTAGAGGAGCTTTGACCTCAACCTGGATTGGGTCACCGAACTTGGCAGTTTGAAAATTACTGGGGAGCACACTAACCGTTGCGCCTTTGATTCGTCGTGAATCGAGTATACGATTACTTGCCGCAATCACGTTGCTGACGCTCGATTTCGGTAGCAACGCTACGCGTGCACCTTCATAGGCAGCGATCGTCAAAGACTGTCGCATATATATTGCACTAGTAATTTCTATGATTGCTGTGACGATCAATACGATTAGTGGCGCAATTACTGCAAACTCAACGGCCGCAGCACCTTTGCGGAATCTACGATCAAGGGAGTTTTTTTTAAATATCGGACGCATAGCGCGGAATCTCGTGTACCTTTCGCGACATAACCGTAAACCGTTCTGGTCACTACCTGAACGAAAATCTAGTAAATTGATGAGCGTGAACACTAATAAAAATTTTCGTGAAGCAGTATGTGGTGGAACCAAAATAAGAGAATCAGTCGTGATGATTGACTCATGTCATATTTAGAAAAAACATGTAGCTTTCACTCATACGAACCAACTCTACTGAGACTCTACGACACTTTAAAAGTATTTCAAATTTAAATCAGTAATCTTTCCCTGAAAAACACTGCTTTATGATAAAAATTAAAAAATCCTGTCAAAAAATTTGACATAACATGGCTCATGTACTACGACGATGTGTCGCCAAAAAAACTACTGCAACGAGCTGTTAGGAGCGGCCATAACCACAGGGGAATCAGAAGATATTTCGCCACAGCTGCTGCGAAGAAAACAGGGCCATTTAAGCATTGCCCTCCAATGGGAACTTTTGCTGAAACACAGCCCAATGTCTTGCCATTCCGGTTACTTCGCGACTTAACTCAACGGTGTCCTCTTTATCGGGTTGGGGTGTTAGAATGGTAATTGTCCAATTTGTCTTTTATCTAACTTTGGCTACATCATGCAACTCTTTTCCTCTCTAGTCAGTACTATTACTCGCCTCGCTATTCGCCGCGGACTGGAATTTGTGTTTGTATCGTGCTTGTTATCGTGCGTGGTTATGGGGCAGCAACCAGGTTTGAGCGATGAAGAACTCCTAACCGAAACCCAACGAAAAACGTTCGATTACTTTTGGAATGGGGCCGAACTTAATAGTGGATGGGCGCGGGAACGAATTCACCTAGACGATCCCGATCTTGACTCCACCTTGGTAACATCGGGCGGGACTGGTTTCGGACTGATGGCCATACTAGTCGGTATCGAACGTGAGTTCGTGAATCGCGAGGACGCGGTGCAGCGACTGGAAAAAATCATTGACTTTGCCGAACGAGCTGATCGTTATCACGGTGTGTGGCCTCATTGGCTGCTGGGAGATACTGGCAAAGTAAAACCGTTCAGCCTGGATGACGATGGTGCAGATTTGGTGGAGTCGTCTTTTCTAGCGCAGGGCTTAATCTGTGTTCGTCAGTATTTCGCAAACGGGAACCCAAGAGAACAAACGCTTGCTCGCCGAGCGGACCAATTGTGGCAAACCATGGAATGGGATTTCTTTCGGGGTGATAGCCGTGAAAACGTCTTGTTTTGGCATTGGTCACCACGAGTTGGTTGGAGAATGAACTTTCGCATTCGTGGATACAACGAATGCCTCATCACCTATGTGCTAGCCGCCAGCTCGCCAACCCATCCGATTCCTGCCGAAGTTTATCACGAAGGTTGGGCTGAATCGGGTGCGATCAAAGAAACGAGGACCTATCTCGGCGAAACTCTAACTATGCGACATCAAGGCGTAAAGAACTCATGCGGACCGTTATTCTGGTCCCATTATTCCTTTCTAGGACTCGACCCACGGGGCTTATCGGATCGATACGCCGACTACTGGGCTCACGGAAAATCACATGTAAAAATGATTCATGAACACTGCGTTATAAACCCGAACGGCTTCAAAGGTTATAGCGCAGATTGCTGGGGGCTCACGGCCAGTTACTCGGTCAATTTCTACAATGCTCATGCACCAGAGAATGACAATGGGACTATATCCCCAACAGCTGCCCTTTCGTCCTTTCCCTACGAGCCAGAACTGTGCATGCGAGCTCTTCGAACATTTCACGACCGACTCGGTGAACGCTTGATTGGCAAGTATGGACTCTACGACGCATTCAACCTAGAAAAAGACTGGGCTCCGCCGCATTACTTGGCAATCGACCAAGGCCCTATTGTGATTATGATGGAAAATCATCGGACAGGGCTACTGTGGCGTCTTTTCATGTCAGCCGAAGAAATTCAGAATGGACTCAAGCGACTTGATTTTAAAAGAAACACTTTGCCTCGCGAATGATGTAGATTTCTCACCAGCGTAGACGATCCCACAGCCAGCACCTCTGATTCTTATCGTGTAAAAAGCGGAGTCCAACCGATGTCAAGTTTTGTAAACAATCTAACAGATACTGCCCTAACAATCATGACTCGTTTGATGCTCGCCCTTTTCGGTTTGGTATTTACGAATATCACGTGCTTTGCTGAGCCAGACGGTAACCTCATCGGGACGAAGCCGAACATCATTTTTGTCCTGACGGACGATCAAGGCTATGGAGATTTGTCGTCACATGGAAATCCAATTCTAAAGACCACAAATCTGGATAAGCTTCGAGGAGAAGCGTTTCGCTTTCTCGATTTCCATGTAAGTCCGACATGTGCTCCGACTCGGAGCGCATTGTTCACCGGCCGCCACGAGTTCAAAAATGGTATCACACACACCATCCTCGAACGAGAACGCTTAACACTCGATGCTGTTACGTTACCTCAAGCCTTGCAAACTGCGGGCTACTCCACTGGCATATTTGGCAAATGGCACTTGGGTGACGAGGAAGAATACCTACCTAATCGACGAGGCTTTAACGAAATGTTTATCCATGGAGCAGGAGGGATTGGACAGTCATACCCTGGCTCATGTGGCGATGTACCTGGAAATTCCTACTTCGATCCGATGATCCTTCACAACGATCAGCTAGTAAGGACAAAGGGCTACTGTACTGATATTTTCTTTGAGAGAGCGACCGAGTGGATCAAAGAGCAAGCTAAGGACCAGAAAAGATTCTTCGCTTATATCGCAACGAATGCTCCTCACGCACCTTATCATGCAAAAAATGCGGATGCAACTCTTTATAGCGGCAAAGTCCCTAAGGAAGATGTGGCAAATTTCTTCGGGATGATTCACAATATTGATGAGAATATTGGTCGATTGCGAGAACGTTTGAAAGAGTTGGGAATTGAACGTGATACTCTCATCGTTTTCATGAATGACAATGGGACTGCGGCAGGTCAATCTGTTTTTAACGCCGGCATGCGAGGAGCCAAGGGCTCGCCGTGGCTTGGAGGAACGAGGGCGAATTCGTTGTGGTGTTGGCCTGGCGTTATTCAGAATAGAGATTCATCCGAATTCGTAGCGCATGTCGATTTCTTTTCTACCATTGCTGATATCGCAGGTGTCGAATGGACGGATCTCATGAGGTCACAGGTTGAGGGCAGATCACTGGCTACGTTGTTGCAAGGTACCCAAGAAACATGGCCACATCGATTTTTGGTGACTCACGTTGGTCGTTGGCCAAAAGGAGCCAATCCGGATGACTATAAATACTCGGCTGTATCCGTTCGAGACAGTCGATGGGCCTTAGTGAACCCCAACGGAAAGCCATTAGCAAACGGAGAATCTCCTCAATGGCAGCTGTTTGATCTCACCAACGATTACGCGCAAACTAGTGACATCGCTTCAGAACACCCGACAGTTGTAAAAAAAATGCAGGATGCTATCGATAAGTGGTGGAATGACTGCAGACCAAAAATGATAAACGAACAAGCAAATGGGCCCAAGCTGAATCCGTTTGCGGTACGATACTGGAATCAATTTGGAGGGGGACCTACAGAAGCGGATTACAAGCGCATGGACCCGTCCCAAGGATGGCCTCCGCGGAAGTGAGCCTTTTTTAACGTGTATGACAGGATTGGATTTCGATGCAAATAGTTGCCTTTCGAGCTTTTTTAGAAATCGCGCTTTGTGTGGTGGCATTATCGCAGGTCTCCAGCGAATCTGGATTTGGCAATGATCGCCCTAACATTATCGTCATCATGGCAGACGATCTTGGCTACGGTGATTTGTCTTGTTATGGCGCCACTTCGATACAGACGCCGAACATCGATAGATTAGCTGCATCAGGAATACGATTCACGAGTGGCTATTGCTCGGCGTCAACGTGTACGCCAACCCGGTATTCCTTTTTGACGGGCAAATATGCCTTTCGCACCCCAGGCACCGGCGTTGCCCCGCCTAATGGACCGGCGATCATTGAACCAAACACGGTTACCATTGCTTCCCTCCTCAAAAATGCAGGCTATCAAACCAAAGTCATTGGCAAGTGGCATTTAGGACTTGGACAAAAAAAGAACGTTTCGAACCAAACTTCCAAGGAACCAGCTTCCATCTTTGGACCAAATTGGAATGGCGAACTGAAACCGGGGCCATTGGAGATTGGATTCCATAGTTGTTATCTTTTGCCAACCACTAATGACCGAGTCCCGCAAGTATATGTTGCCGACCATCGAGTCGAGAACTTGGATGCATCTGATCCACTTTGGGTAGGTGATAAAAAACCGTCCGCGGATCATCCGACTGGAGAAACGGAACGCGATAGCTTGAAAATGGATTGGTCCCATGGTCATAATCAAACGATTCACAACGGAATAAGCAGGATTGGCTTTTATACCGGGGGGCATGCCGCAAGATTTCTAGATGAAGATCTGGCAGACAGATGGGTTGAAAAGTCGAAAGAGTTCATACATAGCAATCGAGATCGACCGTTCTTTTTGTTTTTTGCATCGCACGACATTCACGTACCACGAGTAGTTCACCCTAGATTCGCCGGTAAATCGAAGATGGGGCCGCGAGGGGATTGCATCCTGCAATTGGACTGGTGCGTAGGAGAGTTAATCAACCATGTGGAGACGATGGGCTTAACAAGGAACACACTTTTTGTTTTCGTAAGCGACAATGGCCCCGTAATGGATGACGGCTACAAAGACAATGCACTCGAGCAGTTGGGGGATCATAGCGCCGCTGCTCACTTGAAAGGAGGAAAGTATTCCGTGTACGAAGGCGGAACAAGGACACCATTTATAACGTCTTGGCCAAGCGTTATCTCGCCAGCGATATCCGATGAAATGGTAACGACTGTTGATTTGGCGCGTAGTTGTGCGAGCCTAGCGGGCGAAAGAGTCCCTGATGATGCTTGTCCTGATAGCCTAGATTTAAGTGCAGCACTGCTAGGGAAACCTGGCGCAAAAGGCCGAAGCCACGTATTGCAACAAAACAACAATGGGAATCAATTCGGATTGCGAGTTCGTGACGAATCAGGAGATTGGAAACTCGTTGAAGCTCCGAACGGACTGATGTATAACGTCAATGTCGGAGAGACATTGAGAAGCACAAAGGTACCTAATTTCCAGCTGTTTGACTTAGCATCCGATCCGGGAGAGACTACGAATGTAGCATCTCAACATGTGGAAACCACGGAACGTCTCAAAGAAAAACTGGCCTCGATAAAATCGAAATGAGCTTATTGCAACCGTTTAAAGCCATCCTCGGATCGATTAGCTTAAGCATGAAAGAATTTATAAAGGGACTCAACTCAAGAATAGGCGATAGGCGGGATTGCTAGTCTCATCAGCGAAGAAGTAGCCAAGTTCGAGCATTGACCTTTGGAACTCTGCTGCATCAGTTTCCCCCATTTGAATTCCGACTAGAACCCGGCCGTAATCAGCCCCCTGATTTCGATAGTGGAACAAACTTATGTTCCAGGTTGGTTTCATATTAGATAGGAATCGCATCAGCGCGCCTGTTCGTTCAGGAAATTCGAAACGATAGATTCTTTCCTGGTCACTGCAATTGCTTCGTCCTCCGACCATGTATCTCAAATGCTCTTTGGCAAGCTCATCCTCTCCCAAATCCATGGACTCGAACCCATGCGCGGCGAGCATCTTTTGGATTTCAGGGATTTCCCGATTGTTCTCGATGGAGAGACCAACCAAGACATGTGCTTTTTCGGTTTCCGACATGCGATAATTAAACTCGGTCACGTTGCGATGGCCGATTGTTTCACAAAGCTCTCTGAAGCTTCCGGGTCGCTCGGGAATCGAAACAGCGAAGAGTGCTTCTCGTTCCTCACCGGCCTCGGCACGTTCCGCAACAAATCTTAGCCGATCGAAATTCATGTTGGCGCCGCAAGTGATAGCGACCAGATTCTTATCACGAATTCCGTTTTGCTGTACGTATTGTTTTAATCCTGCGATTCCCATGGCACCGGCTGGCTCCAGAATGCTTCGCGTATCTTCGAAGGCATCTTTGATGGCCGCACAAACCGCATCGGTATCCACAGTTATAAAATCATCAACTAATTCGCGAGTCATTCGAAAAGTTTCATCCCCAACGCGTTTGACCGCCGTCCCATCCGAAAAGAGTCCAACGTCATGCAACAAAACGGGTTTTCCTTCCCGTACCGATTGAATCATCGCGTTGGAGTCCTCCATTTGCACACCAATGACTTTGATTTCTGGCCTGACTGCTTTGATGTAGGCTGCTACACCAGCGATCAAACCGCCACCTCCTATGGCGACAAACACCGCGTGAATGGGGTGCTGATGTTGCCGAAGAATCTCCATCCCAATTGTTCCTTGTCCGGCGATCACATCGGGATCATCAAAAGGGTGAACGAAAACATATCCGTTTTCTTTCTGAAGAACCAACGCATGCGAATAAGCGTCTGAGTAACTGTCTCCTTCTAGTACGACGACTGCCCCAAGCGCTTTTACGGCTTCGTATTTCAATCTCGGCGTGGTGACAGGCATGACGATAACCGCCCTGCAACCGAGTCGCTGAGCACTGAGCGCGACACCTTGCGCATGATTGCCAGCGGACGCACAGATCACACCTCGGTCAAGTTCCTCCGAGGTTAATCTCGACATTTTGTTGTAGGCACCTCGCAATTTGAAGCTGCGGACGGGCTGAGTATCTTCGCGTTTAAGCCAAACATGATTGCCAAGCCTCCGCGAGAGTTTAGTTCCTTTTTCCAACGCGGACTCTACAGCCACATCGTACACTTGAGCGTTCAAGATCTTTTGAAGATACGTAAGAAGTCGTAATTCCATGAAGTATTCAGCTGGCTAAGAGCATGCGAACGGGAGACCATACTGCAGAGTTTTGAAATGCAATAATCGTCTATAGCTTAAACGTTGCAAGAACGTAAAGAATAGCAACAGGAAATTAATCCGCTTGAAGCGTTTCTACATCCACGTAGCGATAGGTTCCTTTGGTCATTTCTGCAAGCGACCGAATCCAGCCGCCGTTGCCCGATTGCGGACCGGCGCGAAACTCGATGGTATGAATCGTGGTCTGCGTTCGCAGAGCCCGCTCTTGCAGGTCTTGCAATTGCGCATCGGTCAAACGTGGCTCATCCGCATCTGTCATGAAGAATAGAACATCTGGACCAAACGATAGTCCCATTCTTAATGCAGATAGGTGTTCGGTTCCGCCATTCGCAATCATGGCACGCACAAACTGTTTGGCACGGTTCTTGTCTGCCTCTTTGGCAAAATGCATACGGTTCGAAACCCCCCTAACGCTTGATAGTGGAATCGGGGCCTCGTTGTAAAAAACGATTTGGAATTGGTTGTCTTCACTAAGACTTTCGATACTAGTGTTGAGCTCCCGTTTCGCCACGAACATCGGGGCACTAGAGTTCACATTCATAGAATCTGATCGATCTAGAACATAAACGAACGAGGTGCCAGTTCCCTCCACACCGAGAAATGATGTTTTGGTTTTGTCGCCGGTTCCAAATTTTCCTGTAGACTTACCGGGGCCCGATAAGCTTCCGACGCCCGTCAGACCTGATTCTGAAGAATCGGTCCCCGATCCAGAAGAAGCGGATTTAGAATCGTTAGGTACGAGATCCGCTAGCAGAGATTCGAGTGCCGCGGCTCCTTGGGAATCAGGCATCGCAGAGCTAGGAATGTCTGCCGCAGAGGATTCGACTTTATCAGCGCTCGATGGTCCTCCTTCACTTCCTGACAGGAAATACTCCGTACCGCTATTGGTTTGATGAACGACCGCAATACCGACGGGTCGATCCGGTTCACCACCTGTACCTCGCGTAATGGGTCTCCATAATGCAACGATGGTGGTGAACAAAAGAAAATGGATAACGCAACTGATCATCCACGCTCTGCCGTCCGACCATTTAGGATTAACCGGACGGGGTAACGTTTTGTCTCGACGCTCGAGTCGGTCAGGAGTTTGATCAACTGGTTCCATAATTGACACTCTACAATTTCATCAGAGACCGATCAATCTGAACCAAAGGCAAACCCATGACTTCGGAACGTATCTTTGAGCATCTTGCACTAGGGATTCGATTGCAAAACGACTTTTCTGGCGGCCAACCATCGAATTAGGGCGTTTGACCAATCTTGTGTGCCGGCAATGTTTCGACCAAGTCCCACGCCATGAGCACCCTTTTCGTAAATGTGGAGCTCACCTGGTACTCCATTCTTGACCATGGCAGAATAAAAGGCCAGAGCATTCTCCGGAGGAACCCCCGTATCTTCTTGTGTATGGAAGATGAATGTGGGGGGAGTCTCTTTGGTCACGTTCAAGTCGCTTTGGAAGGCAACCAACTCTTCTTTAGTAGCTTGAGGGCCCAGCAGATTGACTTCGCTGCCTCGGTGGCCTCTCGGGTGCCCAAAAAGGATTACTGGGTAGGCCATAACACCAAAGTCGGGCCTGCTTGATTGCTTTGCGATAGGGTCCGAGGCGTTGGCATCACCGAGATCGAACTTGGTCAAAACCGTAGAAACCAAATGACCTCCGGCTGAAAATCCTAAAATTCCAACTCGATTCGGATCTATGTTCCATTCGCTTGCGTTAGCTCGAACCAATCGAATAGTGCGTTGAGCATCGCTAAGCGGAGCTGGATGACCGTAGCCTTTGCCTCGATGACGATAGTCGCAAATGATAGCCGCCATGCCGGCTTCATTGGCCCATTTTGCAATCTCGGTTCCTTCGTGTCCCATAGCTAGTCCGCCGTAGCCTCCGCCTGGACATACAACAATTGCTGCGGTAGCGGTTGATGCCGCTGGCAAGTGCACCATTGCCATCGGAATGTCTTTGGCTTCGGTGCCCACTGCTCCCGGAGCGCCGTTTTCCCATAACTTAAGCGTTAACGATTTCACGTCCGCACCATGCAGGTTTGAGTCGATGCAAGCGATTGAGAACAGCCCCGATGCAACGAGCAACAATCCGAGTCGGTTCCAAAAGAATCTGAGGCCTTGATGTTTCACGGTAATGATTAGCCCTTTAACGAGGATGAAGAGGTAGGGATCGCGCGAACACGAAAGGTTCGCGAGAGGCGCAAGAGGATTAAAATCGGGTTTGTCGCAATGAACGAAACCAGTAACCTAATGCCGCAACTTGGAGATGATGTTGATCATAACCCGATGCTTAAGCAAGGGATTTTGCTAGAAAATTGTCCCTCGCTCACGGGCCTGTTGCTTTAACTGGCCGTGGGCGCGCTAGCGTCCGGTTGTCCGCCGTTAACCGTGAGCTAGCGCCCGGCGGCTAATGCTTGTTTTTCAAAACGCCATTAAAGCAAAAAGCCCTTACGCTGCGGTTTGGGATTTCGGCGGTTCTCCCATCAAGGTTATCTCCAAGTTACGGCACTAGTTTTCCATTGTACTCGGCAATTGGCCTGAATTACGCTTGAGGTTCAGTCATCGTAAAAGGATCCAACGCCTTATCGAGCGTTTCTTTGGGAAGAATATTTTGTTCCAAGCACAATTCGCGAATCGTCTTGCCAGATGCAAAAGCTTCCTTTGTTAGTTTGGCGGCTTTCTCGTAGCCGATGTACGGATTGAGACTGGTAACCATCGACAGGCTTTGCTCAACGGCAGCCTCACAAGCCTCAGGATTTGCCTCAAGACCATCCATACAAAACTCAATAAAGGCCCCCACTCCGTTTGCGAGCAGCATCAAGCTTTCCAGCATGGCATGTCCCATGACTGGCATCATGATATTCAATTGGAAGTTACCACCTGATGCGCCGCATAGAGTCATCGTGGTATCGTTGCCCATTACCCTAGCCGTGAGTTGCATCATGCTTTCGCACATTACTGGGTTTACTTTACCAGGCATGATCGATGAGCCAGGCTGCCGGTCCGGAAGAATTACTTCATAGAAACCACATCGAGGACCGGAGCCGAGCCAGCGGATATTATTCGAGACGTTGAAAAGTGTCATCGCAATCGTCTTGATAAAACCGTGGCAATCAACCAATCCATCACGCTGAGCGTTGGCTTCAAAGTGATCGACAGCTTCCACAAACGGGATTCCAGTTTGAGACTGGAGTGCCTCTGCGACACGTGCACCGAATTCTGGATGGGTATTGATACCGCTGCCGACGGCGGTTCCTCCGACTGGAAGTTCGTAAACCGCTTTAGCAGCAAGCTTAGCCCGCTCGATCGAAAGTTCAATTTGACGTGCGAAGCCGCCGAATTCCTGTCCGAGTCGAAGCGGTGTCGCGTCCATTAAATGGGTCCGTCCGATCTTAATGACTTTGTCCCACTGTTGGGCCTTGCTCCTGAGGGAATCAAGCAGTTTGTTAAGTTGTGGAATGAGGGTATTGTGAATCTCGACCGCGGTCGCAACGTGAATTGCAGTAGGAAACGTGTCGTTTGTACTTTGCCCCATATTGACGTGGTCATTGGGGTGGATTGGTTTTACTTTTGAAAACCGATCACCGCCAAGCAATTCAATGGCGCGATTCGAGATCACCTCATTGACGTTCATGTTACTTGAGGTTCCCGAGCCAGTCTGGAAGACGTCGATCGGGAATTCGCCGTCCATTTTGCCTTCAATTACTTCTTGGCAGGCATTCTTTAACGCTTGAACTTGAGCGTCCGAGAGTGGATTTTTACCGGTGCCGGTGAGTTTTCCCAAATCGTGATTCGCGACTGCACAAGCCAGCTTGACCCGGCCCATGGCTCGCAAAAGGGGAATAGGCAAGTGCCAACCTGAGATGGGGAAATTCTCGACAGCCCTTTGAGTTTGAGCGCTGTAATAGGCGTTGGCAGGTACAAGGACTTCACCCATCGAGTCCACTTCAGTTCTAAATTCGGCCATGTTCACGCTTTCTTCATTTCCGCGAGTTATCAAAGAATGTCAGAGTGAGGATTCTAACAGAGTTACCAGGGAGCTTTCTAGCCGTTGCAGCACGATCCAAAAAGGGGTAACCTTTCGGCTGATAATACCAATCACATATCCAGAGCTTAAGATAAGTAGAGGTCATATAGCCATTATGAACGCACCGGCATCTAGCGCGACTCAATTAGCGATTAACACTATACGAACTTTGAGCATGGACGGCGTTCAAGCGGCCAATAGCGGTCACCCCGGCACTCCGATGGCATTGGCTCCTGTTGCTTATCAGATCTGGACTGAGTCGATGAGCTACGATCCGGCACAGCCACTATGGCCGAACAGGGACCGATTTGTTCTTTCCTGCGGCCATGCTTCGATGTTGATCTATTCGCTGATTCACTTGTCAGGGATTCGCAAGCTTGATAAGTCAGGAAAGCCAACCTCGGAACCGTCGCTGAGCATCGAGGATCTTAAGAAATTTCGGCAACTGCACAGTCCATGTGCGGGACACCCAGAATATGGGTATGCGGCAGGAATCGAAACCACGACTGGTCCGTTAGGTCAAGGTGTGGCGAACTCGGTCGGTATGGCAATCGCAAGCAAGCATCTTGGAGCGCGTTACAACAAACCAGGGTATGAGTTGTTCGATTACAAAGTTTATGCGCTTTGCGGCGACGGCGACTTGATGGAAGGTGTATCAACTGAAGCTGCGTCGATGGCTGGCCACCTCAAACTTTCCAATCTATGCTGGATCTATGACGATAACGGCATCACGATTGAGGGGCATACGGATTTGGCTTTCAGTGAGAACATGGCTGAGAAATTCCGTGGACTCGGGTGGAACACCATTTCTGTTGCCGATGCCAACGATTTGGCCGCTTTAAAGAGTGCTCTCGATACATTTCGAGCAACAACGGACAAGCCAACGTTGATCGTTGTTAAGTCTGTGATTGGGTTCGGTTCCCCCAATAAAGCCAACACGCACGGAGCCCACGGCGCGCCACTAGGGGACGACGAGATCAAGCTAACCAAAAAGGCATATGGTTGGCCTGAAGACGAGAAGTTTTTAGTTCCTGATGCCGCGAAAAAAGCCTTTGCAGATACGATGGGTAAGCGAGGCGGTGAATCGCAAGCCAAGTGGTCGGCTTTGATGGATCAATACGCGAAAGCGTTTCCGAAAGAAGCTGCAGAGGTTCAGTGTATTGTTTCGGGCGAATTGCCTTCGGGTTGGGATGCCGGGTTAAAGCCATTCGCGACCGATCCGAAGGGGCTGGCGACACGTGTTAGCAGTGGCAAGGTATTGAACATGTTGGCACCGCACATGCCTGCCTTGATTGGCGGTTCAGCTGACTTGGCCCCCTCGACCATGACCCTACTAGATGGACAAGGGGACTTTTCCAGCGAGAACTATGCTGGAAGAAACATGCGATTTGGAATCCGTGAGCACGGGATGGCAGCTGCGTTGAACGGCATGAGTCTTTCGGGCTTGAGAGCTTATGGCGCAACCTTTTTTGTCTTCACCGATTACATGCGACCATCGATGCGGCTTAGCAGCATTATGCATCAGCCTGTTTTGTACGTGTTGACTCACGATTCGATTGGTTTGGGTGAGGACGGCCCGACTCACCAGCCAGTTGAACACTTGGCTGCTTGTCGTGCTATTCCAGGTTTGTACGTGTTTCGACCTGGAGATGCCAACGAAGTTCTGCATTGTTACCGAGCTGCCATGCTATTGAAGAAGAACCCTTCCGCGATGGTATTGTCGAGGCAAAACGTACCAACTTTGGACCGCACAGTGATGGGCGATGCAGCCGGAGCGGAAAAGGGAGGCTATGTGCTGGCAGATTGCGAGGGGACGCCACAGGTCATCGTCATGGGTACTGGCAGCGAGATCCCAATTTGCTTAAAAGCACACGAAGAGCTAACGGCAGCGGGGATTAAGTCGCGGGTCGTCTCAATGCCATGCATGGAACTCTTTGATGAGCAACCTGAAAGCTATCGGGAATCCGTATTGCCAAATGACGTTTCTGCTCGCGTCGCTTGCGAAGCAGGAATTCGACAGGGCTGGGATCGCTATCTCGGAGCAAAGGGAAGTTTTGTCGGTATGTCTAGTTTTGGGGCTTCGGCACCATTCAACCAGCTTTATGAGCATTTTGGGATTACTTCAGCAAACATCGTTTCCCAAGCCAAATCGCTAATTGGCAAATAGACAGCCGCCGTCTTCAACGGGCAGCTTAATGATAGGTTGAAAATGCCCCCAGGATATGCCTCTTGGGGGTCAAAGGAATCGGGCGAAGCTTACTCGTGTCGCAGGCTAGCCAGCCAAACTCTCTCAGTCCCGAGATTTCTATCAATCTCCATATGTGGGGCTGCGGAACTGGCGAATTTCGGCCCAAGAAAGCCAGCAGGATGGTGTTAGAGAACCGCGTCTCCAACTACCCATTGGAGAGGTCTGCAGCCGTGCGTTTTCTCATCTTTTTCTTGGAAAACGTTAGATTTTGGTACTTTGCTGAGGCATTGGAGCCCCCGGGAATCCAGAAGCAACGGTTGTTTTTTTGCGAAATCCCTCAACCGGGAGCATAGGTCTCCAGCATAAACTTCACGGATTCTGAGTACAATTAATACCGGCTAATTACTTTTAAGGCGTCGTTCTCGAATCGCCCTGAACGCTTCAGAGCCTACTTCTCACTTCTCAAAAAGAACTTTTATGGGTTGCACAACTTCGATCATGCGGTTTTCAGCCAGATTGACGCTTGGTGCCTGTTTGGGATTGTTTCTTTGGGCGCCAGCAGTGATGGCCCAATTGAAAAATCTTCCCAAGCAAGTCGAGTTGATCAATCAAGCAATGCAGAAGGGGTGGGAAGAGAACAACCTTAAGCCATCTCCGCAAGAAGATGATCTTAAATGGTGTCGTCGGGTTTACTTGGATTTGATTGGACGCATCCCAACTTTCGATGAACTCGCTGAATTTGCCAAGGACAAGTCCTCAAGCAAAAAACTGAGCTTGGTCAATCGACTTCTGAACGACGAGCGGTACACCGAAGAATATGCCAATCACTGGGCGACGGTTTGGTCGAATGTTTTGATCGGCCGCAAAGGGGGAATGGAGGATAATTCCATTATCAGCCGGGAAGGGATGATGAAGTATCTGAGAGATTCGTTTGCTCAGAACAAGCCCTACAATGACATGGTTTATGAGCTCGTTACAGCGACCGGAACGACAAGACCTGGCACCGACAAGTTTAATGGCGCAGCGAATTTTCTAGCAATGAAGGTAAACCCAGACAATGGGGCTCTAGCGACGGCCTCGGTATCGAGAGTTTTTCTAGGGTTGCAAGTTCAGTGCACTCAGTGCCACAACCACCCGTTTAACCAATGGAAGCAGCAAAAATTCTGGGAGTTTAACGCCTTCTTTCGGCAAACCAGTGCCCGTGAAATCCAGGATGGAATGACTCGATACGGAGAGTTGAGAAATCATGACTTTGCCGGCGAAGGTGGAAATCCGGAGGAAGCAGAAATCTACTATCAATTGAGGAATGGAATCACCAATGTTGCTTACCCTGCGTTTGTTGATGGAACGACGATTGGTCGTAGTGGATATTTGAGCCAAGTTAACAGGCGAGATGAGCTTGGTAAGCTCATGATGCAGAGTCCTTTCTTAGATCGAACAATTGTCAATCGGATGTGGGCACATTTTCTTGGGTATGGATTTACGAAGCCTATAGATGATTTAGGACCACATAACCCCACCTCATTTCCTGAACTATTCGACGAGTTAGCCGTCAATTTTCGCGAGAACAGCTACGACTTGAAGCAGCTAATGGTGTGGATCACGATGTCACAACCGTATCAGCTTTCATCGAGAATCACTAAGACCAATGAATCCGATGATCCAACGCTAGGGGAGACTCCAAAGTTCTCGTACTTCTACGCCAGACAAATGACTGGAGAGCAGTTATATCAATCGATTGCTGTTGCAACGAAAGCTTTAGGCAATGTCAGCCTAGATGAGCAAGCTCGTCGAAGAGATCAATGGATACGACAGTTTCTAGTGGATTATGGCAATGACGAAGGGGATGAAGCCAATACGTTTAACGGCTCGATCTCTCAAAGTCTCATGATGTTTAACGGAGATCTGAGTAAAGACGCAACTTCTGTGGAGCCAGGAAGCTTTCTTCATTCGCTCATACAAGACAAGGGTACCCCGGCAGATAAGGTGCAACACTTGTTTCTGTCAGGTTTATCTCGGCGACCTAGAAACGAAGAGATAGAGGTAGCCAAGCAGCTTTTGATCGTTCGAAAGAACGATGTGGCAGGCATGTTGCAAGACATGTGGTGGGCGATTCTCAACAGCAACGAATTCATCTTCAATCACTAAACGACTTTTGCGAGGAAATAGCTATGTGGACCAACTGGGCAAATCAAAGGCAATTTGTAACTCCTCAAGGAATGAGTCGACGACACTTTGCAACGCACCTTGCGGGTGCAGCAACGATGCTGGGAGCATCTCTATCTCTGGGCCATTCCTTGAGAGTGCATGCAGATACACTCAAGAAAAACCGCAAGTCATGTATTTTGCTGTGGATGGGTGGCGGCCCTAGCTCGATCGATATCTGGGATTTGAAGCCAGGCACAGACAACGGAGGTCCTTTCCGTCCTATTGCAACGAGTGGTGACGCACAGATTTCCGAGCACATGCCTTTAATGGCGAAACAAATGCATCATATGTCGATTGTTCGATCGATGAGCACTCGAGAGGCAGATCACAATCGTGGACGATATTACATGCATACGGGCTACGTGCCTGATGCAAGTATTGACTACCCAAGTTATGGTGCGGTCATTTCTCATCAGTTGCAAAGTCAACGACCTGATTTACAGATCCCTCCATTCATTGCGGTAGGTGGGGCTAGCGAAGGTCCTGGCTTTTTAGGAATGGCTTACTCGCCATTTAACGTTACCAGCAATGGTCGAGTTCGAAACCTCGAAGGCACGATTGGCAATGATAGATTGATGCAGCGAAAGATTGCTTTATCGATGATCGAGGATTCGTTTATCGGCCAACGTCGTGGCAATTCCGCCGTTGAGCATAGGAAGATCCTTGAGAAGACCTACGACTTCTTGGGAAGCCAACAACGCGAGGCGTTTAAGGTTGAGAGTGAGCCAGAAGATATGAAAGAGCTCTATGGAAAGAATGGGTTTGGACAAGGATGCTTGCTAGCCAGAAGATTGGTGGAAGCCGGGGCACCGTTTGTGGAAGTCGATCTTGGTGGATGGGATAACCATGATGGTATCTTCCAAACTCTTGAAAGAGACAGATTACCTACATTGGACAAAGCCATGGCCGCCCTAACGGAAGACCTCAATCAACGTGGGCTTCTCGAAGACACAGTGATTGTCTGGATGGGTGAATTCGGTCGAACCCCACGAATCAACGCAGGGGCAGGTCGTGACCACTTCGCCAGAGCATGGAGTGTTGTGGTTGGCGGTGGAGGTATCAAAGGTGGCCAAGCTGTTGGATCTACGAGCGAAGATGGCATGGAGGTGATAACCGAACCGTACTCCTCTGAGGATCTTATGGCATCAGTTTGTAAAGCTTTGGGCATCTCGCTCGAAACGACGTTTACAAGTCGTAGCGGTCGTCCGATGAAGATTGCCAATAGTGGAAAGTTGATCAAGGAGTTGTTCTCTTAAGAGAATTGAGCGTCGTTTGACTTTAGAATTTTCACCCATGCAGGATGCCGCAAGGGAGTTATCTCCAGAGGAATTGATCGAGCAACACCAGGGGAACGTGTGGAGGTATCTTCGTGCGCTCGGGTGCGATCAATCCTTGGCTGATGATTTGACGCAAGAAACCTTTATCGCGGTTCTGCGTCGACCATTCACGCAAATCAGTGATTCGGCAACGGCCAGCTATCTGCGCCGTGTCGCCTATCATTTGCTCGTCACGTATCGCAGAAAACATAAGCGAGTCACCACGACCGAGGATATCGATGCGCTAGATGCTGTCTGGAATCGCTGGACGGGAGCTGACAACGATGGCGGAGAAGTGTTCGATGCGTTAGCAGACTGCTTTAGTCGTCTAACAGATCGAGCTCAAATGTCACTTAAGATGCGTTTTTCAGAAGATGCATCGCGAGAGCGGATAGCCCGTAAGCTAGGGATCACCGAGCATGGTGCCAAGAATTTGATGCAGCGAGCCAAGTCGCAACTGAAAGAATGTGTGGAAGGGAAGCTGCAGCGTGGATAACAACATGAACAATCGGGTCAAGAAGGTAGATAATCCAGATGAGTTTCTTTTTAACTCGATATTGCGTGATTATCTTCGCAAGAATACTCCCCCTGCGTTTGGTTCCAAGATTATGGCAGAACTCGCTGCACGCGAAGATTCTGCCACTGAACGACGAGATCAGTTCGCAAACATCGGAAACCTCAGGCTTTCGCACACGGAACTCGATGAAGCTCTAGGAGCAGCCCAAGCGGACTTAGATTACGCCGTTATGTCACCTCCCGTACAAAAGAATCACGGGGAATCCGTTCGATCCAAGTCGTATCGACTCGAACCTTATTTTTGGGAGTATCGTTTATTCAAACAATTGGCTGGGTTGACCGCGCTGGCAGCGTCTGTAGCCATATCCATTGCAGGATACCGGATTTGGAATCAAGGAGAACCTGAGGGAAACATTGCTCGTGTTCAATCCGACCTGCCTTCCATCCCCGCTCGTCCTACGGCCCCACTTTCGGAGCAAACGGATAACGAATCGTTGGTGCAGTCCGACGTTAAACTTGAGACCGAAACAACGGCCACTCCTACCCCGGTTGTTGTTCCTCCACCTCCCAAGGTTGTTCACGTTGCTAAGCCGACACGTAAAGTGCTCGCGCAGCCGGAACCATTAGAGTTAAGCAAGTTAACAGATGTTGTTAACTCTCAACTGCGAGAGATGTGGAAGAAGCATCGCGTTGAGCCCAAGCTTGTTATGGACAATGATGAGAATTGGCTCATACGTGCGACTGAAGGAATATTAGGTCGTTCTCCAACGAGCGTAGAAAGCGAGCTTTTTCGGCAAGAAAAGGGAAGTGATCGTTTCGCGAAAACCGTTCAAAATCTAATAGATTCGGAAGAGTTTAATCGCCATTGGAGTCGATTGATCGCAGAATGTTTCTTGTCGCAATCGATCACTTCTGCCTCCCGTCAAGAAGTCTCTGGGGTGATCGCGTGGGTGAAGTCTGAGCTGGATAAAGGCACTTCCGTTGGACAGATCGAGCGGCTGCTTCTCGAAGTGGGTTTTGAAGAAAACGACCCAGACCGAGACGCAAAGCTTAGCTTGTTTAACGACACTAAACGCAGGTTGATTTCCATTGAAGAAGAAATGAAAGGGGTAAACTCCTTTCTGTTGTTGCGATCTAACGATCGAGACTCACGTTACGTGCATTTGGCGAATCAGGTACTACACGCATCCGGCAATGGAACAGCTAGCTGTGTTCAATGCCATAACGATGATTCACCTGTAATGAAGGTGATTACGCCACCTGATCGCGAGATCGCCAGCCAGTTTTGGAACTTCGCTGCTGCCATAAAAGTTGTAGCTAAGTCACGCGAACGTCCAACTGCAGAGCTTGAGAGAGAAGACAAAGAATTGTTCTATGATTTGACGGATGGAAAACGACAGATCGCTACGCCCGGATTAGCGGTCTCGAGCATGCGAATGGCATCGGACCTCGAAACAAACGAACAAGTTACGTTGCAGGAATGGATTGAGCAATCATCCGACGCGAGAAAAGGACTGGTGGAAACAATTTGGCTTAAGATGCTTCAGCAACCATTGGTGCCTCCCTTTAAGTTAACGGAAGACGAAGCAGATACGGAACGGCGAGATTTGAAAGATCTGCTTGCCAAGCAATTGCAAGCAACAGGCGATATCAAGACGATCGTTCAGTCAATTGTTCTGAGCGATGCATTTTTCGTCCCAGAGGCCAAGTTGACAAAGAGTTGGTATCTCGCGTCGACTGATGCGAAGTTATCGCAATATCACAAGGGAGCAAGACTTTTCTCTTATGTACCTGTTGATATAGCGAGAATCGCGGTTCATCGACCGAAATCCACCAACACGATTGCCAAGTGGATGGAGGTGGAAAAACGTCGCGGGATCAATTCGAGCGCATTGGCTCAACCTCAATCGAGGAACATGACTCAGAGTGTCCCTGATGCTGTTAAATCCGAATTCGAAGATACCGATCAGGTTCGGTTTTTGTTGTCTTCAACGCGTCCCTACTATGGAATCGAGCGATTAGCGAGTCAATTAGCAGATTCCAAAATGGAGTGGAACGATAAAGTGAACCATCTCTACCTTCTCATTAAGGGAAGGTATCCGATGCAATCGGAACGCTTTGATGCTAAGAACACTCTGGATTTAGTGCAGCAGAATCAGCTAAAGGCCTTGATTTACGTTTGCACCGCCCAGTTGGGAAGCTACTAGACTCTAAACAAAACTATTCATTATCTGACACCTGTTACGGAATCTGGAATGGTAGCGGATTGCAACTTTTTTAGTAATGCTGCATGAACCTCAGCTTGGTATTTGTTCCCTTGTTGCGAACAGGCATCTACGAGCATTTGTCGCAACACCTCAAAGCCCGGGTCTATCTCAACTGCCTTTTCCCATTCTGCAATCGCCATGTCGATCTGACCTAGTCTTGCGAAAGCCTCGCCCCTCATTGCAATGATGCGACCATATCTTGGTTCAGACTCTAGCAGTTTGTCCGAATAAACGAGACACAAATGCCAATCTTCTTGAATGAATGCGATATCGAAAATTCCATCCAAGGCGGCATCGAAGTCCGGATCCGCAGTTAGAGCCGTTTTATAGAACTCCTTGGCTTTGGCGATTTCGTTTCTCGATTGTGCCAGAGCACCTAGGGCTGCGAAGAGTGGGGCGTCGTTAGAACGAGACTTAGAGATCTCTAACAAGTATGAATAAACCGATTCCGGGATCGCAATACCCCGTCTCTGGCAGTGAACAATAGTGCCTAAGACCAGGTTGCGCTGCCTCTCGGACTCAAGAAATCGCTCCCCATGGTTATCGAAGAAACTCAATGTCGTTGGAACGGTTGCGTCTTCTGCTATGCGACCAGGTTGCCTAAGAATTCGGTGATCCGTCTGGGCGACGTGTGACATATTCGTCGATGCTAGACGCGGCATGTGGCATGCTGTGCAATCATCTTGTACGTTCTCTCTTTTCAAGATCGTTTCAGAGCAGATTGGATTGACTTCTGCTTCACCGGAATGGCAATTATTACAACGATTTCTGTAGAATTCGATCTTCGTTTCTGGTTGGGGAGATGAGTGTGGATCGTGGCATGAAGTGCAACCCATCTGTTTTTGGCTTTTTAAGTAACATGTGCTGTCTCGCATTTGCTGAACATGATTGACAGAACGCGTTTTACCCTCGCTGTTTACTTCGGTTCCAAAATCAACGATTGCCCAAACATCGCTTAACACCATAGAGGGTCTAAAGTCCAAATGGCTTTTTCCTGGACGCAGGACTCTGGCTCGCGCTTCAAGGTGTCATTGATAACAAACGGCTTCTCGTAGTTCGATCGTTAGCTTGGAGGGATTCACAATTGAATCTTTAGACTGAGTTAAGGTTTCGCCCCTTCTCTGATAAGCCACGTGATCAGCACCCCCGCCATGGCAACGTTCGCAACTAAATTGAACACAGTGAAGGTATCGATTTAAATAGCAGTATTACTCCAAACGTCGAGAATCAATTTGTGTTCTGGTGTAGATTCATCGACTCAAGCCGTTTGATTTTCAATTCCGCCGAAGAGCTCGATGAAAAGAATCTCTTAGCGTCCCACAAATCCATAAAGACCCTTCCGGCTTTTAACTGCAAAGCCCGCTCGAATGTTTCTTCCATCTGATCACCAGTAGGTTCAAAAAAAGAACCGTCCTCTCTTGATCTTTGAAACGCAGGACTATCGGAACGGGTGGGAATGATGCTAAAGCAGTCGACACCAAGATTCGCAGCGTATGTTATGGATCGAAGAGTCCATTCGATCGAGTCCTCTCTAGACAGGCCGGGTAGTCCTAGAAGCAAAAAAACGCGAACATGGATACCGTTGTTGCGCAAGAGCTTAACAGCCTTCTCAAAATCTCGAAGCTCAAAAGACTTGTCGAGCCATTCCAATGAAGGTTCGTGACAAGTCTCCAGACCAATGGCAATTTCAAACGATGCAGGGGCAATCAATTTCAGAAAATCACCACAAATGTTCGTGCAAAGCTTCGGGTGGTTTTCAACAATGACGTTCGAAAAATTTTTAACCAAATCCGCAATGGCGCTATGATCTGAATACGGAATCGCTTTAGGATCAAAGAAATTGCCGCTGTTGTAGAGTTTGACGCTGTCAGCGGGAGCGAGTTGATTTAAAGCGTACGAGATCTGAAGGGGAATATCGCCTGATTGCACGCTTTCGGTAAGTGTGTTCTTCCAAAGATCACACATAACACAATGAAAAGGGCATTCGCGATTCGTAAGGAAAAGCGTGGCTACATCTTCTATTTGGCCCGAACGACTTAATTCCCGTTCCGAAAAGAACGCGTAAGGCCGCTTCGACGAAACGGCATTGCGTTGACCTCTAGGAAATACGTTGCTCACTGGATAACCACAAATCAACTATAGATATCTAAAAATGTTCGACGGTATGCTAAAGCGTCTGTTGGGAAGAGCTTCGCAAACATATCTCCAGTCGTCGCACCATGTTGAAATCGTCGCTTCGGGAATGCCGGCATTTCATATCCGGTCACAGCTTTTACACCTCGTCGAACGATCTCTCCTTTGAGGGCATAGAGTTTATCGTGGTCCCAATCAGTTAGCTCTATGAATGGGATCCCTTCAGCTACTTCAATAACGTCTGGAAGTGCGTAGGGACTGAATCCGCTGAAACCAAACTTTCTGGCGGGAGCCCAACTACGAACGTGTCCTCTACTCTGACCGCCTGAGTAGGTTAGCGAATGCTTAACTGCCTCGACTCCCCATCCCTCCTGGTAAAGCATTGTGTTATTAAGAACGCTGCGAATGGTTAGTTCAGGATTATCTTCAATGGGATAGTCCTTAAGATTCTCGTCTCCTCCATCTCCGTCGACCAATAGCTTCCAGTCGGGATAACGTTGGCGAATACCACCGCAAAGAACTAGCCCCATCGCGGCAGCTTGAACATCGAGAGGCTTATAGTCCTCGATTACCGCAATCGCCTTTTTAAAGTCAATAGAGTCAGGTGAGGCTTCAATGATTTCTAGAAATAGTTCCAGTCCTAATTGCCTGAGAAAGTCGGCCGATTGCGATGCGTCATCTCCATTACCATCGATAGAAAGGGTAAAGGCCTTTAGGCGAGACGGAGAAATACCCATCTTCAACATTGCATCGTACAGAACGAGAAATACCGAACCACTATCAATCCCTCCTGAAAACAACATTCCGATCGGTTGCTTCGGATCTTGGGCGGCCAACCAAGACCTGCAAACGTTTGATAACGACTGAATATACTTAGCACCGATTTCATCTAAGTTGGTGGAAAGCCGGTTTCTAACTGGGTTAAAGTACCTACGATTGACAGGATTAGGATCAGGGCAACCGATTAACTTCAGTTCCACGACATGGTGCGCTGGAACCATACGAGTATAGGAAGGGTGAAATTGATCATCCAAGCCCTCGGTTTTGAGGAACTCGTAAATTTCATCGATTCTCTCGGCGACAACCAAACAGGGACCTTCGCTACGTTTAGCAAGAAAGTAACGCATGGGGCGACCGATGGATCGTGCCATACGAACCAACTGGCCCTCTTTTTCAATCAAAGCAAAATGGCCCTGAACTTTACGGACTGCATCTAGGTCACCTGATGCTAACGCTCGAGATGCTTCCTCAACCGACATGTTCAGGATTTGATTGGCTGTTGGATCGAGCAGATTGACCAGTCGTTCTACGTATTGATGGTTCATGAGCGAGGTGCAGTTTTGTAAGTGTGGAGGAGAGTTAATCGTGAGGAGTGTCACTATAGACGGGCCATGAATTTTACCATCGCAAATCGACTCTAGCGAGTAGTCTGCCCCGGAGTGTAAAAACAAACTCAAATCCGCCGATTTACTTTGCTGCGGTGGTATGCAAAATCATGTTTCGAATTGCAGGACTGAAAAGTCCGACATCATTGTATGGCTGCAGACAGGACTGAATTTCTGCGATCAGAGTTCCTGTCTTATGTTCTTCGATACTCGAATTCCCCTCAGTGAGCGTTTTGGCTTTTCGATTTACTTGATCGACGATTCGACAGAATCTTTCATCGCGGGCGAGGAGAAAACCTGTCTCCATATTTAGTCCACGATGACGTTCCAATGCGATGGCGGCCGCGAAATAGATCATTGTTGCCGCCGAGAAAAGGTCGAAATCATGGAGGCATTCGTAACAGGTCGCAATGATCTTATCAATATGCAAAAACTCACAAACAACTTGCGACGAATATGCCTGCAGATCGGTCTTTAGATTTTCGATATCAGGACTCAATACCACGTCACAAATTCTTTCTACTGTGCTCAATGTGTGCGCAATTCCCGTGCTATGTAGCGGGTCAATAAATCCAACCGTAAAACTAAGTGACGCCCAGTTTTCGCCAGCAGCCTTTTCACGAAGCCGTTGAATGCGTGATACTTGAAAAAGTCGTCCAGGAAAATTCGTGCAAAGGCAATCTCCGTACATAGACCTTAACACTGGATAACTATTCAACCTGCTTTCCCATTCCTTGAATGCAAACTCGGGCGAATTAGTCTCAAAGAATCTAGAAGAGTCGGCTGCTTTGTGATCTTCTCGCTGACTTGTCGTTTTAGTTACAAATCCGAGGCTGGTTAATCCCCCATCGAACCCGATCTGCCATAGCCAGCCGTCATGAAACAAATGATGCACTGCCGCTTGGTCGAATGGGTAAGGAAAATCGCAGATCGCTGCATTTCGTTTTTTCAGCCAGTTCTCGGTAACTTGCCCACCAACAAAATGGCCATAAATCGCACTTGTGTTGGTAAGAAGTTGGTCAGTCAAATCGTCGCCACCATATTTCTGCATTAACAGACTATTGGGACCGCTTCCATCAATCACAAAGGGACTGCAAATCGACTGCCTGTAACCTTGAAATGAGTATGCTATTCGATGATGGCCATGCTCATTAGTATCGATGCCTTCTACAACAGCCTCTTCAATTACGTTCACCCCATACGATTTGGCAACTTGCAAAAAGAACGAATCCACATCTGGGCGATACCACTGTGTATCTGCGACTTCTTGGGATGCGTTTGCCGTTACCATCAATTCGTTTTTATGATCCGCTGTCGCTACATATTGGGATCCATCTCCATGCCAGACATAGCTGAAGCCTCGTTTGCATCCACATCGAATATCAGGATATTGATTGGTCCAGCTGCCATATCTGGTCAGTGGGATCAATTCCGACAGACCATATTTAACCGCTAAATGATGAAGCAAAAAATCAGCCGCTGGTGTTGTTGACTCCCCAATCGAAAATCGCGGATGTTTACCACGTTCAATCATGACAACCGATCGTCCGTTTTTTGCAAGGATCGCAGCGCATAGGCTGCTAGCAAACCCCGATCCCAAGATTGCGAAGTCGAAATCCATCATCCCATTACCTCTGAGATGTAACAATCTAAGGTTTCTAGTTCGTGTTGACTCAGATTTACGAGATGCGATTTTGCTGTTTCGGTGATTTGCGCAGGAGTCTTGGCACCCATGAGCAGGATATCAACGTGCGGTTGCCGAATAGACCAAGCGATAACGAGTTGCGAGATTTCACACTTCTTGGTGGCTGATAAAGCTTCCAAACGATCTAGTAAGCCCTGGGCACGTTCCCATGCTTCGCCTTGAAAGACCTCGTAGGTTAGTCTCTTGTCTTCAGGTGCAAAAACATGGTTTCGCCTCAGCTTCCCGGCAAGAAGACCTTTCATGTAGATCCAATAACAGGCTATAAGAATTTGTTGCTCGTTGGCGAACTCTCGCAGCCCCTTATGCTGTTCCTGCTGAAGCATGTTGAACGGAATTTGAATTGCGGCTAATTTGCAATAGCGATTTATCTCCGTAGCTTGTTCTAGATTAACGTTGCAAACGCCGACAGATCGAGCCCAGCCTTTTTGACATATTTCGGAAAGTGCAGACGCAGATTCCGCAAGCGGAACATTCGGATCGGGTGCGTGCAAATACATGAGATCGACACAATCAATGCCTAGTCTTGCCAAACACTCTTCAGTGTGTTTGAGCATGGTCTTGGGGCGAGCGTCCACGACTCGCTGCCTTTGATCGTCCCAATGCTGCCCCACTTTATGAGCGATCACGATCTGCTCTTTTCTCTGGGATAAGACCGTCCGAAGAATTCGATCACTTTCGCCGTTGAAACCGTAAGAGTAAGCGGTGTCAAAATAGTTAATCCCCTCGTCAATTGCCTTATGAACAGTGGCAATAGAGGTCTGCTCAGACACTCCAAGAGATGTGACACCAGCAATAGGCCAACATCCCATGGCAATTCTGCTAACTAAAGGTCCATTCGTGAACAAAGGGATGTATTGCATACCATGCGTTTCAATGTGCGAGTATCGAGACTATTTTCGAGGTTCGTCAACCGTTGGTACGGCTATCTCTGCAACGATCTCATCCAAGACAGAATCACATGTTATCTTACGCAATCGGGCTTCAGGTCGCAAAATAAGACGATGAGCCATCACGGGTGAGATAATCTTCTTGACATCATCGGGCTGAACAAAAGCTCGTCCTCGAATGGCTGCCATGGCTTGCGAAGCTCGGAATAAAGCGATCGTAGCCCGTGGCCCTCCCCCCAAAGCTAAATCGGTATGTGAGCGAGTTTCATGAACAATGTGGAGTAGGTATTGTCGAACCTTTGGGTCAACGTACACATTTCGAACTTGTTTCTGGGCAGCTATAATCTCTTCGGCTGTTGCGACAGGTCGCAAGGTATTGATCGGGTGCTCTTGCTCTAGAAGCTGGAGCATGCGAAGCTCTTCCTCCATCGACGGATACCCGAGCGTAAACTTCATAAAAAAGCGGTCGAGCTGCGCCTCAGGAAGAGGGAATGTTCCTTCGTGATCAACAGGATTCTGTGTCGCGATGACCAGAAAGGGATTAGGAAGTTTGTAAGTGGTCCCATCGATAGTTGCGCTCGCCTCGGCCATTGCCTCGAGGAGGGACGACTGAGCTCTGGGGGTGGTCCGATTGATTTCATCGGCCAGGAGAATATTGGTAAATAATGGCCCCTGACGGAACTCAAATTCGCCTGTCTTCTGATTAAAAATTGATGCGCCTGTAATGTCGCTCGGAAGCAGATCTGGTGTGCATTGGATTCGCTTGAAAGTGCAACCAACGCTAGCTGCTAGAGCTCTAGCTAACATGGTCTTAGCGACCCCTGGCACATCCTCAAGAAGAATATGACCTCCAGAAAACCATGATACCAAAGAAAGCACAAGCTGCTTTCTCTTGCCAACGATTGCCTGCTCGATGTTGGCAATTATCTTTTTCGAGCATTCGTGTACTTGTTGACTCATGCACTCAACTTAGACGGGTAACTTTAGAACTTCCAGCGAAATTCGCTGCGCATACCATAAATATTTGATGCATTGTCTAGCCAGCCATTCATGGCGTCAAATCGAATCAACGCGCGGTTGTTCAGAGTTCTCTGGTATCGTGCTCCTATTGCGTACTGCGGGCCAGCGAGACCGCTCAAAGCTGGATTCCCGTATCGATCCAGTGCCGTGAATTCCGCGACAAACTGTTGACGAAAATCGGCAGAGAGGAAATTGACCCCAATTGCACCTCCGTAGGAATTCGCCCCGGTAGCGTTTAGTGTCGGGTAGGCTGTCAATCCATCGGACTCAAAATTGATTCCCGTGTTCCTCAGTATTTCACCCGAACCACCAGCCCGTGCGACGCTTTGAGGCCTTCCATTACCCACAAAACCGTTAAAATAAGGCACAAAGTGACTTGGCTGTGAGGTGATCAAACTATTCTCGACTAACAATAGCACGCCATCAGCGGTTCGGTCGATAGCTGGACCACGCTGTCCAGCATTTCCGATGAACCGGATCGAATTAGAAATGCGCCCCATATATCGACGCGTGTATGCCAGGGCTGCATTATGATACGATCGCCCTAAGTCTTGTCGTTCATCAAGATATGCGTAGTCTGCCTCAATGTAACCACCATACGCCTCGATGAACCAAGCCGTACCGAAAACCTTGGCAGCATTCTGATCTTGGAACGCGGGGCTGTTTATATCAGCAAAGCCAGCGAAAAACGTAGATTCGAAATTTTCCCAGTTAAAAGGCCGCGAATGTCTCCATGGCGAGCCAACAGCAAATCCGACAATCGCATCCTCCATCCAAATGCCGTTTTGATAGAGCAACGGAACGATCCCCATCGTAAACGGAAGATCAAACGGAGCATCCGTCCCTGTCCAACTACCAGTAATTGCACCCAAGTCCCCTTCAAAGAAGGCGGTGTCAGGTCGGAAATCGAGCTCTTCTTCAAACTCGACATCGTCACTATCGCTAAAGTCCAGACGGGTAAATCTGCCATTGTGATCGAGAGGGCCTGTGAACATGTGGAACCTCTCAGTTCCCGTAAGTCGCAAATCCATATCCAAGTTTAATCGATGGGCCCATTGCCGAGATGGCTTGCCACCAAATCTATGGACGCCAACTGCAGTTCGATAGTCGCCGTACACCAAAAATGATGGTGTTAGCAAATTGACATCGCTAAATACGGGGACACCTGGTTCATACATGCCTCCGGTATAAAAGGGTCTCCACCATTCCACCCATGGACGCTGTGTTTCCACCATGGATTTACCGTAATAGGTTTCAATCTCATTACACGCGTTTAACGGTTTGGGGACTTGCGGATTGGGTGCAAAGTCTGAGTATTGCAATTCCACATGGCATGCGGCATCACTCATCAAAGGGAGTGGTGACGAGGACGATGGCATATATGGCAGGATTTGAAAGTGGTAATGCCTACTATGAAGCCGCTCTGGCAGCGTGGACAGTGGAGCACGCTTGGAGTGTTGCTCTACAGAATTTGTTTGTTGACCTGCCATCTCAAAAGCTATCGGGCTTCTTCCTCCAGATTCGCCCAGAGATTGCATGCCATATTCTTGATACATTTCGCCACTGTGCCATGGCATAGCTTGTGAAGATTCGTCTCGATACTCAGGTTGATTCGGAATGGCAACTTGTTGATTTGGAAGATCGAACGTTCGCCTTAGCTCGGCAAGAGTATTCGCATTTGGACCTGCAGGTAGATACCCAGGAAAGTCATCCGGCGCAGGCACAACAGGCAAAGGAACGACTTTCTCCGATTGGGACTTTACGTTTGGAGGTTGATATGGAGCAACGCTTCTACGATCGCCCTCAAGTAAACTGAGGTCGTTCGTACTGAGTTCTTCAACCTCTGCATTGTTATCAATTTGACTCCTATCGCTCGGCGAGGGGAATGAGCTGACAAATTGTTTTTGGGGAAGCGTCAATCGAGAGTCATCGTCATTGGATTGCAGGTCGGAGGCTTCAGCCTGATTCGCGCGAGGAACTTTAGCCGCTGACGAATCTTTGCTGATAGAAGAAGCAGGGGGAGCCAAAAAAACATCGTCATACGGAGAAGCTTGAGCCGTCGATTTTGTATCCGTTTGCTGATAACCGATTACCTTCGACGGCGTTAAACCGATGCGACTAATTGCACCGAACGTGGCTCGATCACCATGTCGTGCCTCTTGTATACCTCTTCGCCTTCGATTTGGGATGGGTGGTAAGGAAAAAGACTTTTCGTGATCTGGGTAAGAATACTCGGTATCATTCCGGAAATGAGTTTCGAAGGTCTGCTTGCTTTGATGTGCTAACGGGCGACTGGGGATAAACTCGTATTCCAAGCCTTTATGACTATTGGGCTCTTGCTTTGTTATCGTACTGGATAGATTAGACGTAGACGCTGGCGAATTGGTCTTCAACGGGGATTGTCCGTCAGAATGAGTTTCTCCAAAGTTGCCACCCCCTAGAACCAACTGATGGCCAGCTAAATAGATTGCTAGAACGAGCAACGATGCGTTCCCGGATCGTTTAAATTGATGACTGATCATCTAACGCACCACAAATTCTGTTGAATAGGGATGTGCATCAAGAATTGATTCATTCAGCGTCGTTAGCATTTCTGGTGTTCCGTCACAGAACAGCAGAAAGTATGGTGGCTCAACTCGACTTCTAAGTCGAACAGATAACCGGTACTTGCCTTTTTGTTTCAGCAGGCCGGCAGGGATGGAATAACGTGCCGTACGAGAGTCCATGGGAGGAATGCTATGTGCTTCCATCCGGATAAATGGCGGATGGTTTAATACCGTATAAGGGACGGTGCCTGGTCGGAAAAATGGAAGCGGATCTATATCTACATTAACCGGCAGATACATTTCTCGTTCCGTACCCTTAACGTTGGTGATCAAGAACTTGGTTTGAAAATTGACTAGTTGAGCATCTCGTTGTACTTTGCCTGCTCGGACATCTAGAGAGTGAATGTCACACATATCGCCGTTGCTATCCAAATGCCCTGATTCCCAAAGATGCTCACCATTGGGTCCTATAAGTACGACGTTGAGCCATAATTGAGGTTGCGCTCCCAAAGATCCACTGGGCATATTGTGGCCCTCGCTTGTATTGCTAACGATATACGACAATTTCAGATCTTGGCCAGCCACGGGAGCACTTGCGAAAAACGGCCCGTCAATTCTCGAACCATTCTCCAAGACCTGGATGGCAGAACCTCGCTTTAACGCGACAAGTTTCTGGTTTTCTTCGATCACTTTTCTCGCATCTCGTCTTTCTTGAGCCGATTGCCAAGCTTGCGGGAATGATGTTCGGATGAGTCCATTTAAAAGAGTTCGCTCAAATTCTTCTGTTCCCCATCCTTGCCGATGATCGAACTGCAGCCAGTCTCTGGCAGACCAACGCAGTGCTTTTTCATTGTGGGGAAAAATTCCAGGGTGAGCTAAAGGTACTGCAGGCCCCCAGAATATATGGTTGGAGTGCTTTCGATCATTTCGAACGGTCTTTTGATTTACTTCTGCCGCAGCCCCGTACTCGTAACCAAGCGGCTTGCCCGGTACAGCCCCCATGTGGCAGTCCTGGCACGACACCCCCTTCTTGCAGGCTGGCCCCTGCCTGTATTGTTGATATACGATTTCCAACGCAATACCTGGCTGTACAACCACTTGATGGCATCCAGCACAAAAAGAGCTGTCATTTAGTTGTTCAAACTGAATCGCCCCTTGATGCATGGCTTGCAGGGGTCTCTTATCCTGTGGGTCGATCTTAACTTTGAAATTGTCTTTGTCCGCCATGACCTGGTTGACGCCATCTCCTCCTAAGTTCCCAACGACAGGATCGTATTCGGAACCGGGTTCGATTCGTCTTTCACCGTTAACTCGACCATAGCGTTCAACAACGCGATGGCAAACGATACACGTAATCCCTTCTCGGAATACCATGGGAGCATCCAGCAAAGATGCATCTCGAGGGTAGTCCACTTGTATGGCTATCGGTGCGTGACATCTCAAACAAAAAGTCCCCGAGCTTCCTCGAACAAGCTCGTGCACCTTTTGTTCAAATCGATTAAACATTGGTGAGACTGCTGAATAGGCATGACTGCTGACTCGCCATTCGTCATATATCTTTTGGTGACATTTCGCGCATTTCATCGCCGAGGGATAGCGATCATTAGCATAGACTTCCCAGTGTGGATCCACCCCAGCAGGAGTCTGAGATTGAGAAGATTGATTCGTTTTTTGTCGTTCTGCTTCACGCGCTGCGTCAGGCCCCATTCCTCCCAACGGATCGGTATTCGTGCCTAAACCGTTGTGAATCTTTCCGGTCGATGTATCTAAATCATTCCCCAACAGATTGTCGCCTCCTTTGGGGCTTAGTAGATCGTCATCATCACGCGTCGAGACCGATGGAGCGTGGCTAACAGAGTGCATCCTGTGAAAGGATGCGTTGTGAGTGGGCGAAACGGACGGCACATTAGTTGCCGAATCGGTTCTGTGAATGAGTGTATTTGGCTGCGAGGGGACTTCACTTGGTGCATATCGATTAATTCGCTTAGGGACGCTTTCAGTGAGTGCAGGATCCCGCTTTAGCCAACGCTTGAGATGATTGAGATCGTTGGTCTGCGCGTTTTTCGCTGGAGCTATTACCCTGGGCTCTGATAAAGCGGTATTCCCTGGAAAGGCAGTCGCAGCAGTAAAATTCCAGTCACCACTTTCCGGAGAAGTGCATATCCCAGGTACTTGGCCGTGAGTACGATCCACCAATAGGCAACTCAGGTGAACCGTCAGAAACAAGATGAACGCTGGAAAGCGGCTAAGCTTTGAAAGGCAATTCACTCGAAATGTCTCGCTATGGCTGCGGGCAGTTTAAATACTACAGACTCTTTCTGAGGATCGACCGTTAGAGACGGAACAAATAGATCCATTGATGATGTCAGCAACCGCTCCGGAATCCTCAAAAGCCGAAAAAACGCCAAGGCTTCTCCAGTCCGAAGATCTTAACTATCGTCATCGTCGTTCTTGGAAAAATTACAATCTATTCTTTTACTAATTCTTAAAGTTCAACCAACAGTTGATTACGAAACATCTCGTTGCATTTCCCCCCCTTTGAAATCAGGTCGAACCATGCTTACCTCCACACCAGCGTTCAAGTGTAAAATTGTTCGCCCTGAATCATGGGGGTGGATCAAGCTTGGAGTCAGAAGACACCTAATCGAAGTCATTGAGGTTAGCCGCGATTCCTTTACAGCGAAACTTTCGCTTAGCCTCGCACGAAGAATAAAGATCGGAAAAGAGTTTCGCCTGTATCACCAGGGCATGCTGTGGGCCGTACAAGCAAAACAGAAATGGCCTCATGAAGGTGAAGGAGTCGAAGTGGAATTCGAACCACTATCGGAACTGATCGCTCCCAAAGTTAAAAGGGTTGCTTGGCAGAAGTCACAAAAGTCGACCGCAGGCAATTCCTCGGACCTAACGCTCGTCGCAACCATTATCGCACTGGTGTTACTTGCTGCGCTGATAATGCCATCATGGGGTGGGAAATGGGGCACCTCGCAGTTAATCAGCGATTCGGTCAATGCTGTCTATACAGCATTGAAGAGCTTAATTACCGGTCGTTGATAGATAAGTTTCTAGACCGCGACGGGTGCTGGTATATGTGGATGCGGCTCATAACCCATCAATTCTAGGTCTTCGAATTCGTAGTCCAAAATGCTGGGACGAAAAGTCCTTAGCTTCAGCGTGGGCGGAGCTTTTGGAATTCGGCTCAACTGCTCGGTAGCTTGTTGAATGTGGTTATTGTAAAGGTGCACATCGCCAAAAGTGTGCACGAATTCGCCAGGTTTCAATCCCGTCGAACCAGCCATCATGATGGTGAGTAATGCATACGAAGCGATATTGAACGGAACACCCAAAAAGAGATCCGCACTTCGTTGATAAAGCTGGCAACTCAATCGACCGTTTGAAACGTAAAATTGAAAAAGCAAATGGCACGGTGGTAAGGCCATGTCTTGTATGTCCGCTACATTCCATGCACTCACAATCAAACGTCTTGAATCGGGGGTTTGCATGATTTGGTGTTGCACTTGAGTTATCTGATCTACCACACGACCATCAGGGCACTCCCATGACCGCCACTGTTTGCCGTAAACCGGCCCCAATTCACCTTGTTCGTCAGCCCATTCATCCCAGATGGAGACGCGGTTGTTCTTCAAATAGGAAATGTTAGTATCACCTTTTAAAAACCAGAGTAATTCGTAAGCGATACTTCGCAGATGAAGCTTTTTGGTTGTCAAAAGAGGAAAGCCAGCCCCCAAGTCGAAGCGAATCTGTGCACCGAACAAACTACGAGTTCCCGTACCTGTACGATCCGATTTCTGGTCGCCATCGAGCATCACTTTCTTCATCAAGTCTAGGTACTGTTGTTCCATGATTGCACAAAAAATTGCTCTGAATTGAAAACGGTCTGGTGGTGTTTGGACTAAGTTAACGGCTAAGGTTCCGCAACTGGCTGGTGCATCGCCAAAGCGAGAAAGCAGGATTTGTCGGCATTCGCACGGGCGGCGAGGGTCCAGTGACGATCGCTGGTTGCGACTACACACTCGGCAGATAGTCCTAGCGGCTTAACGATCGACCTTACCTCTTCAATAGTCAACGCGGCCAGCAAGCTTTGTCGAAACAAATCGCTCCCACAATTATCAGCTCCGCCATAAAGCCTCACCAATTCTTCGAGTTGTGTCTCGGTTGATGGACGATACAAATCCCTTAGGAACAAAACCCCATTGGGTCGCAATACTCGAATCGTTTCCTGGAAGAAGCGATCATGTTCGGGAAGGTGATGAACCAATGAATTGGAGAAAACGGTATCAAAGTAGTTCTTTTCGAAAACCATCTTCTTTGCATCTCCCTGATGCAATTGAACGCGGGATATGCATTGGTTGATTTCGATGTTATACCGGGCGATCTCAAGCATCCAATACGAAGCGTCTGATGCCATAATTCGGACTGCAGAATCTGTTCGTCGGCATAACTCCACCGGAATTAATGCAGTACCCGTACCAACGTCTAGCCAGTCAGTCCCAAGGTTTGGGATGGCCAGCAAATCCGAAGCAAAGCGTTCGTTGACCGCACGATGATCCATATCGTTGTAAGTGACAGCTTCACGCTGATCATCCATAACCTCTGGTTCGAGAACTCGGTTCAACATCGCTGTAGAAATCTGGTATGGGATACATCACGCCGTTAAGGAAACGGCGTTGAATCAAGGAAAATCTTGTAAGTGAATTCGGGGCAATCCGCTAAGTACCCCGGGCTGGAGGCTAGCAGCAGTCCGTTGTTTCCGGGGCAGTACGGCGTTTCGGACCAGCTATCTCTCGTCCAGTGTAGGTGATTCGATTTTTTTCGTCGACGAAAACCACTTTAGGCTCTGGGACTCGCATTTCAGGAGTCGTTTCAGTTAAAAAACCAAAGGTTGCGATGATAATGATGTCACCCGGTCGAACTAGGTGAGCAGCGGCACCATTAATGCAGACGTCGCTGGAGCCTTCTTCCCCTAGAATGGCATAGGTCTCAAGCCGGGTGCCGCGTGTAACATTCCACACATGTACCGATTCGAATGGTGCAATGCCCGCCGCAAGAAGTAAATCAGGAGGCAATGTGAGCGAACCCTCATAGTGCAAATCAGCTTGCGTGACGGTCGCGCGGTGGATTTTGGATCTTAAAAACTTTCGAAGCATTCGTCTATTGTCTCAGTTCTAATGTATTTTACTAGCCATTCCTTCGACAGTTTTCAGGAGTTCGAATGCACCGAATCGAACGACATCTGTGGTTGGAAGTCCAGTTTCCCTCTCTGTTTTCCGGATTTCAAAACGAGCTTCTTCATCGGTCAAACCGAAGGTGTTCAAAGCAATACAATCAATTTTCGCAGGAAAGTAGACACCTCCGGCTCTGGCCACACATTCGTACATTTGGATAACCTCCGTCAAGGCCGGAATCTTGGCCCATGGAGTTCCTTTTATTGTGTTTCTCGTGCAAGAGTGAACGAGAACCATGCTAGTCGGCTGAGAACCCCTCATCAACGGAAGGGTGGCCGTGGAGGCTGGATTCAAAAACGAGCCTTGCCCCTCAATCCAGACAACATCCATCCCCGTAGCACATTCGAATAATGTTTGCTGAACCGCACCTGCAGCGTAGTCAATCCGGACCGCATCGAGCGGGATACCATCTCCCTCGAGCATAATACCTGTCTGACCGGTCGCCATAAACTTCGATTTCATACCCACAGCTAAGGAGGCACGATGGAATTCGATGGCCGCTGTCATCTTCCCGATGGACATGTCCGTTCCTACAAATAGAACGCGACGACACCGCAAAAGCCTCGCCGATCCGTTGCCAACGCTTAACCCCTCAGGCTCTTTTCTTATGTCCCAGACCCATTGATCAGGGCGTAGCAATGGCTTGAGTCGCTCGTGATTCGCAAGCGGCATGTGCAAGCCATTCATAATGTTAAGCCCCGCTGCAGCGGCGGTCTCAAGTTCACTAAACCAATCTTCAGGTAACTTGCCGCCACCGGGTGCGATTCCAATGGCCAGCGTCTGGGCCCCATAACCGATTGCCTCCTCCATAGAGGCAACTACTGGAACGTGATGCGGTAACGGAATTCCCGTAATTTCCCCTGCTGAATTTCCCGCCTCATTTCGATCGATAACCACTGAAACGCGATGGCCAGCATAACGCAATAAAGACAAGCCGGTTTTTCCATTGTCCGATCGCAATCCACCGTGCATCAACAATGCAAGTTTATCGTCAGAGCTATAAAAGTTGCTACTCAACACAATTCACTCCCAAGCCGGGCTTATCACTATTTATCAGGAATCCATCGCAGAATCCTAATCCACTGGTTGGATCATCAAGAAGATTCAGATGGCTATCAAGATCGATATAATCGATGGTAGCTGCGAGTTGGTGTGCCGCAGCATTTCCGAGCGCGGTGTTGCCATAGCATCCAATCATGGTTTGTAGGTTCATCGATCTTGCGACCGCGACCATCCTTAACGCCTCGGAAAGACCGCCACATTTCGTTAACTTAATATTTACACCATGGCAATACTGTCCGTGCTGCAAGATCTGCTCTGAATTACAACAACTTTCGTCTAAGAAAACAGGTAGTTGCGTGCGTTTAAACAGCTCTGGAAAGCTGCAATAGGTCTCAGGCGCAAGCGGTTGTTCCATATGAACAACTCCACGAGTTCGCAGCCAACTCGACATCTCGATCGCTTGTTCGAGATTCCACCCACCATTGGCGTCAACTCCGATGTAAGCGTAATCAGGAGCCCGCTCACGGATTGCTTCAAACATGACCTGGTCTGCTTTTATGCCCGCCGGCGATCCCATTTTTACCTTGATTCCACGGATCGTCCCGAGAGCCAACCAAGCGTTTAGTCTCTCCACGGCGGCCTGCGGTGTATTAATTCCGACTGTGACAGAAATTGGGCTACGCGGGAGCGGAGAAAATCCAAGCATCTTCCATACAGGAACTCCCATTGCTTTGCCCGCCCAATCAAAGAGGGCCATGTCTATTGCATTCCTCACAGATGATCCAACGCCAGAATGGATTAACGCTGCCTCTATTCCGTTTCGGTCAAATGGGTCAAATTTCCCAACCAATGACGTTGCTGTGTCAATGTGGGCCAACAATTGGGGCAAATGTTCTGCATGATTCGGAATATCAAACTCGGCTGCTTCGCCCAAGCCAAAAAAACCATTTGCTGCAATCTTGATGATTACCGAGTGCGATGAAGTTGCGTTGCCTCGACTTATGGCCAAAGCAACCTTCTTGTGCAACTCAAATGTACGATAGGTCAGAGTTAACATGGTAGCTAAGTTGTGGAAGGGCGTTTTCTTCTAAATCAAGAGAAGCCGATGCGTTCAAAACTACTTTCCAGGTCCCCATTGCGAGCTCGCCATCTTTACATGACGACCTGTGGGTCGGTTTAAAGAATCGAAATAGGCTCAATACTAAATTGACAGATTAAAGCAAATCTTCAGCGGTGGCTAGAAGCAGGTCACTCTAAATCGCTCCAAGAAAGATCACAAAGGGTCCCGGAATCGAAAGTTTCATGCCCATCGATTTGCCTCTCTTTACCGCGCCGTCTTTCGATTTAGGATTTCCACGATTTCCGTTCGCGCACTTGCTTAATCGGAAACCAAATTCTTAATCCGAAATTTTTACCTATCTTAGCTAATCCTAAGTTCCTGATCTTTCGTCCGAATCCAATCAATTATTGTCGAGAAGGTTGCAAAGAAGTTCACCTATCTCTCGGTGTTTCACCGACGGGATTTTCCTATTCCCAGCAAGTCGACGATGGAGGGGAACATGTATACAGAACGTGAAGCAAAAAACGGTCTAGATTTGGTCGTGCCACCTTCTGACGTGAACGCCCAAAACCCAAGCAGTTCGAACGGAATGACGGCGATCGATAGTTTGCAGCTTAGCGAGCAAATCCACCGAGAGTTGGCCGTATTCGAGCCGGAATTGCCGAATATCGCATTGGACGACGAAGAGCTTGCGACCCTCAATGCATTGATCGAACGATACGATCAGGTTATTCATGATCTCGATTTACTGAACGACCAAATCGAAAACTTGCTCTCGGAAGAATCGATCAAGGGTTGCGATTCTTAGGGGTTTTGGGACGATTGGAGTAAATCAATGCAGTCGACCAGAAACTGCCAACTCCTCGTTCCCTGAAAATCGAAACTCACCGTGGCTCATTCGAATACGACGTACGAAGCTCCCGACATCTGTTCCATCAAACGGGCGATTATTAGCGTTAGTGATAAAACAGGCCTTGAGGAATTCGCTCGAGCTCTCGTGTCGCTGGGTATCGAGTTGTACAGCACCGGCGGGACCAGAAAATACCTCAGTGATTTAGGGCTGATTGCCAAAGATGTCGCGGAGTACACCGGGTTTCCAGAGGTCATGGATGGGCGGGTCAAGACGCTTCATCCCAAGATTTTTGGAGGGATCTTAGCACGTCGTACGGTCGTTGCAGATAAAGAAGCTATGGACCTGCACGATATTGTTTCTTTCGATCTTGTCGTTGTAAACCTATATCCTTTTGAAGCGACGATCGCAAAGGAAGGGGTTTCCGTAGCTGAGGCAATCGAACAAATTGACATAGGTGGCCCGAGCTTGATTCGAGCAGCCGCGAAGAACCATGCATTTGTCGCCGTCGCGACCAGTCCGAGCCAATATGGTTCGATTATCGCCCAAGTGTCTTCGATCGGTGGAACAAACTTCTCGTTGCGAAAACGATTAGCGGCCGAGTGCTTCGCAGAGACTGCTCGCTACGACAGCGGCATTGCTCATTACATGTCGCAGCAACTTGAATCAGCCACTCGTTTCGATGGGACTGATGCATTTCCTGCGAGTATGACCATTCCAATGCAATTGGTAACGACGCTTCGCTACGGAGAGAATCCGCACCAATCCGCTGCGTTGTATCGATTACCTGGCAAACAACCGGGTACTCTCGTAGACGCAGAACAGTTAAACGGCAAAGAACTTTCATTTAACAATTTGCTCGACCTTGATGCGGCGTTCAGTATGGTCCGTTGCTTCGCCAAACCGTCTTGCGTTGTTATCAAGCACAATAATCCGTGTGGTGCTGCGTCTGCTCATAAACCTTCGTTTGCATGCCGTAAAGCTTTAGCGGGTGACCCCCTCAGTGCTTTCGGAGGCATTCTTGGATTTAATTGCACGATCGATGAAGAGACTGCGGAAGTCCTCAGCGAACCAGGTTTGTTCCTCGAAGCGATTGTTGCTCCTGCATTCACATCTGGTGCTTTGGAAATTCTGAAGACCAAGCCCAAGTGGAGAGAGAATGTCCGACTGATGTCGACCGGTGCTTACGGCCCACAAGCGATCGAAAGGAACTTTAAACTCATTAGCGGGGGCGCTCTGGTTCAAGTTGCTGACAATCAACCCCCAACCAACTTGAATTGGTCAACCGTCACCGATGTAGCAGTGGCGGATGAATTGTGGGATGACATCGCATTTGGATGGGAAATGGTGAGGCATGTAAAAAGCAACGCAATCGTCTTAGCGCGAGACGCCGCGTTGGTTGGCGTAGGTGCAGGGCAGATGAGTCGAGTTGATAGCGTTGAAATTGCCATTGAAAAGGCCGGAGATCGCTCCCAAGGTAGCATCCTCGCTTCGGATGCCTTTTTTCCTTTTCCTGACTCCATTCAGCGAGCGGCAAAAGCAGGGATCATTGCAATCATTCAACCGGGGGGATCGAAAAAAGATCCTGACGTCATCGCTGCCTGCAATGAGCACAGAATTCCAATGATCTTTACAGGGCAGCGACATTTTCGCCACTAATCCGGCTCAAAATGCCATTGTTGACATTGAATCGATTATCCGGGCTGTAACCCCATTCAGCGATTGGAATGCGGCACAGCTTAGCTTACAGGTAACAATCTGAAAAATCGGCCTAGTTCGCAAATTCGGCACAGTTCAAACTTTTACGGCTTTGTCGCTTTAATTGGCAAACCTTAATGCCCGTTTCTCTAGAATGCTGGGAACGTTCGCTTAAACTATAGAGTCCAACAGCCTGCATCAACGGATGGGGATCATTTTGATCGCCAGACAATTGGATGCCTTGTCGGCATTGGATCTGATGCGGACTCCCCCGTGTGTGCTCCTCATAACACAAAAATTCTTTGATTGTAAACAGTATGGATCCTAATCAAAACAACAACGAAGTCCCCCAACCGATGAACCAACAACAGGCTCAAGGTCCGGACATTGTCAAGTTGTTATGGCGGTGGAAGTGGTTACCGATTTTAGGTGGTGCAATCGGATTGACTGTCGGGTACCTAGTCTACAATCAACGACCACCTCAATACCAAGCATACGCATTAATGAATGTTGAATCTCCAGGGATGCGACAACTGCCTCTGGATGCTGGCGGAATGTATGTCGCGTCAAAGGGAATTTCAGATGAACTAATTGTAATTAGCAGCACCAAAGTTCTAGATCAGGCGATTAAACAGGGGAGCCTCAACAATCACCCTAAACTCGCCGGGAAATCCAACCAAGAAATTATCGAATGGCTCAAAGATGAAGATGTACTTGATGCTAAGTTGGCAAGTAAGGATTCTGATACCAACGTCATAAAGGTGAGCGTAACGACCGACGATGCAGAGCTATCTGGTAAGTCCCTAGAAGCGATCGTACGAGGTTATCAAGAATACGTATCCGAGAAGCTGGAGTCGTCATCGACCGATGCTATCAATGCTCTTCGAAAATACAACGACCAGTACGAGAGAGATAAAGATGAATCGATTCGTGACACAGAATTGCTAAAGAGAAACAAGGATCTTTTGTGGGTTGAGGGAAAGCCTCAAGATCCACTCGCAACAAAACTCTTGGCTTTGCAGCAATCGATCATACAAGTCGAGACTAAAACAAGTGGTTTGGAATCTCTGCTTGAACAAGTAAAAGAAGCGCAAGCAAACGGACGACCAGTGGAATCGATTCTGAGGCTGATTGCCTCTAGTTCTACAGAGACAATAGATCGATTAGCTGAATCTGCCAATTCAAAGCTCGGATTCGAAGAACTTCGGTTATCGAGAAGCGCCGTTCTTATGTTCGAGAACACCGAAGTGGCACCTGTTAGACGTCAATTAAAGCTCGAGATGGAGAACTTGGGAGAAGAGCATCCTACAGTCAAGAATATCAGGCAACGTCTCAAGCTATTGGAAGAAGAACTCGAGACGCGAAAGACAGATCTGATCACGCTCGAAGAGAGCTTCAATAAAATGATGGGAGAGCAATCGACCGATGCTTTACCCACCGTTGAAATGCAACTCAAGACGAGCGTTATTGCTCTAAATGAAGAGTTGGCACGCTTAAATCGAGAAAAGTTAAAATACTCAGAAGAAATTGAAGTCGTACGCCCTCGTGTCCAAGAAAATTCGCGAGCTATTGCAAGCTTTTTAGCTAGTCAAGCAAGCCTTGAAGCACTTGGAAAAACTAGCGAAGAGATAAGTGCGGCCGTAAACAAACTGATGGCGGCTACGGATTACAACCAAAAAACCATTAGGGTGCTTGAACAATCTTCTCTGGGGGCTTTTATCGGCCCACAGCTTATTCGCTACTTAGGTATTGGTGGGTTCCTAGGCTTTGCAGCTTTTTGCGGTCTCGCTTACTTGCTCGAGCTTGCAGACCGATCCTATCGTGGTCCCGATGAAATCGCGAGCGATCTTGGAATGCCAATCGTTGGACACCTGCCTTTAGTAAGTCTTTCAAATAGCAAACGCGTCGATGCTAAAATCGACAGCTCTGTCGTCACAGTGCATAAATCTAAGTCTGCAGTAAGCGAAGCGTTTCGAGGTATTCGTACTGCATTGTTCTTTAATAACCAACAAGGGAACTTGAAGGTTATTCAGGTCACCAGCCCCATTCCTGGGGATGGAAAATCAACCATCGCGTCCAATCTTGCTGTTTCGATCGCTCAGTCAGGACGCAAAGTCTGTTTGGTTGACTGCGACTTTAGGCGACCACGGGTTTCCAAGATCTTCGGTGTGGGATCGGATGTTGGATTGGTCCAAGTAATCAATGAAAAGTCAGCGCTTGCAGAAGCGATCCAAGACTCTAGCATTGAGAATCTATCTATTCTTTGTTGCGGTCGTAGGCCAGGTAATCCTGCAGAATTACTCTCGAGCGAAAGATTCCAGTCGATAGTCGCTGAATTGCGTTCTATGTACGACTACGTAATTTTGGACACGCCACCCGTATTGGTGGTCAGCGATCCTGCGACTGTCGCTCCTATCGCCGATGGAGTAATTCTCACCGTTCGTCTTCGACGAAACTTGAAGCCAATCGCTATTCGAGCAGCTCAAATGCTGCATGCGATGAATGCAAACATGATCGGCGTTGTGGTCAATGGAGTGGGTGTAGGTGCGAATGGATACGGCTACGGTGGATACCGTTATGACGCATACAATAGCCCTTACGGCGGTAAGGGGTATGGCAAATCGGGATATGGCGGATATGGTTATGGTGCCACATATCAGTACGGTGGCTATTATGGCGGTACGATGGTCGGGCGAGATTACTACTCAGATGACACACCAAAACCAGTCCAGAAGAAGCTTGCATCTAGCACCGAGGCGAATTCGGCTGAATGAAGTCAGTCTGCGTAGTAAACGTAGTCGGGTTAACTCCTGAGCTTTTAAAATATGCACCGAACATTGCGACCCTGGGAAAAGCTGTCCCCTGGTCGCCTCCGGTTCCTGCTGTCACGTGCACCTCTCAAGCAACCCTACTCACGGGGAAACTGCCGTGTTCGCACGGGATTGTTGCGAACGGTTGGTATTTTAAAGAGACCTCCGAAATTCGGTTTTGGCAGCAATCGAGAAACTTGATCGATTGCCAAGAGTTGCTTTATGACGGCATCGAAACCGCAAAACTCTTTTGGTGGTTCAACCAGCATTCTGGCGTTCGCTGGAGTGCAACCCCCAAACCTCACTACGGTTGCGATGGTTCGAAAGTCTTCGATATCATCGATAAAACCGATTGCAATTTAACAAACGCGCTTGGGCCTTTTCCGTTCTTCACTTTTTGGGGGCCCAACGCAGGGTTGCCCTGCAGTGAATGGATTTCAAAAGCGGCTTCGATGGTTGTGCAGCAGAACAAACCTCCCCTAACACTGGTTTATTTACCTCATCTCGACTACGACTACCAGCGATTTACAACTCCCGACCCCAAACGAGTGGTCGAAGTCGATCAGTGCGTCAAGAGAATTATCGATGCCTGCGGCGAGGTGGGTGCCATACCGATCGTCGTATCGGAATATGGTTTGGTGCCAGTGAGTCGACCCATCTATGTAAACAGAATTTTGAGAGATGCCGGTTTGCTCGATGTTCGAGTCGGTCCGTTCGGTGAAATGTTAATGCCTGGTGACTCTCATGCATTTGCGGTCGCTGACCACCAAGTTGCCCATGTTTATGTTCGCGCTAAAGAAAACATGCCCCGAGTGCGAAATCTGCTGGAATCGATAGAGGGAATCGACCAGGTAGTTGCGCCGGAAGACATCGGTCTAGCGCATCGTCGCTCTGGTGATCTTATCGCTTTGGCAAAACCGGATTCGTGGTTCTGTTACTACTATTGGGACGACGATCGGAATGCACCGGATTTTGCTAGAACAGTGGATATCCATCGCAAACCTGGTTACGATCCGGTGGAGTTGTTCATGACATCAAAAATGAGAGCCATCGGAAGACTAATTCAGAAGAAGCTCGGATTTAGATACAAAATGGATGTAATCCCTCTCGATGCCAATCTTGTAAAGGGTAGCCACGGAGTACCAACATCTCCGGAAAGAGGCCCCCTCGTCATTGGACCTGATCCTCCAACTGAGATGACCCAGTTTCCGAACTATATTCGCGGTTTGCTAGGCAAGCCTCCTCTATCGAGCTAATCGACCTTTTCTCACTTCAAAGCGGCATTCGATTAACAAGTGAAGGCTGGGTTACGATAGCCTTAAGATCTAAAATCTACCGACGTAATGATATGGTACTTTTCCCTCGCGTTTTTCTCGCGTGGCATTAATCCAATTTCGCCAAGTCGAAATAACATGATTGGCGATCCAGTGGATCGTCCTCCAATTCTTGGTCGCCTCTAACAACCTCTCCGCTTTCCCGAATTGATTCGACTCATTAAACTGGCGAGATTCTCTCTCTTTCTCATCGATTCCGTTAGAACTGGATTGCCAAGTGTCAACGTAAAACGACTGTTGTGGTGTCTGACGCTCGATTGTGGCAACCTTTTTTACTACGGCATAAGTCAACCAAATCGCTCCGTCTAGTCGTCCTAGTGGTAACCAGTTTCTATTGGAGCTTAGGCAATCGTAGACGTCCCATGATCCTCGCACAAAATCTCCCTTCATGCGACATAGCCATAGCTTCTCGATCTCACAACCGTTGGCTCGGTAAAAGTCGGCGAACAAAGCTGGAGAAACGCTGAAGAACCCATGATTGACCGCGTTAGATGTAGGGGTCAAGTGGATGACTCGGCCCCCAATTTTCGCCATCTGTAAACAGTGCTGGATGGCTCGACCAATTTCGAATACATGCTCGATCGTACCGCTATCGAGGACCAAATCGAACGAGTTTTTGAGGTGATTCGGGGTTTCTGCTGAGTTTAAATCAAGAGCTTCCTCTGCACCTTCATAGTCAGATCGATCTATTCGAACGGACTGCTCAAATCCCAGGAATTCATAGAGAGAATCATCGGACAAAAACCCGGCTTTCCTCAACTCGGGCTCTCGGTGCAGTTGTGGGTCGATGTCTAGGAACGATCTCGGTGTTTTTTTTGCTAAAGATCGAACCTCTTTATAGGTCGCGTAGACGTGTTGACGTCCCAATGTTCCAATACGCCCGTGCCATTGAGTGCGAGCGGCCTCCTGAATCAATAAGTGAATCGCAGCTCGTGGAAGCCCCATAACAGACATTCATTCCATAAAATACTCGAACCATCGGTCAATTTGCTTCGGTACTACATTCTTCCGATAACGACTCCAGATCTCGCTACTTCAGTGTACTTGGGAGATCGTTTTTGGATAGGAGGCTAATGGTTTATCGAACCAGAACATATTCCACACAACAAAACGTTGATGAACGAACAGGCGAATCCAACCTCTAAGTATTTGTTGACGATAGGTATCCCTACTTATTGTCGCGCCGATCTTCTCGATCTCTGTCTAGCATCCGTTTTGCCGCAAGTTGAAGAGGAAGCCACTCAAGTTGAATGCGTCGTCTCGGACAACGCCTCAACTGACCATACGACGCTAGTTCTAGAAAAGTACAAATCGCGATTCAGTTGTATAAAGACATTCCGCAACGAATCCAATATTGGAATCATCGGCAACATCACGAAAACGGCTTCCGAACTCGCGTCAGGGGAATTTGTTTTTCTGATCGGCGATGACGATGTTTTGACGACTGGTGCCGTTAAGAGAATACTGACCGAGCTCCAGTCTGAGCCGAGACCGGATATGATCGCATTGAATGTCGGGTACTTGCCACGTGCCTTGAGACCAAAAGCGGACGATGCTATCGGTGGAGTGTCGGTAAAGTGCGATAAGTTGCTTCGATCAAAGACAATACGTTCGCTGGTTAGCCTAAGTGAGGCTTTCGAAGGCCCGCCCGCCGACCTTACCGCTTCCTATTCTGTGGTTCTTAAACGCTCAAGCTGGATGCAGGTTTTTCCGAATGCTTCTAGTGAAACTCCTTTTTCGTCTCTGAAAACCACATACCCGAGCGGATTCGTTATCGCGGAGGCCTGCCAAGCTTGCCGAGTTACAATCTTAGGAGAGCCTTCGGTCGTAATATACGAAATGCCTGGAAGCGAGTTTAGTTGGGCGCGATATCGAGGAGTCACCAGCACCCGGTACGCGACCGAGCTACTCTGCAAATTCGAGAGGGGCGGTGTTTCCTCCGCGAAACTTCGTCCTTACAAACACTTTCAACTGGAACACCGCAACGAAGAACTAGGCGAGCTACTGTGGGATAAGGCCACGGCAGGTGGCTGGAAGGACGCTATGGCATTTGCATGGATGCTCAAACGTTTTCCAATTCGTCTCATCAAATGCTTCGTTCTTTCTTTATTGCATGAGAAGGCACCGAAGTGGTTGTCTTGGATACCTAGCGTCTTACTCAAAGCAAAAAAAGCTTCTCGAACTCAGTAAGCTAGCCTGCGTTTTCGTGCAGTCATGTCATCAGGGGTGATCAAAGATGCCAAATTCAATTAACGAAGATATATCGTTCAACTAGCTGAATTTGATGAGGGTTTTAGCAACAGGCACAACACTAAAGAAATCTCAAAGCTTTGACGGCAGGAAGAGCTTATTGTTTCTTCTCTGCTTCAACATCACCTTCCCCGTCTTTATGATCTGTATGGCGTCGCTCACTTGGAAGCTTAGGAACTCCAGCAACCACAAGCTTGATGGACTTTGTGCCTTCATCAGGGACCGTAAACCGCAAGCCTGATGTTGAATAGTTGCGATGTTTTGGGTTTACAACGCCTTGCGTGCTCGGTTGGTGGCCTGTCAATCCTTCGGTCATAACAAACTGTACGATGACGCATTGATGTTCACCAACAGCCGCACCGTCTCCGTCAACAAAAGTCGTTAACTTAAAGGAGCCATCTCTCTGGATCTTGCCTGTCGCTTGAACACCTTCGTAGGCCAGCGATTTCGTTTCGACTGTCCCCACTACAACAGGTGATCCATCTTCAAACTGAACAACTCCCTCGGCGACCACGATTTTAGGGCCGCGATTGCAACCGAGGTTAGGAATTAAGAAAATCCCAATCAGCAGCAACATGCAAACCGCAGTATTTGTTTGTGCATGCCGTTCTTGGGCGAGTTGTTTCATATCGTTTGAATGAAGTTAGAAAGAGAAGGAACATATTTGTAATAAGTTGAGAAACGCATCGGCTTCTTGAACTCAACTGAACTCATTCAGACTCTTGAACGGTATTACCGTCGGCACGGTGAGACATATGACCAAGCGTTTCTGTATCGATGTGGATGCTTAGAGTTCGAACGCTACCGTCGGCGAATGAAAAGTTGCAGCGACCATGGTGCCAGCTTCCCCAGCGGACCAAGTCGTCCCCATCACCTTTAAGATTTTTGCAGATCGGCATAGTCGGTCCACCGAGTCGCCCCGTGTTGAAAACGTGATCTCCATTGAAGATAAAGGCGTCGAATGGAGAAGTCCCAAGCCGGCCAATAGGTACATGCATCTCACCCGAAAGAATTGTATTGCTTAGACCGTCGGTTACGCTCGCCATTCGAATCCGATCTTGAGGTGATCGAGGAACGCCATCTCGACACTTAGCGCGAACGGAGATAATGATCCCCGTACCATTCCCACCATAGTTAAAGTCAGTTGGCAGGCCTGAACTTCCTGGGGAGATATCACCATGATTCCCACCATAATCTCCGACTGCTCCTGAAAGACTCAAATCACCACCGCCAACCAATGGTACTCTGCATCCACATGGCAACGTAATCCAAATTGTGGCTCCACTGACAATGGTGCCAACACCTACCGCGTCACCGGCAGTTCTTCGCGCGGGGCAGCAATATACAGGAAGCGTCGTGGCGCGAGTAAAGTCATCATGATCCGAGTAGGCAACGGAGTAGTCCCATCGCTGCTCGAGATTGGTCGCCTCTAGATATGGCATGATACGAACCAACCATGTTGTCTCTTCTCCACCGCACGCATAAGCTGCATCATCACCCGGGCGAGGCTGGTATCTGGCTGGTGGGTAAAAGTTTTGAGCACTATGGAACAGATCGGTTGCGAGAGAGATTTGTTTCAAGTTGTTTTTGCACTGTGTCATCCTGGCCGCTTCGCGTGCAGCTTGGACTGCTGGCAAAAGCAGACTAACCAGGAGACCGATGATCGAGATAACAACCAGCAACTCAACCAGCGTAAACCCGTACTTGAGCCCAGCATCGGGACGGTGGGACGAGTTCCCCCTTTTCTTTCCGATTTCAAGACCCTCTTTTTGGACGTTTTGCTCTTTTTGGACGTTTTGCACGGTGTACCTCCAGGAAAACTGACAAGCGAACACATTGGCAGTGAACGAATAGTATAAGTCCTTGCAATCTTCTAGGCAAATCAGTGAACGTTACAAATCACATTTGCGTAAAATTCGGGCTAGAGCGGAGCCGATTGGCACAATTCTCCGTCGATGGGAGGTGGCTAGTTTGGCGTAGATTCACCATACTGCGATTCTCCTGCAAAGAGGCTCCACTTATGCAACAGTTCCCTATGTGAGGATTAATCCGGGTTTAGCGTGCGAAAAGCAGTCAAAGATATCCACGGAGCAATGAACTTTGACTTCTGCCCGTGGGCGAATAAGTACGTTTATTGGCTCAAGAAGCCCATCGGCTGGGTCGTGCTTGCACTGCTGGCTTCCTTGCTGCTGGGGATCTATGTTTCTTCCCAGGCATTTCTAGGAACCGCAGCAATCCTAGCAGTCGGTATCATCGGTAGCGTTTGGCCCTGGATTGCCATGAAGGGCATTCGCGGCTCACTAAGTTGGGTTCAAGGCCGCTGTGAGGAACTGGAGGCGGTCAAAACGACGCTCACGTTAGAAAATCGCTGGCCATGGCCAGCTTTTGGACTGTACGTCGAAGCAGACCATCAGATTGCATCCTTACCCTCAGATCCTGACCAGCCAATCAGTTTGAGCATGGTACCTGGATTGGCTCGCAGTCAGTTTGAATGGGAGTGCATTCCTGGAACGAGAGGCATTTATCCGACTAGAACTGTGAAGCTGGCGACAGCATTTCCTTTTGGTGTGTGGACTTGCTACCGAGATTTGGTCGTCGAAACGCCATTAATAGTCTGGCCTCACACAACAAGACTTGTCGATGTCCCGGAGAGCCAGGGAACGCCCAATAGCGGAATTGGCTCGACAAGCAATCAAATCGGAGACGAAGGGGATTGGATGGGAGTTCGTCCTTATCGACCAGGAGACTCGCTCAGACAGGTCCATTGGGCTCAAACTGCCAGACGCGATCAGCTCGTGGTTTTCGAAAGGCAATCCAAAGCCAGGCAACAGGTATCTATTTGGCTTGACTCCGGCGCGGCACTTGCCTCGAGTCACGTTGCCGATGATTTGATCCGCATATTAGCATCGATCAGCAACCACTTTGTTAATCACTCTTGGACAGTCCGAGTCAACATTAAGGGAAGCTGGCAAGTCCTGCAACCTGGAAAACAGGGCAAACAGAAATGGATGGATCAGCTTGCAAGCTGGACTCCCGAGTCAACCAATGATGAGACCTTTTTTCCAACAGCTCAAAAAGGTGGCCTAACCATCGGTGTCACAACCGAGGAAAGATCAGAAACCAAAAGACTAATAACCAACCCAACCGATTCGATTTCTTGGATCATTTTAACAAGCAACACAGTTCTCGAAAAAACGGAGCCTACCCTCTTCGACAAATCCATGATCCGCATTCCGGGCGGAAGCATGCTTTCAGACGAGCTCTCGTCTCAGTGGAAGCGATATAGCCAACAGATGGGCGTTACATCTCAAATCATGAGCAGAACAAACTAATCATGGCTGAGAAAACAATGTCTAAGAGAAAAGCGGATAAGCTTGTTCGCACAAGCCCCTTCCCCAAAGGCAGTTCTTCGCAAGGGAACCAAAGTGGAAGACCGCTTTTCCAAAAAGCATGGGGAACATGGTTACTGGCTTGCCTCGGTTCTTTTGCAATCTTCTTACTTCGATTCCAAGCCGAAACAATCCCAGCAGCATCTATTGCAGAGTATGCCATTCTCATTGTGGGCACGTTCTGCGTGCACCTTGAAATGGGACGACATATCTCAACTGCAGGATTGGAAAGTCGTAGTTCGACTACGAGACGAAAATTACTTTTTGTTGCTGGTATATTCGTTATTCTTACGCCGTGGATACGGAACTTTGTAACTAGGAGCATGTTCGGCGGAAGAGGAGAAGCAACAGAACTGGTTTGGCTCGGTATGTTGCAACATGCTGCCGTGTGGCAAGCGGCTGTAGCTATAACGGCAAGACATGAATGGACATCGTTCTTGCTTAGTTGCTTCATGATGCTTTTTGGCGTTGCAACTTCCGATCGGAACGGAATGGTTTTTGTCGTGATCCCCTTCGGATTGTTAGCCTCTTGGTGGTTACTTTCTCAGTATTGGAAATCTGTTGCGAAAGGATTCGTTGCGCACAAAAGCGTACCGCTAGTCAGGATTCGCCTAGGAATCATCGGCGCACTTGTCGGTTTAACAGCTATCGTAGGTTTGATCGCAATTAATACTGGCAGTGGGATCGTATCGCTAGATGGATTCATGCCGACGTCAGGCGGAAAGGGAGGCAATGATCAAGCAGCTCGCCAAGGGGTCGGCGACGGGGATATGATGGTTGCAGCAAAGGATCAGGCTTTCACATTCGGCCCTATCGAGAGCGAGGTTTTTTTGGAGTCTCAGCTCCCGTCGCTTTACGATCTGGCTACCGAGAAGTACGGAGAAGCGAAAAAGCCTAACAAGGAAGTTTCGAGAGCTGTATCGCTCGAACAACAAGCGCAACACACACATGAGAAGATCACAGAATCCAAACAAAAGAGTCGGGAATTTAGTACGTTGAGGACACCAAACCAACAGTCCAACGTGGCGAGGCCTGGCGACAAGAAATCCAACGCGATTCTCCATGTGATTGGAACACTCCCGCTTCATCTCAGACTAGAAACCTATGATTCTTTTGATGGTTTGGAGTGGTCGCAGACGGAAGTTGATTTGAAAAAGCAAGCGTCTGCGTTTCAGATGGCTAACCTCGCAGGGAAACCCTGGGCATTAACAGCAAATTACGTCCCCGACATAGTGTGGCCTGTTCGAGAGCGTGCCACGGTCAAGATTATTCAGTACAAGTCCATTCGCATTCCTTCTCCTGCACTTACAACCCATGTTCACGTCGACAAGATCGACCAAGCCGACTTTTATTCATTGACTCCCGATGGCCAGCTTTGCATGCCTAGCCGGCCCTATATACCTCAACTGACAGTTATACACCTGCTTTACCACACTCCATCGTTGCATGTACTGAGAGATGGAAACGAGGCATTGAGTCGTTTGGCGTTTGACAAGAACAGATTGCAATACGAAGGAAGTGGACATTTGGCTTTCCTCGCCAACTATCTCCAGGTGCCAGACTCGCTTGGATCAATTGCGAACATGAGGAGGTCATTGCTAAACGACATCCCCGATTCGATTCAACAAAACATGACAGATTGGCAGCGAGTCGAAGCAGTTATTGGAGCACTCAGAGAAAAGTGCACTGTAGATCCTAAACTGGAGCTATCGGATAATGTGTCCGAGACTGTAACGCACGTGCTGACCAATCAACGCGGAACCGATTATCATATCGCGTCAGCGGCTGTGATCCTCTTGCGTGATTGGCAAATCCCCAGTCGGATCGCAACTGGTTTTTATTGCGATACCAGCAGATGGGATCGTGTCGCAGGCATGGCGGAAGTCCTATCTGAGGATCTTCACACATGGGTAGAAGTCTATGTTCATGGTGCCTGGATTCCCGTTGAACCATGTGGGACATACCAACAGCCCAGAGAGCATCGTTCGTGGTATCAGTGGTGCGTAGAGGCAGTGTGGGCATCGAGAGACTCTATACTGTCCCATCCCGTTCGGTACGCAAGCGGATTGTTAATTCTAATGACAATGGTCATGATGCGCCGGAGATTTGCGAATGCAATTGTGTCGGCAATAGCTGCATCCGCTGCGTTATTGCCCGCGGAGACTAAGATTCGAGTTATGCTTCATCTATTAAGATTTCGCGATTGGCTGAGTGGAGTCCGATTTCCTAAGGGGACGACGGTTAGCGGTTGGTTAGAAGAACAATTTAGGTATCTTCCCAAGCTGGCTAAGGAGGAAGAGTCTGGGTTTATTGCAACGGTTCAGAAAATGGCTTACGCACCAACAAAAAGATTGAATCCCCAAGCCATGCACGATCCACTTCTAAGGCGATTGTTTTGGTCGATCGTTACCCAAGGAATAACGGATCTTTTCCGTGTAGAATCCGTTTTTAGAAAACGCAAGAAGTCTCCTCTTTCCACAAAAGTGACGCTGAGTCAAAGTTAATGTCATCTACTGCAAACACATCAAGCCATTTATCCTTGTCTGACATACAGCGTATGCTTTCAGGCCTTCGTGGCCAGCTTAATAGGGTACTCTTGGGAAAAGCGGATGTTGTCGAGAATTTGCTCGCATGTGTCTTAGCCCGTGGTCACGTTCTTTTTGATGATTTGCCCGGCTTGGGAAAAACCACTTTGGCCAAAGCCTTAGCCTATGCGATAGGAGGTCGATATACACGAGTCCAATGCACACCGGACTTACTCCCGAGTGACGTGACCGGTTTTAACATTCTCAATCAAAAGTCAAGAGAATTTGAGTTTCGCCCCGGACCTGTTTTCGGCGATGTACTCCTGGCCGATGAAATCAATCGAGCAACTCCTCGCACTCAAAGCGCGCTGTTCGAAGCAATGGCGGAGCGACAAGTTACCATTGATGGTGAAGCGAGAATGCTCAGCTCGACCTTCTTAGTTCTAGCCACTCAAAATCCAGTAGAAAGTGTAGGCGCTTATCCGCTGCCTGAGGCACAGCTCGATCGTTTCGCCATGAAACTAAGAATTGGCTATCCCGATCGAGACAGTGAGCTACAGTTACTCGAGAGAAGCAGTAGTAGTTTGGTAGAGCAAGAAGCCAAACGAGTTTTAGAACCTGGAGAGCTTCAAGGCCTTCAAGAGAGTGTCGCACGAATCGCAGTTGAAAAGCCAGTCCGAGAGTACTTAGTGAATTTAGCGGAAGCCACGCGCAAGAATCATGCGTTTACGTTGGGGCTCAGCCCTCGTGGTTTGCTGCAATGGCAGAGAGTTGCTCAAGCCATGGCGATGTTAAACGGACGAGAATTTACGGTACCAGAAGACGTCCAGCGAGTCGCTTATCCCGTTCTATCAGTCCGACTATCCGGGCTCGGAGGAACTGTCGATACCGCTATTGATTCCGTTATCAACTCCGTATCCGTGCCGCATTTGTAAAGATCATTATCTTTAGCTTTAACTTAAGGAGAAGGCCGAGTGTTTAAGATCGGTACAAAAGACAGGTTCGGCCTTAGGATGCGGGTCGCGCAACGTATGGGATTTGTTGCGATTGTTGCATTGTTGATACAAATGGCTGGTTGCCGCACTGAGCATGATGACCACGAGGAAGAGTCGCACTTTCCGCCGCATTGGCCCAAATCTTTTCTCGTTGCGGCAGATCGATTAGAGCTGATTACGACGAATCCCACTGGCACACCTTCTCTAGCTGAAAACATCGAACAAGAATTGGTCGATTTGATCGATTGGCTCCCAGAACTACTCGCAGATAGCGATATCAGTAAGGAAGACTTTGACAAGATCGACGAGTGGGCGTTTCCACTATCGATCGAGTTTAAAAAGTCAGTACAGGCCGGAAAAAAAATAGACGAACTCTTGAAGAACGAGAAATTGCGGAACGGCTTGTCCAGTCTTGCTGAGTTAGCGAGGCAAACAAGAAAACGGGATGAAGAAGACAAAGCACGCGAGGAACAGGAAACGGCCGAAGCCAAGCCGCTAGCGGAACAAGATGCACAGGCAACCATTCCTAACCCAGGAAGCAACTAAACATGGATATATTTCTTTGGGGGCCTCTCGTCCGAATCATTCAAGCTTTGTTTGCCGCTGCTCCAACTGTAGTTGTTGGCTGGCTAGTGGCGGCGATATTCGAACGCATTTTAGGGCGTTCCAATACGCTGAAACTTTTTGGCGGGCATACTTGGAAACAGATCCCATATGCGTGGCTTTTAGGCATGCTTCTGCCAGTGTGTTCGCTCGGCGTCATTCCAATTATGCATCAGATGCGAAAGAGTGGCATCTCGGGGGGAACGATACTCGCGTTTGGTTTGACAGCACCATTGTTTAATCCGATTTCGGTACTCTACGGATTGACCTTATCCGACCCCTTTACGCTATTCATATTCTGCTTAGGTTCGCTCAGTATCGTAACGGTGATTGGCGTAGCATGGGATAGATTGTTCCCAAACAGCATTAGCGTCCCCGAAGAACTGCCTCCTACTCCTTACGGCTTACAACGAATTGGTGCCGTAGCATTATCCATGTGCCAACAAGCAGTTGGTCCCTCGACAAGATACATGATTTGGGCATTGGTCGGAGTGGGGATACTATCACTGGTTTTGCCGGCTGGCGTGTTACAACACTCAGCGGGTGATAAAGATCTGTTGGCGCCATTAACCATGACCGCTGTGGCTTCGTTGGCCTATATCACTCCTATGACTGCGATTGTCCAAGTCGCATCGATGTTTCAGCATGGCAACTCGATCGGCGCATCGTTTACGTTGCTTGTTATGGGGACGGGTGTAAATCTAGGTTTAGTGCTCTGGAGTCTTCGGGAATTTGGCGGACGCAAGACATGGGCCTGGGTAGCGTTGTTGACCTTGGTCGTATTGTGCATCTCCTACGGAATCAACGGCCCTTTGCATCCCAAAGGAGTTCAGGCCGCAGACCATACGCATGCATTTGATGGCTACTGCAATCCGTTCGCGTGGGGACTAGACAACTCGTTTACTGCCGGCATCCGGTTAGTCCGTGAAGCCTTAAGTGTTGACGTGCTATTTGCTGGCCTATGTGGGGGTGTCATGATGCTGGTTGGAGTTGGATTTGCTAAGTTCGATTCACACGGCCGAACGATGCGATATCTGACAACCATGAAAGAGGCTAAGGAAACCTCCAAGGATATCGTTCTACCGAATTCGGTCGTTGCCTCGGTCAGCTTGATTGGGTTAGTTATTCTAAGTATCGTCGGTTGCTATGTGTATTATCCCGAGACCAAAGAGGTCAGACGTGAGCTCGCGGCGCTACAAGCAGACTTGAATAGCGCGGTCGCCGGCAAAGAATGGGATAACGCCTCCTTTCTGATACCTCAGCAGAAAGACTGGGCACACAAACTAGTGGTAGGACGATACATTAGGGGTGAACAGTGGAACCGATTCCAAGCAATGCGCAAAAAGGTGTTTTTGTCGAAACTAGAGATGTTGATGCACGAGTGCGAAGAAAAAGAAGTCGAAGAATCGTTGATTTGGAATAACGAAGCACGAATTGCATACCGAAGATTTATGGACTCGCTGGGTTCTCAAACGGAGTAGAACGATGACTATGCCAATCAAATCAAATGGGGCGTTAGAACTTAGGCCAATGAGTGAAGGCGACATTCCACGCGTCTTGTCGATCATTTCAGAATACGACGAAGACGATGCTTATGACGCACAAGAAACCTATGAAGAGTCGATTGATGACCAGTTTTGCTTGTTCGACAGAAACCAGTTGATTGGTGTGATCGGCGCGAAACCGATCGGCAATACCCTGGACGCTTATGGATTGTCATGGACCTATCTACAAAGAGCTGATCGCCGGTCCGGAAAAGGGGCGCAAATGCTCAACTGGATCATCGATATCATGCGTGAGCGAGGCGGGCGCAAAGCATTTGTTCATGCCAGTGATTATCTCGACCCAGAAGAGGGCGATGTCTATTTTGATGCGAGAGAAGCCTATATGCGAATGGGTTTCGTTCAAGAGTTAAAACATCATGATTACTATGCACCAGGCGAATCCATGCTCGTCTACGGCATGAGGCTTCAACCCAGAGGTGAATTGAACTCAAATCGAATCCTAGACGATATCAAAATCACCGATGTCGATGAGATCCCCGAAACCAATAACGCATTCTGGATCGCCTGGGAATTGGTCCCAAATGGTGAGGGGTCAACCACTGCCGACTTTGACCGAGTGTTTCGCGAAGTCAAGTCTTGGGGAGGCCGATCGATTTTCATGGCCTTTCCATCGGAAGTGGTAAAGGCCTCTGAGTTACTGCCAACTTCAAAATTCCGAATAGCCGGACGATTGATGGACTACTATGAGGATGGCATCGATGAGATTCATTACCGATACGATCTGCTGGGCTAAAGGAGCATCTGCTTGGGAGAACTAAAGCCCTACCACAAATCGGTTCGGTTCATTGCCGTGTTTAGTCGATATCAATCCCACTTGGATTGGTTCTGGGCGCGTGTCAATCAGGTTTGGGGCGAACTTCTTAGTCTAAGTCCTCCGTTCGCATTTGCGGAGTCAGAGTACTACAGACCAACAATGGGAGACCAAATCCTCAAACAGTTTGCAGTACTCGACCGGCGATACGATCCTGCGATGTTAGCCTCGGATAAGATTTTGACAAACCTTTGGGAGGAGGAGGTGAAATTGGCTTTGCCTGCGAATGAACCTCGCCCTCTAAACATCGATCCGGGGTATATGACACTGACAAAGCTGGTTTTGGCATCCACGAAAAATCGTGAGCACCGTGTTTACCTGAGAGACAGTGTTTATGCCGAGGTAACGCTCGGATTTCGGGACCAAAGATGGCAGCCGATGCCATGGACTTATCCGGACTACCAAAGGAGTGATTTCTTGGATTATTTTTTGGAAGCTCGGCGTGTGCTATTGAGCAAGAGTCTTTAGACTTTCTTCTGAACCTTCTCAGACCTTCTTCTGGATCAATTGAGCAATGAGCTCTGGCTTCTTCTGGGTCTTTATGTGTTCAAGTTGATCGGGAGGGACCCCCATTTTCTCCAAATGGCTAATGATGCTTTCCCACACTTTCTCCTTTTTCTTTCCTTCAGAAAGATAAAGATCTGTAAGAAGCTCTTGAACCCGTTGGAACGAGACGTTTTCCCGGTTCTGGTAGTAATTTTTGATGACGTTTTGCTGATAACGAGTAAAGTTCTCTTGTGCCATCTTTAATTACCTTTCGAGTACGAGAGTGTTTTCGAGCGATCGTCGGATCAACCAGAATTCGTTCATTCTGAAACCCCGAGATCTATCGACCAAATCTTAGCGATAATTTGCCAACGCGGTTGTTTTTCCCAGAAATCCGAAATCCGCGTATTGGGAAATCCTGCCAGGGAATTAGAATCGCGAATTAGAGATTAACTATACGCGTGCTGAACTATTTCGGATGTCTATTCCACCGCGACCTGCAATTTTCCTAGTATTTCTTACCATACCACTTCTTGGTTGTCTGCCTTCGTTTAAGGATAGCGTCCAGGAACGCACTGATCTGGAAAAAGTTCCTGTCGCAAAGAATTTAGTTCAGTCCACGATAGACACCACTCTGAGTCGAAACCTGGAGGGTCGTCTGCTATCGGCCAATCGCAATGCAGCTTGGCAGGTTTTTCACGGAGCTGTCGCATTTGGCCTCGATTTGCCCATGGACGTAAATGGGGATGTTGTATTCGCTCTCGACTATCTTTTCCAAGGTGGGCAATTGCCAGGCTGGGTACCTTACGAGGGGGATGTAATCGAATCAACAGGGAGACGAGGCCTTCGCTTAACCGTTGAAGAAGGCAGTTTCACCGGACAAGGACACGTCGATCAGTTCCTGGGGTACATCTCCCAGGCCAAAGTGCCGATGGACACGAAGCTTGTCGTTGGCGGAAACGAACATACCGTCGAAGATTGGGTACGGCAGGCACAGAGAGATGTGTCCAACAATCCTTACAGAGAATACTCTTGGACTTTGATCGCGTTGGCAAATTACCTTCCGACGGATGAGAAATGGGTTGCAACAGATGGTCGCACATGGACCTTGGAGCCATTTGTATCATTTGAAGCCAAACAAAAGCTTTCAGAGAGCGCATGTGGTGGGATGCACCGACTAATGGGGCTAGCACATGCAGTTAGCTACCGCCAGAAGTTAGGGGAGCCTATCACAGGTGGTTATGAAGAAGCCAAGCTAGTTGTTGATGATGCGATACAAAAGGCTAGAGCCTTTCAGAATTCGGACGGCTCTTTTTCGACGAGGTATTCCGAACGTCCAGGTAACAGTGCCGATTTGAATTTGTGTATTGGTGCGACAGGACACACGCTCGAGTTTCTCGCTTATGCACTTCCTAAGGAACGTTTGGAAGAGAGGTGGATGGAACGAGCCGTCATGCGACTATGCGCCATGCTGGATTCGACGATTGAGATCGATCTAGAGTGCGGCGGGATCTATCACGCCTTAGCGGGTCTTAAGCTCTATCGCGAACGTCGATTTGGTCCCATTAACCTAACGGAAACACAACCTTCAACTCCTGAGTAACTCAAGCTAGGCTCGATTGTCTTGGAGTGACCCGGAGTTAATAAGAGGGCAAACAAGGCTTTCGTGATACTCGAGTCTGATGCCAATTAAGTTTCCTGTTGTTCTCTAAGGACTTTTATCTTCCATTCACCAGGGACCATCCTCCCATCGCACCTTCTGCGTCCACAAATACCAATTCGTTATTGGTATCGAATCCAACCCAAGTCCAACCAATTCTCGACTCATAAAGCCAAGTTAGTACATCTTCTTTGTTCGGTGTCCCAAGTATTTCTAGGACCTGCGATCGTTGCATACCAACTTTCAACTGCCTGAGGCGAGCCAGCCCACCGGGAGGCTCAAGCATTCTTAATGCCAACGGTACCGCTACAAAAACTAGTGAAATGGAAATGAGAACGATCGCAATCAGGATTCTTTTGCTATCCAATTTCTTCTTCATCGGAATTTCTACATGTTCGTCGTATTAAGTTGAACTACAAAACGTGTGAGGTTTAACCATTCAGGTGTAACCGAGTGGCGCCGTAGCCATCCCAAGTTTGGTGACATTGGACTGTAGTATTGTTAGTCACATTTGCTGAAGCGAACCTAAAACCGTCAATCGTTCCAGCCATGGTTTGGAAAGCTTTGTTTTGGAATCGTCCCATATCAATTGCGTTCATCTAGCCAATAAAACGATCTGATTAGCTCCCTAAAGCAAAATAGAGAACTACGGAGACAAGAACTAGAAGGAAAATTGCCAACACGATGTACGTTGTGATCTTACCAGCCGTATCGAGTTTCTTAGTATCCGCGTATCCCTCCTGGCAAATTAGACAACGGATCCCGATCAGAAGATTAGCGATTGGCACTAACATCAAAAAGCACCACCACGGATTCATGCCGATATTTTGAAGTCGGTAATAGACCGGCACGAACGACACGGCCAGAAAGAACAAAGCCACAAAAAGTGTCATGGCCTGCATGGACTCGACGTCGGCGAATACTTCGATAATCACGTTCTGAAGAATTCCCAATCCAAATGCGATACCCAAATATGGAAGCCTTCTGATTCCACCATAATGCCGCAATCCTGTCTCAGGCATCGCGCTTCGTTCAAATACTTTGGGAGAGCTATAAGGGTTTTCCAATTTGACATTCCTCTCTATCGAACTCAAGGAATGACCAAAGAGGAGATACTGACCTTACGAAAGTCGGACTCTATTGATCAAGCCGTTCGAGCTCAGCTTGTTTGAAAAATCTGGAATCTTCGCGATAAAAAATCGGTCTCCAACATCGGATCGATCCAGTAACTTGCATTCTATAAACGTTCAATTAGGAATGCAATTATCCCGTATTCAAAAGTGAAGTGGATTTAATGATGATAGGTCAAAGACTCGTCGCCTTCGCCTTAACAACCGCAACTCTGTAGCTAAATCGAATCATGTGCTAACTCAAAAAAATCTCTGTATTCTCTCGAAAGGCTTATTCCGCCTCAAGATATTTGAAACACAAAGTCTCAAGGTACTTTCCAACAATCTTTGTATCTCTCAAGGTTCGAATTCATCATACGCGAGATCAGCTACAGGAGAGGCTCGTTGCGTCATCTCTCAAGCCAATTAGAATACTAGTTTTGATAGCCCTAAAATCCCCCTCACTCAAGTAAGCCTCTCCCAATGGTCTCTCTTAACCTCAGAGCTTTCCTGCTTTTCTGCTTCACGTACTCGTTCACTGGACCATTGTTGGCTCAGCAAGAATGGATGGTGCCTGCGGGAGGCAACACGTACGCTCTATCCGTTGAGCCTAATCAAGACGGGCTGCAACGAAATGGTAACTTGAGCTGGAGTAACCCCGACTTTACGTTTGCTTTTTACTTCCATGTTGATCGAGCTGCAAATTTAGAACTCGAAATCGAGGCACGCAATACGGATGGCTCGGCGAAATGGCAAATCAACGTCTTGGATACATCCAAAGAGCTAGATGTCTTTAATAAGGAGTTTCAGCAACTGGCAGGCGGAACGCTCGATGTCAAAGAATCTGGCTACGTCCAAGTTCAAATAAAAGGTATCGAAAAATCAGGCCGGAGCTTTGGTGAGATAAAAGGCTTGAAAATCAAATCCTCTACGCCAGAACTTAAACTGACGAGCGTCGCGACGAACGAAGGAAACATGTTTTACTGGGGGCGCCGCGGGCCCTCGGTTCATATTCGCTACTCAGTCCCAAAGGATACAAATATCGATTATGCCTACAGTGAAATCAAAGTAGACAAGGGTGATGATCCTACGGGATCGTACTTTATGGCAAACGGATTTGGAGAAGGATACTTTGGTATCCAAGTCAACAGTGAAGACGAGCGACGCGTTCTATTCTCGGTCTGGAGCCCATTCCAAACAGATGATCCTAAATCGATTCCCGAAGATCAGCGCATCGAGTTGCTCAAGAAAGGTCCCGAAGTTCGAACCGGTGAGTTTGGTAACGAAGGCTCAGGAGGTCAAAGCTATTTGGTTTACCCATGGGAGGCAGGCCGTACTTATCGCTTCTTGACCAGAGTCACTCCAGATGGAAAGGGAAACACCATTTACACGTCGTGGTTCGGCGACAAAGAACGAAACGAATGGCGACTCATAGCCAGTTTCCGTCGCCCTAAGACCAACACTCATTTGACTGGCTTCCACTCATTCCTCGAGAACTTCAATCCGTCAACCGGGCACATCACCAGACGAGGCCAACATGGCAACGTCTGGGTTCAGGACACAAAAGGTGAATGGCATGAGTGCTTGTCTGCTAGGTTCTCCGTGGATGCGACCGGAGGGGGCGGCCATCGCTTGGACTTTACTGGTGGCGCGACTGGAACGATGTTTTACCTAAAGAATTGCGGTTTCTTTAACGAACCGGTGAAACCAGGATCTGCATTTACGCGTGACTCAAGCGGCGAGAAATCACCCGGTATCGATCTCGGATCTCTACCGGGTGAATAACCAAAGAACCCAAGCTTAGTCTAGATTCACAACCTCGCCTCCGTTGCGTGAGAAAAGAGCAAGCCAAGTCTCTTTTGGCAAATCAAGCTTCACATTGGTGACAAATCCATCGAACAATGCGATAACCGTCTTGCCGTTGTAGTTGCGAAGCTTGGCGGTCGGGTTGGATTCGTCAAATGGATACTCTTCGGGGCTGGTCCATGGAACGGCGTGCTCTCGTTTGAGTTCGACGAATGCAATGGTGTTGCTAGTGCCATCGGTGATGTTTCGGAGACGGATCGGTTCCTCTTGTCCAAACACCGTTTTCTTACCAACTGGCACGGCGTATGTCGTGTGATACGGTTTTAGTTCAACCGTTTCGTTCATGTCAGCAATGGGGCTGTAAATCGTAGGCATCTTGGGGAGCAGCTTAATGTTGTGCGGACTATCCCATGCTTCATCGAGCTTAAACTCCTGATAAAGTTCTGTGAATCCGATAAACGGTAGGATATGAACTCGCCAACTTAGACCACTTTTCGCTTTGGTCTTGGCCATATTTGCGTAAGTAGGAATGATCTCATATGCACTTTCATAATTGTGCAAGCCTAATGCGAATTGCATCAAACGATTCGAGGTTGTGCTCGCCGAGATGGGAGTCATGATGGAGCTTGCCACCATGGCTCCAAATTGAAGAAGGGTTTGATTGTTTTCATCGTCGGTTAGTGATACCACAACTCGATCGCCCGCTCGTTCGGGTTTGATCATTCCGATGAGCACCGTAAGAGCAAAAGACGATTCTTTGTCTGGAACCGATTTGCTCACGATAGATCTTAGGAGCTTGGGCAAATTCTTAGTAAAGGTTTTAGCGCTTTCCTCGGAACCGGATTGGATGACGATTTGAGCCGTTGCCTTTTTGGTGTCCACTCCTATAGAAATCCATTTAGCCCCGTCGAGCAACCAATCTGCTGAACCACCACCGAGTGCTTCGGGTAGTTCGGGTTTGATTTCATCGAACGTTTTAAGCACATAATCAGGCAGGAGCATGGCACATTGAACAGGAAACTCTTTCGTTGCTTCTAAGGCTGCCTGCCACTTAGCAGCTTGCTCGGCCGACATCGCAACCGCACCGCTTGGTGACTCAAGTTCCAGATTGGTCCCGATGTCTAGTTTTGTTACTTCTGAAGTGGATCGATCTGCGACAGCAATCTCAGGTGCCAAGTATTTTGCGATCTTTTCAAAATCGGCCGAGAGAACATTTTTAGGAGCAGCGGCACGGAAGAGAATTGCATTGGTATGAGGCATATCGAGCGACATGAAAACCGTCTGACCTTTGGTTAGCTCGCGAAATGACGTGACATTGCGTTGCGACATTTCGACCAAGGTCGCGATGGGTTTATCTTTTTGCTCAGCGCCTATCTGTTTGATCGATTCCGGAATAGCCAACTGGCTGGAGTCAACTTTTAACAAAAGCATAGAGGAGGAATTGATAGACTGTTGGGCTAAACCTGGACGCTCTTGGCCGACGCAACTCGCCGCGCTGCCCAGAGTTATGGCGGCTGAGAAAAGATGACGGAGATACAATTTTTTTCGATCCATAGTAGTAAGTGCTTTCTTCATTTTTGGTCTTCTTAAAAAGGTTGATAGGTTTTTCGACAAATCCCATACATCACGGATTAGGGGACTTGGTACGTAATTCGAATTGATATTGCAAACCAGGGTTGGCTGCACCTTTTAATGTCGCACCCGATGCGTGCATTACGTATTCAAACGGACCGTTAGTAAGCGGATCGTATGGTGCAGGCAGTTCGAGTTCCTTAAGTGTGGCCGGGAGTTTGTTTTCATGAGTCGCTAAGTGGTGTCGAATCGACTCGATGGTTTGCCAAAGTGCGAGTTGCTGCTGTGTTCTTAGCGACGCCGATTGAGCCGCTTGAACTGCGGGCAAAAACAAAGATGTGGGTAGCGTTATCAGCCCGTATTTCGTAATCATTTTGCCGATTCCAGTGGAAGTGACATTCGACGTTTGGCGAGCATGGACGGGTAGAAAGCTGTACTTGAATTCTTCATCGCGATAGCGTTCATAAAATCGACGCATGGCAAGAAAGAAAATTTGCGTGTTTGGCAGTTTATCCAGTTTGTCGCTGCTCATGCCTTCAATGTCAACCAAATACTCGCGAGCTTTCAGAACGTTCGATCCAATTGCAATCGTTATTCCAGCTTTCCCTAACGTCTTTAGTTCGTCGAATGGTGCCCCAACCCCCTGGATGCTATCTGCAAAACGATCGATGAATTCACTCCAGTATCCATCCGGCTTTGGAGTATCGTCTACCTCTCGTAACGCTTTCACCTGCTCGAATAGAAACTCCCGCTCGTAAGCGAGGGACTGGTCAAGATTGATCAGTGGATTAGGCAATTGAGCTATTGCCCAATACAGGTTCGGTGCATCAGGATGCTCGGAAAGATAGTACGCTTGCTGCAAACCGATGTTTGCACACGCGGTCCCAACGAGATTCGACACCAGGAAGGGCTCTTGGCAAAAGTGCGGCCCCATGGAGATCATTTGCCCTAGAATTTTGACGGCGTCATCAGTTCGATTTTCTGCCATTGCTACTAAGAATCGCAGCGATTGCATACGAGCTAATTCTCGCATCGTCTGAACCTCTGGCAACAAGTAGCCAACAGGATTGTCAACGGTCCTTATCTGGCGATCAAAATCGCAGTACAATCTCGCGGCCGCTTCTTCGAGAAAAAGAGGCTGGAACGACGTGTAGACCAGATACTCTTTAACCTTCTCAAGAGGCAAATCTTTCAACTCGGTATCCATCCAAACATAAGGTTCGTAGTCTCCGTTACCTTCTGTAGCTGCTCTAGAATCATCTTCGAATTTTCGCTTGGCCTGCATTGCGGCTTGCTGTTCGAAGAACCCACCTGCCTTGAGATAGTAGATCGCGGCATTACCTGGTTTGGCATTGAAGGGATCGGGAATGAATCGAACGGAAAGGGCCGGCTTATGCTCTGCTTTCGGTGCTAGCGTAACAGTCCGTCGCGCTGTCGTAATCGCCCCCCGACTATATTCCCACGCACCCTCGCGGGTTACAACCTCGTCGGAAGAAGTGGCGGTTGCAGAGGGGGCGGTCAACTCTTGGGCGTGGCTGAAACACGGGCAAGCCGCGATCAGCATCGCAGCCAAGATGCTACGTTTCAAAAGTTTTGATGCGAATAATTTCTTTTTCATATAGGATCTCCGGTTGAGGATGGTAAAGGTGTTTTGAAATGGGCGTTAGCCGGTTGTAGTAAATAACTGTAGATTTAAACGAGTCATGAAGCGCGCTCGAATCACAACCCGAAGCGTAAGCGAGGGATGATCGTCCCTAGTTCACATGCATGCGTTTAGTCCCTCGCTTACGCTTTTTGAAGTTGCGCAGCAACTGGTTTTTCGGGCCAGAGGCCTTATGTTTACCTAGCCCAGCCTGAAGGGCTGGGTATCAAGCTCAACTTCAAAACTCACGCTTCGAGCTTGGGATGGTGCTTTGTCAACAATGCTCCAACCACTTAAATGGATATCAGATCATCCGATTCCATCAGCGACTTGAGCAACTCTCGCTGCCCCTGAGTCTTTGGGATTGAAACAGGAATTGATTTTTGAGAATCCCCTGAAGCCGAGTCAGGTGCATTCGCTTGTTCAGAAGTTTGATTAGTTCGCGATTGCGCTCCAGCAAATCGTTTTGAGGAGGGCAGCATCGCCGCGTTCCAATTGACATTGTTGAGTGTCATGAACGGGTGCAAAATCTCTTGTTCGGGGGAGTTAAGAGAGGTACGACGCGTATTACCGACAAAACCTGGACTTCTCTGTGCGGTTATGGGTTGTGTGGCTAAGGGTTGTTGGCGAGATGTTGTTTTTGAGCTTGAGTTTTTGGAAACGTTCAATGGTGTGTCTGGTTCAATCACTCCAGCGGCGGAGCTGTTTTCGGTTAAAAGACTGGGTTCAGTGATGGCGGTTTCTTCCTTCATCATCTTGGTCCAAAACGCCGAAATCAATAACCCTGCAGCGAGCCCCGTCGCCCAAGATACAGCCACCGTTTTAAGCCAGTTACGGTGCGTAGAATTCAAGCTAAGAAGCTGCTGATCTCGAACTACACCAACACCAGGTAGCGAAGTTGCCCCGTAGTCATGAATCGGTAACATCGTTCGGGCTGGCGACGCCGAAGGGTATGGTTTTGGTGTTAGGGACTTGAGGTCCTGTTCAAATCGATTTAGACCGTCATCCATCGGAAAATTTGGTTTGTTCATCGTCGTTTCCCTTAGGTGTTTCTGTTGTTGTACGGTGTACTTGAATCAAGCACCGACTGCTTGAGTTCGGTGAGAGCGGCCACGTAACGCCTGTAAGCAGACGCAGGTGAGCAGTTCATAAGTTCAGCAAGTTCTTCGAAGGTGAGTTCTCCCCAGACTTTGGCAATGATCATTTCACGTTGGTCAGGATTTAGGGAGTCAAGCTCTTCGAGCACCTCTGATGCTGCGATTCCGCTTCTGGTGTTTGGTTCCAACCAATATTCGCCGGCACGATCCGTGGTTCCCTCCTGAATCATCTGTTCCAGATGGTTTCGATGCCGGAATTCCGCGCGGGCTATGTTCTGTGCTTTTCTGCGTGTCGTTGTGTAGAGCCAAGCCTTGGGAGAGGTTGGCTCCGGGGTACAACGGGCTAGATCGATAAAGGCCTCTTGGACGGCATCCTCGGGGGTTTTGCACCATCCTCGGGCGTACAGCACCAGGGCATTGCTGAGGTCGGCAAATAGCTCCTGGAGTGTGACTGGGTGCATAGATGAAACAGGGAGAAGAATGAAAACTGAGCGTTGCAAGCGGTTGCTATAGAGAAGTCACCAGCCGCGTGATTTTATTTCATTCCGAGCAAAAGATTTCCGGGAGAGAGTGTGAGTTTGCTGGAAAAATCGGGTTTAGTTTGCGCAAGTAGAGCTCCACTAGGGCTCGAAAAACTGGGGAAAATGAAAAAAGGCGACCATCGAAAATGGTCGCCTTTTTGAGGGGAGCGTGACTAAGTTGTGGCGGGGTGAGAGGTGGACGACTAGATGAGGTCGCTCGGCTGGAGATGGTTTACTACCAAGCTTCTCCTTTAGTAACATCCCATCCTTTTTCAGAACCTTCGGTTTTGGTATCACCGTCGAACTGAATATGCTGCATTTTCATCTTGATGAAGTTGATCGAAAATGACTCAGAAGCGTAAGGATCTGAGCCAGCAAAGTTGTAGCTTTCAATCACTGGCTCTGCCAAGGTTACTTTTAAGAACACTTGGTCCGTCTTATCTCCACCTGTTTGAATAAAGTGAATGTAGGCCTCTTCAAGGCTTTTACCGGAGATGCTCTGCATGAATAGCTCTACGGAAGCAATATCCACGGGCTTTGTGCACATGATGCTAGTGAACGATGGCGCACCCGTCTCACGTTTTTTACCAACAGCACCAGCATCGATAGGTCGAGAGACCCCGAAGCTAACCGAGTCCAGTTTGATCCACTCCGTGTGGTCGACAACCTCCGACTCACCTTTGATTTTTGTTTTGAAGCTTAATAGAATCATTGATATACCCTGTATAGAAGTTCTTTAAAGGAGATCCGCTTTCGTACGAAAGCGGATCGATTGAGTTGCCGGGTCACATCGACGCGAGAGGTGTCGAGCGTTAGCCCTTGGCCGATGGCAGCTTGCTTACCAAGCGTAGAGAGACAGTTAGTCCCTCGAGTTGATAGTGCGGTCGGAGAAAGAACTTCGAGTTGTAATATCCAGGGTTTCCTTCGACAGCTTCCACAACTACCTCTGCAGCAGCCAATGGTCGACGAGACTTGTCCAATTCTGTTGCCGTAGCTGGGTTCGATTCTACGTAGCGGCTGATCCAGCTGTTTAACCAAGCTTGCATATCTGATTGTTCTTTGAACGATCCAATTTTGTCTCGAACAATACACTTCAGATAGTGAGCAAAACGGCAAGTTGCGAAAAGATAAGGTAGTCTGCTTGCTAGATTTGCATTGGCGGTTGCATCCGGATCATCGAATTCGAATGGCTTGTTAAGTGACTGAGCACCAATAAAGGCGGCAAAGTCACTGTTTTTACGGAAGACGAGTGGCATTAAGCCGTTCTTAGCTAGTTCTGCTTCACGACGATCGCTGATCGAGATTTCGGTCGGGCACTTGATATCAACGCCTCCATCATCGGTTGGGAAGCAATAAACAGGCAGGTTTTCTACAGCCCCACCTGATTCGATTCCACGAATACGTGAGCACCAACCATATAGTTTATAGGAGCGATTGATATTTCTTCCCATTGCATAGGCCGCATTGGCCCAAACGAATCTGCTGTGGTCTGATCCCGCAGTATCTTCTTGAAACGCAAACTTCTCGACAGGATTCGTGGTCGGACCATAAGGAAGGCGAGCCAAGAAGCGTGGTAGAGCGAGTCCGACATATCGAGAGTCTTCGTCTTCTCTCAAAGATCTCCAACCAGCATATTCGCTGTTAGTAAAAATCTTGGTCAGATCGCGTGGGTTGCTCAATTCCTGCCAAGAAGCCATTTGCATCAAAGTTGGGCTAGCACCGGTGATGAACGGGGTGTGGCTGGCGGCACTAATCTTAGATATCTCTCGCAGCAATTCAACGTCCACGGGAGTGTGATCAAAGTAGTAGTCTCCGACCAAACATCCGTAGGGTTCTCCGCCGAACTGGCCGTATTCTTCTTCGTAGAGTTTCTTGAATATCGGGCTTTGGTCCCAGTTCGTGCCCTTGAACTTCTTAAGGGCCTTGTGCAACTCGGTTTTAGAAATGTTCAAGACACGAATCTTGAGCATCTCGTCTGTTTCAGTATTGTTTACGAGGTAGTGGAAACCTCGCCACGCACCTTCGAGGGCTCGAAAGTCTTCATGGTGTAGAATCTCGTTGATTTGTTCCGAGAGTTTCTGATCGATTGCCGCAATCAGCCCCTCGATCGTTTTCATAGCGTCATCGCTAATGATGATGGATTCGATCAACAGTTGTTCAGCGAGTGTAAAGATCGCTGCCTCAACAGCGGTTTTCGCGTTATCGCTTTTTGGCTGAAACTCTTGTTGAAGTAGATTCGCAAACTCGTCCGAGGTTAAATTGCTGAGAACGATGCTGCCGGAGGTACCGGTGTTGTCTGTGGCTGTACTCATAGTGATGTGGAATGGCTGAAGGTTGATTTGGTAGAACAGAATCCGGTGCTAATTGGTGGACTCAGCGGGAGGGGTCGCTGCATCCTTTGGCTTGGAGGTTAGGGTTTTCAATAGATCGGGATCTCTCATAATCTGGCCGACTAATTCTTCGGCTCCAGTCTTGCCATCCATATAGGTCAAAAGATTTGCCAATTGGGTGCGTGCTTCGAGCAACTTTCGGAGAGGCTCAACCTTTTCTGCGATTCGATCGGGCGAGAAGTCGTCCATGCTTTCGAAAGTCATGTCAACCATGAGGTTACCTTCGCCGGTCAACGTGTTTTTGACAGGGAACGCAACTCGAGGCTTCATCGATTTCATACGATCGTTGAAGTTATCGACATCGACCGGAAGAAAACTCCGATCGGCAACGGGTGGGAGTGGTTCAGCGGGTTTGCCAGAAAGGTCGCTGGCAATACCCATTACGAAGGGAAGCTGAACAGTTTTTTCCGCACCGTAGAGTTCAACGTCGTATTCGATTTGAACGCGTGGGGGGCGATTTCTCGCAATGAACTTTTGGCTACTCTCGGACAATTTTGCACCTGTAATATTAATGGGGGGTTGAATTCAAGATCGGAGATCCGACTGCATTCCATTGCGTATTACAAACGTGCTCCGAGTCCCTTGGAGTCACGACTACCATAGCATCAACGATCCAACTTTTCAGAACAGATCAGCCTCTGCAACAATTGCTGTCCTTCACTGGGAGCAAGCTCTCGAAGGATCTCGACAAAACTCATCGAAACCAGCCGCTTCGCCCTTTGAAGTAACAAAGGTACTGGGCTTGCGGGTTCGTTCTCCTCAAAGTACGCACAGATACTATCTATAGCTTGTGTTGCCTCTGCTCGAGAATTGATCGTGATTACCGAACGCTGCTTTGAGTTCGGAATTTCAACGCAGTCCGAAGCCTCAGAGACCAAAACTTCGTCGGGCGGATCACTAGGGATTCGATCCGTCGTGCTAACGGCTTCATCCAGGCTCTCGTCGTTCGTCACACTTGCTTGAATAGAAAGTGACTCCGTAACATGCTGCGATTTGAGTACGTTTCGCACCTTTGCGAGAAAATCATCTAGCCGCTGTCCAGACCAATAGCCGCTGCCTACCTGTTGGATTAGGAATGAGTCAATCCTCTCGACACATTTCTTTGCTCGTTCAAGCTGCTTAATTTGGTCCAATAATTGAGTGCGAGGTGCTTCCGACAAGAGTGTTTCAATGTCGGAGAGACTCATTCTCGCCCCCCCTTGAGCTCCTCCACCCAACACGGCATTCTGATAGTCTCGGTACGTTAAACGCCCTAAGGTTCTGTGTTGGCAGAGTGGCAATTGAGACAAGGTTGCAATCAACAATTCGTCGGATACTAAATGAGACAGAACGCTCAATCTAGCCGTCGGATCGTTACCGTCCTCGCTGTCGAGTTCCGGATAAAGGCTATCCCAAAACTCGACAATCCACTCTGAGATCACCTCCAAACCATCTGAGAACCCAGACCAACCACTCGTATGTGTTAGCGCGTCGAGCATAGAAATCGCAACGCGCAAATCACGTGTCTCGTGGGCCAGATCATAGCAACAATCCAATAATCGCTGCCAGTCGGGTGATTTAGACGGAAGAATGGTGGCTCCGAATTGCATCTCAGGTCGAATCTCCCCAAGCCTGAGCATTTCGAGAAAGCGATCCTCATACTCCAAATTCTGACCAGACGGAGTTTCAACCGTTACTGGTCCAGAAATATCTTGAAGCAAAAGGGAAGCCATCAAACACACCATATCGGTTTCGTCGTATCCACAAATGGTTTTTCAACCTCAAAGTGGTTATCGAACGCATCTTGAACAGAACCACAAATTTTTCTATGTGGTGCTGCTGGTTCCGATTATTTGCGACATTCCGATGAAGATGTGATGTCTGTTCGCTCTATAACGACTACAAAAAAACACTACCGAAAGTGAGGAACTCACTCTAACGACATGAAAGCCATAACAAGATAGTAGCTGAAATCGTTAGCAATAGGCACAGAGCCTGTAAAAAACTAACTCTAGCTCGATATCGTTTCTCCAGTCTCAAGCGATCGGGAGTCCATGCCAAACTTTCACTTTCATCGGAGAGATTTCTCAGTACATGACTTCCAAACCCCCTCTGAGTTTCCGTATCACCAGACCCCATAGCATAGAGACCATGGAGAAGAGACTCTCCCGTCGCCGAGTTGTTAAAATCTGCAGGCGGGAATGCTTGAACCAGAAAGTCATTTATAGAATCTTTGAGACTGCCTCGACACAAATGGAGCAATGGAAATAGTTTGTGATTTTGAGGTCGTAACTTTCCATCTTGCGTCTTGAATGCATGATAAACCGCCCGTGTTAATGATCGGGTTAATCTAGAGCACGCAACCGTGATGTTCACCGTAGATATGGAACGTCGAACATCATAGAGCTCTCCTATTGCGATTCCTGCGGTCGTGTTTGGTCCAAGACGCTTAATCAATTGCTGAAAACTATCGAACTGATGAAAGTTGTCCAACACAATCGACACAGGAGTTTGGATCCCAAGCTGCTGTTGTAGTTGCTCGAGATCTTGACGAAGTTCCTGCCCACACTGTTGTGCTAATGGATTGCAGCGAACCAACGCCGCAGTATCAACTCGAACTAGTATTCCGTTAATGGGGGCTAACTCTCCTCTGGCATTCCCTATGAGGTTACATAAATCGCTAAGCCCGATTTGAGAGCGAATGCGTTCTGAGGAATTCAATATGGAAACGCTCAATTTTCCTCGCGTTACAGCCTGGGAGGCAATGTCCTGTTCAAAGACCAGTGGCGACTCGATGGAATCGTCTTCTTTCTGAACCAGAGCTACCAATTCTTCCGTACGATCGAGCTGTCCAAATAATCTTTGCTCTTTAACCTCATTGTTAGTGACGGGCTTGTGTGATACCGCTTTTCTTTCCGCTACGTACGAATGAGATGTCGTTTCAATTCGATCCACCCATGGAGAAAAAATGGGGGCAGATGATTCAGCAACTAACGATTCTTTTTGTGTCGTATCGTAACGATCCCCAGATGGCTCATCGATATCGGCTAGCCCAGGGAACGGAATCACCGCAGGTTGCTCAAGTTCGCTAGTTAGCGGTTCGTCCAATCCGTTTATGCCGTGAAAATCGGACGAAGAATGATGAGCTTCCTTAAAGCTATCGCCTGCCCCTGATTCTTGATCATCCACCAAAGTCATTGGCAAACATACGTCAGAAAAAGGCAACTCAGCCTGAAGCCTAGCCAAGTGCACCTCGAGACGCGATTGTGCTAACGTGTACATTCCAATATCTTGGCATACTACTATGATTCGATCGTCGGAAATGAACCACCGTATCGGTGCATTAGAATTTTCGGGGCAAATGGGAATCGCTGTAGCCATACCGATTTGTTGCATGAATGTCAGTTGATTCTTAGAGTTTTCGCAACCCAAGACAAGAAAAATCGGAACATCGCGAATTGATATACCACGCTTCGCTAACGCATCTATTCCGGACTTCCATGCTTCAATCAGCCCTATTCCACTAGGTGGCAACTGCGAGAGGGATATTCTGACCAGCCAATAGCTTGCGAAACAAATGGCAAGCCACAATCCCGCCATAAGCCCGAGCTGTGCCCAAGACAGATACTCACCCCACGAAATTCGTTCCGAGCGAGTGTGAAACGCCACACCGACAAGTCCACCAATTGCTAACAACGATATGCCAACACCAATGGAAACCCATCCCGCTAAAGTGATGCGAACCCAACTCGCTATTCTGCTAGTCAAGGATGATGAATCGTCGCTCATGATGTAAAGTTTACCGGCTCCACACTAGAGACGCTAAAGCCACATTCAAAGCGAAGAGCATGGCCGCGGCTGCAGTCCAAACAACTTGCTGCCGACGACCAGAAAGCGGCGGTGCCCCAGCAACTATGCGATTTGGTCCTAACTGGTAGGATGGTGTCGTGTTGGCATTTAACAACCGAGACGCCCACTCAAGCCAATTTTGGAGTGTCGCCGGAAACTCTCCGACTGATGATTGATTAGGTAGACACTCCGAGCTTGCATACATACCACGAAAACCGAGAACTACACAGCAATAGAATACATCGAGTGCTTGTCGATCGCGATAAGAAGCGGCTTGCTTAGCAAGTTCGAAGAATCGAACATTGCAAATTCGAGATTGAAAAATCTCCATCTCCAAAATGTTGCTTTGCCACCATTCAGATCCATTCCAAGGCAAAGAAAGACAGATCTCATCTATCCAGACAGCGAGTGCATATCGAGCTAATCGCCAGGCCCCGTCTTCACCAGCCAGAGAATCGCCCCTAGCAAACTGCTCCAGAATAGCAGCATGCTCACGCTCATAATCGAAGGAGATGTTTCTTTCGATTCTCTCGAGAAGCGATATCCCAATTGCGAAAATTGGATCGACAACGCGACTTAGCTGTGTACCCATCACGGGACTCCGAGTAAGGCGAACTGGAGATGGAATCTCGTCTTCCCAAACTGCAAATCAATATGCCTTTGACCGGGCAACTGTTCTCGATTCTGAATGGAGGAATCGCAGAAACGCAGGGCAATACTGCCAGTTGCTTCCACATCTTTCCAGAGCGTTGAACCCGTCTCTAAGATCTCGAAGTAAAGCCACTCCTCTGGATTTGGAAATACAGTAGGCACTTCCTGGGGTCGTACGACCCGAATTCCAGGAGCTCTGGCTGCAAACAGCTTCTCAACGCTTCGAGTCGCCCCGATTTTCCAATCCAATTGACCTTGGGTTAGGGCTGACTGTATTAAGCTAGGATCACACTCTCCACGATGGACACCTATAAAAAATCGACTCGCGTTTTGAAAAAATGACCTATCGAGACTCGCTGATAAACCATGCTCGTATCCAATAAAGGAAACGTGCTGATAGGGTGATTTCTGCAGCTCGGCTAAAGTTGCTTGAATGCGTCGCTTCAGTTCGAAGAGTATTTCTCCTAACTTCTCATGATCATACGCACTGATCTGTTGACAGAGGCGATGTGGGTGGAGCAGATCTAGCGATCCACAAAGCCTAGACAATTCAAGGTATAGATTTAAAGGATGTATGCCTCGAGTATTGGCCATTACGCTTAGCACAGCGGCCGCAGGATTCACTGCTTGAAGCGCAATCAATCGCTGCATATCTATCGAACTGGATCCGTTTAAACCGCTCCCTCGATCGATCAACTGCCTAGCTATCGATTCACTACACTGTTGTACAGTGTCGTACAAAGAGGACAATATCTGCGTCCTAAGGAGCGCATTGGAAGAACAATCAAGCAGCGGTGGTATGTAAGATGAGTCCATCCGAGCGATGGACGCATCGGATTCGCCACGTCGAACGCGAGCGATCTTCAGCACGTCAAAACCTGCAAGATCTTCGGTGTGAAATAGCACTTGCGCATTGAGTTCTCTTAACTCCACAGGCTTAACACACGCGGCATCAAGCTCATCTGGCAAATCTAACCATTGGGTTCGAAATCGGGAACCGTTCCTGTGCTCTGGGGGATCTACGTTCCTAGTCCCAAGTTTCAATCGTGGCACACCTATGAAAATGTCTAAGCACGAGGCCTGCGTTGAGGCATGTCCTCTACGGCGTTCTTCATTTCCGAGCTGCGTTTGCACGGTTCTTGAGGATTGTGGCGAAGATAGATAGTCCAAAGCATTACGCAAATCTCTCCTTTCGAGAGCGGCGCCCGTTGTTGTTTCTATCAGCGTCCCACCCATCGTTTTGCAACGAAGTGAGTCGATTTGCAAAAATCCAGCTGCCAAAGCATCAGGATTGATAGACAAATCCAATACGCCGTAACTGTAGGGAGAATGCCATTGCTCACCCTTGGATACGCGTTCCGACCAATGGCGATCCCACGCTTGGAAATGGTGCGGCTGAAGAAATAGTCCTTCGTGCCAATTTACAGGTGGAAATTGCATAATCTGCGAAAACTGGCGGGGAAATCATTCATTTGGCTTAGACGACAACAATTCCTTTATCGACACAATCCGCACGGACGATAAATCCAATTGAGCAACCGAACACTTTGTTGCTCCGTGCATTAAGGCAAAGAAAGGCTAGCAATACATGCAAACGGTTTCGTCGCGAATAAATGCAATGACTGAATAAATGGAAAGAATAGGTCGTTTGTGTCGTTAGCGATCAGGAGTGCATACTTCCTTGGATTATTGACTTCCCTGTTTCTGGCAGACCGATCGCTTCACGCCTCTACGCTACAAGAATTTGACAACCCTCTCGAACTACTTGAAGCCAGCTTTTACAGTAACCAAAACGCGACTGTCCCCCAAGCATCACCAGAAACCAGTCTTAGTGATGTCAATCGTGGTGTACCGAATTGGTTTGATTCAGCCCCCCCCGCATTGAACCAACGCCGAATACAAGCTTCCTTAACAAACTGGTCCAACGAGAATCAAACGTTCATTCCTGAGGATCCCTTTGTTCAGTCCGAGTTGATTACGCCTCAAGTTGACGATCCTATCTACGCACAGGAAAGCGATTGGATTGAACCTGGACTGGATATCGAAGCAACAACACCTGAGTTTCAAGTTGATGGATATGCAAATGAGCTATCGGATAGACCGCTTTTGTTTAGGCGGGGACCAATGCGAAAGCTTTTACGACGGCGACTTCAATCTGATTTCGGATTGGGATACGAACGTATTCCCTTTGCGCCAATGGTGCTAGATACTGCCCTAACTAGCCCCTACATGGGATTTCGCGTGCGATCCGATAGAGGTATGAAAGCACCTGATAGACTCGAGTACCTTTGGGGCAAAGCGGGTAGTGGACCTGCCCCCGAATCACGAGTTGATCTTATCGACACGATCTATCGCACAGAACTCGGAAATGAAAAAGCTGGGTTCATCAGTGAAATGCGAATGCGTTCTCTTGATCCAACCGTCAATGGAAATACGGTAGGATTCGGCGATATGCTGGTCGGGGGCAAGCTACTCGTCTATGAGTCCACGTGCACGAAAGTTTCAACTATCTTTCTGACCCATCTTAACACCGGTCCCGAACGAAAGGGACTCGGTCGAGGACATGTTGCTCTCGAACCTGGCGTATTGGCGATGCGAAAATGGAACGATCGCACATACCTATTCGGTGAATGGAAGTATCACGTTCCTCTCGGTGCAACCCCAGGCTTCTCGGGAGATGTTTTTAAAACAGGCTGGGGAATAGCAACCATTTGGCATGATACCGATCGCTATGCGATGCTACCGACCTTCGAGATCCAGACTCACTCTTTTCTATTCGGCGGCCGCACGTTGCCCAACGGTACCGAGGTCCGAGTGGACGGCACAACGGCGGTCGATCTATACCCAGGCGTCCGATGGACGTTTAACGAGTCCGCTGTTGGCGCGTACGAGCTCGGTATCTCGGGAGGCATGTCAATTGCCGATCGCGATTGGTTTGATTCTAGGATGATCTTTGAATTGCGATGGCTGCGTTAGAAAATCACCCTACTTACGCAAACTCAGTATCTATTCGGCATAATCGTCAAATTCGTTACTTCTCCCGTTAGTTCTCTAGAAGTACATCACTACTCCGCCCGCTGATCACAACTGCCTAACCTAAGTTGCCATGCTCGGCATCCTGGACCAGAAACTTGTCGTTTCTTTCGGCCCTTCTTGTCAGAGCTTCTTCTTTGCTCAACGGATAGTTGCGATGTCTTCGGTATTTATAAACAACAATTCCTGGCCAACGGACTTAACGGCACCAAACGGGCTATCTCTTTCTGCCAGTACGCCCCTCCAGACCACCGCAGGAAACGTTCCACTATCTCAGCCCTCGGCGGCCGAACGCTATGAAATCCGTCGTGAGATCGGCCGAGGTGGGGGCGGAATCGTCTTTCTAGCTTTAGACAAGCAGCTAGAACGGGAAGTAGTAATCAAGAAGATTCTTGACCCTAAATCCAACTCCGCCATCTCCAGGTTTCAAAAGGAAGCCAAGATCACCGCCAATCTAGTTCATCCTGGAATTGTATCGGTTCACGATTTGGGAATCGAACCAAATTCGGGGTGCCCGTTCTATGCGATGCAAAAAATAACAGGGCAAACTCTAGACCAACTCTTGGACTCCCAATCGTCTAAATATAAAGACACAAATAATCGTATCGATCAAAATCTATTGAGAAGCTTTGTGCAGATTTGTCGTATCGTTGGGTTTGCTCACTCGCAAAGAGTTATTCACCGAGATCTCAAGCCAACAAATCTATGCATTGGACAGTTCGGTGAGGTGTTTGTCCTCGATTGGGGAATCGCGAAACGTCTGGATCGAAATAATGATCAAGATGAGACCCTGGACGACGTCATAAAGGAACAACCACTCGCGGAAGAATCCGTTTGCGATTTAACACAGACAGGCGATTCGCTTGGTACTATTTCCTACATGTCGCCGGAGCAAGCAGCACGAAAAACAGAAGAAGTTGATGAGCGATCGGACGTTTTTGCTTTGGGTATCATAATCTATGAAATTGTCGCAGGTATTCATCCGTTTCGCTGCCCAACACCGGAAGAAACTAGAGAACACATTATAAGGAGTGAGTTCACTCCCCTTCGAAAACGTTGTCGATCTATCCCGCGCCAGCTCGAAGCAATTTGCAATAAAGCACTATCGGTTGAATCTAAGTTTCGCTACGCCAATGCCGCAGAACTCGCAGAAGACCTAGATCGCTTCGTAATGCAAGACAAGGTAGCAGCCTACCACGAGAAATGGTTCGAATGCCTTGATCGATTCGCCAATCGTCACAGACCATGGTTCTGGGCCACCCTCTTAACAACGACGTTTCTAACCTGCGCTAGCATTGTATCCGCCACGATGATTCACCAAGCTCGAGAGGTGGAAAGGAACGCTAGGATATTTGCGGAAAAAGAACATCAGGCTAAAAACGAAGCCCTCGCTTGCGAAAAGATTGCACATAAAGAAGCTATCACACAACTGCAATCAGCTCGCGATTCAATAGACACGTGGATTATTGGTCTCGATCACGATTTGGCAAATTATCCCGGCTTGAATGAAATGCGATTAAGCTTACTTGATCGAGCTGAATCTCATTACAAACAACTAACAAGCCAGCTTACCGACAGCCCTCTCATGAGTTTAGAGGTAGCCCGCTCTCAGATTCGATTAGGGGAGATACTTGGTATGCGAAATCTCTTTGTGGAAAGCCAAACTTGCTACCAAAATGCTATTTCACTTTTAACTCGAAATGGTTTTGCCGAAAGCTCCGACTGGTATTCCATTCAGCAGTCTCAACTTGCCTTGGCGAAAACAGGTTTGGCACGTGTTCAATGGGACCAACACGGGGATGTAGAAACGACGGAATCACTAATTTCTGAAGCGATTAAGACATTGGAAGCAATCGGCCCTCTCGCACCAGAATTTTCATCCTCGCGACGCACCCTAGCCCAGGCCTACCTCATTCGTGCAAACATTCATGCGTCAAGCCACCAGCCCGATCAAGCCGAGTATAGCTATCATCAAGCACTTGTTTGTTTACAATCACAATCCCAAGGTAATCCATTTTTTCATGATTTAAGAACCGAATCCGAAGTGCAGCGATCACTCGCAGAATGGCGTCACGATAGACGTGAGTACTCGGCAGCTAAGGATGCATACCAAGCTCTAGTTCGGTGCTTCGACAAACTTTTGGAGCAAGGCAGAAATCGTCCCGACTGGTTGGAATCCCGAGCTTCCGCAAAACTCTCTTACGCCTCCTGTTTGAAACAACTACTAAATCCTAATGAAGCTGTCTCGGTATACGAATCTGCCGAAGAAGATTTGCGCCGTGCATGGGAGATTTTCAGTAGTGAGTCAACCCATCGAGAAAAAGAATCCAGTATCTACGCCGGTATCGGAATTTCGCTACTACTACTCGGCGATTCCGAACAAGCAGAACATGTGTTTCAACTAAGTTTGGATACATTAAATGGTTCTAGCAACCAACAGGATTCAGACGTTATCAAGGGAAAGCTGCAAGCGAGAATCTGGATTGCCGCAGCACAGCTTGATCTATTTCGATCTATTCCGGAACACGATTTGATTGAGATTGATAACCTTTTTAAACATCAAGCGATCGTTAACCTAAACGGATCTAAATATGAGGACTTGCTGTATCAATGGCGATGGCTAAAAAACACCATTGATCTTCGCGAGAACAAGCTTGAGACCGCTGAAAAGGAATTAACGCAGTGGACCCGCGAGTTTGACGAACATGCAAATCAACATGCCGATTCCGCATCAACTTTCAATGATTCTTGCCTGCGTTATGTCTTCATTGGCAAACTCTTCCGAAATCTGGCTATCATCCAGGCGACTTCGAATCGCCCCGATGAGGCAGCCATATCCAATGAATGTGCCAGAAATGCTTGGAAAAAGGCTAGAGCAACCCCCGGGCAGACCTCAGCCATCGCAGGATTCTGTTTGATCCAAAGCTGGTGTGAAGATCCTAATAGAAACCGCCATCGTATCGAAGCTTGCGACCTGGCTAAAGAAATCGTTCTCGAGCACCCATCTTTACCAACCGCTTGGTATTGGATGGCGGAAACCGCTTTGCGATTCGGTCGAAAAGAAGATGCTATCCTCGCAATGCGCAAGGTGAATCGACTGCGAAGGCAACTAAAAATCGAAGATGAATTACTCCAGATGTTGATTAAAGATGATAAGATCGATTCTGAAAGCATACGAACAGAAATCGATAAGCGTTTTGGTATCCAACAAGTTCCAGTAGATACTCACGCAAGATTCCTATTGGCAAATTAAGTGCACTAGTAAAGTGCACTAGTAAGGCGTTCGCTCAATGGCTCGATTGATCGTTCACGTCAGCCATTCCTGTTCGAAAGTAAGTGCAATTGAATCCTTACTAAACACTTGTATCCCACAAGACTTCCGTAGAGGACGCAGAGACTGAGCATACGATAGATCTGCATTAATACCAATGAACTTTTCGAAGTCGCGTAGCTGTTTGTAAAAAAGAAAGATCTCAACCTACGGAGACTCTTCTTCATCCCAACTGCTACCTGAATTTTTTTTTGCTACTTGCGTCCGAAATCGGCAGGGTTCTCTCCCCACGTTTTCGTTTCCCACTTGAGGAGCGGATTCGTCCAGGAGTGACTCGCCAACCACTTTTCCGCTCGTCGCACCAGATCAAAAAGCCGACGACTCTTCTCACTCAATACGAGTTCGGTTTTACACTTGCCTTGTTTGACCCAAGATATCCCGATGCGTGAATCGGAATAGATCGCTGTGTTGGGTTCTTTCTCATGCAGCAACGCCAACGCATGAACAATCGCCAAGAATTCGCCTATGTTGACTGTCCCTTCGGGATAAGGCCCCATATGAAACATGTTAGTGCCCGTTGCGAGATCAATCCCTTGATACTCTAACTCGCCTGGATTCCCTTTGCATGCAGCGTCGACACACCATGCGGTCATATCGACTCCGAGCCCAACAAGCTCGTCCTCAGCAATTACCGGTGTGGCAGACTTCTTCGATTTGTTTTCCCCCTGCCCCCAGTGTGCTTCGTGGGATTCATTCCAGGCAACTTTGGCTTTTGCCAAAGAATCAAAGGACTTATACCTGGCACCGGAGAAACCGCTAATTTGTTCCTGGCACGCGGTCCAGTCATGATAGATTCCTGGTGTTCGCCCCACCCACACGACATAGAACTTGGGTTTTGTTTTTGACAAAGTTTCCGGTGCTCCGCTTGCGAAATGGCCTTTCGAGATGATTACTAAGGTACCCACCCCAGAAGATGCGAGCCCTATCGTACCCAACATCATCGCTTGAAGGGGACCAAGTCGTCAATCACCGAACAGCCAAGAGTTTTCCGCTGTTCAGCAGGAATAAGTTAGGACATTCCCCTAGAAAGCCACTCCCAAGATTCGTGTTCTGCAATCTCAGAGCCTAGATAAGCTATTGCGGCACCCCCATCCAAGAAGCCTGCACGGAACCATCCTGCCCCCAAATTTTTATCTCCGCGTCATGGGATACGGAAACGACAACATCAGCAGATGTTACAACTGTTGCATGAACCCAATCCTTGTGACCACTAAACGTACTTACGATCTGATTGTTAGACACATCCAGCTTGTGAATTTGCCGGGCCGAAGTTGGAATATACAAATGGCCTCCATGTCGAACGATGCGAGCCCCGTGCCCTGACAATGGTACATCTGCCGCACGACCACCATCCGCCACATTCCACCGGTGCAGTCGTTTGTCATCCGCGACGGAAAAGACTTGCGATCCATCGGCAGAAAAAACAACTCCTCGAACGGGAGCAGAATGCCCAGAATAGTTGAGGATCATTTCACCAGACTCCAAATCCAGAACCTTGACAGATTTATCGCGGCTACCTGATGCGAGCCGTTTGCCATCGGGACTAAATGCAATCACTGTTACCCAATCCGCGTGACTGGTATAGGTTTTGGTTATCGCATTCGTATCGATGTTGACGATGCGAATACTATTGTCAGCAAAACCGACAGCCAGCTCATTGGTGCCGGGCCGAAAAGCGACATCCAATGCGACATCGATCGAACGGGTTACAATTGCGGAGACTTGCTTTGTTGCGAGATCCACAATGCGAACCTCCCCAATCCGCCCCGGTTCTCCACAAGCAACCGCAACCTTATCGCCTTGGTCGTTTATTGCAATGGCGAAAACACGCTGCCCAATATTGGAAATCCTACTATCGAGGGTTTTTTGCTGCAGATTCCAAACGAGAATCTCATGATATCCACCCGTTAACAAGAAATTGCCATCTTTCGTTAAGGCTGTTGCATATAGCGGGATGGCCGGATAAGTCGCCGATGGTGCAGCATAGGTTAGTGCCGGTGTCTGCAAGAGGAGTAGCTGCTTGGGATCCTCGCCATCGAATGCCGCTCCAGCATCGATCCATGTAGCAAGAGTTTTGATGTCGCCCTCCGACAGAGGAGGCTGTTCTGGCGGCATTCTTGTTTCCGCGTTGTCGTCTTTTACTCGGTGTAACAAAAGACTGTTGGCTGAATCCTTGCTCGCAATCGGGTTTTCACCGGAATCGCCAGGCTTCAGCAACTCTTGGTAGGTATCGAGCCGATATCCACCTTCTGCTTTCTTCGCACTATGACAAGCGACACACTTCTCAACCAAAATCGGAGCAACTTGCGATCGAAAGCCTACGGCGGGTGCCACGTCCTGCGCCTGCGCTTCCAAACAGGGCAATGTGACAATGGAGAGGGAGCATATAACCAACAGGCGAAACCAGTATTTCATGTTCGTTTTAGGTCTAGTGTTCATTCTCATTACTCCGATTGGTCTAGTGCTGGAACAAAAATTCATCGGAGTTGAGAAGTGCCCAACAGAGATCTTCGAATGATGTGGCTACATCAGGATTTTTGGCTAAGTGTTGCGTCGCCGCGACTCTCTCTTCAGCGTTAGGCAATCGAGATAGAGCAGCCAAATACAAATCATCAAGTACCACTTCGGGGCTTTGCCCAGTTGCTAATAATTTGCGGAACCGATTGTTCGGGTCTTTTAACCGATCATAAACAACAGGGCCGTTAAATAGCTCAATTGCCATCGCCAAGTTCGAGTCGCTACTGCGTTCACATGCGCAAACCGTGCTGCGTTCCGGCTGGCCAAAGACCTTCAGAAAATCAACCTTTACTAAATCGGGTGCTGGCAATTGAGTAGCTCGCGTACTGACAGGCAAACCGCCAAATCGCTGCGAAACTCCTGTCACATGATTCACTGCATCCAGCAGTTGTTCCGCATCTAGGAATCGTGGCCTTTGATGGGAAAAGTAATACTCATCGTCCTTCTGGCCATTCGAAGGCATGGAAATGGATTGATAGGTATTGCTATTGAGGATGGTCCTGAGCAAATGTTTTGTCGAGTAATTTGCCGTGCGAAACTCAGCAGCCAAGGCATTGAGCAGCGGTTCGTTGGTGCCTGGATTCGAGTCGCGGAAATCATCGACGGGATCGACAATTCCTCGGGCAAACAAATGACTCCAAACGCGATTCGCGCCGATGCGAGCAAAATAATTGTTGTCGGTCTTGGTCAACCAATCCGAAAACATTTGACGACGATCGTCCGCACTGGCATCCTGGGATCCGACACCGGGTAACCAAGGCTTCATGGTTTGCCCTGTACGTGGTTGCACTACTTCCCCTTGTTCATTAGACCAGACGAACATTTCTCCTGGGCGTAGAGTTTCCTTGCGTTGGATTCTATTGAAGAATGCTCCGAGGCCATAATAGTTATCCTGTGTCCATCGTTCAAAAGGATGGTTATGGCACTTGGCACATTGCAATCGAGCGCCGAGAAAGACTTGCGAGATCGTCTCGACGCATTCGTTCATGTCAGTTGCAGTGCGATAGAAATTGGCTGGCGGGTTGGCAAGAGTGCTGCCGCTGGCGGTGATTAACTCTTGGGCAAATCGATCGTACGGTACATCGGCTCGAATCGAATCCTCGATCCATTGATGGTATTTGTAGACCCCCTCCGCTCCTACTAGCTTGTTGGTTAGCTTGAGTAAATCGCCCCATTTATTCGCCCAAAACTTGGCATACTCTTCTCGTTCGAGCAGTTGATCAATCAGAGCTGAACGTTTGTTGGGCTCTTGGCTCTCCAAGAACTGTTTCGTTTCAGCAACTGTCGGCAAAATGCCCAGTACATCCAAATAGACTCGGCGAATAAACTCAGAATCTGAGGAACGAGCGGCCGGCAGCAATTGCATTTGCTGAAGCTTGTCATTGACCAACGTATCAATGAAATTGGCTGGGGACTGTGCGTTCCATTGAAAATTAGGGTCATGATCAATGAAAGTTAATCTAACGGATTCAATGTGCTCCAGGAAACGAACCAGAATGACGACTTCTCCTTTGCTCTTAGGAGTAACTAACCCGTACGCGTTAACCTCTGCAATTTGCTGATTGGACGATTCATATGCGACAAGTTCAGTGACATCCCGCTTCGAGCCATTCGCAAAATGAGCGATGGCGGCAATCTGTTGCGATCCGCCTGTGAGAGGCAACATACGCTTTTCCCCAGGATACACTTCCAAACGCGAACATCTCGGAGTATCCGCTGGGTCGGGTTTGCCACCCTCTTGAAGCCATTTCAAAAGAACTTTGTAAGCAACGTCTTCTTGACGGATTTGCTTGCCACCTCCGTGATAAACGGACATTAGCGGCTTAAGAAGCAACAAGCTTTGTTCGGGCTTTACTAGATTGAGGCGTCTTCCAAACTCCTCGTGAATCAAAGTCAATTCATCTAGCTGCTTATCAAATGCACGAAGCGATAATCGAAACATCCCTTTACCGCTCGGTGATCCGTGACAAGCGCCAGAGTTGCAGCCCTGTTTTGATAAAGCGACAAGAACCTCCGATTCAAAATCGGTTCTACGCTCCACCGACTGATTGGTCACGCGAACGGGAATGGTCCTTTCGATAGTGCCCGCTTGTACTTGTACGACAGTTTCGCCGTCGGAAACAGGCACGATTACGCCATTTTCCCACCTTGCTACGGCCTCATTAAGCGATTTCACAACCGCTCGCTTGGTCCAATCGGCGACACTACCATTTTCCATTTTTCCTGTGACAATCAGTTGACGCTTGGATTGTTTTCCATCGAGTGCAATCTCGATCGGATAAACTTCTAGCTCGGTTGGTAATCGCTCCACCGACATTTCTGGTAACGAGCTCGCAAACGAAAAATCTTTGCCTGCATAATTGCTGGTGGCCGTACATTGCAGATTCAGTTTCGTCAGCTTGTATTCGGTTGTTACTTGAATCGGCACAGTCACTGAATTCTGGTCAGCCGCGATTGATACCGATTCTGGCAGCACCACACCTGCAGGGACGTTTAACCATTTGATCACAATCGGCGCATTACTCTGTTCGCGAACGACCGAAACCACAAGCTCAGCAGGTCGCGAGGGTGTAATTAGCTTTGGCGCTGTCCAAGCAAATTGAACGGGGCTAAACCAGCTAATTGGAATGGGAAACGTTTTCGTTAATCCACGGCCAGCATGCTCTGAATAAAGACGAAGCGGAACATTCGTGGCATTTTGATTCTTACTCGTTAGCTGCTTAAGTGTTATCGTAATTTTGTCATTCTCAAGCTTCGTTACCATCGGCCAAGAAGCCGACTCCTGTGTGGGAAGAACGGTAAACGGCGCTTTAAAATCTTCCGCTAGCCGTTTGATTTCGAGTGCAACATCTTGTTCATCAACATGCTGCGCTAAGCGAATGTTTTGACTGGGCTGCAAATCGAACGGGACATTGATCGCAGTCGCGGTGATCGCAGCAAAACGGTTTTCCGACCATTGAGGTGGATACGGAACATGCGGCCTTTTCAATCGGCTGATGGCGAGACTGGAAACTCCCGTAACGATCCTGGGCTCCCCTCGGCTCCGACCGATGATTTGAAGGGATGCGAGCCGCGGTAGAGGGGATGCGTGTTGAGGTACGACAAAGACTCGATGCTCAGCAGCATCTGCTGGTATTGTAGGGTTCAATAAGATGTGGCCACTGTTAGGATTCGCGAATTCCAAGTCCACTTCCCCTTTGTATCCGCTTCTCTGGCATAGCAGGTCAATCGCGAAAGCTCCACTTGCCTCATCGACTATAAACTGCTGCTTGGAATTAGCATCCCCTTTGATGGCCAGTTGAAACGAAACCAGAGGCGTACAGTCGATCCAATAATTGAACGCAATGCCGCTTCGCTTGAGTAGATCGGTCACTTCGAGAGTAAATTCTTCGCTCGAAGGAAACGTAAAATCGAATCCCCACTCGTCTTCTTTCTGCGTTGCAGTTTCTGCAACCACTGCGCCGGCTGCATTTTTCAGTTTCATTCGCAAGAGAGTCGGAAATCGTAGGCTCTTCGTTCTTGCTTGAACCCGCACTGCTTGCCCTTGCAGCCCCTGGAATTTAAACGTGTCGGGTTTTCCAGCCTCAGCGAGAGTTCCGTACACGGATGCGGGAAGAGCATTTACAACTGCCGATTCCTCAAAGATCTTGGTCTCTGGACTAGCAACGCGAACAGGTAACCAAGACGACGATTGAGCTCCCACAGGTTTGTAACTCACCCATTCGGTTTCATTGGGGAATCCATTCACAAACTGTATATCTTTCTCACCGATCGAGTTGCCATTCGGATCTAGAAACGCAACCTTTGTCGATTGGCCTCGGACCACACCGATTGGTTTCACGGAAGAAACCATCGGAAAATCACCAACTCGAAGATAGTAAACACCACCAGCAACATAGCGAGCATCTCGAACTTCCAACAGATAATCACCAGCGGTTTCGAATCGATACTGAAACCGAGGCTCAACGCCTGTTCCATCGTCGTCGCTATGCATCAGCAACTCACCACTGAGCTTGTACAATCGAATAACCGGGTCCATGTTCGAAAGCATTGATTGAGAAAGCACCTCAAACGAAAGCGTTTTACCAGCCTCGACCGTTAGCTTATAAAAGTCGCTTTCTGCACCACGACTTGCACCGAAGATGCCTGCCAGATTCGTAAGTGACTGAGCCGCCTCACGTGTGGTATTCGCAGCAGCTCGAGGAATCGCGGGGATGTCATCGCACACGAATACGAAAGGCTCTTGAAGCGATGATGCGGTGGTCCCGCTTATTCCAAATGCACCGAGAGGAGCATCGGGCGCAACCTCGATTTCCAATACTGCTTGTTCGGGGCTAGTCACTTCGAGCTTGAGGGTGACACCAGACGCGGTCGATACCAATTCCGTGGTGGGACCCAACTGCTGGCCTGAGACGACATGTTTAGACTTAACGCCAGGTTGCACCGTTCTAGGCTGAATGTCGGCAATTTGTGCAAAGACAATTGCTGTATTCCAAAAGGCAACAATTGCAAACGATATAAATCGCAGCGATACACTGACACTACGACGATGGGTTTCTTGCTTAATGCAACTCATTATGTGAATCATTAGGAGTCCGCTCCTGTGTAGAGAGGATTGATCACTGTGCCATTTACGAGAAAATGATTACGCTGCAGCGGATCAACAATGGTCGTTTCCTCGTGAACGCCCAATGCATGAAAGGTTGTCGAAAGAACATCGGCAGGGGACCATGGACGAGTCAGTGGGTAAGCGGCATGTGCGTCAGTCTTGCCGATCACTTGACCACCTAGTACGCCCGCGCCAGCAAATAGTCCTGAATATGCGGCGGCCCAGTGATCTCGCCCCGGTATTTTTTCACCTGGCAATGTCGAGATCTTGGGGGTCCTGCCAAACTCCCCCATCACGATTACTAACGTTTGGTCTAGCAATCCACTTGCCTTTAGATCATCCATCAACGCGGCGATACCCATATCTAGTTGCGGCAATAATGTGTTCTTGAGTCGTCCCCAGTTGTCGACGTGAGTATCCCATGTTTGTACGATACCCATAGTCGCTTGAATGACGGGCACACCAGCTTCGACCAGCCGCCTCGCCATTAACAGAGACTGGCCGAACTTGTTGCGTCCATAACGATCTCTGGTCGCGTCCGACTCGCTCTTGATATCAAAGGCGGAAACGACTTTTCCGGAGGTGAGAATGTTAAAAGCGATTTGCTGTTGCTCGCGAAAGGCGTCTACAGAGGCACGGCTTTGATTTTGGTGCGGTTTAGCGAGCGAATTCAACAAGTCTCGACGTTGCAATACGCGATCGACCGACATTCCATCTCGCAATGCGAGTGCTTCCATTTTGAAGTCGGGATTGTTCGGGTCACCGTTGATTTGCCACGGGTCGTGCTTAGCTCCCAGGAAACCCGCGTGCTGACCTGGCCATGTTAGCGGTCCCTCGATGAGATAGTTCGGTAGCGAGACCCCCGTCGGTATGCCATCGTTGCGAGGCCGAATATGATCGAGAGCTGCGGATAGATTTGGAAAGTCGCTTCGGGATTCTACGCGATCCAAGTCGGAACCGCCACGAGGAAGCGGAGTTGGGCGACCCGTCAAGGCGATATGCGTTGCGAGCAAATGATTGTGCTCTTGATGGGCCAAAGTCCGGATAACAGACCAACGATCTAATTGAGTCGCGAGCTTTGGCAAGTGTTCACAAATCGCAACACCTGGGATCGCCGTCGAGATGGTATTAAACTCGCCGCGAATTTCTGCCGGTGCGTCGGGCTTAGGATCGACTGTATCCAGCTGGCTCGGACCTCCGCTGAGCATTACCACGACCACTGACTTCGCCCGCCCGAATGAAGACACATTGATGCTTGTGGCCTTAGCTTGGGGGGACGACAGACTAGGAGCCACAAAGCTTCCAATGACACTCGCGGCTCCAACCTTTAGTAGACCTCGACGGTCAAGGGTATAGGCAGGTCGCATATCACTCTCCTGTGAATTGGTGGCAGAATTGCCAGGTGGGATGGGGAGGGGACGGGGACTTGGGACTGGGAGGGAGAGTGGTCATGGAAAACCATCCACCCTACTGAGTTATTATAGCTGAAAATACCGGGCGTAAGGTAGGGCGATTAGAATTCCTGCTACGTTATTCGACTTTAAGGGCCCCCCAACTTGATTTCCCCCCAGTTTGGCGCCACCGCTAGCCGATCTCGCCAGAGATTGGATGATTTTTGAACTCAAGATTACCAATTGCCTTCTTCCAATCTCCAATCTCCAATCTCCAATCGTTCTCAATTAAACTAGCCACTCTCGCATCACTTCGATTCGTCGAAGACAGATAACTCGCTAGCCACAAGAACCACATAAGTAGAGGGCGGGTCCTATCCAAGCCATCGGCATGCACTATCACCCCCTTTTTTTGCCCCTTCTGTCTTCGTCGCTAGCTTTTTCGACGGTTCTGATTTGCGTTGTAGTCTGCTCGATAGTGGATTGATTTACTCAAAAGATCGAGAGTGCTTTATGCTTCATTGATTTCGCTTTCGAGTTCGGAGAATCGTTTTCCGCCAAGTAATCGAAGCAATTCGGCACCTTCCGGCCAGCTTGATAACTCCGCGCAATCAAGCTGGGTTCGACCTGGCCCCGAGTCGACGGTGTCGTTTATGACAGCACCGGCATTGACAAGCAATCTGATCGAATCGAGTTGCTTCCACGAAGTAGCAAATCCCAGGGGATTCTCACTTTGTTCATTCAATGCGTTGGGGTTGGCACCAAATTCAATTAGAGTCTTCAAAGCCCAACTATCCCCGTCAGATGCAGATTGCATTAACGGCGTGTTTCCGCATTCCCCCATACGACAGTCTGGGGAAACGCCATGTGTTAGTAGCCATCGAAGCATTCCGCGATTATGCCAAATCGCACCAAAGACGAGCATTGCATTATGAGAATTCTTCAGTTCAGGATGTTTCCTGAGCAAATGACGTAACCGACCTCTGTTGCCACGAAGAACGAGATTGTATGCAAGATCGTCCCGACCTTTTCCCATCGTGCATCTACTCACTTATCATCGGATGTAACGTTCATTACTTTGGGATTGAAAACCTTTGTCCGCACTGGTCACGCGTTATTTTCACTCCACGACCGTATCTTGGATGCAACTTTTTGTTCGGCTCTATTTTGTAAACCCACTCGTTAGTTTGAGCTTTGGTGTTTTGTTAAGCAAAATGATTAGTTCCTTCAATGGAACAGGCCGTCCCCAACCCGATGGGGGACGTATCAGCTTACAAAAAGGAAGGCGTTTCGGAGAGTACGTCATTCCCGCAAACGAAACGCCTCCTAAATCAAAACTAACCCCCTCAACTTCCATGTCGAAATGGAATTCGAAATATCCAAACGGTGGTTTTTCAGGAATAACGTAATACCCAACAAACATGATCGAATCTGTGACAACTGGAATCGAGTCAGCCGGAAACTCGAATGCCCTTGCCACTTCAGAGGCCAAAACGAATCGGCCATAAATCTCGAAATTCTCCCAAAAGTCATCATGCCTCGCCTCCGTTTCCTTTTGTGAATCACGAATAAAATCAAGCTTAGGGTATTCTGGCCTCGTGCTCACTGAGCTAGTCGCAGAACCCGTCCCGATCAAGATACACAACGTGAGCCATACAAAACCTAATCGAATGTAGTTCTTGATGGTAACGGGGACTTCCTCTGCAAAGACCTTAATGGAAAGGGTTGCGGCCAGGGCGGACACTGCTCGGGTGACAGTTTTCATCGTGGTATGTATGTATAAGAGATTTGTTGGCAGGACGAAAAGCAATCTAACCCTACCGGAGTGTAACGGAGCGGCGAGATTAAAGTGCGCTGCGCTGTGTGGCTTTGCTCCGAATGCCTCTGCTCCGGCTCCCACCTAGATTATCGCTTGACCAGCAACCATCCGCAACCTATCCGCGGAATCTTTTCATTTCCTGCCCTCCAGGCCCCTCTTTAGACTCCTCTGTTTCACCTTTTAGATATCTTTATCGACCCAGCTTCGGCTGATTTGCGACCTTGTTAATCGTCACAATCGGACGAGCTTCGCGAGTGAGTATGATAATGAGTTAACGCGAAGCGTTTTGTGAGAGCAGCGCAGCAGCAATTAAACTTGCAATTGCACCTAAGTTCTCAATCGGATTGTTCGCCGATCTTCAGTACGGCATACAGCAATGCATGATCGGTACCATCTCGCCGGAGCACTTAAGACTTGGTGGTGGTGAAATGGGGTGTGTGAAAAATGTAATGAATACGAATTGAAACCGGAATTGGACGCGTCGGCCAACTCCATGTTGGATCAGCATCCGCATCGTCGTAGATTGATGCGAAAGCGTCGATCATTCCAAGTTCAACGAGCCGCTCCGGGGCAGAGTATGTGGTGATGCTATTGAAGTCACCAAGCACAATTGGTGCTCTGTTTGGATCAATCGCTTCGACAATGTCTCCGATCTCGATCTCGTGTTTCTTTTCGGTTGTAGAGAGATCGGTCTTGGACGCGAACGCAATCGTTCAGCATAGAAATGGCCTGTTTGGCCGAACGAATGGAAGTATGGATGGGAATTCTAAAGGTGTTCGCGAAGAAAACCCTCCGATTGAACAGTTGTTTCCTGAAAGCAGATTACGCGGGGGTCAGCGGCCGAGATGGCGTGCTCGGTGTGCATGGTTTCGTTCGTCCGGTCTTTTCCGTGTGCCAACGAGTTGCACCACCAGATATAAATGTAAGCAACGTAAGCGGATGACGCGAGTAATGTTCTCCAGTGTTGCGGACGTTAAGTGCATCCGCTGGTTAGAGAATTCACGCTCTTTGGACCGGAGGATCCTGTCCCGTCGTCTGCTCTGATGACGTTTTACTCCTAGTCAGAGCACGCCTCTTACATCTCAATATCGTATCACATGCGACGTCGTTATTCAGCAGGGTTAACTTGGCAAGTTCCCGATTGCGTTGCTGGTTGCCCGACGGGATATAAAGGTTAAGCAAGTAAGGGCAAAAAAATGTTAGGGCAAAAAAATGGATAGAAGCATGGCCGCTCGCTTTGATTTTTTTGCCCAACCATTTTTTGTTTATTCCAGCACCTTATCTCGCAAGAAACGGAGGCCAGCAGGGACCTGAGCGATTATGTGGCGAGAATCAGAACGATCCCCCCGACAAGCGGGAGTCGATCTAAATCCGGGATGCTCGCCTCGTTCCTTCCAAGCTAACGACTCACTTGGCCGACAGAGCTACAAGCAATGGTTGACGATAGTCGGGATCCTTTTCATTCCAGTAGACCATGCGATTGGCAAAATCGACATTGAAAAAGGATTCGTAGTATGCATCTTCATCAACCGGTTCACCATCCCTGCCGAACAACTTTAGTTTGACACAATCATTCTCAAAATCCAGTTCCCCCTGATGCAGTGCGATTGCGGTGAATGATTCTTCAGGAACCATTTTTTGAGGTGTGTTGTCAGCACTATAGAACTTTCCAATTGCCGCGATAAGACGATCACTTTCGATACCGGACCGAAGGAAGCAAACTCCAAGCCGATAGACGTGATCCCCGATCAGTTCCATGTTGCCATCGAAGCCGCTCTTGATTCCTTTCACAAGTATTACATCAAGGCCGAGTTCGCTATTGTCGTGCGAAGCCGCCAAATGAAATCGGTAGTGACTGCCGTCGTCCGTGAGCATTGTGATCTTGAACGCAAGGTCCACAAAGCCCTCCTCGCTGTATTGATCGATCACCGGAAAGCCGTTAGTACCGAGTCTCAGATCCATGTTGTTGCGTTTCTTTGCTGTGTGATTTGATCGCATAAAGAATCCATGTAAGTCCAAGGTGTAGCGGGTGGGAGCCATTCGTGTAAAACTGGCGACGCAAACCCGTGATCTCGTGTCGCGTCAACGACAACTGTCACAATCATTTCCACCCACCATAACCAAGGATCCAATACCTTAAAGATTCTCGCACTTGACCTAGGAGCTGTCAAACTGGTGAAAACAGGACAACACAATGTGCAGCTTTTTCCGACATCATGGTCGATTGCATTCATCGAATCGCCGAAGTAGAGCCACCATCCGAAAAGGGCAGAACAGCGACATCGATGCAAGGACTTCTTCGTTGCTTCGATTGGTGGGTAGCACTCCCCGATCCTGCCGCGGGGCTTCAATGAACACGGGCTTAAATGTTAGTTAGAGTTGGACAACAACCATCTAATAGAAGTTATCAGGCTCGACCTACGCCTTCCCCCGACCACCAAACGCAACATCTACGGATATTCATGTTCGCGGCGACTCCAGGATGGCGTCTACCGTTCCTGGGTCTTGCCTTGCGTCGAGGACAGCATAGATGTCGACGCATTCATCAGCCAACTTGTAGTATATTGAAAATGGAAAACGCTTGGAAAGGGAGCGATGGAAGCCACGGTAGGATTCATGGATGCCAGCATAAATTCGCAGAGATTCAATGTCAGAGGAAAGGCTGTCATTGAAATAAGAGCCAAGACCAGACTGCTGTGATTCATAAAAGTCAGCAGCAATCTCAAGATCTCTTTCGGCCTCGGGCAGAAGCCGTATCTTCACTTGAGTCGGTTCCTAAGACGCTCCTTGGCAGCAGCCCAATCAACGAATTCCGTCCGCCCTTCCTTGACTGCAGCAAGTCGGGCAGCGAGCACGTCTCCGTGCCAATCAGGTGGCGCGACATTCGACGGTTGCTTTGAGAGATCTTCCCAAAGACGCTCCATCAACAGGAGCTTTTCAGGTACGCTAAGCGTTTCGATAGGGATGGTTGTTGCATTGTTCATAGCTCTATCGTACTTCAAAAAGGGGAAACTCGCAAAGCAGGGCTTCCGCCGCGAAAGAATCCATGTAAGTCCCAGGTGCAGCGGGTGGAAGCCATTCGTGCAAAACTGGCGACGCAAACCCGTGATCTCGTGTCGCGTTAATGACAACTGTCACATTCATTTCCACCCACCATAAACAAGGATCCAACAGCAAGAGGATTCTCGCACTTGACCTCGGAACTGTCAAACTGGAGGAAATAGGGCAACGCAATGTGCTACTTTTCCGACTTTAAAGTCGATTGTATTCATCGAATCGCCGGAGTAGAACCACCATCAGAAAGGGACTGAACATTGGCATCGATGCAATGACTTCTTCGCTGCCTAGGTTAGCAGGTTGCATTCCCCGATCCTGCCGCGGGGCTTCATGAACACGGGCTTAAATGTTGACTAAGACCTGGCCAACAAGCATCTACGAGAAACGATCAGGCTCGACGTACGCCCCCCCCCGACCACCTAACGCAACATCTAAGCCTATTGATTTTATGTTACTTGGTCTTTTGGCGATTTACGTGATACGAACTCTTGAATGCACCGTCGATTGCTTCGTTCATTGGTACAGCTTCAGAATTCGTGCGATAGCATTGGAACGACCATTCTTGAGGCGGCAACGGAGGAACTCGAAGGTATTGCTCGGCAACGCCACCGACGTCGACAGACCATTCATATCGAAACTGAGAGAACTCCACAATCGCGACGGCCGAGTACCAACAGAGATTGCTAAGTAATCGCTCAAATTTGGAGAGCCACTCCGCATCCATTACATACATATTCTTATAAACACCTGCAAAGTGGATGATCTGAGCTTCGTATTGAGGAATACATCGTTCCAATGAATGCCGAAGTGGTAGCATTGAAAACATGTTTCTTGTGAAGAACGGCCATTGATGGTCGGAATCAGGCAATCCTTCGATGACACGACGGTTCTGGTGAAACACGCGTTTGTCTTCCGCCTGCCACCCGTGCCCGGGGCATTCGATGTAGCCATGGATTATTACGCCAATACCCATTTGTGCGAAAAAAAGTCTGCGAGAAAACGAAAAGAATTACTCATATCATACTACGGACGATAGACCGCCTGAGGCCGGTGGATCAAGTCGTTGAGCACATCCGCTGGTTAGCGAATTCCCCCGTTCCGGCCCGGAAGATCGAGTGCCGTCGTCTACTCTGCTGATGTATTATTCTCAGTCAAAGTCCCTCTCTTACGTCGTAATATCGTAACATATGCGACGGCGATATTCAGCAAGGGCAATATCGCTAGCGACCTACTTTTCAGTTCGTCTCGTTCCTCCCGAGCTAACGCCCCCATTCATCGACGGGCAGCAAGTAAAGTTGCTAAAAGTCGAAACGGCCGACGCCACACTTCGATGTAATGGTTTGTTCGACGCTCGTTAAACCGCCCTCAACGAGGAAGAGGTAAATTCATCATTACCCCCAACGCCGCTGAGCCCAGAATGAACATGAAAGTAGCGACCCGCCAGCGACGGTTCCAGAAGCATCGTGAAGAATATAGCCAAGAACATCCCCAGCCTAAGCACACAACGGGTGCGACAACCAAAGTAATCAACGCCGATGGCCTTTCTGTCAAAACAAAATCTCGAAGCTCAGTATTTCCAAATATCAAAACGAGATTGTAAGCCGACATGCCACCAAAGCTAATTCCGAGAAGCAAGCCAATCCCTCCAAGCACGCCTAACAAGATCGTTGGAGCCAAACGCCACCTAACGACTCTCGGTTTGTTTTCGGGAAGTTCAGGAGTTGGCTGGCCGAACGAGGATTCATATGGATTGGTCAAGGACGCGGAACTTTCGGGTACGGCAGAGGGTAGTAACTATTCACACAACGAACGACACCCAGCACCTAGCCCCCGCAATTGAGGTATTTTAGGTTGGTAAAACACCAGCGGGGGCTTGGCGTGCATGAGATTTTTATCCGCCATTCTGTTTGGTTAAGTTTGAATCTGGTTGTCCAATGACTGCGGCAACTGTCAAGTATAGCATCGTCGAAACAACACCGCAGATTATACCAAAAATTGCCCCGAAGATTGCAGACGCCACAACGGAACCCCATCCTCCACCGACAAGGAAGCCAACTGCTCCTTTGTTGAATGTTTGGTCGTAAGAACCCCACGCCATCATTGTAGCACCGATGAGCACTGCCGATACGAAAGCGACGAACGAAGAACATCCGTGATTTCGATTCAACGAGTAGTGACAAGTGAGTGCAATTACCGAGGGGACAGGCACGATTGCAATCAAGTACGTGGCCTGAGACAGGAAAGCAAAACAGTTGGCAAGAATAGCAATGATCGCTGTGACGGTTAACAGAAAGCGAATTGAGAATTGCATTTCGCTCACCAAATCGCGTCATCAACAATTGGACTTAAGCCGGGTAACGACCGCGAAGTATCAAATGCAGTGGCGACGTATTCGATCGCAAGGCGATAGACGTCAAGCCGATCGTAGTCAAAGAAGTGTTCTGTCATGATTGCCTCGATTCCACCAGCACGAGCAGGCGACACTTCGCAAGCCAAAACGGATGATCGAGATCTATAATGCAATCTACTATTCGCCATGATTCTACCGAATTGAAAGCAGTAGGTGAATATCTCTCTCAATCGAAGAAGACGTGCTGTTGTCGATCGTAACGAGAAGAGGAAAACAAGTTTGCCCAAGATCAAATCAAATTATAGGAAATGAACGAGCAGAGTGACCAAAGATGCAGCCAGAAACAGAACCGTTGGTGCCAAAATACCCAGCCTCTTCGCGCGTAGCAGGTATGCAATCGTTCCGATCGACACAACCAGCCAAATCGCGTGGAAAGGGCGTGGGTGTTGTAACGTGAACCAACGCGAGTCCTGGTGGTCAGCAATTGCGAGTGCTGAATACAGCGCAGCATATACTACGGTCACAAAAAGTGATCGCAATAAGAATTGCAGTTTACGACTGGGCTCTTTGAGTTTCTTCATATCATCCATAGAAGAACGTAAACGTTTTCAGATCCCACGCCAAGACGGTCCCTCAATTTTGTAAAAGTCCGACGGGGGATTCGGTCCGACATTGGGAGCAATGGTCAACGTTAGATCGTAATACTCGTCTTCGAACAATACACGCCTGCCCATGACGTTCTCGTTGGATCTGACAATGCTGAGGCGAGTTTCGTTTCCAGCCAATTTAGAGCCGCAATCGTGTTTCGTTGATTGCGTGGCTCCTCCCAAGGCTCCCAGACGGCCTCGTCCTCTCACTGCCCGCGGTCAGATATTGATTCTAGATGCACCGCCCACGCCGCGATCCAGAAGAAGAAAAGAACCGGCAATGAGTACAGTCCGATAACGAGGAAGCCAAGCCCAGCAGTGGAGCTAGGCGAATTGTTACAAGCTTCGTACATGAACAAAAACCAAACACCATAGCAAACCGAACTCAACGCCAAGATCCACTGTGAAATCCGCCCGGGAAGCATGAATCCAAACAATCCCGTAATCGCTAGTGGCCCAAGCGAAAACGGAAAAATAAAAGCTACGCCGAAAATCGAGTCAAAAGTTGCACAAAGAGATAACCCACCCAAAATTGCTACAATCGCTGTCGTGACGATAGCCGGTTTGCAAATGCGTTGAACTAACGTCGGAGCATTCACGTCAACATCGTTACTCGTCGCGTTTGGTAAGGACTCTGACTCTGGCGGCGTGAAGGGGCTGGTTTCGTTCATACTTTGTTAGTGGCTTCACGAGTGAGAGTTCGGCACAAGATCGCTAAGATAGATTCGTTAGGTATCGCTGGGTGAATCGCTGCGATTACCGATTGCTCCAGTGATTTAACATATCAGACTTGAATGTTGCAATCGCCTCGGCATCTGGTATTTCAGAGTAATCACGCTTAGCAGGCTCCTCAGCGCCGGTCCCGTCCGCGATAATCGCGTAATTGATCCACAATTTCCAGTCGCCTATACTATCAGCGGCTTCGTCACGGTCACGATAGACGCACCATAGGGTATATTCCGCTTTTGATTTTGTAAGAACGATGGCAACGTCGCGATCTCCGTCGTTACTTAGTTGTACAACTTCAGTTCCGCGACTAGGCAGGTCTAAATCTTGGACGATGTCACCCACGATCTGACTATCAAATGCGATCACCCAAGTCTCTGGTCTCGCACATCCAACAATGTTGATCAAAAAGGCGACGGGTACCAAAAAGAAGAGCGTCAAATGTACAAGTTGACTGCGCATCGAATCGTCTTGTTTAGAAGGTAACGAACGTTTGCGATGACCGATGTCGCGTGAAAAATGTTTGCATCAAAACTCGGCCTACCCGCGACTTCGGCCCATCGCTTCGTAGACTAAGCGTTATACTATTCGTTTGAAGTTCTGTCATGAACTTTACAGCGTATCAAAACGCGAGACCCGAGGGTGAGAAGGTTGTAAAAGGCAAATACGCTAAAACATCCAATTGCGGCATTCAATAGGACTGCAAAGGGCTTTATTTGATTCGAGTAATACACCAGCGACCAAACATTTCCCCCATTTGCGTTTTTACCTACGACATGCGCTAAGCTTTGACGCGTGCGCTCGAATATCTCGAAAGGCCAACCATAGGACCGTTTTGTGTTCCTCCAAGTTTCCCCCTGCGATGCCACGACAGGTCCCCCTACTCCCGAGGGATAGCTAACCCGAGCATAAAGGTTAAATTGGATCGCAAACGCAATCATCGAGATCGTCAACAGCAATTTGCGAATACTGATCTGCTTCGTCATCATAACAGCACAAGTTCGATGTTGGTACCAATACGAAAGGGGGCGTTCACCCTGCCGCAGCGAACGACATTGATTTCAACAACCCGTGCGACCCGCGGCTCCGTGTGCAACGGCCTTTATTTTGCTTCCTTAGCCTCCGAACGTTCAAGACTCATTGCGTCAACGGTTTTCGGTGCAATTTATTGTTATAACGTTACGATGCCAGCCAACGAAACATACCCGCGCTTTCTTTTGCGGCCATCCATTGTTCCGGAACGCTTGAACGCAAACCAACATTGTACTTTTCGTCAGCAGTGCAGTCAGTGAATACAACGAAATCATCGCTGCATATCGGACGACTCCACCCGCCCTTATTAAGAATTAGACATGCGGACGCAATTGCAGAGCCTATCTGATCGAGTAATTCGGTACTCTCATCGTGATCATTCTGGAAACTATACCACTCGAGCAAAGCATCATTCAACTCAGTCGATTCGATCATCACAAACTTGCCGCCAATGATTTCTCCCCAACCGTATGCGCGTCTTGAAACCTCATCGATATCATCAGTTTCGCCTCGAATCGTTTGAAGGCGAGCGGTGTCAAGAATGTAGATGGTTCTACCATGTTCGGCATGGTCCTCCGGCTCGGCTTCCCAACCGAAATATGGAATGAAACCACCGTATAGCCTCAAACCAGATGGTACGGATTCAAGTGCTGTAGGAATTAAATCCACATAGAGTTGTGTAATGCGATTGAGTAGATCGTCCAAGTTCATTCCTTTCATGTCGTAACGTTTACATTCCTCGAGTCGCCGGTATAGAGCCACCATCTGAAATCGTTCGACCGGCGAACTCGGGTGGGTAGAGCGGGCTCTCTCGTATAAGTTTAGCATAAAACTTCGACTTGATTGATTGAGCTTCGTCCCCTCCCAGAACCGGGTACTTCACGTTGATGGACCAACCTTCGATGCAATGGCTGACTATTTTCGTTGACCAGCCTAGCGATTAGGAGAGTTGGAATAGGATTCACCGCCAGTCCCATCCGTCGATTCGCGAAGCTTGGGTGGATGGACACGCTCCATTACGACTCGCAATTCCTTTGTGTCGGCCTTTACAAGTAATACCTGTTCTCGGTATCCGTCCTTGGTCACGATCATGTTGAAGTATTCTATACCAACCGCACTTCCCCAATTTGCTTTGAATGAACCGTCTTCTTCAGATTTGTCATCCGCGCGACCAAACTCCATACGTGGCCAATCGTGCGGATACAAGTTGACCGAAGCCCCCACAATGGGTCTACCGTCGCCATCTACAATTTGGCCATCGAAGAAATATACACGGCTGCACCCTGAGACCGTAGCAAGCAGCATCATAAGTACCAGCGTAACGAATTGAAGCGGCTTCATCGCTCTCTCGCCTTTTATGAAAACAACATTTCACATCACCGATGTCGACGCAAGTGACGTTTCCATTGATAATTAAGCTCCGCCGTCAACTTCCGAAAATGTTTATGTTCGGTCATGTCTCAGGTGTGATCCGACGACATGTCTAGTGTATTCGCATTCCATTTCACGAGAAAGAGGTGAGCGCTAATGGTAACCATTGGCGCTCACATTGGTCGCGACGTCGTAAGTTATGGACTACACGTTCTGCAGCACCCGATTGATTGGCAATCAATGCAACATGTCGAGAAAGTTATCGAAACTCTACTGAGAAGAATGGCACCATTGACCGATGCCGAGTAATTGACTCAACGCAAGTCAAAACCGTTCGATCGATCCCGTCTCGTCCATCCCATGGTTCTGGTTTATTGGATCAAAAAGTCAATCCCATTTCCAGACCGTACCAGAAAAGAAACACTGACAAACATCCAGACACTATTCCCAACAACGTAACAATGTTGTGGGGACATCTGCGATAGACTGCAATCTCAAGTGCGCACGAGCACACTCCTAACAGCAGGAGGAATCCATATCTTTCAGGATCGAAAAACGCGAAAACCCAATTTGGATCTGCTGTTGTTCGTCTGAAGTCCATGTGAACACTGAGGATGTCTAGGGTTCCTGTCGCGACAAACAGAAATACAAGAATTGAGGCGTATAAAGGCTTCCCCGATTTAACCGTCGTCCAGATAGCAATGGAAAACGAGCCTATCGCAACCAGCGGTGCGACAAAAACGCCTGCAAACATTAAAAGAATCGATAGCGGCAGTACACTCGGCCAATCTGCTGGCGGGAGTAAATGAATTGATATCTGGAGGGCTAAACCCAATGCGACAAAAGCAGTCGCAATAAGTGTCGATTTGAGCGAGAAGGTCACTTGCATGGTCCTTGCCAGAACGCCACACGTATCCCAGCGGCGGCCAGGGACGTCTCTAAAATTAAATACACCCCACCCGCGACCTGGATGCACGTGATTGATCGTCGCTATCGGTGTGCATTACCGACTCGACATCCAAGTCCATACGACATAAAGAGCATAGCCTATTAGAACGATTCGCGCAAGGATGCTAATCAGCGACATTCGGAGACGAGTCTGGTTACGCTTGACCGGAAAGGGTAGCTCGCCCTTCCAAAATTGCCCACCATTCAGGCCGAAGTGGTATGTTTCATTGTCCGTTCGAACAGCTAGCACGTATCCCGGTATGCGAAGGATCGGCGACCGAAAAGACGAGAGCACCGCCTCGCGGATGTCATCATACGGAATTGTCCAATCTCCACAGGTGAGGCGATCGGAATAGAGTTTCAACAGTCCGCGTCGAGCCGTAATCCACTTCGGTCCCACTCGTAACTGGTCACCGTCTCCGATCACGGCCTTCGTCATGCAACTATGTAGTGGATTGTCCATTATTATTCCGATAACCGCCCCCGAGCAGTTGACTCAACGCAAGTCAGAACGGCCGCGATCACCGATGTCGTGGCCAAGAAACTAACCATCAGGAAACGGCCGATCCCCGACTTCGGTAGTTCGATTTTTTCGTCCGTCATTCTACGTTTGGGGCAAATGATATTTCCCGTTCAACGCCGGGAATCGGCAACGCGATCGAAAGAAAAACCGCTTCCTGCGCTACACCTGTCTCTAACGACCGCTTGAGTTCCCGTGATTGCTCGTTAGTCAGTACGACCTCGTCATCGTTTTGCGAATTAAACACCACCGTGTCATTATCACCAATACACGATGCCAAAACAGATCCCGATAGGCGAAAAAGACGGAAAGCATGAATATTGGAAAGCAAATCGACGTAAGCCCCGCAAAATTCTTTTGCACTGCTTGCATCGGAGAAGATTGGCAAAAAGATAGTGCCGCCCAAATCGAATTTGTGGACGCCGTCAAAGGCCTGACGTTTTGCGGCGTATTCCGTAACCTGCGGGAGCATGTTCGAGCGATTTCCAATAGGCACTCCATCACCAATGTCGGCACCGAGAACGATAACTGTAGAGTGTTTGATTAGATTGCAGAGCGACGCAAAATCATGGGTCGACTTGTTCCGAACGCGCGGCTTAGGAAACAACCATGAAAGTAACGACTTGATAACCATGTCTTTATTTGAGTTGCTTCAAAGGACGAACGAAAAGGCTTACTCACGGCGAGCGAGGGACGATAGACCGCCAGAGGCCGGTGGATCGAGACATTGATTTCATCCGCTTGTTAGCGAATTCACGCGTTCAATCCCAGAGGATCGAGTGCCGTCGTCTGCTCTGCTCACGTGCTATTTTCAGTCAGAGACGATCTCTGACATTGCACTATCGTAACACATTCGACATCGATATTCAGCAGGGCAACTTTGCAAGTCTTAGATTGCGAGACTGGTTGCTCGATGGACCATAAAAAGCAAGCAGGTAAAAGCAAAAAAATGTTGGGGCAAAAAGATGGATAGAAGCATGGCCGCTTGCTTCTACGGTTGGCCTTCAATCGGTTTGGATGACACAACTTGAACGCCGCCGCAGACAGGGCAGAACGTGGTGAACTTTTCCAAATTCGCATCTACGAGGATGTCAGGAAATATTTTTGCTTGCAACTCCGAAGGAGCGTCGAATTGTTCCGGCATGCCGCATTTGTCGCAAGGCTTTAAGTGCCATCCCTTTCGTTCGTTGAGATACTTTTCAGTGACCCTGAATGGTTTATTTCCCGTGTTCGCGGGCAAGAACAGAATACGGTCGTTGAGCTTTAGTGTTTCGAGTTGGTGTGGCTGATTCAACAGAATGCCCTCGTATGCCCCCGCATGTTTGCCAGTGACGTGAACCCAGATTAGCTCAGGACGAGCCTTAGTAAGCCTCGGGCCGCCTTCATGCACCATGACTTGGAGATCATCTGGGTATTCAGGATGAAACATTCCAATTAGTGCTGGGTCATTTCGCCAAGGATGATCAGAGTCCTTCATGGATAGGGGATATCGCTTGTCATTTCTAGCTTCACTTCGCGTTGATTGGGGCGGTGTTACCGTTTGATGCGAAGTCAGATCGTTACATCCGACGATGGCTATCAGGCAAAGCAATGTGATTACTCTCATGGTGGGCACGAACGACCTGCTTCCGCGAACGACCATCGTCACCCAGTCGCGGAAAGCAACGTTTCTAAATGTCAAAGCCCCCGACCCTCGCTTTGGGTGCAATATTTTAATCTTCTTATTCTAGGGAATAAATGGCTCCACAAACGATGGAATGCCTTTACATTCCGATCGAAATCCGTCACCGCAGATTGTCATGTCAATTCCGTTGGCGAATTCGAGATACATACAAGTCGGGCCAACATGAGTCAAAGGAACCTCAAAAAGGTTTTCAAGCTTTTCGTCCGAGAGTGTAAGGCATCCATCCAGTATGGTATCTGGTAATCGTACGATAGTACCGCGAATAATCGCGTTAAGAAACGTAAGGCGTACGGATTGCGTCCATCCTGTTCCAGAATCGATGACAGGTCGTCTATGGCTTTGGTGCAGATATGCAGCAAGTTCCATGACAATCGTGCCATCGTTCTCAACGATCGAGTTGATTCTTGAATCGTGCAGTTCAATCGCAGCATTAATTGGCATGTCCTTCTCTTAAAGACGAACGTTGGCGATCACGCATGTCGCCGCCAAAAATTTATGATTAAAATTTGCGGCCGACCAGCGACTTGGGTGCATAGCGTGGTTCTGGATTCTTTACGCTGCAATCTCAAGTAGTTTTTCAGCGATTTCCTCGCTGTGACTTAACGGCAAGACATGTCCACCTCCGTGAATCACAGTATCGGCACCTGTGTAACGTATAGGGAATGTTAGGTCACGGTCTCCATGTATTTGAAATAGTGGGATTCGATCCGCCCCCGCGGAGGGTTTCCAACTTAACACTGCCGCACTCGCCCAACGATGCCATTCGCCGGATGGGCCACCAAGTTTCGTTAACCGCCATGTTGATCGTGTCTTTAATTGACGCGGCCAATACGACGCAAATATACCTGTTACGTTCATTGCAGCTTCAGCCGGAAGGGGTGCAAGCATTCGAAAAACTCGAAACCAAGGTGGCATTTCACGTGGTGATCGCACAGACGAGACGAGAACACAAGCTTTTGCGTTTAGGCAATAAGCAAGTTCACGAGCGACAATGCCTCCGAACGAGACGCCACAGACGACAGTTGGACCGTCTTCGGGAATGGTCAGACCCAATCGATGAGCGTACGAACTAATCGATTCGTAACGTTTCGGTCGAATCCAGTCAATTACAACCGCCGTCGGCAATAACGGAATCAGTCGTTCGAAAATTCGGCGATCCGGCGTCATGCCAGTTAGGAACAAGATGCGACTCGTCATATGACTCCTTTGCAAAAACGTCCATCGTCCCCAGTCGCCGCCAAAAAAACTACGATCCAAATTGGCGGTTGCCCGGCGACTCGGGGTGAGTAGAGCGGGCTCTCCCGTATGAGTCAACCATAGAGCCTCAACTTGTCATCCATAGTCTGGCTCGGAGTCCAGTGGGTGTCCGATACTCTAGACTCGACAACTCGATGCTAAAGAACCACGGGATCTCTCTGGTTGTTTTGAAAACATACTGTGTAACGCGAACGGGCCTTCGACTCCGGGCCTCCCTTCATCACTCGCCATGAGGCAATGAAGATTGCTGCCTTCCAGTATGCACACACTTTGGGCTGGGTCCGACAGTTACAATCTTTCGGAGCTCTGGCACTGTTCAGGGTTCGACAGTCAGTCGATACTTTTCATCCCGGCTACCTTTTCTGCCCAAAGAAAGTCAACATGGTGCTTCAACCAGGCACTTCAGGTGGTGAACCAACCCTTATAGCAAAGCTGCAACACTCGATACTGGGCTCGTGGCTAGCGGCTACCCAGGTGGGATTCGCACCCACTTGCCTACAAACCATTTCCAGTACGCACGTCCAATGCTTGGTTATCCGACGCGATCTGTCGGCATCTTAAGATTCTCTTGCGTTTCACTCGAGTTGTTGCAGATCAGTTCCAACACATTGCCTTCTGGATCTTTGAAGAACATAGCTCGGGCGTTCATTGCCGGAAAATCTGAAAACGATAAATCAATGCCAAAATCACTGAGCCGTTTCGCGTGAGCGTCAAAGCTGTCTGGGGGGATCTCAAACGCTAAGTGATTCAGTGTTGACTGGGATGTGTCGCGACCAACAAAACGTCTCTTAGCATGAACATGACGTCGATAGTCGATGAGTGCCAACAGTTGAGGATGCCCTCCAAGCCCAAGAGGTGTGTTAGTCTCGCAAATCGTCAGAAACGTTATCGTTGGCTCGCCGTCAGGATCCGCAGCCGCATCTTCCATTGACAACTCACTATGGAGGGGAAACCCCATGACCCGCATATAGAACTCGCGTGATTTCGGTAGGTCCGCAACGTTAAGTACAATCTCCGACACACAAGTAATTGATGGAATTTTCTGCATCTGAGTTTCTTCGAGATCTTGGTTCTTTCGGATAACGACTAAAATCACGCGGTTGCGGCCAAGTGACTGACCATCAGGAAACGCGTGATCCGCAACTCGCGTGCATTTTTATGTCATTCGCAGTCTTGGATTCGTATCAGGGCAGCATTGGGGAACGCCTTTCGGAAAGTTTCGACGGCGAAATCGTCTCCGCCAATTAGGAGTGTAGCGGACGAGTCATAACAGACGATCTCAAGGCAGCCAAACGGATGTTGCGGACCACGTTCTGGAGACCAGCACGTGAGGTTGCCGTCAGCAAAAGGCATCGTAATGTCGGCCATTGCGGCGTCACGACTATATGGGAATATGGCGGTCAGGACAGACCAAATGAGCTGCGGGCCGCCGTAGATATAGTCCAGCAATTGGGCACCCGTAAGCCATATACGGCCATGGTCATCAGGGATAATTCTCGGTGGTTCACCGGCAACGTCGATCTCGGTCCATAGCCAGTCGTAGTCGCGGACGCATGGTTCCATCAGCCTTAATTACGGTTCAAGATACGTGTGAACCGGAGTAGATGAGTCAGCTGTGGCGAAGTAGTTGGTCATCGATGGTGGATTTCAGTCGGATAAAGACGGCGCTGACCGATGGGCGATCTCGACACAAGTCAGGGCCGGATGATAGAACCTTTCTATCCAAAGCCTTGTTCAAAAATGGTTTCCGGGTTTTCCAAGGATCGCCGTTCGATCCCTGTTTTTATACTGTCACGTCATACTACGACGTTCTGGTATCTCGCTGCAATCAACGCAAGCGTTACGGATATTCAAATTCAATTTATTTCATCGCAAGGCATGCTTCAGATCCGTTACAGCATGTCATTATCGATCCTTGTCGTCATTCAGTCTGAAACGAAAAACCGCTGAGGTCTGCATCGCGAATTTAAGATTTGAGAACGACACACGCCACCGAGTCGCGGCAAGGTGACGCTCTATTTCATGAAATCACCAACCGCCACTTTGGAGCTCATGTTTGCGTTGCATTATTCCGGCCTCTGTAGTGAATCTTGCTTGCCTCCGCAGTGCCTACAGAACCGCGAGTCAGTCGAAATCGATAGTCCACAATTCTTACAATGCACACCATCGACTATATCCACAATCTCCGTGCCACCAATTCGATCTTCTGGCTTTACGGAGGCATTGTGAATGCCAACAAGTATACTTCCGATTGCAATGCAACAGAAGACAACGCCAAATAGTCCGAAAGGAGTCGGTGCCCCGATCGACATTGCACCAATCGTCCAAAAAATCCCGAACATAAGCGCAATCACCCCACCGATAATTCGACCAACTGCTCCAGCTGCGGAGTCCGTTACTCTGCGTCGCAAAATATACCTTTCAATACAAAACGCTGGCCATCACCCGGCACGCGAGAGTAAGGCTGCTATGTCAAAAACGACCGATCGCGTGCTCGGCCTGGATGGCTTTGTTCGTCAGCTTTGATTATGTGGAACACTCTGCCTTCGAAACGAGTCAATCAAAAACCTTTAGGGTGCATTTCGTTAGCAACGATGATTATCGCAACAATCATTCCAGCCAAATATAACGGCCATCCCGTGATGAAGTTTAGCCTATCCGAGGTAGAACGCAAATTCAGAACAAAATGACTAACCATGCATCCGATCCAAAGTACACCAAGCAACGGAACAGCATTGAACCAATTGACTCCTAAGCCCTTGAACTCCATCAACGCTAAGAACGTAGTCGCCAAAGATCCGAAAAACCGAATGCCAACGCGAATGACAATTGCGACGAGGGTCCCTCCATACGACAACGCCGCGGTTTTAGAAGCGTGCGGAACCGAATCGATAGTTGCTCTTGGTGGCGAGTACGGATTCTCCGCTTCATTCATTGAGAGAGATCTTGATGTGCAGACGAACGGTCCGATTCACCCAGCGACGGGATGGACTACGATTAGCCAATAGCATCCAACGACCATGAGAAGCAAAATTCCAACTGCGATTATAACACGTGCGAACTTCATGAAGCTCTTTGAGAAATCATAGTGATTTGCAACTCGTTGGATTGAGGAAGGGAAGAGATCTGGTTCCGAATTTCACCGTTTAAGGACGAACGAGAGCATTGACCGATGACCGATGGGTCATCTCGACACAAGTCAGGGCCGCGTAGACGAGCGCTTCGGTCGAATGCTTGGTTCCATGCTATTTGAGTTTATCCGGTATTGTGGTCCCAAGCAATTTAACGTTTTCAGAAACTTCAAGAATCAAAGTGCCCGATTCGATAGATCGTAGACCGTACGCTTCAATATCTCCTTTTTCACTGTGAATGATCTCGGCTTTTCGGTCCAATAGTCTACGAATTCGGCCATGTCACTTTCTGAGTAATCGTCGGTGATCACGCCAGCGTGCAATGGGTTGCCGTAGGCACCATCATTCGCGTCCTTTAGGTACAGCCAATAATCAAGGATCAGTATGCAGGAGAACACATCATCACGCCAGACATCAGTAATCGGCTTCCCGATAAGTTGCTCAATTGGCACTCCATCAGTTGCGCCGTTCATTTGAATTGCTGTTTCGTCGGAAAGAGTCAGCTCTGCGGTGAACAGGTCCAAGACAAGCCCATTGTCGAGCACAACATAGTGAGATCGGAACGAGGCTGGACCTATGCCCTCAATCACAAACTCAGGTTTTGAATAGTTCGAGTGACCGATTCGGCTGATCCGAGCTCCCAAAACTTGTTCACGAGTTGGTGAAACGACAAAAGTAAATTCCAAATTGGGAAGCGAGACGTTTGAGGGAAAGTACGACTATCGTCACCCAGTCGCGACGAGTAACGTTTCTAAAAGTCAAGGCACCCGACCTGCGACTTGGGTTTACGCTTTTGTTCTGTCGATCACTGTTTGCGTAGCAGCTATCATAATTGATCGGCGGAACAGTCTAAACCGACACTAGGCCGTGAATAGGTAAGTAGAACAGAGTGAATAGGACTACACAATAAGCAATCATACCCCATGTCCACACTCTCTTTGATCCTTCGTCATTGACGCTCATCGTCCAAAACAACAATCCGGCCGGGACGCCCAAAATCGTTGCTGCCAATATCACGAATCCGAATATCTGGATACCATGGGTCAACTGGCTTCGAAGTGGTACCGAACCTGCAATTGCCCCGAGCAAACCGCAACAGGGTGTGATGGCAGGAGCAAATCGCAGAAGGTATCGCGTCATGATTTGTCAAAGACAGAACGACCGCCATCACCAGGCACGCGCGAGAGATGTTCCATTTCAAAAAACCGCCGATCGCGTGCTCGGCGTGCATGGCTTTGTTTGCCCGTTATCCTTGGCTACGTGCACTTTGACACAAGCTCACGTAGTTCTCGCCAGTGAATCTCGATTTCGGCCGGATCGCTCCAGTCATCAGCGAACAAGCGGATATTCTCGAGCATGAACGCGCACAGATCAAGCACAGAGTCCTTTAATGGACGTACGTAAAGATTCCTGTGTCCCTCGAACTGATTCTTGATGCACTGAGGAAGAATCCAAGACTGCCTATCACCACGTTGGTCTTCAGGTATCTCGATGGTCCTGCGTAGAAATCGATCGATCACAGGGTAATAATACGCAAATGCCTTGCCGCCCATGAACATAAAGTCCTCCTGATACGACTCGGGGCATTTTTCGAATTTCGCGTGGGCCTCGTCCAAAGTTAGACCGCCAAAGTTCTTCCATGCACACTGGGCGTCTAAGTCGCATTGAAACGGATTGAAGTCGAGTTCAGTTGGGAGTGACGCAGACATAATGCGAGGGCGAACTTGTATTTATTCCGGAAGACGTTCTCGGGATCATGGTTATTGTTGGGTGTTATCCCGGTGTGTCAACCAATTTTTAGTCGGACATCTTGAAACCGGGATAATAGTTATCCCGGTTTGCGTATTGAAAACTCCGCATCGTGGGGTAGATGATAACGGATTAGGTCAAATAGTTTCCCGCATACATCCCCTGGTTGCATTTTCCTTTTCGTATCCCCAAAATCTTCTCTACCTATTTACTAAACGCCGATGACCTTATCGTGAGGAACGAAATCGCATACGCGAAAAATGTGATGGCCCTTATGGCTGATGGGAATTTGAAAACATTGGCCGTCGGAGATCGTAAACACATCCGTTCAGCTAGTGATAAAGAACATGCTCATTAAAAAATTTTTGACCACGAATGTCTCGAATAACACGAATGAAGAGCTGAACAGCCGGAGAGGATAGCCACAAAATACACAAGGGAACATAAAAGGTTTGGTTGATATATGCCGAGGGCATGGATTGAGGTTATCAATTTCTTCTTTTGTGGGTTCTTGTGTTTCTTGTGGCTGAGGTATTGCTTGTTTTAGAAAGGGATTAGTGATCCACCGATAGTTCTCACATTGCGATCGTCGGGTTTTCCATTCGTGTCATTCGGTTAATTCGTGGTAATAAAAATGGATTGAGATAGAGGGTGCTCTTGCTTCGGGAAGCAGTCCAATCTCTTGGCGAGATAGGCAAATAGGATTGATGATTGCAGATTGAAGATTGGAAATTGGCAAGTGGTAATCTTGAGTTGAAAACTCATCCAAGCTCTGGCGAGATCGGCTACGGGGGCGGAGAGGATCGCCACAAGAAACACAAGGGGACACAAAAGGTTGGATGATGTATGCCGAGGGAATGGATTGAGGTTATCAATTTATACTTTTGTGGGTTCTTGTGTCTTCTTGTGGCTGGGGGATTTGGATTTAGGACTAGCGGCGACGCGCGCTTTAGCCATGTTGCATCCCGGTTGACGATTCTGAAGCATTAGAGATTTGAACGTTTATCGCATAAGGACAAACGCAACTTTAGGAACGTATCACTGGTTCGCGCGGGAGAGGCCGGGGTTAGGAAAGGGCAATCCCTCCACTTGCGCTTTCGGGCTGGT
>JBKDKR010000103.1:0-3464 GCA_046344995.1 Pirellula sp.
CAGGATGAGCACTAGAAGTGCTTTCGAACCGAGACAGCTTCGATCGCAGTCCTTGGGTGTTGTATTCGAAGGAAACACGTTTGTCGACCACAGGGGAGCTACCGGACTGTCCGGTTTGAACGATCTGAGTTAGGCGACGCAAATTATCATAAGCATAGGTGTTTCGAAAATCGTTATTGTTACCATGCACAGCGCGCAGCTCGGTGCGTTGGTCCACGGCATTAAAGGACTGATGAAACGTAAACTGTTGACCTATAAAGGTCCCCAAGATGTTTTGAATGGTGGTGGCTCGCCCCAAGTTATCTCGAACGTAGTTGATGGTAGCCGACGGATCGCTAACCGACATCAACTCATTATCTGCATTGTAACTCGAAGTTATGGTCCTGAGAGGAGAACTACTACGCAAATTCGTCGTATCAGGCAAGAAGAAAAAATCCTGATAGGGCAGAAATATCGAACGCAGAAAAATGGGTTGCATATCTTTCAGCGTTCGATTTTTCTGCCCATCCAAGGCCACTCTGTGCAAGTGGTTGCACTGTTGGTCTTTTCTGTTGGTTTCTGGAAAGGTTCTCCGGTTTTCACAACAACTCGGTCAACTGCCTCGAGAATACCTCAAAAAACATACAGTCATAATTCGGTCACGACTACGACCACAATTCAGCCGGTAAAAATCAACGAAATCCGATTCGACCAGACTTTGCGTCGATAAAATCGAAGGGCAACACAGGGCCGGCACGAAACGAGCTCGATATGTCATAGGTTTCCGAACCAATCGAATCTTCAAATTCAGCAATCGCTGCGGAACCCTTTTCAAGAAGCGACGACTCTCCCCTCATCTTAGAAACAAAACCAGGACTGACCAGACCACGTCTTTCGCATTCCTCAAGAATGTCGATGTGTCCCTCCTGGATATGCATTTCAATTGGATCTTGAGGCTCAACGGGTGAATTCGTTTTGATATATACATCAGCCCCTGCATCGAGCAACAACGAAAAAATCTTGGCATTTGCGGCTTCATGAAGAGGTGTCCTCCCCCCATTGTCCTGCGCGTTAATATTGACCTTTATGTCAATTAGTCTCTTTGCGGCATATTCATCTCCATATCTTGCTGCCTGGTGTAACGGGGTGGTCTGCATGAAATCTTCGAAAAAGGGTGACGCTCCGAGTCTGAAAACTAAATCGAATACATCCGGTCGGTTGATAGAGGCCACCAAAAGCATGGAATCTTCAGGAAGTTGTAGAGTGCGAGAACAAGACTGACCAATGAAGCCTGTTGTCGAAAACTCCAACACAAGGCTTGCGATATGACCAGTACCGTGACCGGTCCAATCGCTTTCCACATCGTATCTCGTCATTGGAATTGTCTCTGGACATCCCAACTCTTCCCAGAAAACTGCAAATTGCTCATACTCGCTTTCGATGATGGCCTTTAGAAGTTTGCGCTGCAACTCAGTCTGCTCTGAATGTGGTTTCAGCTGGCAAATCGGGTAGATGTATTGCATCACCGCGACTTGTCGATCCTGGCTTAACCTGCCATAAGCGTCTTTCCAAAATCTTCCACCTTGAAGTTCCCATAATTCTACAAAGCTCCAGTCGACAACGTAGCGTGCCTCAATTTGAGCTGATTGCTGAGAAGGTTGCGACTTAGAGTCATTCTCAATTCTGGTGCCGTAGAAGGTATCTCCATCGATCCTATCGACCAATACACCTACAGGAATAAGCCTGTTTCCATGCTTCTCCAGACCACAAACCATGAATCGCGATTGTGATTTCAATTTCGTTTGAAACGCTGTAGTGAACTGAGAAAGAGTGTTTCTTGAATGACTTATACCTTCCCAATACTGAGCAAGCTGTCCACGCAAAATTTCGGGATCACTCCAGGGATTTTCTGAATTCGTCAATTGGCTTATTCCCAGTAAAAGTAATGTCCATTTAGCGATTAATCGGAGCATCTTCGTCTTCCCAATCCTCGTATAGGCCATCAGTGTACAACTTTATGCTGAACTCTACCGAGTCCCTAAATGCCAAAGCTGCTAATGGATTTATATCGATAAATTCTTCATAAACAGATCGTTCTGGAAAACCATTCCCAATCAGCCATCGTTCCATGTCCGCCATCCGCCCACGTTCAGCAGCCTTTCTGGCTTCCTCAATGGCCTTTGAACTGGTAAGTACTTCTGCAGCACTTACAGTGTCTTGAGCGACGCCAATAAACGAGCCGACAAATGCAATCGCTCCGACTAATCCGCTTGTTCTCGCATGTTTCGAATTCAAAGCAGAGTTCAAAAGTCTACTCATCCTCGCTTTATCTCTGTTTGCGATCGAAGTAGCCCCTCTTGCCTCGATCTCCCAGTCTAAGCCTCCATCAAAACTCTTTATAACCTTCTTGTCCGTCGACATGCTAGGAGTAACTCGACGCTTGTTGTAGTCGTTTGTACTAGGCGTGCCATCGAACGACTTTCCATCTCGCATGTAATCCGCAAACTGATTTCTTGAAATTTTCTTTCTTGCTGCCTTATTGTAATCGATCCACTTCTGCATCTGTTCCTTTACATGTGCATTGTAAATCTTATGGTCTGCATCCCAAGAGTGACCACCCGTAAGAGGTCCAGAGGTCCGTCCTGCAAAGTATTGGTAGTCCTTCAAAGAAATCAGTCCCTTATTGTAGTAGCCTCTCAATACGCTAATGGGGATCCAGTGGTGTCCTTCTGCTTTAAGACCACTCGGATCAGTCGCATTGGTTACGTCATTTCCCACATACCGATACAAGTTCTCATCGCCTCCGGCGAAGCCGATGGGGTCTTGGCTGATGAAACGGCCTTGCTTGGGGTCGTACCAGCGGTTCCAGTTGTTCTGCAAGCCAGTCACGTCGTCAAAGTACTTGCCCGTGTATCCAAACACTATGTCCGTCGGCAAAGCCGCTCCGCGTCGATCCCCAAACGGATCGTATTTGCGATGACGATCCACCGTGGCTATGCCCGTCGCCGGATTGTAATCGACTATGTCCTTGATCGTGCCTTGATGATCCGACAGCGCCCACTTGGTATTAGGTGCTGTCATCCCTGCCAAGAACTGCTCATCAGCCAACAACTCATCAACCGTGTCCGACCATAAGTAACGATGCGATAGACGATTGTCGTTACTCTCCCACTGCAACAGTGGATTGATCCCCTCATCGTACGCAAAATACGTCGTGTTAAACGTGCCCGATTGCGACCGCTTGACCATCCGATTGAACGCATCGTATTCGTAAGCCACCCAATCTACATTGCCAATCCAAACCCGAGTCAATCGGTTCCGGTGATCCCACTCCAGCCGCTTTTGTGTGCTACCGTTGCTAGTGACCGTCTTGAGATTCCCTTCGTTGTCGTAGGTCATCCCCACTCCATTCGGAGCGGCCGTTAACCGATTGTCGGAATTAACAGTGTAACCTGTTCCTTCGCGATTGCCTCGCTGGTCATAGG
>JBKDKR010000104.1:0-5017 GCA_046344995.1 Pirellula sp.
ATAGCTCTTCAGCAATCTGGCGTGCTTTCGAATGAAATCTCGAATAAACATCCTTGGCTGAGTCAAGGTCACCGGCGTTTCGCATTCCATAGTCCGCAACCCATACACAATAGATCAAAGTTTCCAATGGCGCAAGATTACGCGTGTCGCTGCGTCCCATTTTCTGTATGACTGCGTCGCCGGTTTCGATTATCCATGTTTCGTTTCCCATCGTTGACTCGGATTCAATTTTTTTGCGTGAACATTACCGCCCTGCGGTTTCCTAAACAGTGCCTCAGAGGCGCAAGGTGCGCCGGATCATCCAGACGAACGGCACCAATCACGCGGTTGCGGAGAGTGATCTGACCATTGGAAAACGCGCGACCCGCAACTCGCGTGCATTGGATTGTTATTTGGCATTCTTGTCGGGAGCAGAAGTCGGCACAAGAACGTCTCCACGGGGTATCAAGCTCGGATCATAAAGTTGAGGTACATGTTGGAATTCGGAATTCTGGCGTTTCTTGGCGATAAGTTCGGCTAGCTCTCGCTGCAATTTCTCCGCGGTGCCCAAATCCATTTGGGCTGTGAGGGCAGTAAAGTTCTCGTTCGGATCGTAGAGTCGCAGCATCACGCGAGAATCAGTAATCGGTTTGGTCCGCGCGTCGAATCCGACCACGCACGTTTCAACACTCCATTTGTATCGAGATGGAATTGCAACAACGCCGCTGTCATCAACATGAAGGGCTTTCGTGAATAGATAACAGGAGTTGCTCGTTGCATTTGGCGGAGCCGCGATAACGGCGGTGAAGAGTCCACACGCGGCAAGGAATGCAAAAGTTGCTAGTTTACAAAAAGACGACATGTTAAGACTCCATTCGAGAAAGATGATTTTGCCAAATAACATTTACTTAACCTGCGAGGCGTCAATTGGCGCGAAACTTGCCGAGCGTAGCGACTGCAAGTTTCGTGACAATAGCCGAGTCAGGTTGAAGCAGCTGTTAGATGACATTTTTCTTCATACAATATTGAATTATGTTTGTATGAGGAAGTTGGACTTCCTTTATAAGAGAAAATCCATACCTCTCATATATCTGAATATTGTTCTTGTTCTGAGTCTCCAAATATACTGCTTGATGATTTTTTTCTGCCTCTAGTAATATTGGTTTTATCAGTGCGCTTGCGAAACCTTTGCCTTGATGCTCAGGATTTACAACAACAACATCAAGATACCAATATGGCTGTTTAACTAGTTCATCTCGAGTTCTTGAAGCCCAAATCTGATACTTTATCATTTTTACTAGTGGCATAATTCCACACTGCCAAATAAGCTTAAATCCATTTATTATTTCTTCGTAATTCAATCCACTATGCTGTTCTCCAGGGGCTTCCCAAATAGCTAATCCTTCTAAGTTTACTGATGTAGTAAAGCAATTTCTATATTGAAGATTTAACTTATATTCATAAAGAGACTTTAATTTTTTAAATCTCGATCCTTGATTAGGAAAAAAGAAAACGTGCAAATCATCGTTCATCATAGCTCTTGCAAATATTGCAGCAGCTTTAATATTTTGTGTACTGCTCAACTTTTCTAAGTTCATGTTTTCTTCCATCTATAGCGCCAAAGGCGTCCATCTAACGGCAGCCATATACCGATGGGCGAGGGGTGATCTCGACACAAGTCAGGGCCGAGGAATCGAGCCCTTCGGTCCAATGCTTGATTCTCAAATTGATTTCGGGTTTTCAAGGATCGCCACTCGATCCCTGTCTTGATGCTGCCTGCCGTTCTACGAACTCTGGTTTCACGCTGCAATCATGTCAAACGCTCCAGGCGATCAATGCGAATTAAGTCCATCGCAAGGCTTGCATCAGATCCGTTGCAGCATGTCGTTATCGATCACTGTCGAAAACAAGTACGCAACAACGTGTTTCGATTTGGGCAAAAAAATAGATGGGCAAAAATATGTTGTCCGAAAAATGGTTTTCATGTTTTTGCCCTTACATGTTTTTGCCGAAACATGATCGCTGCAGACTACCAAGACATATCGAACCGCGACGACCGCACGAACTTCGTTTCTAAGCTAGGCTGTTCAGTCTGCCGCCGTCCTGGATTTTGAATTTGAGAACGACAGCGATAACCCAGCGGAAACGGCGCCGGGAACGCAACCATCATTCCAGAAGCCATCCGCCGTTTCCGCTTGGGTTCATCGCTTGGTTCTGTCCGCCTTTTTTTTGTCCGTGGGTGGTGTAGATGTAATCCGCCACGAACCATCTTCCTTCTTGAAGTAGATAGACGCCGACTGCGAATCCGCGATGCCCGACAGTCGCGCAGACGCACAGTCACCGTCGATAACCACTTCGCGCAATGTCGGCGTAGGTTGCTCCTTCGGCTTTGGATCGTTCGCATCGGGTTTTTGCTTCAGCAATTCCGTGGCGTCCTTCGCAAACAGAACAGGCTCTTTAATGCGGCTGCCAACGAGCTCAACTGCCTTCGCAACTCCCTTGCCACCGGGCGAGTCGTAAATTTGCATCAGGCCCATGATGTCCGTGTCGCCCAAGCCGTTCTTCTTCAGCAGAGCGAGTGCGGCGTCCTTCTGCTCCGTTTGGAAGAAGACATGCCGCTCGACCTGATATGCAAGCCAGCCGAGCATCTGCTGCCGATCAGCCGTAGCAAGGCAATTCAGCGTTCCCGCGAAGTCGCCTTCCTTTCCCGATTTGATCATGGCGGCGTAGCATTCGTCGGGTGTCTTGTGCACAGGCGCGGAGCGACTCTTGGATTCGCCAGCATTCGCGACGGCGACGAACAGGACGGTGACGAGCAGGGAGTTCCAGCGACAGTGCATTTGTTGGCCTTACGTGGTCACGAGGTACGGACAGAACGACTGAAATCACGCGGTTGCGGCCGAGTGATCTACCATCAGGAAACGCGCGAACCGCAACTCGCGTGCATTTCTTTGTTCATCCGCAGTCCTGGCGTTTAGTTGTCCAGGTCTGTCACGTCTGTGCTTTTGATCCGTGGATCGCCAGGTGGAATGTAGGGATAAAGTGTAACACGAAGTGACGCGCCGTGCTCGACGATTCTGCGAAGTGTTTCATGGGATAAGCCTTGGTTGAATGACCACGGTTCGTCGCCGCAGTCATAGCCAATGTTGAATTCGATTTTAGTGCATTGCCTGAGGACCTGAACCGCTGCGGGCGAAAGTTGATCAAGAGCGTCGAGAAGATTCTTGATGTTCGGTTCAGGCTCTTCCGCATTGCAGTCCTCGAACATCGCATACCACAATCCATCTTCTCCGTGAGTGACATGGCCACATAGTTCGCGTTCGGTAATCTCCGCGCAGAGGTCATCCAGCGAGCAAGACGAGACGAGATCAAGGTCGGTATTGAGGTATTGGATCTTCGGTTTGGGATTCAAGGACCATTTGCCTCGGTGTGGACGAACGCCGCCGTTCAGCCAGCGGCGGCAAGTAAAGTTTCCATCAGGACTCGGTCGACCCGCCGCTTGGCTGCAACGGTTGGTTCGTCGCGATTTTGCAGACACGTCAGCCGGAATTCGATTCCACGTCGCGAATACCCATCGACGTCGTGTTGTACCATATTACGTTTCCCAAGCCATCAATCGAGCCTGCTATCTCGTAGAAAGACTTACAATAGCGTTCATGGTCTTCAACGTGTCGGTTCTGCGAAACAGAGTACGGTACAAATTTCCACGGCAGTCGTACGTTGGAATTATGTGTTGCAATCCATTGATTTACCGGACCCGGTATGAAATCATCCACGACACCAATCAGAGTTGAAACGTCTAAGTATCCTATTCGGGAGGAGATTTCCCATTTCCAATCTCCGGTACGTTTCACAGCATTGACGACAATTCCTGATTCGGCAAGTTGCTCCGAAATTGAATTGACGAGATCTCCACCAGGAGTGTCATTCGCATCGCCTCTGGTACGCGGGAATGGTGCGCGGAATTTGATGAACGTGACGAGTGGTTTAGGCATGAAGCAATTCAAGCGACGAACGACCACCATCACCTAGCCCCCGCAAGTGATGTCTCTAAAGTCAGTAAAGCACCGGCGGGGGCTTAGGTGCATGGGATTGTTATTTGGGCAGATTTGAGTCTGTTGAATTGGCGATGATGGGAGTTTCCCAGCCATCATAGACCCCTCCAAATTCAGATGCGAGATCATATAGTGTAAGCGTTACATCAGCAATTGACCAATAGTCAACTGGATGTTGACGAGTTAAAACAGCACCCCAATGTTTGTTGTCGGCGCTCGGTTCGATGTTGTGGTCCAGATCGAATCCATTGTCCTTGGATTTGTGTACAAATATGTCGCGCTTAGATGAATCTGGGAAGTAAGCCCAATGAAGTACGGCCCTTGGGACTTCTAGTCGATCATTGGATTTTTCGAGCGCTTGGATCACATGTTGGTTTTGGATCAACTGCATGTCACGTGGTGACGGCAAAAGAAAGTTGCAATAGGTGGACCAGTCGGGCTCTTCGCGGTGGCCAACATCAAATTCGTAGTCTTTAAATTGAACCATTGCTTGACCGAGGATTTGCTCCACAAGCAGCCCATTTTCGGAATAGAAGTAGAAATCGCGGCATCCCTGAGAAGTGTTACGCCCAACATAATGTGTCTCGACGGAAGCATCGTCAAGCCGGTCAACGAAAGCGTCTTCGATTGCACAAAGAGTCTCATACTCTTCTTGGGAGGAAAGGCCGTCTTCTCGTTGGAGACGCAAACGAATACTCAGCCAAGCGAGATAGCCTGCGTGGATTATTGGAGAACGGTCTCGATACGACAGGTTCACATAGATAAAGGCAGACATGCCGTCTACTTGCGACGGATAGAACTCCCACTGATCTGGCACGACGAACGGTCTCCAAAGCCAAAATAACGCTACGGATCACCAAGTCGCCGGAGTGATCGCTCCATTGTCAAAACGCACCGTTCGGCGACTTTGGTGCATCCGATTGTTCGTCGCGATTACGGCGGAAACCCACGGAATACTCCGTCGGTTTCGACAGCATTCGCGA
>JBKDKR010000105.1:0-126081 GCA_046344995.1 Pirellula sp.
CAAAGCAGATGGCGAGACTTCTGCAACTGGCTCCGCCACGGCGATATTGAGCAAGTTGGGAATCGCGGATGGAATGTGGTGTGATTTGGTATGGAACTTCAAGAAGTACTTTGGTCGCAGTCGCGGAGCGGGATCGCCGGATAACATGCGCGAGGACGCGGTATCGCATAGTTTGTCCTTTCAACCTGGGCAGAAGATGGCAAAAGAGTGTTTTGCTATCGCGAGATAACAATGCACTTCAAGGAATCTATTGAAGGGGCCAAACAAAACTATTTATAAGGGCAGAAAAATCGAACGCAGAAAAATGAGTCTAGTATCTTTCTGCGTTCGATATTTCTGCCAAATCAGGGTTTTCTTTTGCTTAGACAGTAAAGATAGGAACAAGCAATTCTGCTCACAGGCAGAGCAGGGCGGTAAATGAGGCTCTGGTGGTACCAAAAGATCGAGGCAAGAAAATAGGGGCAAGAAAACAGGAAGGCGACATCATTTTCTTGCCACCATTTTCTTGCCTAATCTTCATCTGATGCCACCAGCAATTTGCAAAACGTGGGTAAGCAATATACCCTACCAATTTGCAAAACGTGGGTGGCACAAATTAATGATTACTTTTGCGAGGAGATCACAAGCCAGCATGGTTTTCTGTGAACTCGAAAAAAACACATCTGCATTCGGAACGACGTGCTGGTCTGCGACGGCGACGCCACTCAGCACGCATCCCAATGCGGTGAACGTCACGACGAGCAGCAACCACTTCGTAGCGTAAACAAAATGGGCCTTACAGTTTATTTCGACCAACTTCATCATTTTCGCTTTAAAACCTATCGATCGGGCTAGCATGATTTCTCCCATAGTCAGCTTCTGAAAGCCGGTTCAAGTGCAGTGTCGTATTGAATGTAATTCGTAGCCACACGCTAGTTAAATAGGTGACATTGATTGTTCGCACTCACCCGTATTCTAACGCTCCTATTCTCTTGGTGAAAGGATGGCACTGGTTGTTCCTGATAACAGAATCGACGTGTCGTTTGACGCGTTGCTCCCCGCAGTTTGTCCTGATCGCAGAACAAAAAACCAGATGGGGCAGAAAAATCGAACGCAGAAAAATGAGTCTAATATCTTTCTGCGTTCGATTTTTCTGTCATGAAAATGGTATGTTCGGCCTATTCAATTGATTTCTTGCAGTGGCATCTTATCTCGCTTTAGAAACCCCAGCGCGAGATTGGCACGGATTGGCGGTCCAACCAAAGGTGTACCGCACGTGGGGAACTCCCCTAATGGCATGAATGACCATCGAACGATTACCGTCGCATTGACTTATTGATTATCGCCGTTGGCGAAAACGGGACGCTGGGCACTCATCCAGGGGCGTTGCCCCTGGCTATAATGACCATCGCCGTTGGCGAACAAAACCATGGCCAAAGGCCATAAGCAACGCAGTCCGCGGGGGGCAAAGCACCCGAAGGTTTTTTGGTCAAGGGCCATATTCAACATAGCCAGGGGCATCGCCCTTGGAATACGAACGACAACACGCATGTTTGGCCAAGCGGCCATATTCAATCCATTCTGTATGCGTCGGGAGGCACAAATTAACTCGACGGGCAAGAGTGCCCATCCTACGTGAAGACGGGCAGGAGTGCCCATCCTACGGGCGCGAAGCATACGAGTTCGACTAAACAACATGCCCTACAACGTTGGACCAATGGCCCAGGGGCAAAACTCTTCGTCGCCATAACCAAGTTCCTCACTCTTGGTCTTCTTACCACTGGCCATATCGAGTATCGCATCGAACATGCGTGCACCCGCTTGTTCTATGGTTTCGCCACTGAGGATCGTGCCCATGTCCAAGTCCATATCGGAAGACATGCGTTGGTACAAATCGGTGTTGGTCGAAACCTTCATGCTAGGGGCCGGTTTACATCCAAAGCAACTGCCACGACCCGTTGTGAAAACTACCGCGTTGGCTCCACTGGCGACCATACCCGTTACACAAACCGGATCGAAGCCGGGTGCGTCCATGATGACCAACCCTTTGTGCGATATGTTTTCACCGTATTCGTAGACATGCTGCAACGCTGTGCTGCCCCCTTTGCTCGCTGCCCCAAGCGATTTTTCCACGATGGTTGTCAGGCCTCCAGCTTTGTTACCGATGGACGGATTGTTGTCGAATTCTTCGTTGTAATGACGTGTGTAGTCGATCCACCATTCGAGTTTTTTCAAAAGACTCATGGCCACATCGTGATTGGCGGCACGTTTGGTAAAGAGTTGTTCCGCGCCATAGAGTTCCGTTGTCTCCGAGAGGATAGCCGTACCACCACATGCGACGACCATATCCGCCGCAACTCCTAGAGCCGGGTTCGCAGTGATGCCAGAGTATCCATCCGATCCGCCGCATTTAGTCGCTAAGACCAATTCGCTAGCCGGGACCGATTCCCGTTCAAAGCGGTTCACGACGGGGAGCAACTCGTTGACCAACTCGACGCCTCGGCGCACGGTCGCCGCTGTGCCTCCCATATCTTGCATCGAAAGGACGGGAATATCGGCAAGGTAGCTTGAATCCGATGCTTGCTGATTGGGTAGCTTCAGGGTAACGAGTTGTTGCGATTTGGTGAGATGCCCTAATGTGTTTTGTTCGCAACCTAATCCAATAAGCAAATAAGCCCCGATATTGGGGTGTTTCGCTATTCCGCCTAAAACTCGGCTAAGCACGCGGTGTTTGATGCCTTCGTAGGCAAGTCCGCAGCCGCTATCGTGCTTAAAGGCAACAACGCCGTCGACATTCGGATACTGCGCGAGCCGCTCGGGGGTGAAGTAGTTTGCAATGGCTTTGGAGACGGACGCTGAGCAGTTAACCGTTGAGATGATCGCGATGTAGTTACGGGTGCCTACTTTCCCGGTTGGGCGTTTGTAGCCGAGAAAGCTCTTTCCCTGAATCGGTTGGATGGGAGCAGGGGTGCGACTGGCCAGCTCGGTGTAATCCATGTGGTGCTCGCACTTAAGGTTGTGATCATGGATATGTTCACCTTCCTGGATGTTCTGCGTAGCAACACCAATGGGCCAGCCGTATTTTTTGACTTCGCACCCTTGGGAAATAGGCTTCACGGCCACCTTGTGCCCAGCGGGGATCGTCTGTTTGCACGTTACAGAATCGGTTCCGAGATGAATCGAATCGTTGGGGCGAAGAGTTTTGATTGCAACAACGCAGTTATCTAAATCGTGGAGTCTGATCCAAGCTCGGCATTCGTAAGACATATTGGCAAGGAAAGTGGATGGAGGGGTTTTAAAGGGGACATTAGTCTAAGCGTTCCCCCCCACCTTAGCAATCACGCCCCAAAGTCGCTGATCGATCCGCCGATTAGTAAGAAACGGCCAGATTGCATGCTGCCAATTAATAGGTAAAAAAACAGCTCACGAGTTTCGTTTACCCGCGGATCCAATGGGCCGATGAGCTTTCAAAGTCAGTTCAACGCACTCGAGACGAGTATCTATCTCTGCTGGATGCGGTCTTACTGTATCGCCGAAATCTGCGTCGAGCGTCACATAATTGTTTCTAAAGGACCTAACAACTCGAGCTCGCGTCGCACTGATGCCGTACGCGTGGGAAGCTGTTCCCGATTGATCGATCCTGTCGATAAAATCTGGAATTTCCTTAACTGGATGGTAGCAATTTGGAATTGAAACCAATATTCTCATCTTTGGATGACTGCTCGTAAAAAATAATAGACGTAAGACGTAATAGGACGCGTATGAAGACTTTCTTAACCATGATTTGTTTCGTTCCCCTCTTGGCAGTTGCCGGGGCCAACGCTCCTGTACTAGAGAAGAAAGCGTCCGCAATCGTGACAAAGCATTGGGGCGAGGTTCTCGATCCAGACGGCGATTGTAAATTCGTTCTAGAGAAGGGGCGGCTCGTTATCGGTGTTCCTGGGACTGACCATTCCCTTGGTTTTGAGCGAGGTCAGATGAATGCTCCTCGAACTTTACTCGCAATAGAGGGAGACTTCATTGCGCAGGTAAAGGTGTCATGTGAGTTTCCAGAAGGAGCGACCAGTCTCGTTCCTAATAGACGGCCGTTCCATGGAGCCGGGTTCTTGCTTTGGTTGGATGAGAAGAACTACATACGATTGGAACGTGCAGAAATGGTTTACGAGGGTAACAATCTGTCTTACGCGAGTTTCGAATCGCGGTTGAACGGAGAGTTTGTACGCCGGGGCAGCGCTTCCGAGATGCCCTTGCCCCCAGGAGAAACCTACCTTCGTCTTGAGCGGCGTGCAGGAATGGTATATGCGTCCACCAGCGCGGACGGCAACCAATGGTTGTCGATGGAACCTCTTGAAATGGAACTGCCAAAGATGGTTTCCTTAGGTGTTGCAGCAGGACATAACACATCCTCTCCGTTCGAGGCCGAGTTCGATGACTTCAGGGTCTTCGTCGAGCAATAAAAAATTGCAGATGCCAACTCCATCGTTGTGTACCCTTGTTTCCAAATACGCTCCTTCAAGTGGAAGGCACGAATCGAATCGATGAAGGTGGACGCATTACCGACTGGGCCTATCTCTCATTCTTTGGATCTATGTGATTGCTCCAAAACTTAACAAGAGAACCATCTTTCGCGTCCATTTGGAAAAAGTTTAGCTCGTCCCCCCGTACGCCAAAGAGATTTATGGCATGAGGTGAACTCACGATCGAAATCTCGCATTCAACCGTCGGTCCTGTGCTACCTCCCGCAGAAGATTCAAAGGAGATTGACTGCTCCCACTCCTTTGCACCATCCTTTCGAAAAGCACGTAGGTTTACTGTGCTTAAAATCTGATCAAGTTCGACTAGAAGACAACGCTGCGATTCTGTTAATGTTGCAAAGTACTCTTTCTTTCCGAATGTAGCCGCCTCTGCTTGGACGCCCAAATCCATCCATTTTGAATTAAGACGCGTCAAAATTCTTTTGTTTTTCTGGATGACCAATAATGGCTGCTCAGCGAAAAAAGGAAGCCGAGTTGATTTCTCTTCATCCGGATTTTCCACTAACGACTTCCATCTTAATGGAACTCTGTTCCTTGTGATTTTCTCAATCTCCGCAATTATGTTGTCTCGAGAGTCTTTTAAACCTTCGGAGTCATGGGTAATAAAACGCTGGTCGATAGTTTGGCCTTCGATGAAAAGACGAGTTGTCTTGAATTGGTCAATGATCGAGTCTATTGGCTCTTGCGCGTAGAGTTCACAGCAGTCTGATCGGAAAAATGCTAACAAGGACACCGCACAGAAGAGCGATTGTTTTATCATGGTTCTAGAAGGCCGTTGTCAGAAGGGAAATCGTTTGCTTGGTTGTTGTGGGTTACAACTTTTGCAACACCGCCAAGTTCGATTGCTCAAGCATTCTAGAGTACGAATCTCATCCGGGGTATAACCGCTTACTCGAAATGATGTGCCCTAAAACGAGAACATGAGAACATTGGTTGTCTAGTTGGCCGGGTGGTGGAAATGACATCGTCTGTCATTAACAAGATGCAGTTGTTTGCCGCGATGGGCGTATTAGAGGTTTGGAGGCATGACGGCCATCGTCTTCAAATGTATGAATTGTGTGACGGTGTCTATCGGCAAGTTACGTCCAGCCTCCAATTACCGGGGCTAGACGCAACGCAAGTCAATGAAGTACTGTCTTAGCGCAACACCACTGGTGAAACCAAACTCATTCAGAGCTTTCGCCTGAGTGTCAGTACCTAGGCCGTCAAGTTGAAAGAACATTCTCGTTCAAAAGAGCTCTTACTGCCGACTGAACAGATACGAATTGCAATCAATCTGTTTTCTTTTGAAATGACTATTGCGATCCGCGTTATGTATTCAAGAAATCGTATGGAACATATGACGGTCTGTGTAGGTGGGGCGTTCTGGGGTTGGCATGCGGATTATGCCACTCTGCAATGCGACCGTTGGACGTGCGAATCAGTTCGATTAGATCCGATCTATTGGCGATTTCTAGCTTTTCGAATATCGTCTTCTTGCGATAGTGGTACGTTCGAATACTCACGTCCAAAGCAGAACCTATTTCTTTTGCCGTCAGTCCCAAGGCGATTAAATGGACTATTCTTGCTTCCTCTGAGTCGAGTTTTTGCAAGATTGATGCAGGGATGACCTCTCGCAAGTCACTTCGTCGCGGTTGTTCCCTGGCGATTGCTTTGTGAATCATTGTGCGAAGCTCTGCAAGTTGTGATTGCAAATCGCATACGTCGTTTGCCCCCGATTTGATGGCTCGGACAGCGTCTGAGATAGTCCACTGCGTGCTCACGGCAATCAATGGGAGAGCGTGATTCTTAGCTTGCAACGCGGCAATAGCCTCGAGGTCTTCCACCGAGTTCTGAACGATCTCCACCAAGATACAGGCCGCATCTAAATCATCAAGAGCCTCGGAATATCCACGGCTTTTGTTAAGATGGATAACCCGCACAGGTTCCGAGGTTAAGGCTTGAGAGATTTTCTCGTGGGCGACATTAGTCTTCGCAAAAACAAAAACTTTAGGAGCCGAATTTGAGTAAGTCATGTCAATCGCTAACCGTTCAAAAACAAAGTCAGGACAGGTTTACATAAGCAATGTTTACTTCCTATCGAACTCTTCTCTTCGGTGGATTAAGTATGTTCAGCGAATAGGAATCAATAACCCCGTAAGGAAAACCCCGTGTGACCAAAAGTCTCGCTTTTTCAAGAAAATTGCCGCATAATGCGGCAATTCGGAAGTAAGAAACGTAACCGCAATGTATGAAGTGACCTAGAAGACAGTGCTGTATAGAAGCGATTTGTGTCCTGCAAGGAGAGGTTCGAAAGGGAACTCGACTGCTACCTGCGACTCCGACATTTTGATTGATACGGGCTTGTTTGCGAATTCCGAGTCGAGCGACTCAACGATTCGAGAAAGCCATGACCACGCCGATGCATTAACAGAGCTGACGTGATGATCAAAACCAATTTTTACTAGCCCGTTGGTAACGCTCACGTCGACCGTCACAGCATGATTGAAGCCGTGTATTTTGAATATCAATTCCGCAAGCGAATTGATAATCGTAGTGGGTAGGTAAAGAAAACTTGGACATCCATGCGTTGTTTGGACATTTACATTGTGTTGGCTTCCCGGACGACTCCGAAACGCCAATGCTTTTTCCAACAACTCTTTAAATTGAGATGGTTCGAACGCCGTTGAGGATTTCGGAACGATATCGTTTCGTTGTGTGTGATTTTTGGGTAGTGGATGGAAACCGCTAGTGTCAAGCGTGATCGTGGCAATAAGCCCGAAGAGAGAAAGGATGGGAGCAGAGTTGACGGAAATTTCTCGGAACAGATCTTCCTGAACGGAATTAAGAAACAAAAATCCTTGTACTTCGGCCCCTCGGCCGAGGGCCAAACACAGGCCGCTTCGTAAACCCAGGTCGGAAATAAGGGCAATGGATCGTTGGGCCGGTTTTCCCTGGGCCGCAAAAGAAGAAAGCACTCGTTCGCAATCGCCAAACATCCTTACTGTTCCCGGGCGCATTTTAAACAGCGAGCCGTCCGGGTTCACGAAACAGGAGTAGCCCTTTTTGAGGGAGTTCTCGGGACATCGATCGCTTGTGCTCGCATCGACAACAACCAACTGGTTGGCCCCTGCAACTCTTCCAACTAGGCAAACCCGGTCAACTTGGTTGAAGAGTTTATGGTTCTTTAAAACGTGCATCAACCGTGCGGCTGGATGGCTGCAATGTGTCCCGCTTGCAAGATCTTCTGCGAGGCTGGCGAGTTGGGAAACGATCCAGGACTCTTCCTCAAAGCACTGATCCAGAGAATCAAGACGAGAGTTTCGGTAGACATCTAGGTCTCGATGTTCGGTAAACGATTGATTACCCTGGAGACCAGAGGTTAGTTCTTCTGGTAATGCTTTCATTCCAAGATCGAGTGGTTCCGAAAGTTGTGCATCGGTCACGGCAAACATCGCTTGAAGATCGTGCACGATGTCTCCCGGACGGCTTGACAATTCGTACGGTTGCTTGGTAGCAAGCTGCCTGATGGAAAGAAGGGCGTTAGCGAGTGTTGCGCTCTTCTCGGGGGAAAGTTGCGACGAATCGTTTGTATTTCTAAATGCAGCGAGAATGGCTCTGGCAAGCTTGATCGTTTGAGGGAAACCTAGGAATGATGCTTCTGCAATAATGTTTTGTAGAGGGGCTAGGAACGAATTACCGTAGGTTTCGAAATCGGCGCTGTCGTTTTGTCCGATGAGTGAATCCCAGGATTCAAGTGCCGCGACAAGTTGTTTTGAATGATGTCGACGAGGTAGATCTCGCATTGTATTAGCGTCGCACTGTAAATCAGTATTCATGGCAAATCTCAGCTTGAAAAGCGCTTAATGGTTAGTGATATTTTTTGGATAACGAATCGTCTTTATTCGTCACTGATATCGTCGTCATCTTCATCGTTACCCGCCTTGTTGTGTTTTCCATCACAAAAGGGCTTGTTTAGCGATTGCCCGCAACCACATAGAACGTGCGACTTCTTTTTCTTGTCTGGGCATAGGGGACGACCGTACTTGTCAACAATATTGACATCCCCTTCTATGATTATCGGGCCTTTTGGATTGCAACATATTTTGGTTGGGCATGTATCACAGGGACTCGCCATGATTGTCTTTCTCCAGTCGTATAAGCAAAGCGATTTTAAAAATATCGATTTAGGATTCGTTCGAAATGGGACGTGATTTGTGACTTGTTTAAAAGAGAGGTCTAAGTATGTGAGCGGACCAACCAAGTCCTTGGTACTCGCGATAGCCCTTGCTGCGCGACGAACCCATGATGTAGATATGATCGCCCAATCTAAGGATTCCTGACGCAGATTGCCCTGCGACTAGTTCACGGTGCTCTGCAGGTAGTTCGGGAGTTGCTCCTAGAGGCACGATTTGGGGATCAGACGTTTCGATAACCTCAAAGTTGCGGTTTGCATAGAATGCCACGCAACCCTGAATTCGTTTGCCGTTTCGATCTTTAGGCAAGCAGGTCTTGAGGATCTTTCCAGACTCGGTAACCCAATCAAAAAGGCTACCGAGGACGCCAACAACCTCACCGTCGCGTGCTCCATTGGCTCGAATAGCACCCGAATAGATCAGCGATCGTCGGGATCCTCGTTCCAATTCCGATTCTCCTACATCTTGAACCGCGTACTCACCAAAGTTCTTGCATCGCATCGATTTCGTAAACCACGGATGATCGGCAACACGCGCATCTTTAATGTCTGGAATAAGCTCAGGATTCGAGGCGGTAACAACACGTCCCATCCGATTGGCCATTACCAAATTGCGATACATCGCGTAGCTACCGTTGATGTCCCGTAGCCGCCTACCAGCTGCTTGAATATTTTCGTCGGTCGGTTCGACAAGAGCTTGCCAAAGGTATTTGTCTGTAGCCCACCACCGTATGGCCGCTGATCTCTCGAACAGATTGCGGTCGATGAGGTCTATCGCTTGTTTGGAAAACGTTTCGAGAGTTTGCAGGTTGAGTCGCAACTCACCGTAAGCCATTTCCCGAAGCAATTCTTCCATTTTCGCAGTAGCAAAATCACCTGTCTCCGTAATCCGTTCGAATACTGGACCGAGAGCAACTCCTCTCTTGCCAAGTTTCGAAGCGAAAACAATTCCGTTTAGAGAGATGAGCTTTATCGATTGCTTATCGTCTTGGACCTTGACGTAGGTATCCTTGTTAATTTCAGGGATAAGTCTCGAACGCATGAGTTCGTCAGGGCTTATCTCATTGATTTGGCAATTGGACTCGCTGGCGAAAATTTCGTTACTAGGAACGATGAGGTGCGAGCTCCAGCCCAGGCCAGCGTAATCGAGATAGCCATCCGACATCGCTGAGAATACTGCTGAGTCGTTCCCTTCGATGCTCGCGTAGCTGCTGATGGTTCCACCGGGTGTGAGTTTCCGATGTCCACGAGGTAAGTGTGCGTATTCACCGACCTCAATAATGTTTGGATCGCTTGATCCCACAACTTTTCCATCTTTATCTGTAAAAAAGGAATACCAACCTTCGCACGTGTCACCATCTTCCGTCTTAGGCATGTAGTCTTGTAAAATGATCCTCGCCTCTTCTGCCAAATCAAAGAACGCTCCCATCGCCCCTATGATTTGATCGCCTTTGTTAGCATTCTTGATGGCGGTGCTGAACACTAAGCTGTTGCCAGAGTCGATGATCGATCGGTTCGTCTTTTCGATTGCATAATCGGTCGAGTCACCAGATTCTTTCGCTCGATTGAACCATGACTCATCAGTGACGGATCGACCAAGTACAGAAGAGCGTCGTTGCGAATTGGAATTGGCGACTACGATTCCGTCTGCTGTCGTTATCACCAAATCCCGGTAAAGAGTGTAGGAGCTGCCTATGTCTTCGAGACGGCTGCACGATTGTGCGACAAGATTGTGCGTTTCTTCGAGGTTCTTAAGTACCTTTTGTAACATGGCCAGCGTTGCTTCCTGGCTTTTGCCCTTTCCTAGTTGCTCTGCCAACACATCGACTTTTTGCTTGAATGCCTGATAAACTTCTGCCTGAAACATCAGTTCAAGTTTTCGGGATTGATAGCTTCGGACGTCATCGACGTATTGGCTAATATCCTTCATCGTCCAGTTCGTTTCGAGCGTTGGTACTTCGAAGGCTGCTTTGGATGCATCGAGGTACTCTCCCATTTCAAAAAGTTGTTTGTCTAGAACGCGATTGATTTTACTGATGCGTTCGAGTGCTTCGGTAAAGGCGGATTCAACAGCCCAGGACATCACATCGCATGTTCTCTCCAGGAGCGTTCGGTCGATAAGGTTGATTTTGATGTAGGCCGTGGTGCAGTAAATGGACCGGCAAAATTCTTCTTTCGCGGCGTAGAATTGATCAAAAAGATTTTTCGTACCGTCGTGGAGTTCAGCGGCAAACGTCTCTACTCGCTCCATTAAGTCGGTAATTTGTTCTTGCTCAGTGGCTGTCTCGCTAATTGCGGCTGCCGTACATTTTCCCTGATTGCATATAGGAGATACGCCAATCAGTTCGTTGATGATTTTTTCATAGAACTCACGATGGTCATTCGTGATCAACGAGTTGAATATACTGAATTTGTTTTCGGCTTTTTGTTCGACTATCATGGTCTTGCCTGCGCTTCCGGTTGAAGAATGGATGCGATCAATTTTTGGATCGAGATTAGGGTGAAGAATTTTTCATTAACGTGAATGACGCCATCAACGAATGGTTGTGTCACGTGAGGTGGCGATGGATGTATTTCCTCATCCGTAAGGTGGTGGATTTGGGAAACCGAATCGACGTTGAGTACAACGGGTTCGTCAAATGCATAGAGTCCTCTGTCCATTGCTTCTTGAACGAGTCTTTGAGATGTTTCCAGCAAGATCATCTCGCCATGGTTTATTGATTCTCGTTCAGGGACTTCGAAGCATCGCCGCATGTTGATGACTACCGCGGTCCTACCACGAATGTTGACGAGACCATCAATACGGGCATCGGCACCAGGGACTTTGGTAATGGGAAGCGGGCGAAAGTACTCTTCAACCAGGAGCGAGTGGATTGCAAAGGCTTCGTTTCGGATGTTGAATGTTGAGATTTGCATGTCTTCCAATCCTTATGCTTTCGGCTGGTTTCTGCGAATCTGTAAACACTCCGCCACCGTGGATCGGACATGGTTTTTGTCAATTTTTATGACGTATCGATCGAAACCCAGACTCAAGCCTTTTTCGCGGAAATGGTCGTCGGAGAGGGTGGTTAAGGCCACCAATGGTAGGGCGTCAAAACGTTTGTCTTCCCGAATTTTGGTTGCCAGTTGAAAACCGTCCATACGAGGCATGTTGATATCAGATATCACCAAGTCGTATCGGTTCGGTTCAGCACAGAGTTTCTCCCATGCCTCGAGACCATCTTCAACAATTTCAACGGTCCATTCTTCGCGGGTGATGTATTGATTGATAAGTTTGCGGAAGAACAAACTATCTTCGGCCACAAGGATCTTAGCGTTCCGCGTTTTCTCGTCTTGCTTTTTGATTTTGTCTGGAGCGTGCTTCTCAAAGACACTAAACACGTCTAGAAGCATGACCAAATTTTGATTGTGTAAGAACGTTCCTACAATCCCTTGGTTATCATCCAGTCGCGACTCAAAATGGTCATCCACCTCTATGACCGTTATGTTTGGTCCAGTGAGAATTCCAATCGGATAGGAAACAGCAGCGGGACGAATCAAGCAGCAGTCGTGGTTCTCCGGGTTGAAGGGCGTAATGGGCAGAAACGAATCCAATCTCATGATCGATATGGTTTCATTTTTTATTTGGCAGTATTCCTTGTTGCCAACTTTTCGCAATGAATCGAGAGAGATTCTTTCGATAATCGCGACCAGTTCCAGAGGGATGGCGAAGTACTCGTTGTCGGAGTAGCTGAAAACAACCATTTTCTGCTTGGGCAAGTTTTTGGTTGTTCGAACCCCACCAAGTAGGTCTGCGGCTAATTGTCGGTTGTCTTGAGCTTTCTTCTGGTCGACAAATCGCAGCGATAGTTTGTTGACCAATCCGTGTATGTCAAGAATAAGCGAGACTCGCCCTGTTCCTAGGACGGTATGTCCGGAGAAAACACCACAATTGGACAAGAGCTTCGGAGTCTCTCGAACGATAATCTCTTGGATTCCGTGGACTCTGTCTACAATCGCGCCAAATTGATGTTTTCTATATTGTAGGATTACCAAGCAACTTTGTTTGTCTCTGGAAAAGTCTTGCTCCATCCCGAGGGCACCGCGTAAATCGAGCAACGCAACGAGTTGATCACGAAGTTTGTAGACGCTTTCGCCATCGACCTGGACGATGTTAGCAATGGCTTTCTCGTCGTACTGAATAATTTCACTAATGGCCGTTTCGGGGATCGCAAACTGTTCATCCTCAATATCAATGACGAGAGCTTTAGTCAGAGAAGACGAAACTAATGCCTTAGCGAGCGGTAGGATAGCAGAGAATGTCGTCCCTGCGCCGACTTTCGTAACGACGTCAATCGAGCCTCCGACGGCCTCGATGTTATTTCGGACGACATCCATTCCAACCCCGCGTCCGGAAACATCGGTAGCCTGGTCTTTCGTCGAAAATCCTGGCTGGAATATCAGCATTACCTTTTGATGTTCGGAGAGCTGATTGGCTTGGTCCTGAGTGATGACCCCTTTGCTGACGGCTTTCTCACAGACTCGATCTGCCGATATACCTCGTCCATCGTCTTCGACTGCGAGTATGATCTCACCGCTGTGAACATAAGATCGAAGATAGATGTTGCCTTGGCGGTTCTTTCCTGATTTTTCACGCTCCGCTGGTGTCTCGAGAGCGTGATCAAGCGAGTTTCGAATCAAGTGGGTAAGTGGATCTGCAAAGCTCTCTAGGATTGTCCTGTCTAGTTCTAAATCGCCACCCTCGATGTGAAGTGAAACCTCTTTGTTTAGTTGTCTAGACAGGTCTCGTACGATTCTGCGATATCGCTCAAACAGCGAACCAGTCGTTTGCATTCGGGTTTCGATGACTGTTTCATGGACACCAGAAATCGACTGAGAAAGTGTTCTAAATGCCGCATTCCCACGGAAATCATACTCATTCATGAGTTGATTTCGAGCCATCACCATTGTTCCCGTCCACTCCAGCAATTTATTGAGGATGTGAACGGGCACGCGCATCGACTGGTCCGCAGCTTGTTTATCCGAATTCGGTTTGACCGTGTTGGCTTTGTTCTCGCTTTTGGCAGCAGACGAGGGAGCGTTCTCTGGTGGTGCAGTCGGTGGCGCCGTAGGCTTTGATGGAGTATAACTCTTTTCGGACTCCGTTTTAACCTCTGTCGAAGCAGAAGCTGTTTGAGATGATTTTGGTAAGCTACTGTTTTCGGTGGATTGGCTCGATGGTTTTAGCGATGACAAATCAATTCTGTAAACATCATCAGGTTTGAGATTAAAGTGATCATAAAGCATGTCCGCTGCTAGCACCGTTTCCAAATAGATGGTGCATCTGCCATTAGCTAGGGAATCAATCTTTTCTATGGGAATTGAACTGTGGAGGATCTTACCCAGACTGGAGAAGCCTACTACGACACCTTCTTTAACATCGATAGCCTGGCGTATCGCTTCGAGATCGAATGTCAGACGAAATACGATTCCCTTTTTACTTACACCTTTATGAATCTTTGCGATGTCTTCTTCGCTTAAATGATATTGGTCTACTGAGACCGACGGTCCATTCAATGCAGCATCGAGCTTTGTGAGCGGAATTTTGCAATCGAATGTTGCTCCGATATCCGGAGTCTGAAGCATGGATTTTAATGCGTCGACCGCTGCTAGCACTGCATCAGTGACAACAGAATTAGCCGATTCGGTACCAGCTCTCACTCGATCGAGCAGTGATTCGGCCTTGTGGGCTACCGCAACGAGATTAGAGAGCTTTAAAAAGGTCGCATTGCCTTTAATTGTATGCACCGCGCGGAAAATTCTATTAACCAATTCGAAATCGGTGCTACCATCCGTCTCTAGCAAGAGAAGATCGGATTCTATATCCGTCAGGCTTTGAACAGCTTCGACGACAAATTCCCCTAGAAGCTCAGGGTCTGCTTCTTCCGAGGCTGCTGCAGGTTTTAGATTCTCCGGAGGATGGGAATTCTCTGTTGGTTTGGCAGTTGATTCTGGTTGAGATTGTATCTTCGTAGGCTGGGATTTCTCAGCAACTGTAAGACCAAGAATTGCATTAAGCTTGGCCATTGAGCTTTGGCAGTCGAAGCTTTTTCCAACATCGGGGGCATTGAGCATACCCACTAAATCGTCAACGGCGGCGAGGATCGCATCGGTGACCTCGGGCGAAGCATGTCTATCTCCACTTCGTATCTGATCAAGAAGTGTCTCGGCTAAGTGGCTAAGACGAACCAAATTATCGAGCCCCATATAGGAGCCCGTACCTTTTATCGAATGGACTGCTCTAAAGATTCGATTGACGAGCGCCGTGTCTTGGCCGCCATCATTCTCAAGGGACATAAGATCTTGTTCAACACTACCAAGCCCCTGTAAGCTTTCAGCAACGAATTCCGTTAGTAATTCTGTATCTTGAAAGTTATCCATAAAGTACTTGTCTACAAGTGTAGCGTGAGTGGATACGGACAACGATTTGGTTGCATACGCATGCTGCCGATATCAAAGCATGACGTATAGTTCGCATCGTCGATCCCAAAAAATGAATCCCCATATTGATATTGCACTGAATTGCACACCAGGGCAATTGGTGTCGAAGTGCGTCCTCGGGAGGATGTTATCGATGCCATTGCGTCAAGTATGTAAGGTTAACACTTACGTCGATTCTTAAAGCCTGCAAAAACCAAGGTCTTGAGATAGGGGCGAAGAGCGTGCGTGATTTTTGATGCGATTTGGGGTAATCAAATGACGATCACTGACCAACGAGTGTGAACGCAGATCCGATTCGGTACGATCGAAATCCGATCTAGCACCAATTCAAAAATGGGTAGTTGATAGCCATGCATCCCAATTTCACTTTAGACTACTTTCCAGCAGAATACTATGCGAGGCCTGAGGCTGGGCACAGTAGGCAGGGAATACTCACGCGGCTATTAAAACGGCAATCAACGCACGTCGCACCACCGAATCGTATTTCCTTTGAAACGTTGGTTAATGAAACGAAATCGCGAATGCGTTTTCATATTGATGAAGAAGCAGCGATCCCGACCGAGTTCATTAAACGTGAATCACTACATGGAAAGATCGAGCTAATCGCTTCGCAATGGGCTATTCAAGTCTCGTCTAAGACGATTGCCAGTTTGCGCATGGTGTATATTCAAGGGCCCAAGAATCAGATCATCAACACATGGATATTTCCTAATCGTCCAAAACAAATGCCGGTCTTCGCAGCTGAGCTTATCGCGGTGGGTGATGAAGTGCGAGTGGCTTTCGTTGATGTACAAGTTCCAGTGATCGGCTCGTCCGCTGTTCTGGAGCATACCTCACTTATGACAAGCGGAATTGCAGCACGATTCTCCGGACTCCCCTGTAATGAAGCTCCGCCGGTTTGGGCGATTGAGTCGTCCCAAGGAAACTACACCTACGCTAGAAACGTCCCTATCAGCAGTTTTTCAAAAGTGGAAGAATGCTATCGATCGTACCTCGACACCTATCTTGGCGCTTTCGTAAACAAAAAAGTTGGTGTGGTCCTAAGTGAATTGAAAAGAGATGAACACGCGATTGATGAGCTTCATCAATACCAACATCATCATATGCAAAGTAGCCCGGGTAATAAGTTCTTGAGCAAATTGTTTGGTCCCGATTGGACAGAATCCTTTATGCGGGAATTCTTATTCGCAAAACCACGAGGATGAAAATGAGCGTAATGAATATGGTTCGAACGGCGATTTCTGAGTCGCATCAACAGATCGAGATGACCCCATTCTCCAAAGGGATGATGGATGGCTCGATTAGTCGATCCGAGTATGCCAACGGCCTCGTTCAGTTATGGTACATCCATGGTGAGCTCGAGAGATTGGTCCAGGCTGATCGTGATGTAGCCGAATACTTTACTTCAGAAATGATCAGGACACACACGATTGGTCGAGACCTGAAGGCGTTTGGTTTCGACATCCATTCTTTCCAACTCATGAATGAGACCCTCGGGATCACTAATCAATTTCGCGATTGGTCCACTCAAAAGCCTTTCGCGCTTCTAGGGTGTATCTACATTCTTGAAGGATCGAGAATGGGCTCATTGGTGATTGCCAAGCCTCTTGGCAAGACTCTTGGATTGATGCCTGGGGATACGGCAGGAATTGAATATCATACCGAGGGAGCAGCTCAGACTCCCTTGAGAATGAGGACATTCAAGGAGAAAATCGATCAAGCTGGATTGGATTCCGAACGGGTCGGCAATGTTACCGAAGGCGCAGTTCGATTTATGGAATTGCTAAACGATCTTTACGCAGCCTTGCTCATGGAAAGCACTGTTCATGCTGGGAATCAGCTGAAATCGGCGTAGGGACTACAGAAAGCAATTTTGGTAAGAGACCAGGTTATTCATTTTCAAACAGGTAAAGTGCACTCATGACGACGCCAACGACCACGGAAGACAAAACAAAACAATTTGTCGAGATACTTTCGGGTACCCCTGATTCTAAATCGCTCGTGCGAATTCGAAACGAAAAGGCTGACGACAAGATTCGCGACGCCATTAGAATGACCCCTGGTGTTCAACCCTTTAAACACAATTACTACACCTCGGAACAGTTCTACCAAAGAGACCGCGATCGAGGCATCATCACTAACGTCTACGGTCAGCGAATTCTCCGTGTTACAGAGGATTTTATTACCGGTGTTCTCGGGGGCCTCGAAGATGAGGTGGGGGAAAAAGCGGGGATGGTTATGTATGAAACCGGATACGCTTGGGGTATGGAGGATATGCGGAATTTCGTAAAACGATCTCAAGGTGAATTCGAAGTTGATTTCACGAAAATGGGTATGGGGATGATGCTTGAGACGTGGTGGTGGCCCTTGACGATCGAAGGCTGGGGAACATGGCAATTCGATTTTCGAGAAGCAAAACGAGACATGCTTTTCATCGAATTGTATGAATCGGCCGTTGCAAAAACGCTGGGAGACATAGGTGCAGTTGTTTGCTATTTCTATGCCGGACTTTTTTCAGCAGTATTTAGCGTTCTCTCTCGCAAAGATTTTGGTTGTGTTGAAATCCAATGTTACGCGATGGGAGCGGACCATTGTAAGTTTCTGATCTCCCAAGCGGAACGAGTTAATGCTGCTGCATTTTGGCGAAGCCAAGGAGCGACGGGCAAGGACATTATGAAGAAAGTACGTAATGCTTAATGTATGTCCGTTTTTTCTTTTAGAACCTCGCGACTTGAAAGTATCCGTGAAGGGATAGTTCGAAAATATGTTGTCTGAAGAACAAAAGAAGTCCAAATCTACGGCTCAAGGGGATTGGGGGTGCGGTTCGCTGCAATCCATGAATCTTGGGGCATTGTTAGTTGGGCAACTGTCCCAGGCGATAAATTGGTCTAACGATACTTCGTTTAAAAGGCCAGAATGTAAGCCTTGGGTAGACTTACCAGCTGTTTCAGGTGAGCCTAAGAACGAGCAGTCGAATTCTGAGGTAACGCCAACGCCTGTTGTCTCGACGCAAGCAATCGTCGAAGATAAAGCACCCCAAGTCACCCAGGAAGCTTTTGTTGAAGTCAATAACTCTGCACCGCCTGACGCGCCGTCGGCCGAAAGTGTACAAGTTGCTATTGAGTCAACGGAAAAGTGCGAGTTGACTCCACCAGCAATTGAATCCTCGGAACAAGTGGCGATTGTAGAAAGCACTGCCGATGCTTCGGTTGAATTGGCTAGGTTGCCTTCAGAGGTAGCCGCGGAAAGTGTAGCTGTCGAAGTTGTAAAAAACGATTTGGAGACAAGTCCCAATCTAGATCAATCGGCTATAGGCTCGCTTGAGACATCAAAATCGCAACGTAAACTCGATGATCAAACAAAGGTGGAGACCTCTCCATCCGAAAAGTCGACTGATGTATCTTCCGCAGAATCGCCGATTACGTCCGACTCGAATCAAGCGTACCAACCTGTCCCCACTTCGAAAGTAGCAACCAGCGTAGACAAAATCGAGTTGGATGCGAAACCAAGCCCCGTCGTCAAAGCTCCGAGGCAAGATTCGAGTAAGAGCAAACCTGTTGAGCAAGTGACGGACGAAGAGGTTGTGGCGAAATCTGCGAAGCCTCTTCCTCGCCCATCTTATCAAGTTGCTGAAAGAATTCCCCTAGGGAAAGCGGTAAGTAAATCTCCGGGAGGTGATATGCCTCAAGATGATTACCTCGTACAGCTTGAACGATTGGTTGTTGAGCTAAACATGGAATTAGCGAGAGTACGTGGAGAAGAAGCGACTGTAGATCCTATTGAGCAAATGGCAAATCGAATTATAGCGTTGAACCTAGAAAATTTGGCATTGAGAGAACAGCTTCAACAATCCAATCCAAAGAGTTAATTCACCTCATATAAGTCCGTACTCGTTAAACATAAACCATGAACAATCGAATCTCTGAAATACTGGTTGGCAGCGATAGTCGCTACATGACTCCAGAAGAGCGTCAAGAAGTGTTGGATTATACCAATGGTTTTCCTGAACGCTTTCGCATCTTAGGCTTGATCGAGGCCAACGAAGAAGCGGCTGTTAGATTCTGCATCGACAACACTCGCAAGCGATATCCAAACTTTGATAAGTATCACGGCAGTGCGTGGGCAAAAGCTTTTCGAGATGTTCAATTGACAACTCGTTTCATGGCCCAGGCAATGTTGTTGGAAGAGATGACGATTCTTGAAGAGAAGTTGCTCTTCTGGTTGAGGACCATCCTGGCCGGTCTAAATTTTACGCCCGAGTTTAATCGTGATACGTACACCTACTTGAAGCAAGGGTTCCGGCAGAGTTTGCCTCCTGACGCCTACGCCGCGTTTGAGCCATATCTCAATCGTACGATCGAAATAATGTCGGACTTTCCCGCGCCTGCAACCCCAGCGGTTTAGTTAGGCGATCGAATCCTGAAATCAAATCCCAACTAGCCCACATGGCTAATCAAAACCAAAGATCTGGATGTCGTATATGGCAAACGCAAGCGAAATAGAATTCCGAAACTACTATGTTGAGAGACTCTATATGACTGCAAATGTTGAAACCGGCGTGCTCGTAAATCGTTCTGGTCGACGAATGATCGCGTTAACAAATGATTTTCTTTTGGGGCTACATCGCGCCCTAGAGAAAGAATGTGGTGATCGAGTTGAAGCGGTTCTTTACCACTGTGGACGCAAATGGGGGCGAAACTTTGGTAAGGGGTTAGACGATGCATGGTCGGAGTTTTACGAAAAGCCACTCAACGAATTTCCGCTCGCATTTTTCCAAAGTCTGATAACACAAGAATTCGGTCACAACGGATGGGGTGTTCTGACAATTGATTATTCCCATTTCGATAAAGGCGTAATTGATCTCTCTTTGGAGGGAGCCATCATGGCAGACATTACTGAGAATGCAGTGACCTATCCAGCAGATGTTCTGACAGCTGGAATTATCGCTGGCATGTTTTCGCACTTTATCGCAAAAGACGTCGACTGCTTCCAATCACAAAGTGAAAAAGATGGATTCAGCAGCAGTCGGTTTTTGCTCTCTGATCCAAAGCGAATCGAGTCCCTTCGTTCTTGGAAAACAAGCCTTAAACCACATCAAGAGATTTTGAATCATTTACTAAACCTACAATCTTGAACGGCGTGTTGATGCTGCGTCTCATACGGGAAGTGCCTTCCGTTTTGAGGGTGGCAAGCAACACATCTGTTTACCAATAATAGAAAAGGAAGAGCTATGAGCATTGCATTCTCAAAAATTATGATTGCCGCCGAAGGTCGCTATTTTACCTCGCTTGAAAACGAAAAAGCGATCGGTGCTTCATTAGAGCTTCCTCACAGGATGTTGGTTTCCAAATGGATGCAGCAATTTGAGTTTGAGATTGTAGATTTCGCCACGCATGCTTTCTGTGACATTACCCCTGGTTTCGAAGGTCCTTCTGGATCAATGAGACGGAAAAAGGGGCATCAGGATGGCCGAATCTTGTTGCGATATGCAGCGCAAGCAGTAAGGGAAGGTTCGTGCGAAATTGTTTTCGAGAAAGTACTTTCTTGGCTTGTTGGCCACCTCGATGCATCCAATGTAACCGGTCATCACATGGAAGTATTTTTGCATTTTATTCAACAAGGTGCGCATCGAGAGTTACCCGTCAGTGCGCAGCCATTCATTGATACCGTTTTTGAGCAGATGATTGCTTTTGTAAGGCAGGCATCTTACAGCGGGACTATTCAACGAGCACATCGACGAATCGCTGAATTTGCAGCGGATCGAGTAATGTCGATCATGCCTGACGTTAAGGCACAATATGGTGTCTCCAGCGTTTCGAAGTGCAAGCGAGATTTTGAGTTGCTGATCAAAGAAGTTGCGAGAGTTATGAAAACTCCATCACCGATGGAGATGAAGAAGCAATTCGCTGGTTGGTTGATTGAGCGACTGATGAGTCAAGTTGAGTACAATTCAGAGGTTTGGTATTGGTCGTTCCTCGCTCTTCGTGAAGGGATTGTGGAATGCTGCGGCCCAGATGCTGCAATGGCTGTCAGTGATTTGTTCGAAACGATGGCCGGTTGTTCGAATCATTTATTGCAAGCGGTTCGACTCACGACCCACGCTGGTGAGATTGCCGACGCTGCTGCCGCCAAGCTACTGGAACGAGGAGAAACTCTTGGGCTACTTCGAACAGATGAGTTTCAGACAGCTGTCTCAATGGCTAACCGTCAATTGATTACAGAGCTTTCCATTCTGCATGCTTGCGGTCCCGCTGAAATTCGAGCCGATCAACTCGCGGACATTTGGTGCAAAATTGTATTACCAAATATGCCGTCAACCCACTCAGGATTGCTCGCGTCGAGTCTGAAGGTATTGTTGGAGGTAGTCGATTCGCGTTGGAAGGATGACACGGCTAAGGTCTTTAGGCATGCGATCCTGCAATTGGTGGAAGTTGCTCGCCGAGCTGAGATTGCGATGAGATTGTCCGAAGTCATTGACAAGATCTCGACCGAGTCTGCCAATTGGGCTATCGAGAATTTTAGTCAATTCGCAGCCGATAAAAGAGCGGCCTTTCGAGATATCAGATTGGTTTTATCCAAGATCGTAACCTTGATTCCGAGCGGTCCTGCCGGGGTTAATGGCTTCGAATTCAGGTCCTACATATCGAAGTATCTGTTACCAAATCTTCCCTTCAATGTGGGAATCCTTAAGCAAGTTTACGATCGCGTCATCCGTGTTATCGAAACCCATGCCGATCCCGAGGATGCCAAGATTGCTCGTGGGTATTTGGATGATGCCATGGGCTGCTTTGATCGTCATGCAAAACTGTATGCTGTTGCGGCGCATGCTGATCGATTCGCCATTTCTGCAGTCGAACGTGGATATCAAGCTGCTCCTAGACATGAATCTTTAGACCGTGGAGGGATCAAGGCGGGGCGTCGTGACGGAAAACTACTAATTCAGAAGACCATTGAGGCAGCCATCATTGGTGGTGCGGCTGCCGAGGTTTCCTTGCACGAATATTTCCAAGTTGAGCAGGTTCGCTTTAGCAAGCTACCTGGCGCCGTGGTGGTAGAGTTTCTAAGAGGAATTCTCGAGCAATTGAGGGAATATCCCGAGATTGCAGAGTTGCTCATGGGACTCGCAGCCGTTGCGCCAGCCTATACTGGTGCTTACAAAATTAACGAGCATAGTAATTCTATGGCAGAACGAATTTCAACAGCTGCAGTCAATTCCTCACTGGCTTACAAAGAGCAGTTGGGCGAACGTGGGCTTGAGGCATGTATCCGAGACAATTCCGTCATGCTTCGTGGCTTGGCAAGCTTTTTACTGTCATCACCGGGCGACGTTTCTGGCTTTAGGGCTTGGTGGCGCAAGAGAATTGGTCAGAACATTGTTGCTCGGCCAGAGAACTTTGAAGCGAATTCCCCATGTGCTAAAGCCAATTTCAATGAACTGATTAATGCGATTTGGAGTCAGCTAGATCGTGATGAGTCGGAGACCATTGAAATGTATCTGCGACAAATCTTTTCGTCCACACAAGCAAACGCTTCAACCGAAAAGACCGGTCCAAACAGACGAATGGTTCCGACCAGTACCTTTGCTGCCTCAATTCAGCCAGTTTCGTTTGCAGATGTGGCTGCTATGAAGTAGATTTCTCGCAAAGACAGGCTGCCGGCTTGTCTGTATAAATCCGCACTAGGCTGGCAGCCTTAACCACGGTGACTGATGCGATGCGACAGCTTTATATCATTCCGATAGTACATTCGAGACATGATCTTGGTACGCTGGAGCATCCCATTCGCGACGTAAAAAGCCAGTTCATGAAAAGCGGCACTCTGGAGCAAAATCAAAGAGAGCTAGACTCGTTTTGGGAAGAACTGAAGTTAGGAATAGAATCTTGGAAGATTGACTATTCTAATACGTTTGTTTTTCAAGATGCACTGCCGTTTACGGGGCACCCCGAACGCATTATTGAGCACCGCATCGTAAATGAACTCGCTTCTAAAGGAAGTGCCAACCACAAATTGGTAAAGTGGTTGATTGAAAGAGGGGCTCAACTCGTAGGAACGGAATCGACCGAGCTTCTCATTAAAGAATACGAAGCGGTTAAGAGAAGTCTTGCGGACGGAAGTTTTCATGAGACCGATAAACCTAGCGAATCACAACAAAATGATGATACTATTTCTCTTCTAACACAACGAGATTGTTTCATCGCTCAACGTATCGGAGAGACGCTTCATATAGGTAATGTCGGAATTCTTTTTATTGGTCTACAGCACCGAGTTCAAGACTATCTTCCTGGCGATCTAGTGGTCGAGTATCCATTTGGCAGAGCTAAAGATCATGAGAGGCCTCGGATATTCGAGCCGAGTTCTTAGGTGCGAGCTCCGGTAAGGGAATCACCTATTTGCTTTCTACTTAGGATGACGATTTTTAAGCTCTCTCAATGGATCAAGTGTGCAAAATGATCTTGGTTTTGCACTCTTTCCATTTGCAAGCCTAGAAATAACCGAACTTCTTAACACGCAGTTACTGAACCTTTGTGCGAGGAGTATCGACAATGAGCGACAACGAAGACGATAAGCAAAAACAAGCAGCCGCAGATTTGTCTGCAATGCTGGGTATAGGCGGGCTCTTTGATGGCGTATCCAACTTGATCACTAAGTTTGGTGAATTGGCAGAAAAAGGTGAGAGTCTTCGCGCTGCTGTAGGTGAGGGAGAAACGTCCTCAGGCAAGAAGTTTACTACCTCCTATGGCGTCAATGTAAGATTCGGAGGCGGAAAAGATGGTGCTGGGAAAGACGGTGAATACAGTGTCAATCCCCTGCAAAAGACGTCGAAACCAGTCGCTAAACCCACATCTAGCGTACCAAGAGTTCGAGAACCCAATGTCGAGTTGTTTGACGAGGGGGATCATGTTCAGATTATCGCCGAGATGCCAGGGGTTTCCAGTGAAGATGTTCATCTCACGTTCGCAGAAAAGAGCTTGTTTATCCAAGGCGTAAGCAAAGTGGCGGAGTTCAAAAAGGAATTATCATTACCTAGAGAATTCGGGCCTGAGCAAGTGGCGATAACAGCGAACAATGGAGTCGTTGAGATTCGACTTTCTAACAAGTAGAACACTCTTGAATCAATGATTTGACTATGCGCTTGAGTACTAGGCGAGCGTCTATGTGAGCTCGCTGATGATTGTTTAAATAGTTTTCAAATGGATTTGAATCGTATGTCTGCAACGGATGCAACAACAAAGATGCAGCTTCGCGTCGTAGAAGCCGCTAGTCGCGATGTCGGTCGAGGCTTGATTCGACTTGATCCAAGTGATATGGAGTCAATTGGCGTCAGGCCAGGTGACATCGTTATGATCACCGGCAAAAAATCGACAGTCGGAAAAGTGATGCCTGCTCACAAGGATAGTCGTGGGCAATCTTGGGTTCAAATCGATGGGGTTATCCGAGAATCGGCCGGTTGTAGTATTGATGATTTAGTCGTCATCGAGAAAACAGCTTGTTCGGATGCAAGAAGTGTTACGATTCGCCCAAGAAAGGTAAAACCGATCGATCGGGACCTTGATTATATCGCGTCGCTCGTTGATGGGTTGCCAGTACAGAAAGGGAGCGTAATTCGCGCGATTCTTTTTGGTAACGAGTCGATTGACTTCGATGTGAAAGATGTCGTTCCAGACGGACCTGTTTTGATAAACCCCAGCACCAAGCTGAATATCGAGCAATGCGATTCCGATGGAGGCACGCGAAACCCTTCGTACGAAGATGTAGGTGGAGCAAAAGCACAGCTGCAGCGGATCCGCGAGATGATTGAACTGCCTCTGAAGTTCCCAGAGGTGTTCGATCGATTAGGGGTAAGTGCCCCACGCGGAGTTTTACTTTATGGTCCACCAGGATGTGGTAAGACACTGATCGCCCGTGCTATTGCACATGAAGCTGATGCAAAGTTTTTTGTCGTGAGTGGCCCCGAAATCATTCACAAACACTATGGTGAGAGTGAAGCTCACCTGCGAAAGATCTTTGAACAAGCGAGTAAACAAGGCCCGAGCATCATCTTTCTTGACGAAATTGATGCTATTGCGCCAAAACGAGAGAACGCTGCTGGAGATGTGGAAAGACGCGTGGTTGCCCAGTTGCTGACCCTGATGGATGGACTCAAGCAACGTGAAAACGTGATCGTCATTGCAGCTACCAATCTTCCCAATTCCATCGATCCTGCTTTACGACGACCAGGGAGATTCGATCGCGAAATTGAAATAACCATTCCCGATCGATCCGAGCGGCTTCATATTTTAGAGATTCACACACGTGGGATGCCGCTCGAGGATGATGTCGATTTGCGACATTTGGCGTCAATTACACACGGTTTTGTGGGGGCTGATTTGGAGGCCCTTTGTCGCGAAGCAGCCATGGTTTGCTTGCGAAAGCTTTTGGACAAAATTGATCTGGGGCAAAAGAGAATCTCCTACAGCCAACTCGCATCGATTCGTGTGTCAATGTCTGAGTTTCTACAGGGATTTCAATCGGTCGAGCCGTCGGCAATTCGAGAAGTTTTTGTCGAGGTGCCGAGCGTTCATTGGGATGATGTTGGTGGGTTGGAATCAATCAAACAGCAATTGCGTGAAGCGATAACATGGCCGCTAAAATACGAAGCACTCTTTTCGCAGGCCAAGGTCCGTCCTGCGCGAGGCATTCTATTGGCAGGCCCACCCGGAGTTGGCAAAACAATGATCGCTAAAGCGGCAGCGACAGAGAGCCAAGTTAACTTTATCTCAGTCAAGGGCCCCGAGTTGTTATCCAAGTTCGTTGGCGAATCCGAGCGTGCTATTCGAAACATCTTTAGTAAGGCGCGTCAAGCTGCTCCATGTCTCATGTTCTTTGACGAAATCGATGGACTATGCGCGACAAGACAATCCGGCACGCAAGATTCCGGTGTGACCGGTAGAGTGCTTAGCCAGTTTCTTTCCGAAATGGATGGAATAGAAGAGATGAACGGAGTCTTTGTGCTTGCGGCAACAAATAGGCCCGATATGGTCGACCCAGCACTCCGTCGGTACGGCAGATTTGAACAAACGATTGAAGTTGGGCTTCCGGATAAAGAGAGTCGAAAGTCCATTTTGCACGTTCATCTCAAAAATCGCCCCCTGGCAGAAAAAATTGATTTAGATGATCTCGCTGCGATGACAGAAGGATTTTCAGGAGCTGACTTAGCCTCCATTTGCAGTATGGCAGCTCGGTCGAGTATTCGGCGAGTTGTTTCTCAATTGGCTGATGATAAGTCCAGCTCTGCATCGGTTCTTATCACGAGAGAGGATGTTACACTGAGTCTGGAGCAGTTGATTAAGTCGGGAAGGGGAATGCAATGAGCGATGCATTGTATCTTTTAGGATTCTCTCCGAAACTCATCTATCGAGAGTCTTCGATTGATCCCATCAATCCGATGCGAGAAGGTAGCCGCGATGCTGAAGTAATGGAGTATTTCGATAATGATACTCTAGCGTTAGCTGAGCTATTCGGCATTGAAAGATTGGAAACTGGATCCGTGTTTGCCTGGTTTACACGAATTGATCGATCCGATTTTGTCGGAGAGGCAGGGGAGAGAAATCTCTCGGATATAAACTGGTTGACCCCGCGTGTTATGGCGCATGAGGAAGCAGTCGGGCAATTGAGTTCGCAGTCTTCGTTCTATCCGGCTCGATTTGGATCGTTGTTCTCTTCTGAAGTATCACTCCATTCATATACCGTTGCTGCAAAACATGGTTTGCACGAGTTCTTTCGCCTGATTAGAGGGAAACAAGAGTGGGGACTAAAACTCTTCGGCAACTATGCGAAGGCCGCTCAGATGCAGGCAGAGCGAAGAGGGCTAATCCAAGATGGAGTGCCTCTTAAAGGAGTCAACTATCTCAAACTTAAACAACTACAAAGAGACCTATCACGAGCTGATTCTGGTGCTTTCGTACTGGCTCGAAACGCGGCAATCGCTTCGATTCAAGAAGTTTTTGGTAACGTAAAAGAAAGATCGCTCACAGCTTCGAGCAAGTCTGAATCGAATGAAGAATTGCTGGGCAGCATTGCCGTGTTGGAGTCGATAGAAAACGCCAGCAACGTTTCCGCGTGGGTGGAACAATGGAATCTGGATTCCTCACCAAATGATGGTATTCGAATCGAATTGTCTGGGCCGTGGCCAGCTTACAGTTTCTGTCCCGCACTTATCTCCGTCGATCAGTCGCATATCCATCAGGAAACGGGGACTGAAAGGGAGGTAGCGTGATTACCAAAACATCAGGCGGTGTTCTATCTGGACGGGATCGATGGATGATTCACGCAGTTCTTCATGGTGGAGTTGGCATTTCCGAATCGTCGAATTTAAAGGCTGTCATGGGTGATCGAGCGACTTTGATCAACGTTGACGAATTCGTAGTTGTTGCCTCACAGATCGAAATGGAACAACGAAGCGAGGTGTCACTACAGTGCCAGATCAAAGAGTTTTCCTCGTTAGTAAACGATTTGCATCGGTGTATTGACATCCTGCCCTTTCGATTCGGAGTCATCGTAACTGCTGGTGAACTTGTTAACGCCCTGCGAGATAACCAGGAGTGGTATCGGACTTGCCTGCATGCGATAGCTGGATTTACGGAATTGAATCTAAGATGGGCTGTTGCGGAGGGACCCGGAGATACTCCGTCCAATCCATCAAGCGTTCGTGGCCCATCAGCGGCAAAAGGATTCGAATACTTGAAGTCTAAACTCATAAGCAAACAAGTTGGATCCCAAATAGAAAATGAGTTGGGAGTGATTGCTAACGATTTTAGGAATCGCTTTCAGGATGAAGAAATAAAGTGGCAATCTAGTGTTGGAAAACTGAAAGTTAAAAGTCCAGGCCCAAACGAGGATTGTTATGTTATCGCAAGGATTGAACTATTAGTTCGAAGGGGAGCCGCACTTGCCATATTGAGTGAGGGCTCAAACGTATTCTTGCGTTCGGAAAAACCCACGGTCGCTTCTGGACCGTGGCCTCCCTATTCGTTTATCGAATCGGGAAATGTCGGAAGCTTGTCGCAACAAATGCAAAGGTGTGCAATTACATTTCCAAATGAAGCGGTTAGCTAAACCAGAAGCAATATTAGGTGTAGATCGTTTGCGTAGATTACTGTTTTTAAATCAAAAGTAGCTATGTAGAACAACATTCCCAATCACTCCCTGGCCAATCGAATGGCTAGTAGAGAGTGATTCTGTACTCGTAGTACCAGGGGGTGATAAGTTAAGTATGTTTCAAAAAACCTAGGAGATTTCGAAGTGGCATCAGTACAAAAAACCACCGATTCGTCGAGCTTGGCAGAAGTCGTTGACCGTATCTTGGATAAAGGTGTGGTCATTGACGTTTGGGCAAAGGTCTCTCTCGTCGGGATCGAATTGCTTTCCGTTGAGGCTCGAGTTGTAATCGCGTCTGTTGAAACCTATCTGAAGTATGCAGAAGCTATCGGCTTGACTGCAACTGCAGCTGCTCCAGCTTAGTGCTGTCTGGGACTACGAGGCTAGGCCGGTCTCACGAGTCGAATAAACTAGTTCGTTCGTTGGGACCGGTCTATTTCTCAGTCATTCATTTTTTCTTTTTGTGCCGTTTTTAGGGGGCAGGGCTAATGGCCAGTTTTCGAGAGCAGATGCAACGTTTGGCAGATAACATTGCGAGAACTCGTAATGAGCGAAAAGCATTTCTGGATAGGAATCAAAAAGAATGCACAAGAAAAAGACGTGAATTGAAAGATCAGCGTAATCAAATCAAGATGGAGCTGGAGAAAGAGGCGAAAGCACTCAGCAAGCAGCTCGGGGAATTCAATAGAAACAATCAAAAGATCGTTGAGAAAACTCTTCGTGATTTGCGCACCGTGCGAGTCAAGGCTGCTAAATCTGCAAAGACAATACTTAAGCAGGAAATCGCAAAAAATAGACGTGACATTGTGCGGATGCTGCGTCAAAACAATAACGATCGTATGCGGGCTGCACGACAACAAGATCGGGCATCGGCCACAACTCTCCATTCCGTTCGTTCCCAAGTGCAACGCATTCGCGTTGAAACAAAGCGAATGACCAAATCATGGTCAAGGGATCGAAACGATGCACGTCAAATTTGGATTCGATTGCAGAGTAATGTGGGATCGAGACGCGATAACGGTTTCGTCTCCCGACCTATAGCTGCTCCCAACTCGACTTCGTTAACAACGGAGTCAAGTGCCGTGTTGGAATCCGTCACTCAGAGGCCAATGGGATTGCCAGTTCCGCCGAGCGTGGCCGTACACACCTTTGCATAAACAATTCCAATTTGAAAACTGCGTAAACTCAGCTCCCACTTAACCAGTAAAGAATACGAACAACATGCAAGAGGCATCCCTTCATCGCGGCGGTTCGACACCGAAAGTACTTAGTGGATTACCTACTCAATCTTCAACCGCTGACTTTATTCCCCAGCCTGGACCAGATTTTGTGGCTACCGAGGCTGTTCAGGAGCTAACCAATCGCGCTTTGGCGTACATTGAGATCGGGTATGCTGTTCATTTATCCGGCCCAGCTGGAACGGGTAAGACGACCCTCGCTTTACACATTGCATCGAAGATCGGTCGTCGATGTACACTGTTGCACGGGGATGACGAATTGCGTGGTTCAGATCTGCTCGGTAAAGATGCAGGATTTCGACGTCAATCTGTCCGAGATAACTATGTGAGCTCCATTCTGAAAACCGAAGAAACGGTTTCGCTTATGTGGAGTAACAATCGCCTAACGACAGCGTGCGAACAAGGACACACAGTTATCTACGACGAGTTTACACGCTCGCCTGCCGCAGCAAATAATGCGTTTTTAAGCATACTTGAAGAGGGAATTCTTAATATCCCATCATCCGGGCAAGATAAGAATATCGTTCGTGTTCATTCCGATTTTCGAGCCATTTTCACTTCGAATCCCGAAGAGTATGTTGGTGTACATAAATCGCAAGATGCACTGCTCGATCGAATGATAACATTGGAAGTCTCCCATCAAGATCGGGAAACAGAGATTGCGATTGTTCGTGCAAAGAGTAATAGGCCAGCCGAAGAAATCGCTCTAATCGTCGATATCATCAGGACCATGCGTGAGAGATTTGGAGGCAAGAATGGGCCCACTATTCGTGCCGCATTAGCGATTGCAAGAATCCTAGACCATCGAAAGGCTTCCGTTTCGAGCACGGATTCCATTTTCATGACGACGTGCAAGGACGTGTTGTTCTACAACTCGTCTAGACAATCGACCAAACCATTTACAACACAGGATTTAGAATCCCTCATCAGATCAATCGTAACGATGGGGAAAGTTCGAACCGGCTCTGATGCGAGAATCACTCCATTGAATCGAATTAGTGATGTCGCAAAGAAGGAGCCTCTGGTCGCGGATTTAAATACCAGTGTGCGTGTTGACTCTAGTCTCGAGGTCCTAGAAAGCCGTATTCAAAGTGCCAGCTCAGCACGGCTTGCAGATATTGCACTCGGTGCTAAAAACGATGTAGATGGGTCCATTTTGGAAAAGAAAACCGATGACGTAGATTCTGCCGATGACTTAGGTGTCGTTGACAATGCACGCGAAAACGCTGGTCGACGATTCCCGAGACCACCAGCGTTTGAATCCGCCGGACTTCCAATAGCTTCAGTGGTCTCGAAGAAGTAATTCTTCAAAGACATCTTTTTACTGACATTGGATTTGGTTCATGAGAAATTCCATGCCTAGAAGGGGGCTGCATAACATGCAGACCCGTGCGTCGCGTAAAGCGGTCGCGTCTCTCCAAACACCAGAACTCTATTTGAAGCTAACATCACTCGAGATCGAACGATCTCGTAGGGCCAATGAACTTGAGAATCTCATGGAGCGAGTTAGCAAGCTTCAGAATCGAATTCGCACTATCCTAGAAGAGCAAGAGGAGCTCCAAATCCGAATCGCTGCACAACAGGGAACCGTCCCGCCAACCGTTTCGGCGGCCGGCAACTCAAATCAAAGTGTGGGATTTACCTACTAACAATCTGAAAGCGAATCATGATCGATCAAGTTCAAGTTGCAACCGGATTTTATGTTTATTCGTTTCTTAGATCTAAGGATCGAGATTCGATCTTGGCGGAGAATTTGAAAGGAATCGAAGACGCTGAAATCGCCGTGATCGAACGTGGCGATTTAGCCGTGGTCGTTTCCTCAATAGTACCGAAGAAAATTCGACCTCAAAGGAAATTCCTTGCGGCGCATCAAGAGATTGTGACGCATCTGGCAAAGTATTGGAGCATGTTACCTGTTTCGTTCGGATTAATCGCTGACGACATAGACCAAGTGCATCATATACTTGATAACAATCGAGATGTTCTAATTGAACAGTTGGATCGCGTCGGAGGAAATGTTGAAATGACAGTGTCTCTAAAATGGACCGCAGCCAACATTCCACAGTATTTCGTCGATCGTTATCCTGAATTACAGGCAGCGCGCGCAATGATCATCGAGGGGCGTGCGTCACGAGAAGATCAAATCGAAATGGGGCGGATCTATGAGAGTTTGCTTAACTCCGAAAGAGCAGCTCATATGCAACGATTTACGGATAACCTCTCTTCAATCGCGAAGGAGCTTGAGGTTCAGCCGAATCGAGATGACTCTGATGTTATGAGACTGGCTTGCCTGATCAATCGAGACGTTGAGGAAAAGTTCACGGAAGCAGTCTATCGGACCGCTGAACTGTTTTCCGACGATTTCGCAATTGTGTTTAATGGACCCTGGCCGCCTTATACGTTCGTCAAGTTGGCTTTATCAATGGAATGATATCATGTTCTACCTCGATGACTTGATGTTGTCTCCTTTCAAGGGCTTCCTGTTCATTGCAAAGGAAGTAGCTAAAGCTGTAGATAAAGAGAAGGAGAATCAGCGATCCAACAATATGGCTCAACTGTCCGCTTTGCATGCGCAGCTGGAGGCTGGCGAGATCACGGAAGAAGTGTTCGACGAGCGAGAGGCTGAACTTCTTGACCTCTTGGAATCTGAAGAATAGGGCTCAAAACCACCCAAAAGGATTTGGATAATGTCTGTTGAAAACGAACATCTCGCGAAAAGCATAACTCTCTGCGACGCCATTGACCGCTTGCTCAACAAAGGGGTTGTCGTTACGGGAGATATCACTGTTTCCGTCGCCGGGGTCGATCTGCTCTATATTGGGTTGAGAGGGATCGTAATGGCCGTGGATGCTCTCGACGAACTCCCGCCGAGTTTAATGCACGGCTCTGGGCCTCGAACACAGTGGCGGGAAGCGTCATGAGCAGCGCGTGCAAAACAAAAAATGATCCGAGCGACGCAGAGCTTGCTGAGGCAATTATGGCGTCTGCGGCAGAATCTCGTCGAGTGGAACTAAATGCCGAAAATGCAGCAACTGGCTTGGGGCGTTTAGCGGTAACTATTGTGAACCTGCTGCACGAGCTATTGGAACGCCAAGCCATTCGCAGAATGGAAAACGGTACTCTAACCGACGATGAGATCGATCGATTAGGTGACTGTCTAATGAAACAATCTGAGGCCATTGACACACTGTGTACTGCATTTGGAATCGGTCGCGATGATCTAAATTTGGATCTGGGCCCCTTAGGGAAACTGATGTAAATCGTTCTTGTGTCCATAGTGGATCACGAAACGAACTTATGACTTAAGCAAGATGACTTAGTAAGATACAAATCGATAACAACAACGGAGTGAAGATTGTGAGTACTACAAGAATCCCAACTGCAACGTCGTCGACGTCGATCGCAGATATTCTCGAACGTGTATTGGACATGGGGGTAGTTATTGCAGGCGATATTCGTATCAAATTGGTTGATATCGAACTGCTGACCATTCAAATTCGACTGGTTGTTTGCTCGGTCGAAAAAGCAAAAGAAATAGGGATGGATTGGTGGAACCTGGCGGTGGAAAAGAAAAACAACACTGCTGAGGGAATTGCAAAATCGGATGCATCTGAGCTCGCCAGTCGATTAGAGGCCATGGAGCAGAGGATGAAGGAGATGGAACGTCTTGGGGCAAAAGTTAGGTAGTCATGTCATGAACTCAATATTCGAAACTAGTGGCCCAATCACTGCCATGTCAAACGATGTCACAGACTCACTTAATCTCCAAGATGAATTGAGGGATCTTTCGTCCAAGATCAATAGCTTCACCAAAGCCACCTCCGACTTGCTGATCGAATCGACGACTGATTCGGCTAGCACAACCGTGAGAATAAGTTTTGTTACGAAGCTATTATTCGGAATCGTTGCGCTACTCACTTTTGCTCTGAATATTGGCTTGAACTACGTGGGGGCTACGTTCGGGCAGATGATCATAGCCAACATGGCTATTTCGGTCCTCTACGTTTTGGTCGTTATGTGCTTTATATCGGATCTAACAAAAGGCAGAACCCACTTTCAGAATGAACGAGAGCAAATTCAAGAGCGAATTCAAACTGTTTCAGATTTTCTGAAGAGCTTGCTACAGGAACGCGTGCAGTTGGTGAATTCGGTAAGCGAGGTTAAGTGGCATCTCGAGAATGAGCAGATTAAACTTCAAATGTCAAAACTTGAAGTGTCGTCTCACCAGGAGAAAATTGAATTTCTCGGTTCGTCACTGAACGAGAAATCGAAACAACTTGATGATCTCCTCCAAGAAACTCTTCGGGCTGAGTGCGAAGTAGATCAACTTCGAGGACAAAAAGAAGATCTTTATAACCATCTTGCGACAGCAACCAGCGTATTGGAATCCCACAGGTCGGAGATCGGATGTCTCGTCGATGAAATTGAAACTCTTCGGATACAAGAAATCGATGCAAATGCAAAACTGGAGAGCGATCGTAACTCTATCGCTATAGTATCTGCAACCCTAGAAGATAAACGATGTGACCTTCTAAAGATCGAAGAGCAGTTAGAAAAGTTAACAAATGATTTATTTGAAAAAGAGGAGACCATCAAAAACCTCTCAGATCAAATCTTGGCAAAAAAAGACTGCCTAGCCGTTGCTCTGTCTGAAATTGAGCAACTAAACGTCCAAATAGCTGAAAAGCAACAGTCGCTCCAGGCAAATCTGGAGCGAGAAGTCGAACTGCGTGTTAGTTGCGATGAGCTGGAGCAAGCTAAGCAATCGGTACTGGTTGCCACACAAGAAGCTAAACATCAACTCGGTCTACTACAGAGTCAATTTGATAGTGACTCGGAAAGAAAGTCTCAACTTCAGGATGGGATTCATCGACTCCAGAATGAGAATCTCGAATTAGTGAACAAGACGGTGGCATTGGAGTCACATTTGGCTGCACAATTAGAGATGATGACTCAATTCGAATCGCAGGTAAGTTTATTCGATGAGGCGACTAAGTCGAAAGAATTGCGAAAGCAACAATTGGATAGCGAATACGAGATAGCAGAAATTCATGTTGCGACACTACTGAAGCGGTTAGCAGAACTGGAATACCTAGCGGTAGCAAAGACCTTGTCCGAATCTGCCTCGCTGAATCACCAACAAGACGAAATGGAGATTCTCAATGAGAATGATTCGAACCTAGATTGTCATAACGATGTGTGTCCGACTTGCGCTGAGCATAAATTGGACGAAGAAAAACGGTCCAGTATCGAGGCTATGATCGAGGAGCTAGAGGGGTTACGCCTAGACGCTCAAAATATCATTCAGCAGTCCCAAATTGCCTCGCAAGAAGCAGAGAAGCAAATTGCAGACGCGGAATATCGTGTCGAAATGCTGAACAAGAAATCCGAAGGTTTGAATGACCAAGTTCAAGAGAGAATTAGTGAACTCTACGGTCTTAAGCAAGATCTGATCGCGATACGTGCCGAGAAACGTGAACTTGAAAACACACTGGGAGACAAAGAAAAAGCCGAGGAGACGCTTGCTGAACTTAGGGATCGAATTGAAGAATACAAGTTAGATATGGTGCAACTACGAGCACAAATCACCGAACTCGATGAGTCGGTCGGATGCAAGTCGGACCATGTTGAGCAATTGGAAAATTCGATCAAGGAATTGACCTCTAAGCTTATGGAAACGCAGGGTGAACTCGTTACCTATCGGGCGGAGGTGGATAGTCTAGCATCAACCAAGGCCGAACTCGAAGAAATTTGCGAGTCGCTAACGGATGTGATGACCGCCAACCTCCATGCAAAGAATGATGCTGAGAATGACTTGGCTGCTCTGAGAAACAGGATCGCTGAGGAGACGCAAGATCTCTGCCGATTAATTGCTGAACAAGAAATCCAGTTAAATGAACATGAGCGAATGGCAGGGTCTCTAGAATTGCAGCGTGAACAACAAGCCGACATGGAAACGCAACTTGGGGATCTACGCGAACGAGAAGAAGCTTTGCGTGTTCTTGAAAGAGAAGTAGAAAGTGCCCAGCGTCAACTTGATGCGCTCCTTGAGCGATCACTGATTGCAGAATCTGACTTAAGGATACGTCAAGATGATTTGACGGAGTCGCAGAACCGAATAGCTGAATTCCGGCATGAAATTCACAAGTACGAAACGAGAATGACCGAATTGCTTCAAGCAGAAGAAGCGGTAAATCGTAGAATAAGCGACTTGAAGATCCAAGAAATGGAGACAATCGCAAATCATGATTACATTTTGAAAGACGCGGAATTGGAACAGCGAAAACTAGAGGAACTTCGTCGTGAATTGAAAGAGAGCGTTGCACGCAACACAGAAGCCAATAGCCGTTTGCAGTTACTCTCCGATGAAGTTGCGGAGGCTCAGTCCATTGTAAAACAATGGCAAGATTACATAAAAGTACTGGAAGCGGAAATCAAATCAGGTACTGCTAGAAAAGTGACACTCGAGAGAGAAATCGAGTTGCTACAATCAAACGCTGATTCACTTCATGCAGAAACGCTGGCGGCAACGTAATTGCTTAGCTCGATTAATGCAAAGCACCATGTGGCGGCTGACCAATTCAATTTCTGTGAGCAGTCTCTTTCTAGACTTAACTCCGAGTTGAAGTCTGCAGAGTCAAGTCTAAGTGTTTACTTGGCCCAGCAGCGCGACGCAGAAGATGGAATTATTAGACTCGCGGTAGATAGAGATGAATTGAAAACGGAGATCGCAACAGCGTTGCTTCAAAGGGATCAGGAGATGGCCAAGGTTGCTGAACTCCAGCGTCAGTCACACCAATTGGAGTCTCTGGTTATTGAGTTGCAAAAAGAGAAGGAGCAATTCTTATCGCAAATCTACGCTCTGAAAGACGAAGCTCATTCGTTGGGTGAATTAAACAAAGAAAGCCAAGCCAAGCTTGCAGAGCTGGAGCAAGAAGTCTCTTCTCTCGAACGTGTTGCCAAAGAACTCGACAAAGTCCAAGGGCTAGCCCTGGATCGTAAGGTGGAGTTGAACCAACTCGAGGTGGAACTAGGCGATTTACGAAGTAGAAAAAAGGTTGCAGAGGAAGAAGTTACAGAACTCGAACAGAAGCAACAAAACCTGAGACATCTCGAAAAAGAGCTCGAGGAAAGATCGGTTGAGTTGGCAAAGCTGAAACTTGAGTACGAGCAGCAAAGCGATCAACTCCGGACCTTGTTGGATGAGATCGCTTCCAAAAATCATTTGAAAGATGATTTGTCAGAAATGGAAAACCAACTTGAACAGTCGAAGTCGGCCCTTAAGGTACTCGAGGATGAGAAATCTGATCGGGAGTCAAAACTAAAGCAGGTCAATAACTTGATTTCGAATCGCGAGGAAGAATTAACGCAAATGCAGGCCTCGATCCAAGATAAGGCTATCCAAATTCAGGAGCTCGCTGAATCCGTTGCCAGTCATGAAAAGGAATCCTTAGAATTGACGCACCGGATTGAGCAATCTCACAAAGAAATTCGCAAGCTTGCGTCATTGAGATCCAATACTGAGGAGACCATTGGGGAACTGATGCATGAAGTCGACCGGCTTAAGGGAGTAATCCAGGTATGCAACCAGGAGCTTAAGGCCGCAGAACGCTCCGAGAATGTAATGAAGATTCAAATCGAATCAATAGAAGCCCAAATCGAGGCGCTACTGCAGAATCGGCTCAATCTTGCGAATGAAACCGAGGCAATACAGTTTCAATTGGCATCAGACAACGCGCAACTTCTCGCGATCAGAACCCAAGTCTCGAACTCCGAGGCTGAGTCAAGTACTCTGCGCGAAACAATTCTTTCTTTGCAGGAAGAAGTATTGCGAGTAACGGGTCAATTGATGGCAAGAAAGCAAGAATGGGAATCGACTCAGCAAATTGAAGAAGTTGCTACAGTGGTTGCTGAAACCGAGGAAACTTGCCAAGAATTGGAAACCGTTTCTAAAGAGCAATCCAATACAGAAGATCCTCCGGTTCAGGTTGTGCAAGAGATCGCTATTGAAGAGGATGTATGGAGTACGCTGAACGAATTGAAAGAACTTGAGGAAAGTATACGACTAGATCAGAGAGACTCTAATTCGGAAAGACAATGGAATCCTCGGCCTAGAGAATCGAGAGGGACTGCCAGGATTCCGACTCCCACCATGCCTCGTAGCGATGCATGGTCCGATATCTTCGCTGCCAACAATTAGTGGCGCCTCGATTTTTAGTCGGAGGCACATAAAGCGCATCGCGGCAACTTCCTGTTCCGTATAGCGTAGGGCGTTGCGTGCAATATGGTGCAATCAGATGTTTGAGAGTTCTCCATATTGCGTAACAAAGGCGATAAGCGATTGTTTAGGTTAGGAATCCTCGTTAAAAGGCGTGATGAATGAGCTGCTCTTTTTCTCTTTATGCTGCGAAAGATTCCCCTATCGTCGTTTCCTCCTGGTTACTTGAACAATGAGGCTGGGTCGGCTGAAATCAGTTTACGAACTGCTAGTAAGCCACTGATGGTGCACATGACCAGGGTTAGGACGAAAACAAGAGCCAGCCTCGCCAAGGTAAGGCGCATAACAAGTCCCGTCCACTCTGCCAAAAACATATAAAGGCACCAACTTATCAACCAGCCCGGTAAGAAGCCGAATATGCTTAAGTATAACGATTGCAAAAACACAAATCGTAGAAAGTAACTTGTTCCATATCCCATCGCTTTAAGAGTCGCGAATTCGGGAAGATGGTCAGATATATCAGTGAATAAGATCTGATAACAGATGATGATCCCAACAAACAATCCCATGATTGTTCCAATTGTAAAAATCGCTCCGATCGGGGTATTGCGTTGCCAGAATCCAACTTCTCTTCTTACTAGATCCCCTTTTGAGATGATCTGCACTGCCTGCCCTAAGGACTCTTCAATCTCTCTTAATGTCTGCTCGACTTCGGATTTCGAACGATCGGAAGCTAACTTTACCAAGCCCAGATCGACGGCTTCGAGAGGCGAGCCACGCGGGTTTCTAAAGGGAAAGAAATGCTCGACGGCCCTATCAGATATGACGAGCGAGCCGTCGTAAACGAAGTCGGTCCCAATTTCAACCCAATCTATAAACTTAACCTGTTTGCCGGATAGTTCGGCGACCTGTTCCCTTAAGCGAATTGGATCGTTCTTTTCGAAACCATACTTTTCTTTACTCTTCCGATCGACTAAGACATCATTGACTCGCATTAGTTGCTTCACGCGAGCGTTCATTTCGGGATCGGTGAAGACTTCGCTATTCTGCGGCACACCTATGGCTCGGATGGACCTAGATACATTGCCCATTACTCGTATCTCCGACATAGAGCGATCAATATAAATCGGCTGAACCGATTGCACGCCGGAGATTGACTTGACTCTGTTCAAGACTTGGATGTCAAAGCGTTGTTCGCTGGGGACGGTGTAGCGGGCCGGACTCAAAAGAATGTAATCCGCATCCAGTAATCTGAGAATCTGGACCGCTGAATCGAAAAGTCCGTTAAGAAAGCCAATCTGCATGAACATTAAAACAACAGCAAAACCGATCCCGGACGAGGCGAGTGCCAGTTTCGGAAGCTTTGAAGTTGTGTTAAGCCAAGCTAGCGGGGTTTTCATGCGTACAGTTTAGCAGATGTTCCAAACAAGGTCTGCAAGAAGGCGATGGTGCGGACGTTTCGGTAATCACCGCTACAATCGATACAACTGTGATAATTTTCGAAGCATAGATTTTCTCATGCTGATTTATGGCACTCTTACCCAAAAAAGGGTCCGCATGTGTCCTACAGTACCATACCAAAGTTTTAATCACGAGGTAGGTCGATGGGCAGCATATTGAATCGAATCGGAACGGGGGCAGGAGAATTCTGGAAGTCTCTGCTTTACAGTGTTGACCATATGACGCCAACGAATTGGGCTATTCTCGGTACTGTCACGGTCGTAATCGGCTTTATGCTATTGAGAACGAACCGATTCTAATTCTCGCCTATAAAAAAAGCTGACCCTGAGGTCAGCTTTATCCTGATCTTGCAATTCAAACCTAACCAACCGTTTAGTTCTTAACTTCGAATTCAGCATCGATAGCGTCATCATCGCCAGAAGCTTTTGCTGCGCTTGATGATGTTTCTCCGCCACCTGCAGGCTGTGCACCTAAAGTAGATCGAAACGCTTGAGCCGCTTGCTCTAGTTCTGATGTGGCAGCTTTGATGGCCGCAACTTCGCCGGTTGTAATCGATTCTCTAACCTTCTTGATGGCTTGATCCAACGGTTCGCGGTCCGAAGCCGTAAGTTTATCGCCTTGCTCGCTCATCATCTTTTCGAGCGTATGGATCATATTTTCCGCAAGGTTCTTGGCTTCAGCCAGTTCCACAAACTTCTTGTCTTCGTCTGCATGGAGTTCGGCTTCACGACGCATTCTTTCGATTTCGTCCTTGCTAAGCCCGCTCGATTGTTCGATCTTGACACTTGCTTGTTTACCGGACTTCAGGTCTTTCGCAGACACGTTCAAAATCCCGTTTTGATCGATGTCAAACTTAACTTCGATTTGCGGAACTCCCCGAGGCTGGGCATCGATGCCTTCGAGATTAAATTGTCCGAGCACTCGGTTTTGACTTGCCATCTTACGTTCTCCTTGGAAAACGCTGACCGTCACAGCTGTTTGTCCGTCAGCTGCAGTCGAGAACACTTGCTTTTTCTCAACGGGAATCGTGGTGTTTCGCTCGATCAACGCGGTTAGCACTCCTCCTTCGGTTTCGATACCGAGTGTAAGTGGGGTCACGTCGAGAAGCAGAACGTCCTTGCGATCACCAGATAGAACGCTGCCCTGGATTGCAGCGCCAACGGCAACCACTTCGTCAGGGTTTACACCTTGGTGTGGCTCTTTACCGAAGATATCCTTAACCAACTGACGTACCTTTGGCACACGGGTTGAACCGCCGACCAAAACGACTTCGTCTATATCGGATGGCTTCATCTTCGCATCGCGAAGAGCTTGCAAAACTGGCTCACGGCAACGCTCGATAAGGGAATCCGCAAGCGATTCGAATGTGCTTCGTGTAATGGTCATTTGCAAGTGCTTAGGACCGGTTGCATCGGCCGTGATAAACGGCAAGTTGATATCGGTTTGAGGCAAAGAACTGAGTTCTTTTTTAGCCTTTTCACAAGCTTCTTGTAATCTTTGAAGCGACATTGGTTCCTTGCGAAGATCGATTCCATTGTCTTTTAGGAATTGGTTTGCCACATGGTTTACCAAGGCCTGGTCAAAATCGTCTCCTCCCAGGTGCGTGTCACCGTTGGTGCTGATCACCTCAAAAACCTTGCTGGTGCTATCGTCACCGCTCATCGCAACCTCAAGAACGGAAACGTCAAACGTTCCACCTCCCAAGTCAAAAACGATAATCTTTTGGTCTTTCTTCTTATCCAGACCGTAGGCCAAGGCTGCAGCGGTCGGCTCGTTAATGATCCGGGCGACTTCGAGACCTGCGATTTGTCCGGCGTCTTTAGTCGCCTGACGCTGAGCATCGTTAAAGTAAGCTGGGACGGTGATAACGGCCTTGGAGACGCGATGACCGAGATATGCTTCTGCCGCTTCCTTTAGTTTGCGTAGAACCTTTGCAGAGATCTCTTGAGGGGTGAATTGCTGATCGCCGATCTGAACTTTAACGTATTCACTCGCGCCACCAACGACTTGGTAAGGAACAATCTTCTCTTCGGATTCAACTTCCGAATGACGACGTCCCATGAATCGTTTTACGGAATAAACGGTTCGACGCGGATTCGTGACCGCTTGGCGACGCGCCGGTTCGCCTACAATTGTCTCACTTTTGTCTGTAAATGCGACAACGCTAGGGGTCAATCGATTACCCTCTGCGTTTGGAATCACCTTGACTTCGGTGCCTTCCATAACGGCAACCACAGAGTTGGTGGTGCCCAAGTCGATTCCAATAATCTTCTCACCGGATGCCATAAGTGATTCCTCTTCGCTACGATAAGGTGGTGGGGTAAAGTGCTACCGAATTTACGACGCAAATTTCAATTTTGTCGTTGATGTGCTAACATTTAGCAACCATCGTGCCAATCGTCAGTGGCGTGGCTTTGGAAAACGCGTGGTTTGTCGTAAATTGTTCTTGGGAATGGATTTACGTCGGACTAAAAATGATTTTTTGAGTGCCAGGAATCGGACCGCGAGCAGAAGACGTGACAAGGAACGCCAATTTGACAGCATCAAAATCGGATTTATCGGATCGTTTGAAAGCAATAGATCTTGCTATCTGTGATTTGGTCCAAGAACGAGCTGAGCTTCTTCGTTCGAACCGGGACTCTGTAGGTTCACTAAGCGAACATGTCGCGCAAAGCGGGCAGTCTGTGCTGGCTTCGAGACAATCCGCGAAAGACTTGCCAGAGCCGCTGAATCGAGTTTTGGTTTATGTTGCTGGAGTAACCTACCAGTCGGCTGTCGAAAAAACGAAAGTTGCTTATCTCGGCCCCGAGTTTTCTTATTCTTACTCCGCAGCATGCAAGTTCTTTGGGTCGGAACAGCTTCAAAGCGTTCAAACGATTGGAGCGGTCTTCGAAGAAATTGAGAGGGGCCACGCGGACTTCGGAATTGTACCGATTGAAAACTCAACCGACGGACGCATTGTTGATACTCTCACAATGTTTGTTCGCAAAGAGGTGCACATATGCGGAGAGGTCTATTTGCCAATTCACCACAACCTACTCGCCCGCTGCATGCGTTCAGAGATTAAGGAGGTTTACAGTAAGCCTCAGGCGCTCTCGCAATGTCGCTCTTGGCTTGCCGAACATCTACCGGGCGTAAAGTGGATTGAGGTTGCTTCAACTGCCTTGGCTGCTCAAATCGCGGCTAACACGCCAAATGCTGCAGCCGTAGCGTCCAAAGATGCTGGCGTGGCAATGGGGCTGGACATTATCGCGCAAGACATCGAGGATAATCCCGACAACGTTACGCGATTTGCAGTAATTGGAAGCAAAGATGCTGAGCCAAGTGGTAGGGACAAGACTTCGTTAATGTTTCAGGTGCCTCACAAGCCGGGAGCTCTCGCAGACGCCATGCTGCTTTTCCGAGATCGCGGGCTTAACCTAACCTGGATTGAGTCATTCCCTATCCCGGGTTCCATTAACGAGTATTTCTTTTTCGTTGAACTCGATGGCCATCGAAACCAAGACGCTGTAAAGGCTGCTATTGAATCTTTGCAAGCAATGTCGCTTCGTGTCAGCGTACTTGGTTCGTATCCAAAGGGAACTCGATGAGCTTTAGCTCAATTTCGGTTCTCGTCATATTCAAAAGATGAATGCTAACTGTTTAATTGGGACCCCACACTAAACGGCGGACAAGAAAAACTATGCGATTTGCGATTGTTGGAACCGGTGCTCTCGGAGGATTTTACGGTGGGCTCTTGGTTCAAAGTGGTCAAGAAGTTCATTTTCTGATGCGATCGGACGCAGAGTACGTGAAGACTCATGGCCTACGAGTCGACACGAAACTCGGAGATTTCCATCTACCGAAAATAAACGTCTACACCGCCCCTGAGCACATGCCCAAATGCGATTGTATCATCGTCGCAATGAAGAGTACGCAAAACGAACAATTGGCTGCACTCTTGCCTCCATTGCTCGGACCTGACTCAATTGTACTTGTCCTACAGAACGGGCTTCATGTTGAACAATCAACGCGCGAGGTAGTCGGACCAGGACGAGTTGCTGGAGGCTGCTGCTTCCTTTGCTCCAACAAAGTTGGTCCCGGGCACATTCGGCACTTGGATTATGGCAAAATTCTCATGGGTCCCTATCAGGGAATGGATGATGATGAGCCTGGGCCTAGCTTGGATCGCTTAATTCAGATTCGAGATATCTTTCGTGCCACGGGTGTTGAGTGCGAAGTGACCGAGAGATTGACTTGGGCCAGATGGCGCAAGCTGATGTGGAACCTAACCTTTAATGGATTGTCGGTGATTTTAGATTCGAGTACTGACAAGATCATGAAACACCCGCATTCTAGAGCGTTAGCAAGATCGATTCTGAACGAAGTTAGGCAAACGGCCACTGATTGCGGGCACTTTATCGAGCCCGAATTCGTTGACTACATGATGGAACACACCGATGAGATGGTTCCCTATGATAGCAGCATGAGACTAGACTACAAAGCAAAGCGGCCGATGGAAGTGGAGGTTATCTACGGCAACGCAATCCGTGCAGCCGCTAAGCACGGTGTCAAAGCCCCCATCATCGAATCGATGTACCGCCAATTACACTTCTTGGCGGACCGCTAGTCTTGGTAATTTACCTGAGATACCCTGTCTGCCACAAATGTCGATTAACGAACTTGAAATGAATCGATATTCATTAAGCCGCCAGGGTTGGTGGGATTCTTGAAAACGAGAACGAGATTATCAACTCCTTCCGAAGGAATGAGGGTGACTTCTTTTTCGTAAAATTCTTCCCATTTGCCGTTAACATCAACTGTCACTTCTCCGAGTAGTTGCCCCTCCGCATTACCGCGTCGAAACTCGATGGTTCCACCTGTTCCCGCGCTAGCAACTCGGACAGCAACGGTTTTCAATTCATCGAAGGAAATTCTTTCGAATTTCAAGAATCCATTATGATTGATGGCTCCCATAAATGCAGAGCCTTGTGCATTGCCAGAATTGAGTATTTGAGTTCCCTGGAATTCGTCGGCCGATTCGGCTTGCACGTTAGGATTGCGGAGAGTGATGGAGGTTTGTCCTGTTAGTTTGGGCAAATCATCTCGTCCTAAGTCGGTGTAGATCGCGCTAAGCTGTACGCGACCGTCTTTCCATGGGACAGATATTTCATTACGAAAACCGGTTGAAGAAGGATTCGCGGAATCTGAATTCAGCGAAAAGATGTACTCCACCATTTTCAAAACATCAGTCTCATTTAATTGTGAGTGCGGTAACATGCCAACTTGACCCCATACCCCAGAAGACCCCTTGATCACTCGTTGGGCAGAATCGCTTAACTGGTGTGGCTGATTACGGTATTTGTTAGCTATTTCAAGAAAACTTGGGCCCACGATTCTTTGACTCTTGGCATGGCAATTCAAGCAATCTGTTTTTCTCATCAGTGCTAAGCCAGGTGCATCGGTTGGTTTCTCATTAGCGTTTGAAGCAACCAAGCTTGCGTCAACGAAAACGCGATTTGGGGCTGTGCCTTCGATCAATTCGTAGTCTCCATCGTCAACATCTTTGGAGTGGCTGCTGCCATCTTCATAATCACGTATAGCAATTCTGAAGGGGATCGGCTTTTCCGGAACATAAAAAGATCCATCGCGTGGCTCCAGAAATTGAATGTCCGGTCGAGAATTACCAACGATTAACGGTTGCGTCATGGATGACTTTGCGCCGTTAGAGTCTTCAACCGTAAGTTCAATCGTGTAAACTCCGGGTTGGTTGACGGTTGTCTTTAGTTCTGCACCTTGACCCACCACTGTGCGATTCGTTTTGTTGTCGCGATTATCAACAATCTCCCATTGGAATTTGAGTGGGTCTCCGTCTTTGTCTGAGGATTTGGTTGCATTCAATTCAACCTCCAGTGGTTCGCGCCCAATGTTGTTTTTGACTTCAGCAACTGCCGTTGGAGCACGATTGCCTCGTACGTAATCAATTCTCGAGAGCTTTGCATCCGCGTTCACGCCCCAGGTTTCGCCATACTCGATCACGTATAACGCGCCATTCGCGTCGAATTGCAAATCGATAGGCCGAACGAATGTCTGGTTTGGCAAAAAACGTTCAATTGTTTTAAGATTAGATTCTTCATCGAGGTGAGCAGCGTAAATCGCATTTCGCGACCACTCGAATGCAAATAGCGTTGAGTGGTACTCGGCAGGAAACTTAGTCGTCGATGGATTGTTGTCATCATGGTAATAGACTGGGCCTGCACAAGCGGTTCGTCCACCGGAGCCCAATTCAGGAAACTCGGACGAAGCGCCGCCCGGATAATAGATCATCGCTGGTTGTGCTGCAGGGAGCGATGCTGCACCGGTGTTATTCCGCGAACGATTCTTGGGAGACGAAGGATCGAGCTTTTCACCAATGGATTTGGTAGAGAAGTCTACAATCGAGTAGGCAAAATTGTTTCCTATGAAATAAGGCCAGCCAAAGTTGCCTGCACGTCTCGCTTGGTTCACTTCGTCGTAACCACGAGGCCCCCGTTCGTTGTCTCCGCCTGCATCTGGTCCAACGTCTCCCCAGTAGAGGAAGCCAGTTCGAGCATCGACACTTATCCGCCATGGGTTGCGGCAACCCATGACATAAATCTCAGGATGGCCCTCTTCTCCTGATTTCGGAAAAAGATTGCCATCCGGAATGGAGTATGTGCCATCTGGTTCGGGGCGAATTCGTAATACTTTGCCGTTGTAACTTTTGGTATTGGCGCTCGATCTTTGGGCATCCCAGGGTTCGCGGCCTGGCCTTTCATCGATCGGTGCATATCCCTGGGAGTCGTCAAACGGATTCGTGTTATCACCCGTTCCAATGTACAAACAGCCATCAGGGCCAAACTCCATCGAGCCAGCATGATGGCAACATTCTCTACGTTGCTCTTCGTAGCGAAAAAGGATCTTCTCGCTTTCCAGATCGAGCTTGCCATCCTTTAACGTAAATCGGCTAACGTGTTGGCCCGTGAAGTTGGGAGGCGAGTATTGAAGATAGATCCAGTTGTTTTTCGCAAAGTCAGGATCAAGAGCCATTCCGATCAAACCGTTTTCTTGCGCAGTGGTTACCTCTATGGTGCCAATGACCTCTTGGCTACCGACTTTGGGATCAAGTCGCTTAAGAACTCCTCCGAGTTCGATCAAGTAGATCGTGCCGTCCGACGCGATATCTAGCTCCATTGGTTGAACTAGCTTTTCCGCCACAACAGTTTTCTCAAATCGTTCCAGTTGTAAAGCGCCTTGCGCGAAACAGATCCCATTAGCAACGAATGAAGTGGACGCGCAGCAGAAAGCAAAACGAAGGAAATTCATTCTTAAAGACTTTGAAATAAAGAAGAACAAGGAGGGAAGGGCGTTGGGGGAGTTTGGCGGGATGGGCGCAATCGATTCCTATGTACGATAGCTGGGGCGACCGATCTCTGCATTGTAATGGCAATCGCGAAGCGAAGCATCACGAAAAGAGAAAGAGGAATAGGGCAACGTAGACAGAAGTCACAAAGCAGCAACCCAGCTGTCTTCGCTGGCAATAAGGTTATGCAACAGCAACAGGCCGGGTTGGTAACGAATGTCATCGCGGGCATTTGCAGATGCCCGCAAGTAAGAATCAGTTGTTGAACGGTTTACGATTAGAACGCAAACGGGTCGGCATCGTCTTTCTTGGGTGCAGCAGGAGTCGCAGGAGCACTGCCTCCAAAAATATCTTCGTCTGCAGGTTTAACTGGATCCGTTGCGGGGAACGCGTTAGCTTCGACTTCGGATTGTGGCTTTTCCTCTGGCAGTTTCGGTGCCTGAGGATTGGTCTTTAGTGGGTCGTTTGGAGCCAACGGAGTAGTGGTCGCACCAAACGGTGTGCCTTCTTCTGGTGTAATTTTGCCAGCACCGCTGCTCTTTTGTAGCATCTTTTCCAGACGAGCTTTTTGTTGCTCTAAAATGGAAGACCGCGCCGCAAGCTTGGCCTTGGACCGAGCCTTTTCTATCTCAGCTCGAGCGTGGCCTTGGATTCTTTCTAGTGACCGCCCCACAACGTCGGACGACAGCTTACCAGCCATTTCCAAGCGAGCACCTTCTTCGAAGTCTGCAATTGCCGCTTCAGGTCCAAGTGTGCTCATGTTGCACAAACCGCGATAGTAAAAAGCTCGCGGGTCTTGGATGCCTGCGCCAATTGCTTCGCTAAGGACATTTGTGCCCGTCGAATAATCGCCTCGGAAATAGGTGTGAACCCCCTTGCCATAGAGTTCCATTAACGGGTCCTGAGCCATCGCTAGACCAGAGGAAGAGAAGGTCACAAGTGCAGCAAGTGCTAGTTTTGATAATCGCATGGTGTCATTAAAACAAAGGTGAGATGAGCTGGACCCGACCCCATATTAATCAACTGGAGGCGAGTTGCAATTCGAGACATTCGAACGCCATCAGTTTTAGCGAAAGAATCAAAAAAAGCGCAACTGGAAACGCATGATTTTTTAGATTTCTGCACCTTTTCCCAGGCACTCCACGAATTCCCAGGCACGCCACGAACGCTGTCTCCGGACATACGCGGTCCTTTTATCCAACCTGATTAATGAGGAAAGAAGCCCAGCGAAAAGCTCTCTGGCGCCAAGTTCCAAAAGGAAGCAGAAGTCAAACCGGATTTGTGTGGTTTTTTAAAGCCACAGCTGTTTTTGACGCGTCGATTTTCGAGGCTGTAATGCAATTATCCAAGCGAGTGTTTACTATGTTCAGGTCTGTATTTCCCGCAATCCTTGCCAGTTTTCTTGCAACAGAGGTTGTTGCCCGTATTCCCCAAGCAGACGTGGAAGGTAATTGATGGGGAACATTCTGCATGTTGGATTCTGAAATTGTTCTGCTGACTAACGAAAGCCCCAATCGAGTTTTCAAATGGAGTGGAGGCTCGGTTACGCACGAATTCGGACACAATTCTCTATCTCTTTCGGGGATTACAGTTTCCAATGACAAGAAATTTCTCGTTTCCGCGAGAACAGGCCACGTGCACGAAACGACTGATTTTCAAGCATTCCGAACCGTGCTTAGTACGAGCCTACCGCTTACAGACGTATCAGTAATCGCAACGGAAACAGGCGGTCGACCGTAGGTCTGGCAAGAAATCAAACCGTTTTCGCAACGATGGCCTTACAATCTCATTCGACACGTTAGTCTAAATGTTGACGACCGTTGACGAGCTCAATGATTAAGTTTTCGTTGAGCTGTTGTGAAGGTTTACGTGTCGATCGAAAGCCAAATTTTAAATTTTTGGTCGAATTCAAGGGGCTTTACATTCGTAAGAAGAACCTGTTTTCGTATGAACCGCCTCTCCCCTCAATGGGTAATGTTAGGGTAAAATGCTCAGTTGCACGGATGTCCGTTTACCGTAAGCCGCTTCGTAAGATCGACTTCGGCAATTCGGGCAATCGCGACTTCCAACGAATTTGCCCTATCCCTCAACGAGTTCCTGCCATGCATTCCAATAAGATTCTTCCACGACGTGACTTTCTTTCCGCCGGCGTTTCCGCAGCATGCATCGCAGGCGTCGCGCAGGCCGGCTATTTCTCCAGTGTCCCGGCTGAGGATGAAGCAAAAAAACTAGGCGTTGCTTTGGTTGGCCTGGGTAGCTTGAGTACTAACCAAATCGCTCCAGCCCTTCAAAAAACCGCTAACTGCCGACTTTCTTCGATAGTCACAGGAACGCCAGATAAAGAAAGAAAATGGGCGGACAAGTACGGTATCGACTCGGGCAGCATCTACAACTACGAGAACTTTGACAAAATTGCATCCGACGAAAACGTCGACATTATCTACATTGTCCTACCCAATAGCATGCATCATGAATTCACCATTCGAGCCGCTAAGGCTGGCAAACATGTAATCTGCGAAAAGCCGATGGCGAATTCAGCTCAAGAATGTCGCGAGATGATCGCTGCATGCGAAGCTGCCAACAAGCAGTTGGCAATTGGTTATCGATGCCAATTCACGTCTCATCATCTAAGCATGCAGACCACAGTGAAAGATAAAACAATTAGCGATCTGAAAATGATTGAAGCTGGGTTCGGTTTCCGTATCGGAGATCCAAACCAATGGCGGCTCAAAAAGGCTCTCGCAGGTGGTGGTGCCCTTATGGATGTTGGGATTTATGCATTGCAAGCGTGTCGATTTTTGACTGGACAAGAACCAACCTCCATCATGGCACAAGAAACTAAGACGGACGCTGCGAAATTTGCTGAGGTCGATGAATCTATTACCTGGATGATGAAGTTCCCGTCTGGTGTCGATGCGTACTGCAGCACCAGTTACAACTTTAACGGCCTAAACAAAGTCATTGCTTATGGCAGCAACGGTTTAGCCAAAATGGATCCGGCATACAGCTATTCTGACCTTCAGTTAGAAATCAACGGCAAGAAGATGGATCTAAAACAGCAAGACCAATTTGCTGCTGAACTTGATGACTTTGCAACTTGTATTCGCGAAAATCGCCGATCAAAAGTCTCCGGCCAAGAAGGACTCAAAGATCTGCTTGCGATTGAAGCAATCTACAAGTCGATCGAAAATCGAGCATCCGTTGATGTTCAAAAGGCTTAGAATTTATTAGGTTTGATTGTCTCGCCGATTTTCGCGAAGCGGGGCTATGAAGTAATTGGGAGTTCTTGAATTCTTACACAATCCATGTGGCTTAGTGGTCAGGCTAGCGGGTCGGTAGATGTTAGTGGTCTACCGACCATGACGCCTGAATGTACCAACCGGCAAGAGCCTGACGAACGGGTAACGTTGTATCCAACCTTTGGCTATCCAATCTCTGGTGGGACCGTTTGGCGGATACTCGTTCAAGGCCAAATTGGAGAAGGTGCATCGACTAGCTTTGCTCAAAGGCTGATGTTAAAAGGGCTTGTACGTGCTCTGGATTTGACACCAGACATTGTCTCTGGTGAACTCTTTGGAAAGCGAATTGGCGGTTTCCTTTTAAATCCGATAAGTGGCGAACGAATTCAAATTGAATTGGCTGGTCAACGATATGTGCTACGACGAAAGTCCAAAAGCAGTGGCCTGTTCAATTGCAAGATCGATCTACCTGCTAGCCAATTGGCAGGTTACAAAACCTATGGTCGATTTGGCAACGCTTCGGGGCAAAGATCTGCTCGAGAATCACGCTGGGAAGTTAATAGCTGCCCCGTATTGTTAGCCGAACAACATGGTGTTAGCGTCATCTCGGACATTGATGATACGATCAAATTGACAGAGGTCACTAGCCGGCGCCAAATGCTGCGAAGGACTTTTGCTATGCCGTTCGAGGGGATCAATGGCATGGCATCGCTATATCAAAGCTGGGCTAATGACGGTGCATTGTTCCACTATGTCAGCAGTAGCCCATGGCAGATTTATTCGCCACTCTGCGAGTTCCTCAATCAATTTGGATTTCCAGTGGGAAGCGTTCACTTAAAGTGGTTCCGATTGCGAGATGAGATTCTTAAACGATGGCGGTTTCGGAAGAAAGGCAAAGGGGGCGTCATCCGTAACTTAATAAAGAGGATGCCCGAACGTTCGTTTGTATTGATTGGCGACAGCGGTGAGCGTGATCCAGAGATCTACGCCAAAATAGCTGCAAAACATCCAGAGCAAATCCTTCGAATTTGTATTCGACAAATCGAAGCGAACCCTTTGGACAACACACGGTTGGCATCTCTTCAAAAACGGTATCAGTTGCCTGTTCCGATTCAGATTTTTTCTGACTCCTCAGAATTGGGTTCGATCGTTTAAGTTGGTGGTGGCCCGTTAGGCAGTCAATACAAATATGAAGTCTTTTGTTGTTCTGTTAGTCGAATGGCCAACCCGTTGTTTCGTCGGTGCACAAACAGTACTCTGATTTTGCTACTCTTCAGTTTCTTGACAGCCAAATCGGTCAGCCAGGAAAAGTTCATATGGTATATGTGGCAAACAGCATTGATGATATGACAAAAATTGAAGTTCTCGTGGGTGGGAGGTTGCTGCTGGTATATTCGTGAGCAATTCGCTCTATCGACTCCCAGTTCCGTCTGTTCCGCGTGAACAAGTACACACCAAAGACGGAGAATGTTATCAAATCACAAAATGCGTTTTGGAGGAACAAGAGCGGAAGATGCAAGGAGTCCACCTACTAGCGATATCGCTACAACAATCATTGCAAACGCAAATTCTATTCCCTCTACTGTCTGACGATTGAGCAGAGCAGACAGCGATCGATATCCTAGCGAGCCTGGCACTAACAAAATCAAACCAGGGGCCAACGGTACTAAAGCTGGACGATCTCTTAGGCGGGCAAACAGATTGCTCCCAGAACCAACGACTAAGGCTCCTAGGAATGATCCTACCTCTACTCCATACTTGGCCCCAAACCAGGTCGCCGTGAAGTAACCACTCAGGCTTATAGCAAAAACAACAGGCCAAAGTGACAAACGGACTCTGAACAAGATTGCAAAAGCTGCTGGTGCTATGGACAGCGCGATCCAATGAATCCAGCGACTGACCGGTTCTACAATCGGTGAATCAATTCTCCATTCTCCTGCAATCCGCCATGATATCGCTACTCCCAGAAAAAGCGTGACAAGCGTAACGGAGGCACCTGCGAGACGAGCTACCCCTGCTGACAAATGGCCTATCGCAAGTTCGGTAAGAGCCATTGTTAAAGAGAAACCTGGAAGCAAAACAATAAGAGAAGCCAGCGTTACTAGCCTATCGTCGATTGGATGAATAAAGCGACTGATACCTAAAGATACCATTCCGGCGAAGAATCCAGCCACAGGAAAGAGAAGTCCCGCTTCCCATCCGAGTTTGGACTGTGCGATTTCAATCCCGGCAATACTCAGTCCAATTAAACCTGCTGTAAGGATTTCCTCCCAGCCTCCACCGAAGAATACGGCCACACATGCGCAGCCGATCCCGCAAACTAATGCTGTCGCTAACGTGGAATAAAGTGGCTTTGCTGCCGCAGCCCTTTCCATGGCCTCAGCTGCTGAGGCAATATCAATTTCACCTGCTTCGAGCCGTTCGAGGATCTCATCAAACTGAATCAGTTTCTCTGCGTCGACGGAACCAGAGTCGACCCGTCGCATAAAGGTCTTTTCTTCTCGACCCTCCCCAAAGGCAGCAACTAATGCGGTTGGTGTGTATAAAAACACACTTTCTACTCCCAACGTCCGTGCAATCTTCGTCATCACTCGTTCTAAGCGATGTGAGGGGGTGCCATATTTGTGAAGCAACTCGCCAGTGCGAATTAGGAAATCGTATTTGAGTTGGTCCAGCTCCGAAGCCGTCGACATGGTCGAGAATGGAACGTTGGATGCGAGAGGAGAGCGAAGCATAAAAACAATTGCATGCGCCGATGTTTATGCGTCGGCGTTTCTAATAAACGATGCTGCTTAATGAAAAATCCACCGCGTTGCTAAACGCTCTTTATGTTGGTAGTGGAGGTGATTCCCTGAATGGGGGTCTATAAAATCGAGCGAGGGGAGAGGCGGTGCTTCGCGGCAGATTTTAAATCTACCGCCATGAAACACGGCCTCCCCCCTCGCAGCAATTCTTGCTTAAACTGCAGATTGATTCTTTTAAAGCTTAATCTGTTGCTGTGGGATTACGCTCCATCAGGCACCGGCTGCAGCAGGTTGACCCTCTGAGTTGGCTTCCCTTAACTCGCTTTTGAAATCGAGTCTTGCAATCTTTCCAGCATCATCTTTGAATACGTCAACAACGATCGTGTTCTTGCCCTCGAAGCTGCCTCGTAGCAATTCTTCCGACAACGGATCTTCGACTCGTTGCTCGATTGCTCTTCGCAATGGACGAGCACCATAATCCAAGTTTGAACCCTGTTTGATGATGAACTCTTTGGCTTCATCGGTAAGTATGAGGTTGAAACCTCGTTCTTTAAGTCGTTCTGTGACCTTGGCCATTTCGAAGTCGATAACCTTTTTGAGGTCTTCCTTGTTGAGGTGGCGGAAGATGATCACGTCATCGAGACGGTTCAAAAATTCAGGTCGGAAAACTCGCTCAATTTGATCCATCACGCGAGCCTTCATGCTGTCATAAGACGCGTCACCCTCGGGCTTTTGGAAGCCGAATGCCGATTCGTTCTTGATTGCTTCCGCACCAGCGTTGGTGGTCAGAATCAAGATCGTGTTACGGAAGTCGACGTTTCGACCGAAGCTATCGGTCAAGCGGCCTTCTTCCATGACTTGTAGCATCATGTTGAACACGTCTGGGTGTGCCTTTTCGATTTCATCGAGTAGCACAACTGCGTAGGGACGTCGACGAATCTTTTCGGTGAGCTGTCCACCTTCTTCGTAGCCAACATATCCTGGAGGGGCACCGATTAGGCGGCTGACATTGTGCTTTTCCATGTACTCGCTCATGTCAATATGAACGAGAGCATCGGCATCGCCGAACAAGCTCTCGGCAAGTGCTTTGGCGAGCAATGTTTTACCGACACCAGTCGGACCAGCGAAGATAAAGCAGCCAGTTGGGCGTTTTGGATCCTTAAGACCAGAGCGGCTTCGACGCACTGCTTTGGACACTGCCGACACGGCCTGCTCTTGGCTTACGACTCGCTTGTGCAACTCCCCTTCCATGTTCATCAATCGGAGCGAATCTTCGGTTGTGAGTCGGGTGAGCGGAATGCCGGTCATCTTGGAGACAACTTCGGCAATAACTTCCTCGTCTACAACGCCGTCAGTTTCGCGGCTCTTCTCTCGCCAATCTCGTGTGATTTGCTCTTTCTTGCGACGGAGTTTATCCGCTTGATCTCGCAAGCTAGCAGCCTTTTCAAAATCTTGGTTTGCAACCGCATCTTCTTTTTCACGATTGAGACGTTCGACTTCGTCATCGATGTCCTTCAAATCTGGTGGCTTGCTCAATGTGCGGAGTCTCACCCGTGCACCTGCCTCGTCGATCACGTCGATCGCTTTGTCAGGTAGACAACGAGCGGTGATGTATCTTTCGCTCATTTCTACTGCAGCTGCAATCGCGTCATCGGTGATTTGAACACGGTGGTGCTCTTCATATCGCTCTTTGAGGCCCTTGAGGATTTGAATTGTTTCTTCGGTACCGGTTGGCTCAACCATGATTTCTTGGAATCGACGAGCCAATGCATTATCTTTTTCGATGTACTTTCGGTATTCGTCGAGAGTGGTTGCACCAATGCATTGGATTTCACCCCGAGCCAGGGCTGGCTTCAGGACGTTCGCTGCGTCAATGGCACCTTCAGCGCCACCTGCACCAACCAGAGTGTGTAATTCGTCGATGAAGAGAATCGTATTCTTGGCACGTCGAACTTCGTTCATAACGGCCTTAATTCGCTCTTCAAACTGACCGCGGTACTTGGTTCCGGCGACCATCATCGCCAAATCGAGCACGACAATCCGCTTGTCTGCCAAAATTTCAGGAACCTCTCCATTGACAACTCGTTGAGCAAAGCCCTCGACGATTGCTGTCTTTCCAACGCCGGCTTCACCCAAAAGAACTGGGTTGTTCTTGGTTCGTCGGCAAAGAACCTGAGTCGCTCGCTCGATTTCCCTCTCTCGTCCGATTACAGGATCGAGTTTTCCTTGACGTGCGAGTTCGGTGAGGTCGCGTCCAAAGCTATCCAAAGCCGGAGTCTTGCTCTTGCCACCTTTTGCGGATGGATTGGACTCCGATGTGCTGGTTCCCTCTCGACCGCCTCGATCGCCGACTTCCGCACTTTCCATGCCGTGGCCAAGGAGGTTGAGTACCTCTTCGCGGACATCATCCAGTTTCATTCCCAGGTTCATCAAAACCTGTGCAGCAACACCTTCTTGTTCGCGAAGGAGCCCTAGCAGAATGTGTTCCGTCCCAACGTAGTTGTGATTGAGATTGCGAGCCTCTTCCATCGAATATTCGATGACTTTCTTGGCCCTCGGCGTTTGAGGAAGCTTGCCGATGGTCACCATTTCAGGGCCACTTTGCACAAGCTTTTCAACCTCAAGACGTATTTTGCGAAGGTCTACGTCGAGGTTCTTGAGAACATTGGCGGCAACCCCGCTACCCTCTTTGACCAAGCCCAAAAGGATGTGTTCGGTGCCGATGTACTCGTGATTGAAGCGCTGGGCCTCTTGGTTTGCTAGTTGCATAACCTTGCGAGCGCGATCTGTGAATCGTTCGTACATATCTAAACCTTTCTAAGTCGGTCGTCAGCGTTTGTTCTAACGGTCTAAATTCCATTCAAGCGAAGCGTTGTGGACTATACTCGGGCCAGACTTTCGTTAACTAGTCCAGCTTGTTCGTTTTCCCCACGCATTCGTATCCGATATTGTTGCGATGAAGTCGCCTGAGAACAGGTGCTTTTGCCCGATGAACCGAAACAAACAGCCACCAATTTTTGCGACCTATTGTCACAACCCTTATCAAAGCCCAATTACGGAAGCAAACTGCGTTCCAAATCTTGACGCAAAAAATCCTCTGTAAGCCATTTGGGGCTTCTTTGGACAGATTATCTCGCAGACATACGAACTGCGCTAAGCTTGGCTCATAAATCTGGTGCAACAACCTTGTCGCTTTCAAGGAAACCGAGAAGCAATCCGTTATTGGTATGATTTTTCGGAGATTAGGAAAAAAACCGATAGGGATTCTCTCTCCGAATATCTGGATGGTAACGGTTTTGTCATCCTTTGGGAGGGGGGACGATGCTTGATTGCCGTTTTGACCGTACTACCTTTTCCTTTTCAACTAGGATTTCAGTGGCCCAGCGGGCCGACCGCTCCTTCAGTTGCAACTGACTCAAGGTGTCCAGCGATTCTTGAAATTTCCCTGAACGTCTATAAACCGAAGCCAACAAGAGTGCGGATTCAATATCCGACTCGTTGATTGTCAAATTCTTGAGCAAGTACTGCTCCGCTTCGAAGTAAGAGCCCTGCAAATAGCTCTCCTGAGCAAGACGAAATGATAGCTCTGCCTCCTCGAGTGAGTCTTTGGTTAACTGCGCTTTGGAAACCGATTCTCCGAACAAAATTCCCTTCGTCCCGTGACCCAAAGACGTAAGCACCAGTGCTACCGTGGTTAGTTTGACTAGCCATCCAGGAAACCATTCTGGCCAGTAAAATAGATTGAAACTGACAAAAATCGCTGTCCATGCGAAGAGGATGGCCACCATTGCTGATTGCTGATCCATTTGATCCCACGCTTTTCGATAGCCGGGCCAAAAGTAGCTCGCGATTCTCGGTGTGTTGAGTAATGCGTTCATGCAAATCAAAAAGCTAGTCGGTAAAAAGGCTGCGTCGTAAGGTGGTATCCTACAAGGTTATCGAATCCGGTCGTCGAGATGCAGATCAGTTCGAAAGAGCTTCAGAAAATCACGCAATAATTTTAAGATTTGAAGAAAAAGTCGCTATCGACTCAGTTACTTAGGAAGATTTCGAAGATGCTTAAGCAACCGAAGATTCTTTCTAAAGTAATCCCCCTGTTTGAATCGAAACTAGGTGCAGAACGGCTTTTTCTGCGCTGGACAGCTTTAATGAGTTTGACCAGTCAAAGGAAGTTGCCGAACTGAATAGGGGGGAAAGTGCCAGCAATCCGTGAATCCTCATCGCGGAGGCGGCTGTCGGTATGTTCGTACTTACTTCGTGTACGGCCTAAACGATCAGTCACCGCTGATTCTATGCCTTCTCTCAGGGCGGCAGTCATACGATTAAATCATTGCAAACGGAACGGAAGCGAACCGTCGTAGGGGTGCGGTCGCTCGCGGACGTTGCCTTGCCATGCTAATCGTCCTCTCGCAGAAAAACTTTGGACCGTAGCAAGGAGGAAACGGAGTTTCGCCTTCTACTACACAAAGGGTTGTTCCTGATTGTTTAGCCCAGACCCAGTCGTTGACGAGGAGCTACGAATGACTCAGCTCATTCCGAAAGTCTTTTTCAACCAGGGCGACTACTGTCAAGCACCGGTCGACATACCGACCGTGCGGACTCACTCACTATTGGAAGGTAACGGAGACCAAAAATATGAAGGTGTTCACCACAGGACAGGTCGCGAAGATCTGCAAGGTGGCCCCGAGAACCGTTAGCAAGTGGTTCGACTCCGGCCGTCTCAAGGGATACCGCATCCCCGGTTCACAAGACCGACGTATTCCTCGAGAGTATCTAATCAAGTTCCTCAAAGAGCATGGTATGCCCTTGGGAGACTTGGAAGATGAGGCCATGGCGAAAGTCCTGATCGTTGCGCAAGATCAGGTGTTGATCGAAAACCTAAAGCGAGAGCTCCCCGTGGAGAAGAGCTTCAAGGTTTCGGTTGCTGCAAGCGGTTTCGAGGCAGGCATTCAAGCCGAAAGTTTTCACCCAGACTGCATGATCGTCGACTTTTCCGTTGGAAAGCTCGAAGCATTGCAAATCTGTCAAAACCTTCGCAAGAACTCGGATTTCACCGAGATCATCTTGATTGCTCTGCTTCCTGATGATGGCAACACGATGAGCTTTGACCGATCTAGTATCAACGAAACGTTCAAGAAACCATTTGACGCACGTCTCTTGGCCGAACGTCTTCGCACTTTGATCGGCGCTAAAAAAGAACTCGTTTAGTTCTCGGGCTTCCCCTTAGAATGAAATGCGAATCAAACCTTTGCTGTTTTCAGCAAAGGTTTTTCGCATTTATAGCATTTGTAGGCCGCAACAAGGCTTTGCGAAGTTGCAGCAGTGGGCGACTTCGGCAACATGAGGTGGTAGCCGATCTGGCCACAGATTGGATGCATCGCTGGCACGCTGTCCAAAGTCTTGGCGACTTCGGCTAGTGCGCCTTGTTACGTGATAAACGATGTTGATTTAAGCGGAACGGCATTCGTCCTTCTGTCTAGAATTTTTTCTTGACAATCTAGCTGAAGTTTTGGATCATTCACCGGAACGGCTGTATCAGTTTCCCGGGAGATTCCAACCGTGAGTCGAAACGCTCTAATGTTCTTTGAGTTGGTTGGAGACTTATCGACTTACCGAAGGCTGGATTTTTATTTCCGGTTTTTTCTTGCGGTACTGCTGTCTTGCGGTAGCTCGCGAACCGATGTGCAGGCGCAAGCAACAGCTACTCCCGAAATGCAATCGCGTAGCGAAATTGAAGTGTCAGGTTCTTACGTGGCCAAATCGCTATCGCCAAACGCATCTAAACCGGTCGATTTCGGCATCTTGCCTGCTGGTGCAAGTGTCCGTGCCACCATCAACATAGAAAACGCATCAGGAAAGGACTTCGCGATTGCAGAGGTCATCAGTGGTCGCAACGATCTTAATGTGCTGACCAATGCATCCGAAATCCCAAGCGGCGGACACTTGGTAGCTACCGTCACATTTGAAGTGCCGAAGACGGCGAAATCACCCAAGAAATTGACTTCGATTGCGTTCAAGGGCGAGAAGGTCGATGAGTCATTCTTCATCGTGTTTCAATATGAAGTTGCCGGTCTCTCGTCTTTCGGAATTGAGATTATTGAAAGATCTGTTCGCCCCGAAGTTTCAAAGGTTGTGATCACGGTGCCAGTTTTGATTACCTCGCCTTTAGAACCGTCCGACGTTTCTATCGAGGGTCGAGGAGATTTGAATGGTGTGGATGGAAAGTTGGTTCAGTCAGAGGGGAATCTAAAGTACTCTTTTGAAATGGACGTTCCAGGTGACGGAGAATTTCGGCGGGTAGGAGAGTTGGTCTTGAAGTGTGATAAAACAGGTGTGACCGACTCGTTGCTTTGCACGATCACTCGGAAGCCTAACGTCTCGATTTACCCAGAGCGATTGCTGTTTTTTAAAGTTGAAAGCGGATGGATGGCTACGGCTATAATCCGTGTTAACAAAGAGTTACTCGACGACAAATCCGAGGAACTCGTTGCGTCTGCGAAAATTGGAAAAAGAGTAGTAAGCATCGAGAGCAAACACATGACGAAAGGTTTATTGCGGGTCAATGTTTCGCTCCCCGAAGATTTTTCATTAAGTTCGAAAGAAGGGGAGGCAGCCTCCATTCCACATCTGCAATGGCAAGTAAGTTGGGAAGGTGGAATTGCTGAATGTGATTCGCGAATGTCTTTTCCTTGATCTGTTTTATCGACGAGCGGCGGCGGTTTCGGCGGTCCTTTTTAAACTGGTAACATAGGGCAAAGTTAAAAGAGGTGTCTTTGTGCGTCCTATTTACGTCGTTTTTTTCGTGTTGCTGTCCATCGCAGAAGTTGCCGGTGAGGATGGACGCGAATTCGCTCGCGACCGATGGAAGGTCGCTGTCGCGAATTCTGAGTCGTGGCGTCAGTATGATTGCCTAATTAAGTTTTCGACGTTTTCTGATGGTGAGAACGGAGACGGTTCTGCGTTTCCCGATGCAACTTCTTGGTCTCGCTTGGCAGTGGATTGGGATAAACAAGAGTTCTTCTCCCTCCATCGCATTGAAAAGGAACCGAACAATAGCGAGCCTCCTGATGGAACCCGAGCGGATTCACGGATTTCTTCAAAGGAGCATCTCCTAGTGAAATCGGGCGACTTCACACGTAACGTGAAATACCCCTCCCGTGACGTTGGAATCCGCATCAAGCCAGAGCATTTCGCTAGAGTATTCCAGCAAAACAGAGTTCCCATTATCGATCTGCGATGCATAGGGATTTTGAAGACACCTACAACCCTGTCGACTGATAAGCAAGGCTTCGACGATGTAACGAAACTAGTCAACGCACTGTCGAGCGGAGAAATAAAAAAGGAGACCGAAACCGAAGAAAAGGTGGTTCTGTCCCGTAACGGGAGCGAGATCATTCTGAATTCAAGTCCGGGGCCTGGAGGCCTCACAGAAGTCGTGGACTCGCTTAGTCTACTGAGGACGAGATATTATTGGAAGAATAAGGAAACTGGTAATGTTTTCATGGAAGAAAGCGTTTCTTGGCTTGAAGTGAATGGTATCTACTTGCCAACCGAGGTCTTGTTTGAAAGGCATTACACTTCGCCCAAGGTATCGGAATTCACCTCAATTAGCGTCTACTGGCGATCCATTAATGAGCCCCTGGATCGTTCACTTTTTGAACCAAAATTTCTTGACGACAGGACCCAGGTTTTGAAGTCCGCGGATGTCGAACTGTACAAAGCGGCAGGAATACTCAATCCCTAAGTGAGGAGCGTTGCGGAGGCGCGGTTAAATAAAAGCACTGTTTAGCTAGTGCCACAACTTGGAGATAACCTTCCTAGGAGAATCCCCGAAATCCCAACCTGCAGCGTGAGTTTTGAAGTTGCGCAGTAACAGGTTTTTCGGACCAACGGCCTTACGTTTGCCTAGCCAGAAGTCCTGGGAATTGAGAAAACGATGATGTTAGGGCCAAAGGTCCGGCCGTTTGGGATGGCTCGGATCTCAGCAAGGGAACAAGCGGTCAGGCCGTTGGCCCTTGAAAAATCTTGGTGAATCGCGGTCCGGGCCCTCCAGGCCTGGCTAGGTAAACGAACTGGGCTTTGCCCCTAAATCCAAAATGCCGCAACTTCAAAAAGCGTGAGCGATGGACGATTTTTCCAGCAAAATCCCTGGCTTACGCGTCGGGTTATGATCAACATCATCTCTAAGTTGCGGCACTAGAAATACTAGGTAACAGCAAATAATTGCTGTTCGTCGCTAAGCTGCCAGGGGCACCGAAACAACACACGTGATCGATTCACCAAGCCTGTAACCCCCTAAACCAGATTTAGGTTCTTCTCGGCTTGTTGATCTAGCTGACGATACAAGCTGCCATTCTCCGGCAGCTTCAGATCAATGTCATAACTAGGAATCATTTCTTTCATGGCTCGTGCCCCTGACTCGCTCGCTAGCAATTCCCCAAAACATTTTTGGATGACTTGAAGCATGACGTAGACCGATACGGATGCCCCGGGAGATGCTCCAAGCAACGCGGAAATCGTCTTGTCTGCATCGGTGATGACTTCCGTTCCGTAGTGGACAATGCCTGCTTGCCCGTCTTCTTTCTTGATCGCTTGCACACGAATGCCCGCGTCGATCAATCGCCAGTCTTCTGCCTTGGCATCAGGATAGAAGTCCTGCAATACTCTGATTCTCGATGCCAAACTCTGCGTTCCCTGCTGAATGAGATACTTGACCAACGGCAAATTATAGAGCCCGACCTTGATAAGCGAACCGACATTGTCGAGCTTCATCGAACCTGGCAAATCCCAATAACTGCCATGCCGATGCAAAAACTTAGTCGTCCATGCTGCAAACGGTCCGAATAGAAGTGACTTCTTGCCATCGATCACGCGTGTATCCAAATGCGGGACTGCCATCGTGGGAGCCGCACCTAATGCTTGGCCGTAAACTTTAGCCTGATGCTTGGCTACGATCTCGGGCTTGTCACAAACCAGCCATTGGCCGCCAATAGGAAAACCGCCGTAACCTTTGCTCTCGGCGATACTCGACTTTTGCAATAGCTGGATGCTTCCACCACCTGCGCCAATAAAAACGAAATTGGCTCGGTTCTTTCTTCTGAAGCCGTCCTTGTCTTGGACCGTTAACTCCCACCCGGTAGAAATTCTCTTTAGCCCAATCACTCGATGCCCCGATGCAACGCCACAGCCAGGCTGCTCCGATAACCAGTGAACTAACTTCCTCGCGATCGCCCCAAAGTTGACATCGGTTCCCTGGTCCATCTTGGTCGCTGCAACAGGCACATTCTTTCGGCCCTCTATCAGCAGCGGTGCCCAACTCTTGATGACGTCGGGATCGTCCGAAAACGTCATCGGCTCAAAAAAGTGATGCTGCTTAAGCCCTTGAAAACGCGCACGCAAATAATTCACTTGCTTCTCGGTCTCGACGAAACTGATATGCGGTACCGTGTTGATGAACTCACGACTTCCCTGAATCATGCCTGTTTGTAACGCATAGCCCCAAAACAATTTTGACATTTCGAACTGCTCGAAAATCTCTATCGCCTTGGCCACATCAACTGTTCCGTCTGGCCTCTGAAACGGCGTGTAACTGAGCTCGCATATGCCGGCGTGCCCCGTTCCGGCATTGTTCCACGCGTTCGAACTCTCCTGGGCCAATTCCTCTGTCACTTCATAAAGCTGAATCTTCATCTCGGGATCCAACTTTTTTAGCAGGGCGCCGAGATTAGCTGACATGATCCCACTGCCAATTAAAACGACACGAGGGTTCTCAACATGAGTCTTGTATGGCATACGTTTATTCGAGGTACGAGTTAGAGGTTGTTACAATTGGAGGGGAGGTGAGGGGCCCAAAAACAAACCTATGGGATGGTTGTGAACTGCTTACAGCTTAATCGAAATAAGACTCAAAACCCACTGATTAGTCAACATGCCCACCCAGCGCCTGGGTTATCGTTCGAAAATTATGCATCATCATCCCCTCATAAGTGCTCGTGTCCTCTCTCTCCGGGCCGGTCGAATCGGTGAACAACTCGCCACCAATGGTTACGCTGGCTCCCTGTCGCTCTGCTCCCTCCATTAAGGACCGAACGGATTTATCCGAAGTGCTGGATTCGGCGAAAACAGCCGGTACGCGCCGCTCCACAATTAGCGATACCAATTCTTCTACTCGCTTTAAACCCGCTTCAGATGCCGTGGAAATTCCATGGATCCCTTCAACTCGTACGCCATACCGTTCGCCGAAATACCGAAAGGCATCGTGAGTCGAAATAAGGATCCGCTTGGGCTCAGGTATCGATTTGATCCATGCCACGCCTTGCTCATCGAGCTCTCGAAGTCGTTCACGAAGTTCGTTCCCGTTGGTTCGATAGGTTGCTTCGTTTGCCTTATCCGAGTTTATCAATTCCTCTTCGATTACCCGAGACGCTTCTATCCACAACGAAACATCCATCCAGCAATGTGGATCGACATCGTGTAAATCGTCGCTAGCGCTTGGGTCGCTTTTGTGGTTTTCTGAACCTGAGCGATTTGGCAAGTCGATCTTCTCGCAAACTGCAATACGCTTACTTCGCAATTGACTCGATGACAGGATGCTGATCATGCGTCCCTCCAAGTTTAATCCGTTATAAAACACGATGTCGGCTCCGGCGATGGAACGCACGTCATCCGTGACCGGTCGATAAAGATGCGGATCTATTCCGCTGCGAATCAATTGCTCTACCTGAATCTGGTCTCCCCCGATCTTTCGAACAAGATCCGCGATCATCCCCGTTGTTGCAACGACTCTAAGACGAGCCGTGCCGTTCGAGTCAATAGGAGCTGAACTGCAACTGGCGAATACGACCAGTCCGATCATTAGTTGAAGAAGTACCGTCAGTCTGCAACGTTGGTCCATGGATCAAACAAGTGATTGAAAATCGGAAAGACCAATCGGTTCACGCGATGCAAACGGCTCGCCAAACCTTACCCCTATCGACTTGCCCCAAAATCCAGCCTCTTCTTTCACTCGTTCAATAAAGCTTGGATCATCGGACTCTCGGCCTTTTACTAATTGGCTGTGATACGCAAGCAACGACGCTTCCTTTTCATTCCAATGCTCGGATATGTCGAGGACAAACGATGGCTGCGGTACTAGTTTGAGATGAATGCAGAAGTACTGGAATATGCGCTTCGGATGAAATGGCTCGCCTGGTATGTCGCTTTTTGATAGTTTGCTCCAAAACCTCGCTGCTTCCACAATCTCTGTCGCTGCTAAATGATCAGGATGCGCATCCAACCAATAAGGAGCAAAGATCCAATTCGGTCTCGTTAAGCGAAAAAGTCCAGCTAGATGATGCCGTCGCTCCAACGTGTGTTCGAGTGAACGATTGGGCCACCCAAGATTGTACCGCCACGGATTGCCTAACGCTCGATTGGCAACAAGCGTCTCGGCCGCTCGTGTCTCCGGGCTGCCATGTGGAGTTGGCTCGCCATTGGTCAGGTCCACGATGCCAACATTAAGCCCCTGTTTCATGAGCTTGGCAATCGCTCCTCCCATCCCGAGCTCCGCATCGTCTGGATGCGGGGCGACAACCAGAACATCAAGTGGCCGTTCCAGCGGAGGAAGATTTGGGTAAGTGCTAGTGCTCATTGCCTCTTGCGATGCTCCCTCTTAGCGTTGTTTCATGGTGTCGAATTGCGATCTATCGAATTGCGGACTAATTGCTCATCAATATGATACAGGATTCGCTCCGCGACATGGGGCTTCGATCCGCTGGCGTGCTCTAACGTCTCCCCTGTTCGCAAAATGATCTCTACATTGTTCGTTTCGGAATTCATGGCTTCTGCAGAATTGGAGACGATCATATCGCATGCCTTGCGTGACATTTTGACAATGGCACGAAATCTGACGTCCTCCGTTTCCAGAGCAAAGGCGACAACCCACTGGTGCGGCTTTTTTCTGCTTGCAAGCGTGGCGACGACATCCGGCGTTTCAACTAACGAAAGCTGTAAACCATCTCCCGTCTTGGCCAATTTGTGCGAAGCGATCTGAACAGGCATGTAATCACACGGAGCTGCCGCGCCGATTAAACCATCTGCTTTGCTAAACGCCTCTTTGGTTGCCTCAAGCATCTGCTGTGTTGTGACAACTTCAACCACTTTCGCTTTAGCGTTATATGCAACCTGGACCGGACCTGTAATGACCGTGACCTGATGACCAAGAGCGATCGCGGCATCAACCAACGAGCTCCCCATCTTGCCACTAGAGGAATTGGTCAAATAGCGAACGGGATCTAAGTACTGCCGCGTTGGACCAGATGTGATGACAATGTGTGCCACAAATCACTCGGGAGTAGTGGAGGTTAAAAACGGCTTAACGAAATCGAGAATGGTTTCGGGCTCAGCCATGCGGCCCGCACCTTGTCGTCGACACGATAACCAACCAATCTCCGGACCAACCAAATGAACCCCATCTAACCGTAACTGCTCAACGTTCCGCTGTACGGCTGGCTTCTCCCACATTGGTGTGCTCATGGCCGGTGCCATAACGACGGGGCACTCGACGTTTAGGTACAACGTGGTTAGCAACGTATCCGCGAGCCCCAACGCACAAGCCGCCATGACGTGGGCCGTTGCCGGCGCTACGATGAATAACTTGCAGTCTTGCGCCAACTCAATGTGCGGCCCAAGAGGAAATCTTGAATCGAAGGGATGAATGACTGGCTGCGAATTACAAAGTGCTGAAAACGTTGCCGGTCCAACAAATTGTTGTGCGGACTCCGTCATGACTACAGAAACGGTTTCACCTAGTTGAACCAACCGACTAACCAGGGCTGCGGTCTTGAAAGCAGCTATACCACCAGACACTCCGACTACGATTCGTCCCGTCATGTCGCGTCTCCTTTTGCAATGTCTCCTTGTGCCCCGTCTTCTTGTGCATTGTCTCCCTCGGGACTTGCTAGTTCATCGTTGCCTTCACCCATTTCGTCGCCGTTGTCGCCGTCATCCTCTTGCCAATCAGCCGAAGAAATGGCCCTCACGATCATGGTCGCATAACAACCCCTCGGCAAATCGAATGATAAATCGAGAGCCAGTCGCTGATTGTGTAGCTCATCATTTGCCCATCCAAACTCAAAATTCGCAGGCGAAATCCACGTTCTGCGGAACCCCTTAGAAAAGAAACTATCTCTCGGGTATTTGAGCCGCATCTCACGTCTCTCTAACCCTAATCCCGCTAGTATGCTGTCCAGCGTAGGAAGAGTGGAATGGTCCCAGTCGTGCTGCCTGGCCGAAGGTAATGGAAGATCCGAATTTCGTAACCAATCGATGGACCGAAGATTTGCACCCGGCTTGGGGATGTTTAGCGACCCGCATTTCGATTCGTAGGTGATGCAGTTATCTGCCCCAATCCCATCAGAAATCAACTGCGATAACCAACGGTTCCATACCCAGCTCTGGAATGCCGATAGGTATAGACTTCTCATGTCTTGCCGGATTAATGCAACCGCCCGCTTGAAGTCGGTGGGATGATCGACGAGATAGGTTACAACGCTTCGGCGATGCGAGCGATCAAGCTTCTGCTTTAGCAGCAACCAATCCCCCCAATGCTGCCGCATGATCTCTTTTTGTTCCTTCTCGCGGCCTCGATCGTGACTGTTTTGTTCTGCCATCGCCAGAAAAAGGGCTCGTTCATAATCCCCCTTGCACCACGGTACAGCGATTAGTTCACCAGAGTATCCCATGGAACCGAATCGTTGGTCATCAAAGTAATTAACGATCCCGTGTTCTTTAACCATCTCGCATCGACGATCCAGATCCACGCGATCTTCATGCTTTAAATTGCGGAGCCTGATGGAGAATCGATTGGCGGAAATGTCGTTGGCATGATAGGGAGCAGACAGTTGACCTAGATACTCAAGCCTGTAGGACCGGTCTTCGTGTGACTGATTGGGCCCCTTGTGAATGGTGAGATACTGAACCGTTACCGCATGCCGATCTTTGAGCCCACCGTAATCCACGGCCTTGCGGGACAAGTTCCAGTCTCGAAGAATGGCGGTAATTGCCTCCGGCGTGCCAATCCCTCGCTTCTCAAGCCGATAAAAGGAAAAGGGGCCTCTCGACGGACGTACCGATGTCAATTCCTCGACGCGAAAGTCTTCATGCAGACTCTTAAGTTTCATCAACGCTCAACAATCGGTTTTTCGGTAGAGTTCGATCTCATAAGGCCCCAAAAATAGGAGCAGCAACGCGCCGTCCCTGGCATAAACGCGAAACACATCCTTCAAAAAATGATGCTCGCCGGGCCACGGATATACAAATACTAATGCAAAATCGTCCCATTGTAAGTCTAGCTCGTCATAAGCTGACGGGACGTGATGGAACAAAGACGCATGATTGGCTTGCTTTTTCGCCAATCTATCGGCCCCCGGGGGAAGAAAATTCCCGTAGGCAATCTCCCCATGAAGCCCCGTTCTCTTCAGGAATTTTTTCGATTGGGCGACGAGGAACTGCTCTGCTTCGATTCCTACTGCATCCCAACCCAGTTGAGAAGCCAAACCAGTCACCACGCCAAAACCACTCCCCCACTCCAAAAAACTATTTCCTAACGCAAGCCGTGCTTCGGTCACTTGCCGCAGCGCTCTCCATACGTCGCGAAAGTCACAGGCAACATACTGTTCAATGGGGCGTCGATGCCATTGATCCCAATAGGTCTGTAGCATCTCGTCTGCTGTACCTAATATCGATTCGACGTCATCGGGAATCGCTTCTTCTAAATCCCAATCGAGCTCGACCGGAACGAGTATCGACCCTTCGCCTTTGGCCCACTGTCCTTTTGTCATGGTTCGCTTCAAACCTAATCCATAAACGAAAATCGGTCCCGAAAGAACGGGACCGATTGATAACTATGTACAAGTCAATAGCTCGCCAGTGAGCTTATTTCTTGCTGGCTTTTTCCTTCTTGAGCTCTTCCAAGAATTCTTTGATTTCTTCTTCGCCGCCATCTTCACACTTGACCGCTTTGGTTTGCAATTCAATCGCACGATCCAAGTCGCCAGACATGTGGACCAGGTGGGAAAGTGTATCGAGGATCGCACCTGATTCTGGCATTAACTTGACAGCCTTTTCTCCTGCAGCGATCGCGCCCTTGAGTAACTCTGGCGATGGCTTGTCCATTTGGGACAACATTTCGAAAGCATTCCATGCGACTGCATTCAAGGTCATGCCGTCGTCGGACTCGGCCATCTTTGTCAGGATTTTGCCCATGCCTGCATAGTCTTTGGCTTGGCTATAAATCATCATCTTGATTTGCAAGACTTGTTCGCCAAAGCCTGCGTTCTTTGCAGCTAGCTCATCAAGAAGCTTCATCGCTCCTTCGATGTCGTTCTTTTGCATCAAAGGCCCAAGCTCGCGTAGTTCGACCTGGAGGACAAGTTGCTCGATCTGGGCCTTTAGCATTTCATTGTCGCCAGCTTCCTTGCGAGCCTCTTCGATTGCTTCTAGTGCCTTATCCTTTGGCATGCGCATGACGCGGGATGCTAAGAAGTCGATCTTCTGTGACAGCTTGAACTCGATGGCAAAAGCCTCTCGATCCCATTTGCCTTCTACGACGGCCTCAAGTGGCTCGTCCATCGACATTGGGTGACCGATCCACTCGACTTGTCCTGTCTTGCCAACGATGAAGCAACATGGGATACCGTTTTGACCGGCAGCATTCATGTATGCTGTATGAACGGAACCATCTGGGTCGGCGGTTAAGCAGTATGCGTTGGTGAGCTCTGCATAGGTCGATTCTTTGCCTTCTTCTTCGCTGCCACGAACTTTTCGCTCAAGAAAACCTTGAACGGTTTCCAAGTCTTCGTCGCTAACGCTGATAATCTGAACGCCTTTTTCAGCGAACTTGTTTTGGACTTCAACTAGGTGCGGCATGCTTTGTACGCATGGTCCGCACCAAGTTGCCCAAAACTCAACGACATATACCTTGTCTTTCTCAAACGTCTTGACTGCCTTAAAACGATCTTTGCCTAGGCTGACCCAATGCTCGATGTCAATTTCAGGTGCCTTGGTACCAATGGTCAACGATGGCTCATCTTGTGCCAAAAGCTGAATCGAACCGGGAACCGTCGCGAATGACATCGCTAGGAGAAACGAAAAAAACTTTTTACGCACAAGGAAACTCCGCTGAGAATGGTACTATTGGCAGAGTTCCCCGTCGCGGTATTCATTTGGCCACCAAACGAGTTCCAAAACACCTGCCAGCTCGGACAAATCATAACGGATTAGTCAGGCTTCTAAAAGTCAGGCAATCGGGAACGTTTTCGAATTACTCCCCTCATTGTTCCCTATTTCACCTTGAAAATCGTCTCTCTCATTCCGGCCGCAACCGAAATCATCTGTTTGTTAGGTTTCCAAGACAGTTTGATTGGGATCTCACATGAGTGTGATTATCCCTCTCAAGTGTCGAACTTCGAGCGACTTACCTTTTCTCGAATTCCCCAATCGACTACCAGCGCGGAGATTGATTCATTAACCTCTCAGAATGCTTCCCAGGCGGATGGCTTGTTTGGCCTAATCAGCCATCGAATTCTCGATCTTTGTCCTGATTTTATCTTTACCCAATCGATATGTGATGTCTGTGCCGTGTCACAAGGTGCACTCGGCGAGGTATTAAAAGAGTTGCCTCGGTCGACGAAATTGATCACCCTTTCGCCTGCCTCATTGCAAGATGTTCTAGATTCACTGCTTTACGTTGGGACTCAATTGCAATCTCCCGAACGCGGACAGCAGGCCTACGAGCAACTCAACGGTCGGCTTGAGCGGCTTAGTAATGCAAAGCCAGCGAATGTCTCTAAGACGGTTGTGCTCCTGGAATGGCTTGATCCATTGTTTTCGGCAGGGCACTGGAACCCGGAAATCATTGAATATGCAGGAGCAAAGGAGTTGATCGGAATACCAGGTGAAAAATCGAGACGCATCCATTGGGATGAACTGCGGGCCGCAGATCCTGATCATTTGGTGGTCGCCTGTTGCGGTTATGACTCCGAAAAGACGAAGCTAGATTTTGAGGATTTCGAGCGTAACTATCCAGTTCATGAGCTTCGTTGTTTTAAAAACCAACAAGTGCACCTACTCGATGGAAACGCATACTTCAATCGGCCGGGGCCACGTTTGGTAGACGCTGCAGAACTACTGTTCGAGCTTTTTCGTTGAGCCAGGAATCGTCAATGTGAAGTAATCGTCAAAGTGAAGTAATTATGAGAGATGAGTTTGAAAACCGCATTAGCCTAGTGCAATATTGGTAGTACTCGGTTCAAAGATCCGCTTTGTCGCCCCATCAGGTCCATGGTAACGAACAAAAATCCTTGATCCTTTGATGCAGCGTTTATGGTCTCTCGAATGACTGGGTCCAGGATTTTGTTCCAATCCTCTTGGTGCAATTCGAGTCTTACAAGCTGTTGTCCATGCACTCGAGCTCGGACATCGTAAAAACCAAGTGAATGCAAGAGCGATTCAATAGTCTCGACTCTCCGCAAATTCTCCGGTGTAACGAGTTGTCCGTAGGCAATGCGGCTGGCAAGGCACGGGGAAGACGGTTTGTCGGCCACATTTAATTTTAAGGCATGTGCAATCGCCCGTACGCGAGATTTGTCTAAACCAACCTCCGCGAGAGGAGCGCGGACTTGATGTTCAGCAGCGGCTCGGAGTCCAGGCCTATAGTCACCGAGATCGTCTTTATTTGTTCCCGAAACCAGTGTGCGAAATCCGTTGCTAGTCGCCCAATTACCAATCGTTTGGTACAAGTTATCCTTGCAATAGTAACAACGATTGGAGTCGTTTCGGACGTAATTGGGGTCTTCTATCTCGCGCGTGGTTACGAATACATGTCGGATACCAATTTGTCTAACAACACGTTGGCAGTCTGCAAGTTCGGCTTGAGAAACTGCCTGGCCAAGTCCAGTTACCGCTACCGCCCGGTCTGCTAACGTGGCCTGCGAGATAGCGGCCACAACGGCACTATCAACTCCGCCTGACAACGCAACAACCGCATCGCCGTAATCGTGAATGCGATATTGGAGTTGGCGTATATCGTTTTGTGTTTCCTCGTCGCAATCCAGTTCTCGTAATTCCACCTCACCAAGAGTGGGTGCAACTTTTTGTTCGGAATTGGGAGTATGGGTTTTAGTATGCGACACGCTTTCTGGCTCGCGTTCTTTGCCTAAGAGTCAGCTTTGGTTGCAGAATCTGGACCCTTGGTTGCGTCATTTTCAGGCTTACCACCCTTAGGCTTGGGTTGCGGGAGGGGCATAGGGCCACCAAAAGCGTCAAATACAACCAGTAAATTCAGGAGTCCTGCCACGGCGGTAAAAAGTGAACCTAATTCAAATCCAGCGGAAGCATGATGATGCCATTGCGAGAGTTGGGTCCGGTCCTTTGGCGGTGCCATAAACTCTGACCACTTCCATTCGGGGGTTGTTTGAGTTTCAAAGTCATTTTCCACTGCCGTCTGGGACATCCTGTGCCCTACAGCAAAATGGTAAACCGCTGGAAATGCCGGAAGCCCCACGCAAACCTGTGCCGGAAAATGAAGAACCCGAAAATCTTCTGCTGCAGTTGAGGCGTAAACCACTCGTCCCTTGCCCAGGTACAAGCCAAAGAAAAACAATCCCAATATGCAAACGGAAAACAGATAAGCTTTGTTGGTCCGGCCCTGGTAAAAATGACCTGCTCCCGGGATCAGAAATGCCAATAACGAGGCAAAGTACCTATTCTTAAGGTTGATTTCGCATTGGTCTGCGTGAACTATGTAGCCGGAACCAGACGATGCGTTCATTAAAATCCCTATTAACTTGGGCTGGTTTTGAGGTGGGGAGGTATTTTATTTCGTAATCGGATCAGCCCAAGTTTAACCGATAGTGTGAAATCGTCACTACGGCAAATTGCGTGCAATTCCAGGGTTGACATATCTAGCTGGGGGAATGGGGCTGTTTTCTTTGAGAATACGGATCATATCCCTTTGACTGGGACCGAATGATCAGTTGCAGTCCAAAATGGCGATTTTGCGACGGGAAGAGTGTAGCCGGAGTACGTATAATCAAACCTCTGGTGATCAAAACTTGCAACTTGATGTAGAATCGATCTCGTGCGTTTCTCGTCTCTCAAACGATTTGTTGATGAAGCAACTTAGTCCCCTCGCCTCGCTTTTAATTCTTTCTGCCTGTTTCGGTCTGTTTGTGGCCGTGGCCTTATTCGTTTATAGGCGAGAGCGGCCAAAGAAGCCGATGTTGGTCCGAGCGAGTCCGAGTGATGTGCTTAAGAATTCCGAGCCGCCGAGAACAGAGCAAAGGCCGTCAAGTTCTTCGCAAATGGAAAAAGACTCTTACGTTGATCAAAACATTGGAACACAAAATAGCGTCGCACAGCCGTTGCAAAACGGTCAAAACGCCCCAGCACATGTTGATTTGGTCGGAAGTGAATCTTGCGGAAAGTGCCATGAGAGCATTTTGGAGTCTTACAAGAAACACCCGATGTATTTTGGAGCTACTAGGTTAGTTCAAAACGATAACCCGGTGCCGCCGGATTCGGACGAGATCAAAGGTAAGCTGAAAACGCTTTCAGCTAAGTTTACAGACGGCGTGATGCAACACTCTGAAGTTGTCTATGACTTAGATGGCAATGAACTTTTCAGCAAACAACATCCGATGAAGTTCGTCGTCGGGTCAGGTCGCCGTGCAAAGGCCTATGTTGAACAGCGGGATGGCTTGCTTTGCCTGTCGCCACTTAACTGGTTTGGGAAAACGAGCTCATGGGGATTGAACCCAGGATACAGCGTGGATGATCCACGCGGTTTTGATCGTAAAGCGCTTGCAAATTGTCTACTGTGCCACACGGGTGAGATCAAAACGCAAGGTCCACATTCTGATATGTATCAAAACGAGCCTTTCGGAGAGCTCGCCATTGGTTGTGAGCGATGTCATGGTTCGGGAAAGTCACATATAGAGTTTCATGAACAAGGGAGAGTAGGTGCGGATCCAATAGTAAATCCTGAATCTCTCGATGAGCCGGCCCGGCAAGCGGTTTGTTACCAATGTCATTTACAGCCATCGACTTCTCGAATCTTGAGAGAGGGGAAATCTCATCAGGACTTCAAGCCTGGAATGCGACTGGATGATGTGTGGCTGGTCCTTGATACAGAAAGTGGTATTGATCGCGACGGGCGCACCAAGTCGGTACGGCATGTTCAGCAAATGCATGATAGTCAGTGCTTTAAGAAATCTGGAACAATGCGATGCACGACGTGTCACGATCCTCATTCAGTGCCAAATGCAGAAGATCGAGTTTCCTTTTATCGTGACGCATGTGTCAAGTGTCATATCGACGGCAAAGGTGCCATTGTTTGTTCAGAGATAGTAGAACGACGAACTGAAGCAGGTGATTCTTGTTTCGAATGCCATATGCCAAGCCGAGATTTAGACCTTTCATCGCACGCCAGTCAAAGCGATCATCGAATCATCCGAAAACCTGAAAGTCAGCATGAAGGTAGCAATTCATCTCTTTCGGATCTTCGCTTCTTCGAAGATCTGAAGGAGTCCGTGTCAGAGGATTCCCGTCGACGAGCAAAAGCAATTTATAGAATTCGCAACTCGGGGCCATCGGCCGAGTTGTATCAAGAATTGCAGTATTTAGCGGGCAGATTTCCTGATGATGGTATGACGATGCTTTCTTATGGCTTAGCAGCCATGACGCGAAATGACGCCAAGACTGCAATCGACGCTTGGACTAAGGCTGCGAATTATGATGAGTCGAAGGAATTTGCGCTCGAGGCGCTGATTCAGATGAGTCAACGTGTTGCAGCTTGGGACAGAACGATAGAGTTTTCGGAGCGGTTGATAAAAATGAATCCCTATCACCCTTCTGCATATTCTCATTTATCTGATGCGTTGTTCCGTACAAACCGTTTGAAAGAGGCGTTAGATGCTGCAAGAAAAGGCATCGAGTTCGATCCACTTTCGATGGTGTCGTATCAAGTGTTGATCGATGCACATCGTTTGCAGGGCGAAGAAGATAAATCAGCAGAATGGAAGAGAGTTCGAGATAGGATTTCCGAGAAGCTACGACAATCGAGGTAAGGTTGTAAAGTGATTTTCTCTCATTCAAACTCTCGTCTCAATTGGTGCCATCCATCTTTTCGGTAATTTTTCGAATTTAGGCAATCTAATCATTTCTTGGTTCCCCTGGGTTAGGATAGGGACTGATCGCGTCCCCCCTTCAGTCTCGTTCAAACTCACCAACAAAGAAGCGGCAATCGAAGTGCTTCATGGCTGGCTGGATCAAGCAACTAGCGCGGCGGACAATTTAGATCACCTATCCACTTACTCTTGGTTTTCTAGTTGACTCTACCGTTGCTCTTAGGGAGCGAGACTAGCTGAAACAAGCTGCGGCTCGGCGCTGGCCTCGGTGCCAACGCCTGCCGATCCGCTCCGCATCTCCCTGCATCGAGTCCGAGCCTCCAACACAGCGACTGAAGTACTTCTTAAAATTCCAGATCAAGTCCGACAGCATCTCCGGTATGACTCCACAGGTGATTAACGCATCACTCAACTGCTTCGGCAGTGCCACCGTTCCTGCACTCGGCTTGTTCTCTGCCACCCAACCGAGCAGCTTCTTGTAACTACTCAGGTCGATTCGAAGAAATCCCTTGTCGCTTGCTCTCAGTCCATCGCGGTGCACTTGCGGATCACTTGACCGCAATCCTGAAGTCAGGCTTAAAGGTGCGAGCCAACTGTCTCGAAGTACTCGCTTGGCTGTTCCCTTCTTCTTGGCCTCGTGGTCATGTCGCTGCTCTGCAAGTGACTTGCGCCGCTGAGCCACCGACTCTTCGTGCGTGATTGGTACTAGATCGTATGCCGCCGAAGGAATCTGCTTTCCCTTTTCCGCTTCGATACGATCGTAAACCGACGTGTGTATCGATTTCTCCGGACTCTCAGCTATAGCGGCTCGAACAGGGTTTAAGTCAACGTACATAGCACAGGCCAATAAGCCTGCATCATCGACAATTCGTTGAGCTTTGAAACGCCCTTCCCAGAACCTTCCCGTACATTCGTCTTGGGAATTTGCCATGCGGGCAATCGGTTCCGCGAGGGCGCGCATAAACCAGGAAATATCAGACAGCCTAGTTCGGATCATAGCCAGCTGATCTGGGTCGGAAAGGACACGCTTGACGTCGATTTGTGATGGCTCGGCTAGCTGTTCTTCAATTCTGCGACCCGGAAAAACGCGAAGCCATCGAATAGTGACCTCTTCGTCGGAGAGGTTCGACAGGACATCGGGGCGACTGCGAAGGATCACATGCAAATGGTTCGATAGAATCGCATACGAAAGAACATCAATAGCGAAGACCGAGGCGAGAGCTTCGAATCTGCGTCGAATCCATTCACGCCGGTAGGAGTAGTCAATTCCCGAGACATTATCATCTCCCGCGAGAAAAGCTCTGCGAACGCATCTTTGGACACAATGGACGATAGCAATTTCGTCGTGTCGAAACTGCTCGGAACGTAAAGGTCGACCCATGATCTGGCTCCTTGGAATATCGGGTTTAACTCCATCATAAAGCAAGTTCGGAAAACGGTCAATATAACTTGGATGGCACCAATTGAACCGCAGTCAATATAAAATGGATGGCACGTATTGGACCGTGCTGGGAGTGGCTGTGCTTGACTTCGGTGGATTGGTGTGTATACTGTGTATATGGCTATGCACAGTTGGCTCACGATCTCTCAGGCTGACCCACGGCCTCTTTACAAGCAGGTTATCGACCAAGTGAAGAGACGCGTGTCGGCTGGTGATTTGGCTCCCGGTGCTGAACTGCCTTCCATTAGACAGCTTGCGGCGGATCTGCAAATCAGTGTTATCACCATAAAAAGGGCCTATCTGGAATTGGAACGAGATGGGGTAATCCTGACTCGACAAGGAAGGGGGTCCTACGTAGCGGAACAACCTGGGTTGGCAGCCGAACTTCTCGACCGAGAAATGCGGGAACAACTTTCCAAGGCCGCTAGTCTCGGACGCTTGCTCGGAAAATCGAAACGCGAGATGTCTCGGCTTATGGCTGACTACTTTGACCAAACCCCTGCAGAGGAATCGTAATGTCCGCAATCAAAGATACAGTGGAAACGCAGTTAGCGATACACCTGGATTCGGTCAGTAAGAAATACAAGCACTTTGAGATCAAAAGTGTGAGCATCAGTATCCCTCGTGGTGCGGTTGCTGGTCTTATCGGCCCAAACGGAGCTGGGAAGACTACAACCATGAGAATCTTGATGGGGCTGGTCACCCCAGATCGTGGGGACGTTAAAGTTCTTGGGCAACCAATATCACCCAATGACACCACGGTAAAGCAAGATATCGGTTATTTTTCTGACGATATGCGACTCTACAAACCAGAGTCCGTTGCGTGGCATATGCAATTTGTGAAGTCGCTGTTTCCCGCCTGGGATGACGAGTATGCGGATGAGTTGATTCATAAATTCGGGCTCATACCAGAGCAATCGATCAAGAGTCTCTCCCATGGTCAAAGAGTCAAGACGATGTTATTGCTAATCTTCGCAAGACGCCCAAAGTTGCTTATTCTCGATGAACCTACCAACGGTTTAGATCCAGTCGCAAAGCATGAGGTTCACACTGAAATCATGCGAGTCGTTAAAGACGAAGATCGAACCATTTTGTATTCGTCTCATAATACGCAAGATGTCGAGCAGATTTGTGATTCCATTACCTTTATTGACCGCGGACAAGTGATCGCGTCCAGCGTGTGCTCCGAGTTTCTTGATAAGTGGAGAAGAATAAAAGTTGTGGTTCCCGATGGATGGCAACTACCAGCTCTCGACGGACTCGGGATGGATTCTGAACTCAATCGATATCGAGTTCTCACATCAAGTGCTTACACCGAAGAAGTTCGGGATTTGTTGAGTAAATCTGGTGCCACAGTTGAGGCCGTGGAAGCTTTATCTCTCGAAGAAATATTTTTGCAGTCCGTTATTAGGGGAAGAGGTTAACAATCTGATGAATTTACAAGCTGTTAAGATTCTTTTTCTCAAAGATCTTTTCCTCAGTCGCAAATACCTATTCGCGTACCTCATAGCTGGTATCGCATGCTCATTCCTGGCTTGCACTCCCAGCAAAACTCTCTCGTTCCTTGGGTTTATTCTCACAATGACGGTGGCGATCGCGTCGGGAATACACCTGATCGGTACGTTGATGCTGAGTGAATCAACCGACCAGACTCGACTGTTTATCATGAGTCTTCCGGTGAGTTTGCTGGAATACTCCATTGGGAAAATCGCCGTGGTGCTGACAACCTATTTGATCCCCTGGGGCACCATGTTGATTCTCACGACAGGGCTGACCTTCATAATTCCAGATGCGGCAAGAGGTGCGATTATCGTGGTGCCTGCGATATTCCTTTTCCTGTTAGCCGGATTCTCTCTGCAGTTGGTAAGTGCAGTGGCTTTCGAATCTGTCGGTGCTACGATTTGCGTTATGGTCGGTTGTAACGTGCTGTTAAACGTTTTTATGATGCAACTGTTCGCCATACCAGAAGTCGCCGAAATCGTTAAAGGGGACGCCATTATCTGGCCACCCTCCGTGGTCTGGATAGTTCTTGTTGAGTTGATGATCGTCGTTCTGTCGATCGCGTTTGCTTTTGCTATGCAGACTCGCAAGCGTGATTTGGTCTAGCTCCCATCTCGCAATATCAATTGAGCGGCTCGTCCATGATTGAAAATCGTATCCACTACTTGGATAATCTCAGGGCGATCGCGATGATGCTCGGGGTTTTTCTACACGCTGGTTTCTCTTATGCAGAGCCAGCCAATGTGGTTTGGCTAGCGACTGATATCTACTCAAGTTCTTTAATCGATTGCAGTATCTGGTTCATCCACTTGTTTCGGATGGGCCTATTCTTTTTGCTTTCGGGCTATTTTTCCAAAATGCTGTTCGAGAAGCGGGGTGGTCTGGGTCTGATCAAGAATCGAGTCTTAAGAATCGCACTTCCGTTCGTTATCTTCTATCCGATCTTATTTGTCGCGATGACCGGAGTCATTATCTTCGCGATTTCTTATCTCGAGCAACCCAGCGGTGTTATGGGACTCATTGCGGCGGGTAGCCAAGTAGGGACCGATCAACCGAAGAAGTCGATGTTTAGCCTGATGCATTTGTGGTTTCTCTATTACCTGTTTTGGTTTTCCTTGGTAGGGGCTTTGGTGGCAAGGAGATTGGAATCAGTAATTGCTGCATGTTTGCGTAAGATTCGTCTCGATCAATTGTCGCGAGCAAAATTGCAGTGGATTGTGTTCGGACTCGCGCCTTTAACTTTTATTCCCGCGGTGATGCTGTCCGGTGTGCCTATGCCTGCCCCCGAGTCCTTTCTGCCTTCCTTGTGGCCTTTTTTGTTTTACGGAGGTTTCTATTTCTCAGGATGGTTGCTAAGAGGAAGAGAAAGGTTTATCGAGCTCGATGGTTGGAGCGTTGTATGGTTGAGTTTGATACTTGCCGTGGCGTTCGGGTTATACTATGGATCTATGCCAGTTTTAGATTTGAGAATCTTGATCGGTGGTCGATTCGATCAATCACGCTTTAGTTACTGGCTTGGTATAGTTTTGACCTGCTATCTAGCATTTGGTTTGTCTTGGCTTTCCTTGGTTTGTGGCAGAAAATTTTTAGACAAGCCAAGTCCTGCGATGAGTCTTGTGTCTGATTCTGCTTATTGGGTCTACCTAGTGCATTTACCATTGGCGGTTTTTTTGCAAACTTTGCTTGTACCGCTCGAGTGGGCGGTTTGGCTTAAGCTGTTTATAACGACAATTGGAACGCTAGTGCCGTGTCTGCTTAGTTATCTGGTCTTCGTTAGGTATACTCCATTAGGAAGTTTGCTGCACGGGAAGAGAACTTTTCCCTGAACGAATTAAAATATTTCAGTGGGAAATCCCAAGATTATGCGTTTCGTTTAGAATCGTCATGAACGTCTATTTTGAAATGTAGCTTTAAACGTAAGGGTTCCACAATGATCAAGTTCTCGAAATGCATACCTTTTGCTCTGATGCTTGCTACATTGGTTGGGTGCAACGTCGGGATCAAAGGGTCCGGGGTTTCGAAAACGGAATCGAGAAATGTTGCGGACTTCAAGTCTGTTTCCAGCGAAGCGGTTGGAGACGTCAATGTGACCATCGGCGATTCTCAATCGGTCGAAGTTACGATAGATGACAATCTTTTACCGCTGCTCGTCACCGAAGTTGTCGACGGGGTGCTGAAAGTGAAAACGACGGGCAGTTTCAGTACGTCGATTGGCTTGAAAGTAAACGTAACAACACCGTCCCTTGATTCGATTCATTCATCTGGAGTAGGTAACATCAAAATTGAGGGGCTCGATTCGGAACAACTCGCAGTTGAGCTTTCTGGTGTCGGCGGCGTCACCGCCAAAGGCAAGGTGCAGAACCTAGACGTCACTGTCTCCGGTGTTGGAAGTGCTAATCTGCGGGAACTCTTGGCTGAGAATGTATCCGTGACTGTGTCTGGTGTCGGCGGAGCTGAGGTGTATGCTTCAAAGTCTGTCAACGCGTCAACGAGTGGAGTCGGAAGCATAAAAGTATTTGGGAACCCTGCTGAGAAAAAAGAGAACAAATCAGGGATCGGGTCAATCAAATTCGAATAGCGATCACTTCGAATCGCCTAGTTCAATTGTGTGGGGGGCGGAGTGGATTCAATAGTCGGTTGGACAATCGTGGTCGACGGTGGCTGTGTTGTCAGGCAGAAACGCCCAGCCTACGTGGGGTGGGCGGGTAAGTAAGAGAGTCGTGAGGACGTCGTCTTACATGACATCGGTTCGCTGCTCACCGGTTCGGACTCCTAGATTTCCGTAGCGGTGGTAATCAAACGAGATGCTCTGCTCAACAACATAGAGCGGCAACTCGATCACACCTACCATCGACACGTATCGGTCGGCTATGTAAACCTGATGCTCATTGCATACGCGATGCACTTGCTCTGGTATCGAGGCTCCTGCGTCGTAACGAACCCGCTTAACAAAATCTTGGCGTACGGCGTCTATAAGCTCTTCGTCGGTCTCGACCAAGAATTCAATCTTGCCCGCCCAATCAAGCGTCAAGTTTTCGAGGGCATCGATCGTTGCTTCATGGACTCCTTCGTCACGACTCATAACACATCGGCAACCAGATACGACGGCAGCTAAGGCTCTTGCGACGATGCTAAAAACGGTGTCAGTCGCCGTTATGCGAACACGGATCGGGCTAGCAGGCAGATAACGACGATGGTTGTCCTGACCGATTAGCTTGAAATGATCATGCTCCTTCTTGATCTCCGATGCTGCAAACTCATCATAAGACGCCATCGCTGCACGTAGCTTCTTCAAATCGTCTGGCGATGAATTAGGTAATTCCATCAACACTCGGCTGGCTCGCTCCAGTCGGTTCCACAAGCTCTGAATTTCCGGACTGCTAAAGGTCGGTGTATGCGGCTCGGCAATCGCAGCGGTGTTGTCCTCAAAGTCCATTAACGTGGCAACATAATTTGGTCCACCCGCCTTAGCTCCGGATCCGAAAGCACTTTTGCCCATGCCTCCAAATGGCTGCCTGAGCACAATCGCACCTGTCGTCGGGCGGTTGATGTAAAGATTTCCTGCCATGATCGAGTTACGCCAAACAGCTTGCTCGCGATCATCGAGAGACTCAAGACCACTGGTTAGCCCATAACCTGTCGCGTTCACCATTTGAATCGCTTCACTGAGTTTGCGATACTTCATAACGCCCAGCACTGGGCCGAAGAGCTCTGTAAGGTGTGTGAACGAATTAGGCTGCGTGTTCCACTTGACTCCCGGAGTGTACAGACAGGGATTGTCTCCAATCTGCCCGGGCATAACGGCCCAAGTTTCCCCTCGCTCCAATTCCTTTAGGCCTCGCAGCAAATCTCCCGATGGTGGTCGGATAACAGGCCCCATCTTGGTGGCTAAATCCCAAGCGGACCCGACCTTGAGACTCTCCACGGCATCAACTAGCTGCTCTTTGAACTCTTTGCTCTCGAAGACTTCTTCGTCGAGCAATAGTAGTGAGGTCGCGCTACACTTTTGGCCTGCATGGGAAAACGCACTGTGCAAAACATTCTTGATCGCCAAATCGCGATCGCTCAGACCGCTAACAATCGTCGCGTTCTTGCCGCCCGTCTCGGCAAACAAACGCAAACTCGGACGCTGATTGAGGATGTTCAGAGCGGTCTCAGTTCCCCCGGTCAAGATAACACGAGACACCTCAGGGCGACTGAGCAAATGCCGACTGGTCAACGATCCGCTGCTTGGTACGAATTGCAGAGCTTCTCGGGGCACACCAGCTCGCCAAAAGCATTGGCACAGCACATAAGCGGGCAATGCTGTATCCGATGCTGGCTTGAGCAGAACTGTATTCCCAGCAGCCAAAGCCGCCGCAATACCTCCGCAGGGAATCGCAATCGGAAAGTTCCATGGACTGATCACAACAACGGGACCTGCACCGCGTGCCTTGAATCGCTGATCGTGCGACATGTCAAGGGCACATCGAGCGTAAAACTCAACGAAATCGACCGCTTCACTCACTTCCGGATCGCTCTCCATGAGCGTCTTTCCACCATCCGCGAGTGCAGCCCCCATGAGATCCCCCCGGGCGATGCGAATCTCTTGGGCTACTTGTCGCAGGATCTGATATCGTGACGCGGGAGTCATTTTCGTCCAACCGGAAACATCGGCCGCTGCACAATCCATGGCCGCCTTTAATTGGTTCTCGTCCGCTTGTCGGTATTTAGCGACGGCAACACCCGGCCTGGATGGATCAAGCGAAATATATTCCGATCCAGTTCCAACGACTTCTTCGCCTGCGATAACAACTGGAATCTGCGTCGCGTTGCTGTCACAACGGGGCTCCCAATTCTTGATGATTCCCTCAGCCCACTTGGAGTTTTGAACCAACGAGAAATCAGTATCTGGTTCACAGATAAACTCTTGCCAGCGATTCGGAGCAGATGGTTGCACCGGAGTTTGGTTGCGGTCTTGTTGTTTTCTTGGTTGGACCGATACTGTATCGGCACGATGCACGGCTTCGATAAAACCATTCTCAAGTCGTTGCCATGTTGAGCCACCAGCCGAGATGTGAAACGCATGTCGCAAGAAGTTATCAGGACCTGTATTTTCATCCAAGCGACGTACAAGGTAACCGATGGCGTTGATGAACTCCTCTTTCAAACAAGCCGGAGCGTAGAGCAAAACGCTACCTGATAGCTCGAACAAGGCACGGCGTTGGTGATTCGCCATGCCTTCCAGCATTTCGAATTGCACTTTATCCAATGCGTTTTGGCTTGTGGCGAGTACCATTCCATACGCGAGATCGAACAAATTGTGCGACGCGATCCCCAGGTGCACCGCTTTGATATTTTCTTCACGAAGCCCGAACTGCAGCATTCGCTTGTAGTTCGCATCGGTATCAATTTTGGATTTGTAGGGTGCTTGAGGCCAGCCGCGAATCGACGCTTCGACTCGTTCCATCTCCATGTTTGCACCCTTGACGATTCGCACTGTAATCGGAGAGCCACCTTCCGCGACGCGCTCGCGTGCCCAGGCTGTAATGGTTTCTTGGACAAGTGCGGAGTCAGGCACGTAAGCTTGCAAGGCGATGCCTGCTCGGACATTTTCCATGCCGGGCCGTGAAAGCGTTTTCATAAAGATCTCGGCCGTGAGGTGGAGATCTCGGTACTCTTCCATGTCGAGATACACGAACTTGGGAACTAGAGTCCCGTCCCGTTTCTTGAACTTCTCTTTCGCGGCTGCTCGGTAAAGTAATTCCAAGCGATCGCTTACGGTGCGAATGGTTTGCTTTCGGGCAATGGGCGAGATCTGCGAATAGAGGGTCGAGATCTTGGCCGAGACACACTCGATCTCGGGAAGCTGTAAGGCTGCCAAGTAACGGTCTAAACGCTTGCGAGACTCTTTCTCACCAAGGATGGCTTCGCCGAGAAAATTGACGTTCATCCGCAAGCCTTCGGAGGAACGTTCGCGGAGGTGTGAGGTGAGTTTGTCAGATTCAGCCGGAAGGATGACGTTTGCCGTTTCCTTGCGCATCTTTTCCTTAACCATCGGCACCGCGACACCGGGTAGATATTCTCCAAAGGATTGGAACCCCTTTAGCAACGCTTGGTCAAAGACGCTAAAGAATCGCGGTACTCCTTGGACGTCGAGGATATGGACCATTTGGTTAACAACTCGGCCGGGGGTATCGCTGCGGAAGCTTTGGTCGGTGATTTGAGTCAGCGTCGCCTTGTCCTCTGGGTGTTGCAGCATGCGGTCCAGTTCCGCCTGTTGACGTCGTTCTTGCGGAGTTTGCAGGGTTGCGGCACGTTTTTGGAGCAAGGTAGCTAGGACCAAAGCAGCCTTGACCAACCGTTCATCTCCGAGAGGTAGTGGAGTGTTCGATTCCGCTCCTTGGATAGTAATGGCATTCTTGACGTCGGAAAGGGAAATGGGTTGGCTAGCGACGGTCGACATAGATTCAGCAAGCTTTCTTCGGGGGCATGGTTATAGCAACCAAGTGCACGAAATGGGGTAACAGACAGCGATTTGCAGCTCTTACTGTCTCGCATTTGACACGAAGAAATTAACAGTGGCAATTGCGCCCTAAGCAGTTCACGCCAACTGCCATCTCAGATTGTGTAAAAAGGACCAAGCAGATCGATTTGGCAGCGGTTTTAGAAATGGTACACGGAAGGAGCGGCGACCTGTCACTCTAGTTGCTAGTTGACACAGACAACTGCTCAACTTTGGTCATGCAAACCAGTGCGAGCCATATAGCGCGGTATCGCCCGTCTTCACCTCGCCGCATCAGGTAGCAAGTGGTACTGTCAACGGCTACATCACGCAAGCTATCGACTTCATAGCACGATCCATCATTCATGGTTACTCTTACGGGGCCATGCTCAATCGCTTGAAGAAGGGTTTCTCGGTCCATACTAATGATACCTGAGCAATAACGGCTATTTTCAAAGGACAATTTTCGTGCATTGTACTTGCTGATCTACTACGAGGCAAGGTTTACGATTACGCAAGTAACCTGCCACCAGCGTATTGGTTCGCGTTGCGGATCCGTATTCTGATTTGGACAACTGCGAGTCAATGAAAGGGGACGGAGGTTCTATTGGTTACTCGCCGCTCCTTGGGTGGTAATGGCATTCTTGACGTCGGAAAGGGAAATGGGTTGGCTAGCGACAGTCGACATAGATTCAGCAAGCTTTCTTCGGGGGCATGGTTATAGCAACCAAGTGCACGAAATGGGGTAACCGACAGCGGTTTGCGGCTCTTACTGTCTCGCATTTGACACGAAGAAATTAACAGTGGCAATTGCGCCCTAAGCAGTTCACGCCAACTGCCATCTCAGATTTCCGAAACAGATGGATGGCACGAGCGATACCATCGCAGCGGTTGACCACACGTTTTCAGGGGGGCTTGCGATTTCGCCGATTGCACAGTGTTGCAGCCAACGGCTTAGCCCGCACATGAATCTATGGCAACCTATTCGCCTCTTACCGAGTAAGAATCGAAAAATGGTCCCCCTAGTGTTTTTCGTGCAAAATACAGCATTCGCGAGTGCAATATCACGATGACCGGCTTGATAGGAGTAGTATTATGAGTACACCGAATTCCATTGCAGGGTATGAGTTAAGTAATGAAGCCAATTTTGGAAATCATAAAGCGACTGACGAAGAAGTCCGCTAACAAAGTATTGGTGGAAGAAATTTTTGATAATTATCTCAAGTCGCAGTCAAGTCTGCAGCAGCAGTTGTCCAAGAATCGAAATAGTCTCGCCGGTTCGAGGGTTTTGCTTGTAGAAGACTGTCCAGATCAGCAACGTTTAACGTTAAGCTTTCTCAAAGAAGTGGCTCGCGAGGTTGAACTCGAATGTAACGGCGACGCTGCACTGCTGAAGGTGCTTGACGGAGAAAATCAAGGCAAGCCATTTGATTTCGTCATTATGGATCTCTATCTCATCGATTCCAACGGGATAGAAGCGACTATTAAAATCAGAGAGGTCGATGCAACGATTGCGATAGTCGGTATAACGGCCTATGGTACGCCGGACGTGGAGAAGTTATGGAAAGCTGCTGGTTGCGATATTTATCTCGCAAAACCATTTACCAAGGATCAACTGATTGAAAGCTTGAGGTTTTTAAAAGCGAAACGGTTTGACTCGAAAGCCTCAATCGCAAAAGAACTTTGCAAATCGTAACTCACGGCAGAAATGCCCTGGTTCCCGGATTAGCTCGGTGATGGTCTTTTGTATAAGTGATAACAGGATATCACTTAGTCTCGTAAAATCATGATACATGTCATCTAGGTAGCTCATGGATTTCCATAGGTCGCCAGTCCGATAGCATTAGTGGCCACACAGGTGGGCGGGAGTAATCAGCTTCGAATCAACATCAACACGGACAAAACCAATCGCCGTGCAATCGCAAAGGGAAGAATCGTGCGAGACGAAAACCGATAGAAACGCGGAGGTGCAGAGATCGCAGAGGAGAGCGAGCAAGATAACCTCTGCGCTCTCAGCGCCTCTGCGTTTAAGTTCTTACAGGGCAGAAAAATCGAACGCAGAAAAATATAAGAAGATAGAGGATACTCGCTTACAGAAAGTAGCGAATGACGATGTCAGAATAGCGTGTGGCTAGCGATGCTGAGACGCGTCCGATGAGGCTTCCGATTGCTAAGACAATCAGAAATACCCCGTCCCCCTTCTTCATATGCCTTATGGCAACAGGCTTTTCTTAATGGCATTGGCTGAGGACTTTGATAATCCTGCCTGATCAGCAAAATCAGTCCATTTGGATACGCTACTTCGAACCATCTCGATGGCTTCCTGAGCCTCGCGTTTTTTGATACCAAACTTCAGACCAAGCTCAAGAAGATGGCCTGGACCGGGGGCGAGTCCTTCTCCCAGTATGGTTGTGCAATGCTCGCCACCTGGTCCACTCGAAAATGTCAGGTCGTAGGCAGGCGACAGGCGCCATTTGCCATTCGCATCCATGAGGAAAGCGAAGTTCTTTGCATGGTCATCGCGGTTTCTGGCGAGTACATTAAAACAAGCTAGGTGAAAGGCTTTCTTCACTTCGCTTGCGTCCTGTGTAAGGAATTGAGTCGCTTTTAGCACATGATCGTAATCAATACTCGGCATATGATGATCAGCATCCATGAGTCCTGATAATGAGTGCATATGAAGCCTTAAGTTTCCGATGCGGTCGAATCGCTTAACAGCAAAACAGGACCGTTTCTGTTTTGTACGGAATAAGTGAGTAGGCATCATCTCGATACCCGCCGCAACGGCCATCAAACTATACGCGTACTCTACTGCTCCGGAGTCTTTAGGATCCTGAGAAGCGTTGAATTTTATCAACCAATGCGTAAAGCCGTCGGGTAAATCCCGGAGCCCGTGAATGAACTCCTTGTTATCTTCTGATACGCCTACCATGATTTTTGGGCGAGCACCTGCGGATGATCCGGAAAGGGCAAATAGTTCGTGAGGGATACGCTCGACTTCGCCCTTCGTCACAGTTGACGCGGCATCTGCGAGTAGGTCCAAATCTAAACGCTCGGGAAAATCTGATTCGGCGATGCTAGGCTCATAGATTAACGCCCCCATACCGAATTTCCCAACATAGGTAAGCCGATCCAGGGGGCCAAGCAATTCGGGAGCAATTCCCAGAGCTTGAAGCTTGCGATCGAGCAGCAAGCGTCCCCAGCCGTCGGGAAGACTATCATTAAAGACTCCGAAAAGTCCTTCAAACAACTGGGTCGCTGGCGTAGCAGTTCCACGTTTCAAGGGGAGCTTTAAAGGTGATATCGGTAAGCCATGATCCAGAAACGACGAGTCATACTCGAAGTAGATTCTTCTGCGAACGAGAGCCAGACGACCCACTGTAATGGAATGTCCCATTAAGTGCAATGAAACGTTCAAGAGTTTCGTGGGAACATGCTTCATGACTGCCTGCCTCTCAACCTTTTCTTGTCCAGTTTGAGCAACTCATCAAGACTTAAGGTATCGGGTTGCTTGGCTTGGAACAGGCATTCGAAATCGTCAATCGCATCGAGCGGAATCGCGAGCTTGATAAGCGACTCAAGCGAAATCTTGCCGGTGGTCTCAAAGAGGCGAATGACAGAAATGCTGACTCCCGAACGAGTCGAAAGACCCGCTCGCGATAGGTTTTTTGCCAATCGTAACTCGCGGCAGCGATGCCCCAGTTCCCGCATTATCTCGGTAATGGTCTTTTGCATAAGTGCTAACAGGATATCATTTGCTACGCAAATCGCAAGATAAAAGACATCGGGTTGGCAGATAAAGATGCGTGGGTCACCAGTCGAATTGGATTAAAGGTAGAAAAACGGGGGTGGGAGTTATCCTCCTCGAATCAACATCAATACACCCGAAGTCCGTCCTACCTTGCCACATAAAGGCGGCTCGTTCGAGAAGAAAACCGATAAAAACGCGGAGGTGCAGAGATCGCAGAGTGAGGAGATCAAGATGACCTCTGCGTTCTCAGCGCCTCTGCGTTTTATTTCTTACAGGGCAGAAAAACCGAACGCAGAAAAATGGAGGGAGATTAAAGATACTTGCTTACAGGAAGTAGCGAATGACGAAGTCGGAATAGCGTGAGGCGAGGGTTGCTAAGGCAAGTCCTAATACGCTTCCCATTGCTAAGACGATGACAAGCTCGCATGAGATGACTTTAAAGATCGTTCCTCGACTGCATCCAATTAAAACCATGGTTCGTATCTCGCCTCGCCTAAGCCTGATGGATAACGATAAAACCATCGCGATGAGAAGTACTGTTGCTGCAGTTAATACGAGTGTGCCGACATCAAACAGGACTCGCACCTTGCCAACTAAATCAAGTAACTCGCTTACCACCTCGATCGGACGAATGATCTGATGCTTTTCGTCAGGAGCGAAATACTTGCCCAACAGCATCGTTTCCGATTTTTCTGAGCCGGGCAAGCAAAGAATGGCCGTTAACGGAAACTCACTACGCTTACCATGAAAGTGGAACGACGCGGCGTTCTCGTCGGTGACTTCGTTGTAGGATGACAGGTTCTCTTTACCAGCCGCATGCGCGTGATCTCCATCTGCCTCACTATCTTTCTCATTATCGCCGTTCGCATTGGCGGCTCCATTGCTAACTTTTTCGGCTACATCGGAAGTGGTGTTGTCTGACGCGTTGGTCGTCTTCTTCATCGAATGACCGTGCCCGATTCCTTGCATGATCCAAGTCGTTTTTAAATCGCAAAAGATGACCTCGTCATCTGCCGTCCCCGTAGGCTTCAAAACACCTGTGATCCGCATGTTGAGCGGAGAGGGGCCGGAGAGATCGAACAAGTTCTCGGATTCGGACAAGATCTTGTCGCCAAGCTTTAAGCTTAATGCCTCAGCAACTTTGGAGCCGAGAACGCAATCTCCTAAACGTGTCCATTTCTCCCCGTCGGAGAATTCGAGATTGCGGTAAGAAAGATAGACATTCGTTGTACCTACTACAGGAAAGCCGCCCGCTTTGAACTTCACGAAAACTGGAATGGCATCACCCAATCCGAAGTCCAAAATGCGAAACCACTCCGCTTGGCGAATGGTCTCGGGAGACTCACCACGAAAGTACAATCCGTGAATGGCGAGCCCGAATCGACTCCCCTTGGCACCGACCAGAACGGGCGTTCGGGTCGCTCGCTCGATCGCTTGCTTCTCGAATCCTGCTGTTACCCATCGGGCTGCGAGAGGTAGGCTCACCGTGATGGCGATGGCCGCTACTAGTATCGCGGTGCGACCGCGATAGTAAGATAGATATCTCCAAGCTAGCAGCAGGATGTTTTGCATCGCCCTTTAGCCAATGCGTTTGAGAACAGTTTCCAACGTTGGCTTGATTGCGGCTGCACTCGCTTTAAGTCCTTGCAACTCTTTCGGCCAAAGATCGACCTCCACTCGCTGCTTGGCACCGGTTCGGCCAACCACGGTCGGAACGGAAATCGCAACATGGTCGATTCCATAGCATTGGCCATCTTGGACGGTGCTGACCGGCATCAAGCGATTTTGATCCAACGCAATGGCATGAATGACGTCGCGAATCGCAATGCCGACCGCAAAACCAGCACCACCCTTCTTGGACAAACACTCAGCCCCCGAGTTCTTGGTCCGGGTGAAAATCTTGTCCGCCAAAGCTGTTCCCCAACCGGGATACTTTTCTAACGACAACGAACCAACGGCTGCACTGGACCAAATGGGGACCATGCTATCACCATGCTCGCCCAGGATCAGTCCTTTGGTTTGCGTCGGTGCGGTGCCAAGAGCATCAGCAATCAACGAACAGAAGCGAATCGTGTCCAACTGAGTACCAAGACCGATGACGTGTGTGGCTGGCAAGCCTAGCTTCTTGGCAGCGACATAGGTGAGAATATCGACTGGGTTGGAGACAACGACGCAGATGGCTCCGGGCTTGGTTCCCACCTTTTTGATTTCATCGAGAATGCCAACGAACAAATCGGTGTTTCGATTGATGAGATCCAATCGTGATTCGTCTGGTTTGCGTCGCAATCCTGCTGTGATACAAATGACGTCCGAATCGGCCACTTGTTCGTAGCCACCCGAAGTCATGAGTTGGTCGGCAACGCTCGGTGTTCCGTGCATAAGGTCCAGTGCATGGCCTGCCGCTAGATTGGCGTTGATGTCTAACAAAGTGACTTCGCGAACGACGCCGCCGCATTGCAAGGCGAATGCTGCGCACGATCCCACCAATCCGCCGCCACCGATGATGCTTACTTTCATGCCTTTAACTCGCGTTATCTTAGATTATATGTGAATGAGAATGTTTTATGGTTTGATTCCGCTTTATGGAATCTACTTGGATGAGGCCGATTGGGATTCGGTAAGCTGCTTTACGACTTGGGCTGTGATCAGCTTGACCAACGCTTCATGGTCCATTCCTGATATTGCTCCCGCAGGTGCTGAGGCTGCTGCCGCGCTCGTGTATGCTTTGAGTACCGGTGCAGCGGCTAGGTTGGCACTGGTTGGTTTAGCTGCGGCTGGCATTGGTGGTGGCGGGGCAAAGGCTCTGCGCTGCACTCCCGAGTCTTTCCAAGAATCGCGGAAGATGTCGTTCGCGCAGATGTCGCAGTTCTCGTACTCTTTGGTGTTTCGTGGATCGGCCCAGCCCCACTTTTGCTTGAGGTCGAGCAATTCTTTTTGTTCTCTTTGGTCAAAGTAAGAAACGTTACCCAATTGTTTCGCCAACATCAGAATGCGGCAATAAGCGTCGAGAATCTCGGTCCACCAAAACGCTTGTTCTACATCGACGCCGTAGCTGACAGTACCGTGGTTAGCCAAGACGATAATGTTCGTTTTGGAAACGAAAGGCAGAATGGTATCGGCAAACGCTTGTCCGCCCGGTGTTTCGTATTTGGTGATCGGCACGTCACCGATGAAGACTTCGACTTCGGGCAAAACGCATTGCGGGATTGGCTCGCGAGCGACTGCAAACGCAGTCGCATGAGGTGGATGGCAGTGCACGACGCTCTTGATATCAGGTCGTTGCTTGTAAATTTCCAGGTGGAGCAAGGCTTCGCTGGATCGCTTCTTGATGCCGGAAATTTGCTTGCCGGTCATGTCGATCGTGGAGATATCTTCAGGCTTGAGAAATCCCTTGCTGTGCATGGTCGGTGTGCAAAGAACTTCGTTATCACTGATTCGAACGGTTATGTTGCCATCGTTGGCAGCGGCAAAGCCTTTGTTATAAAGACGACGTCCGATTTCGCAGATGTCTTGTTTGATCTTATGTGCATTGACCATAGAAGTATTGCTCGCAAAAAATTAGAGTAAGTTGATTTCGTCGAGGATCGCTGCGTTGTAGGCATCGACCGGTTTTTGTTCTGGTTTAAAGGCTTGAGCTGCTTCGGCACCATCGCTGACTGCAATGATGGAACCCTCCGCTGCACCGAGGTCATCCCAAACAATGGTTAGATCTGGATCGGTGACTTTTCGGCCTAGCAATTCATCACCGTACGGGAGGGTCGCTTTGAGGCTGCTGCCTCGGAAGCTCGGGTGAGCTCGGCTCAGTGTGACATTACCAATGACTTTGTATAATTGCATCGTTGTTTGTCCTCTAGGAGTTTCGCTTGAGGTGTTCAAACAGGAAACGGGCGGCGTTGCAAGCCGATGGAACATTCCATCGATCCGCCCCGAGGATCAGCAAATTCGTCGGAACCTCTTTTACGGCGATCGCCAAGTCGGACCACTGCCCGACCACAACCGGGCGAAGCTTTTCGTCCCGTGCTGCTTGCCAACAGGCCGAAAACGGGGATTTGGCAACAAGAACGCCCGCTTGATGGCCATTCCGTAAGCCATTGGCGATATTGCTTAAGGCCGAGGTGTCGTCAGCGGAGGCTTCTAAAACGTTCGCTTGTCTCGGGCAGAGTTGTTTCGCAATCGCGGTGATGGAATTGGTCGAGCCTGCGACGATGAGACGTTGCGGCTTTGACGAACTCGATGAGGACTTCGTTGTTTGCTGATTTCCGCGAACGATTGTGACTTTGGTTTCCCGGCAAAGATCACGAACGGCCGGGGTGATAACGGCGGATTCAGGAACTCGTACGGTTTGCATCCCCTTGAGTCGACCGAGCAAATCGCGAGTGCTAATCAACGAGTTCGTTAACACAATCTCTGTTGTTGTCTCTGGCTTATCAATCGCGATGGCTGTACTTATCCCGCCACCGGCAACCGACATATCGCTAGCCATCAAAGTGCCGAGCACTTTGCGAACGATGGCTTCGATTTCTGTTGCGGAAGGAGTCAAGGTGTAAGGTGTAAGGTGTAAGGTGTAAGGGCTAAGGACTAAGGGCTAAGGACTAAGGACTAAGGACTAAGTTCATCAATGAGTCCGAGGACGGCCCAGCGAATGGGACTGTTCTCGACTCCAAACATTTCTTTTACTGCGCTGCCATCGCTGGTCAGCATCACGTTTTCACCAGGACCTGCACCGAAGCGATCGACTGCCAGGAGCGGCGGACCATCGGGCTTGATCCCATCGGCAGCGTAAGGCTGGCAAACGAGCAGCTTCAAACCTTCAAGCGTCTTGTGCTTGACTGTTGAAGTTGCGTTTCCGAGAACCTTGGCTGCTTGCATGGTGGTGTTTAAATTTAGGTTGTTTTGGGCTAGTGACGTTCTTTGGTATTGCGGTCGATCACAACTCGACGCGTAAGCGAGGGAGTTGTCGGTGAATCTGTCCCTCGCTTACGCTGCGGGTTGGGGTGGGCTTGGAGCTTTTATTAGCCGCAGGGCGCTAGCCCCCGGTTACCGACCGAAAACCGTGGGCTAGCGCCCTGCGGCTGATTAGTCGGGCAGGAGTGCCCAACCTACTTTTGTGATGGGTCCTATGGCTACTTTGGTGGATTGCCGAGGATGAACAAGTCATCAATCAGCGAGCAGCGTCGTTCTCGGGTAAAGGTAAGTGGAGTCGTTACTCCTTCGCCGGTTGGGCCTGCGATGGAGAAGGACAGGTAACCTTCGCCGCCAAGTCCGAGTGCTGCCATACACGGACCATTCTTCACGAACAAGGTCGTATCCATGGCTCGGGCCATCTTGGTCATGTTGCGCACATTGCGGGAGTGAATAATGCTGGTGTGCCGATAGCCATGCTCAGACGCTTGGGCCATCGCAACCGCTTCATCAAAATCACGGCATCGAACAAATGGCAAGAACGGCATCATTTGTTCTGTCTGAACAAATGGATGTTCAAAGGTAGTTTCGCCGAACACAACGAGCACGTCGTTGCTGACCTGTTTGCCAGCAGCGGCTGCTAGCTTGGGTGCATCTTGGCCGAGAAGTTCTTTGCGAGGCGCGTGATGCGCATCGGCACCTTCACCGACCACTTGTAAGGCAGCGTGCGTCAAGCGATCGACTTCGGCTGCGTTTAATCGCACGGCACCAGCTCGTTCCATGGCCGCCATCATCGCGTCGAAAACCGAGTTAACCACGAAGACTTGTTTTTCTGCGATGCAGAGCAGGTTGTTGTCAAAGGATGCACCGTCGATGATGCAGCGAGCTGCATGGTCGAGGTCAGCAGTTTCATCGACTACAACAGGTGGATTGCCCGGTCCTGCGACGACAGCTCGTTTACCGCTATTGAGGGCAGCTCTCGCCACGGCGGGTCCGCCCGTTACGCAGATCAAGGCAACTTGTCGATGTTTGAAAAGTTGTTGAGCCGTTTCAAGAGTTGGTTCACAGATAAGGGAAATGAGATTATCAATTCCCAGATCGGCATAGATCGCTTGGTTGAATCGTTTAACACCCTCGGCAGCAACACGACGGCCGCTCGGGTGAGGATTCACCACGACTGCGTTACCCGAGGCAATCATGCTCACAGCGTTACCAGTGATGGTGGGTAGCGAGTGAGTGACGGGAGTAATGGCACCGATGACGCCGAATGGAGCGTGTTCGATCACTGCTAAGCCGTGGTCGCCGCTGTAGCATTCGGTTTTTAGGAATTCGACACCGGGAGTTTTTTCTCCGAGTGTTTTGAGTTTGGCGATTTTGTGTTCCAAGCGACCGATCTTGGTTTCATTCATCTCCATCGTGCCCAGTTCGACGCAGTTCTCGATCGAGATGCGACGAATGTGTTCGATGATACGGCGACGATGTTCGATGGGCCGATTGCGCAGTTCTTCGAATGCTGCGCGAGCAGATCGAACCGCTTGATCGACATCGGTAAAGAGGCCGAAGCGTCCGAACTCACCCGTAGATGTGTTGCTCGCAACGGGCCCAGCGCCGGTGGATTGCGATCTTACTTGACTGATGACTTGCTCGACCACGGAGCGGATCAGTGACTCGGTAATTTGCATGGTTATTGTCGTTTGTAAACGCTATTCTTTTCGATGTGTACGGTGTCGACGATGCCGATGATGACACAGTCGATGGGTAGTTTATTGGTTTCGGGGGTGAATCGAGCACTGCTGCCTTGGGTGATAAGAACCATGTCTCCCACCCCTGCGCCGAGCGTATCCACCGCGATAAATGTTCGTCCGGTGGTGATCAATTCCGAACGATTGTTAGGTTCTAAGCGGAACGGTTCGACGACGAGCAGTTTTTGCCCAACCATCGTGTCCACTTTTTGGGTGGCGACCACCGCCCCTGTCACTTTCGCAACGAACATGTTCCGAACTCTCTTTATGGTTTAAGGATGGCTGCGACCGTTTGACGAGCCACAACGATCTCTTCGTTAGTTGGAATGATCCACAGCTCCACGGGGCCGGTTCCGTTGTCGATCCGGCGTTCGCTCGAGCCTGCTTGGTTTTTCTCTTGGCAAAGCGAGATCCCTAAATCTTGCAGACCATCGCAAATCAAAGTTCGAATGCGTTTGCCGTTTTCACCGATTCCGCCGGTGAATACGACCGCATCGAGGCCTCCCATCGCCATCATCATGCCACCCATTTGTCGGCGAATCTCTGCGACATAAACATCGAGTGCCAGTTTCGCGTCCGCGTTCCCTGCATCGGCAGCACTTTCGATATCTCGAATGTCTCCTGAAAGACCTCCTGATAGTCCTAGCAAGCCAGCTTTGGTGGATAGTTCCTGTAGCAACTCCGTCAATGTGAGTCCGGAATGTTCCATCATGAGTGGCAAAGCGAACGGATCGAGATCTCCGACTCGATTGTTTTGCGGCAAGCCTGATTGCGGGCTCATTCCCATCGTGGTTGCAACACTTTTCCCTGCTTTGATTGCGCACAGAGAAGAGCTGCCACCCAAATGACATGATATAACTCGCGCATCGAATCGGCCCATTAGTTCGCTGCTACGTCCCGCGATGTATCGATGCGACGCACCGTGGAATCCCCATTTGCGAATCGGTAGTGCATTCGCCAATGATGATGGCAATGCATATCGTTTCCAAGCTTCCGGAATGGTTTGATGAAAGTCGGTTTCGAAAGCCGCAACCAATGGGATGCGGGACATCGAAGCCAGCTGCTTCATCGCTGCCATGTAAGGAGGATTGTGAGCAGGAGCCACGGAGTTCATCTCGTCCATCGCCTGGAGTACCGACTCGTCAATTCGGTGGACGCCTGAGATTCGACCGCCATGAACAGCTTTAAAGCCGATGGCACTAATCTCAGACGAATCTCGAATGCAGCCGTGGTCAGGGTCGGTGAGCTGCGATATACAAGCGTCAACGGCAACCCCGTGATTGGGCACGCTCAAAGTCATTTCCGACTTGTGCGATCCAATCTCCACGAAACAACGACTCTCCGGTGCACCGATTCGTTCGACGCCGCCACGAGCGAGTTGTTGCTCATTGGTCATGTCGTAAAGTCGGTACTTGAAGCTGGTCGAACCCAAATTGGAAACGAGAACCTTCATGGCTATTCTTACAATCCTTTACTTGGGAACTACTTGAAGAATGCAGTCGTAAGACCTTCGGCTGGTCGTGGGATGATGTGGCTACTAACCAATTCACCCACTTGTGCTGCGGCTGCAGCACCAGCTTCGACGGCTGCTCGAACGCTGCCGACGTCACCGCTGACAACAGTCGTAACGTAAGCACCGCCGATGTCGACTCGCTTTACGATTTCTACGTTAGCGGCTTTTGCCATAGCATCTGTCGCTTCGATCAAAGCGAGAAGACCTTTAGTTTCAATCAATCCAATTGCGTTTTGCATAGTTGCTTAATCTTTAGTTCTAGTTTGATGAATGGTGAGGAAATGATTATCGACGTTAATGTCTAATAATCGGTCCAATTCGGTGCGTTACTCAGCGCCCGAGGATGGTGCATTGACCTTGAGAACTTTCGGCAAGTCATCGTGAGGACGAGCGATCACTTGCACGCTGAGAACTTGTCCAACACGTGCAGCAGCGGCGGCGCCGGCATCGGTTGCAGCTTTGACAGCAGCAACGTCACCCGAAACAAACGCCGAAACCAGACCGCTACCAACTTTGTCCCAACCGAGGAACTTAACATTGGCTGCTTTCATCATTGCGTCTGTCGCTTCTACCAAGGCGGTAAAGCCCTTGGTCTCAATCATTCCGAGGGCTTCATTAACTTTGGCCATTCGAACTCTCCAAAAAGGTGGTACTTGAAAAAAGGTTTTACTACTTTGCGTTATCGCGGGAGAGATCGTTGGTGATCACTCTTTGCTTTAACGAATCGTATGTTTCTGTTATTAGGCGGTGCGGGCGAGGTTTTGCTTGATTAGCCGCAGGGCGCTAGCCCACGGTTTGCGTTATGTCGTGGTTCGTTAACCGTGGGCTAGCGCCCTGCGGCTGATAGGTCGGGCAGGAGTGCCCAACCTACTAGTGGTCGTGGCATTTGCAGGGTTGTTGCTTTTTGAGCTCAACGGAGAGGGCATGGTCTAAATCGCAGGCGTTTCCTTCGTCGGTATCGATGTGCACCTCGAGTTTGGCGGCTTTGTCCTCGCGGACCAATAAGTCTTCAAATACCACGGAACATGCCGGCGATTTCACAACGAGCGACATCATGTCACCGTTCTTGACTCCGTAATTGGCACAGTCTGATGGCCCCATATGAACGTGCCGCGCGGCTCGTATGACACCTTCGGTTAGTTCGACCGCTCCAGCTGGTCCGATCAGGACACAACCTGGCGTGCCTTTGATGTCTCCGCTATGGCGAACTGGGGCGTCAATTCCGAGTGAAATTGCGTCTGTGTGTGCTAGTTCAACTTGGCTCGCTTTACGAGTTGGGCCCAAGACTCGGACGTTTGGTAGCATTCGTCGGCGAGGCCCAACGATCATGACTTGTTCTGCTGCCGCGAAGAAACCGTCTTGGTAAAGATCTTTTTCAGGTGTGAGTTTCTTACCTTTGCCAAAGAGTTTTTCTACATGTTCGTCGGTCAAGTGAACGTGCCTAGCGGAGATGCTCACGACCAAGTTTGGTTTCGAGTGGTCCGGTACGGCCTGTCCGCTAACGATCCGGGAAACGGCAGCACGGACGATCGCTTCGATCTGCGTTGTGTCTAGTGACTGGGAGCTCATGATAGAGAACTCGTGGTTAAGGTGTTGTTTGTTGGTAGGACGTTATTAGGTAAAGGCGTTGGTGATTGGTATTCGGGCGGATTGTTGTTCGGGACCGCGATTTTGAGGATTACTTGCGATTTTTCAGCGAGCTTGATCCAATGCGGATCGAGTTGTTCGTCAGAAACAAGAGTGTGCACCCGGGACCAGTCGCAGAGCATCGCCAAGCTGGAGCGGCCGAATTTGCTACTGTCGGCCACGATGATAGTTCGATCCGCTGATTGCATCATCGTTCTTTCGGTTTCAACAAGTAGACCGTTGCTATTGTAGAAACCCCGTTCGTTGACACCTGCGACGCTCAAGAACGCTTTTTGGACGTTGAGGGAACGAAGCATCTCGTTGGCATAGTTCCCGAGGGTTACACCGGTTTTGTGGTGGAGGAAACCTCCCAAAAAGACCAGATCGACCATGTCATTCGATGCGAAAAGGTTCGCAACCGGCAGAGAATTGGTGACGATTTGGAGTGGGCGGCCAACGAGTTGTCGGGCCAGTTCGTAGGTGGTGCTACCTCCGTCCAGCAAAACAGTTTCGTGGTCTTCGATCTGCTCGGCAGCCAGGATCGCAACAGCACGCTTAAGATCCCAATTGCCTTTGCGAGAACCAAATTGCTTGACGGAACTGCTCGGGCCGGTTGAAAAAACTCCACCATGAGTCCGCTTAGCTTCGCCCGAATCCTCGAGAAACTCCAGATCGCGTCTGATCGTAGATTCACTCACGTCCAGAACGTCCCTCAAATCCAAAATGGACACGAAGCCGTGCTGGCGAAGCATCTCAAGGATCTTCTCCCGGCGGCTGAGGGTTGGATTTTGGTGAGAGGAAGTAGTCATCCGAAGACGGATTTCTTTCGCGGCGCAACATGATGCAATCAAAGTACTCTTTAGTATTTACGCTAGATTGGCAGAATGCAAGCATCTGTAGCGGTTGTGATGAGCGATTTCTGTCAAAACGCGAAAGAAATCCGTCGGGCGGGCAGTCGGATTAGTCGGATTAGTCGGATTAGTCGGGATCTATTTGGGTTGGCGGATGTATTGGGGGGTGCGTGGAGGGGCGGCGGTGAACTCTGTGGGAGTGTCGGAACGGGGGAGTGGCGGGATTCCATCATCGTCGTTCACGGTTATTTTTTTGCTGTTGGTGTCCAGTAACGAAGGGGGACCGAAGCCGAATGTGGAGTTGGGAAGAGGAGCGCCGGAGACAGAACCGGCTGGTTGTTGTGAACTATTGGGACTTGGTGATTGCGTTGTTAATGGTTGCTCGAGCGTGCCGCTGGATAGGATGGCTCTTGTCGGTGAGTTGTTCCTGGCCAAAGCGTTGGCGGGTTCGTCAGGTGAGGGTTGCTTAGTAGGCCATCGATAATCAACATCAGGGATCGCGGTCTCGGAAAGATTGTCATAGTCTACCCAAGGCTTCACGGTCCCTACGATTGTTTCATCCTGAATGAGTATATCAGGGGATTTTGGGGGTGGCTCTAATTGATTGGCTGTATTCAATTGCCATTTAATGTTCGGCGCTGCTACGAGCCCGTTAGCGGTTCTGGGCAAGTTTAGCGGAGGCGCATTTCCAAACGTTGATGTTGCTGCCATCGGTTTACTGGCGATCTCACCGCCGGCATTTGTTGACTGCAATTCTTCAAGCGTTGGACGAAGCACTTCTGAATCCGTCCAATTCCATTCCGCGGAACGGTCTTGGTCCCATGGTGACGAACTGACGCTTTGTGACATATCTGGCAATGGCTTATACCAATACCAAGTACTGTAGCCGCCGGCGGCAAGGATAAGAAAGCCAAGAATGACAGGACGATTGGTTGGTTCCGCGACAGGGGGTGTCTTTTTTCTGCTCATGATGATATGGATGCTAAACGGTTCAGTTCTGCATCCATGCAGAGAAACAATACTTTCCCACGTTCGTCATCGGCTTGAGCGGCTGGGTGGATTAAAAAATATGTCGAGATTCGGTTTGTAGCGGTTAGGTGAAAAGAACGAGGCACAGAGTGGCGTTACGGTTTTCAAGAGCTCTGAAATGCAAACAACCGAAGGAATGATCCTTCGGGTGATTAATAAAGTTGCCATGTTGGTTTATGGAATAGGAACGGGCAAGTTGCTTAGTTCACAACAGAGCCGACGTTTCATCCGTAGCCAAGAGGCTAGTAGGTGGCGAATGCGCGGAGCGCATCTAGTGTGTCAAGCATCGTCTTTTGCGATAAGTCGGCCCATTGAGTTGCACGATGGCGAACTATACAAAGTTTGAATTGCTCCAATGCGTCCGCCACATCTGGGGGAAGAGTAGGAAGAGCAGCGAATGGGTTGGTCAATTGCTTGTTGTCTTCTTCCCAGGGTGCATCGTTATCTGACTGCATTGCATCTTGGGGTGAGCCACTACTATTGAGGTTGTCCTCATCGGCATCGCCAAAGTCCGCGTCTTCGTAGGATTTGCCTGTGCTTATTCCATCGTCCGCGGAGCGATCCGATTCCACGTCCTCCTCTTCTTGAGTTTTGAGAGAAGTAAACCCATCATCGACTTCTGAGGTTATCAGTTCTTCATCTTTTGGGTTGTGTTTAGGGTCGCCGCCGGAAGTTTCCCAGCGAGTTCGTCTCATTTCCGAGATGCTCCAACCGCTGCGCACTGCACCTTCGAGCCACAGTTCCGCATCGTCCCAATCGAGTGCTGCAAGAAAGTGGCTCCAGTAGAGACCTTGGTAGCTCACTTGCGTGGCGCCGAATCGTTCGAAAACCCTACGAAGTCGGCCAACGTGTTGGCTGGTAACTGCGCCGACTTGTTTGCTCCATGTCTCATCGCTGTAGTCTGTTACTATCGCGTTAGCATCGATAAGAGCGGATCGCCATTCCGAGATGATTCTTCCTTTCTCCCAGTTAGTTTGGCTAATGAGTGTATTCCACTTGCCAACAAAGGGAGCCGTCACTTCGAGCGAACGAGCATCCAGCTCATTGGCTTCGAGTGTAACAGTTTCTGCAGCAGGCTCGACCGACATTCGGTGTGCTTCTGCAATTTCAGAATCGGATGCTGGCAAGGCATTTTCATCATGAATCGGCGACGTAATCATGCAATCCAATCATATTCTAGGGAGACATTGGTCAACCATCCTCTCGGTGGGACGGACGACAAAGAGGTTAGCCAAAACGAAGGTGGGAACAACAAGAATGCGGCAAAGCCAACTTGAAAATTTCTTAAACCGCTCCCAACGAGCTACTTAGGTAAAGTTTTAGGACGAGCTTTGAGTGTTGAACGGTTATGCCAGGCGTGCAAAACCTGTTGGGAACACGACTTGATTTCAGCAGCCAAATCACTTTCAATGGCGGATAGGTCTTTATACTCAAGGACCACTACGAAATCGCAGATCATCGGATTTCAGGTATTTAATACTCCCAAAACGATAGATGTCCCACGGAATCAACAATGAATACTACAAGTCTGTTCCAGCTAAATAATCGAGTTGCCGTCGTTGTGGGAGGCACAGGCAGCCTCGGAGGGGCGATGGCTGAAGCTCTTGGAGGAGCGGGAGCCCGGGTCGCCATTTTGGGACGTAGTGCTGAACGAGGCCTTCATCGTGCGGAAGAAATTAGGCGTGAAGGAGGAGAGGCGGTGTTTCATCATGCAGATGCAATGGACCGCGAGTCATTGGAGCAAGCCCGCGATATCATTGAGAGAACGCTTGGGCCTGTCGACATACTGGTAAATGCGGCGGGTGGCAATCAAAGAGAAGCGACTTTGCAGCCTGGAGATGATTTTTGCGATCTTCCTTTGGATGCGTGGAAGAATGTTTTTGATTTGAATCTAATCGGTGGTACGGTATTGCCCTGCCAAGTTTTTGGGGAGACGATGTTAACCCGAAATTCAGGCAATATCGTCAATATAGCCTCGATGTCGGGGATTGTTCCCCTTTCCCGCGTAGTAGCGTATTCGGCCGCCAAAGCCGCTGTGATCAATTTCACTCAGTTTTTGGCGAGGGAATGGGCGAATCGTGGAATCCGAGTGAACTGTATCAGCCCTGGTTTTTTTCCCTCTGAACAAAATCAAGCCCTTTTGTATGACGAAAGCGGCAATCTATCTCCTCGCGGCCAGCAAATCATCAACCATACTCCGTCAGGAAGATTCGGATATGCTCACGAGCTAGCTGGGGCAGTCATCTTCTTGGCGTCGTCCGGGGCATCCGGATTTGTCACAGGACATAACTTGGTCGTTGACGGGGGATTTTCTTCGACAACAATCTAGCGCGAAACACAATACAACTTATTTAGTCTTTTCTCAAGGTAAACAGGAGACCTTATGGCTCAGCTTTCCATTCGCAAAGATGCGTGCGAACTCGATTTTCTTTCGTTAGGAGCATTGGTGCACCGCTTAGATCCGGGCATCATTCCATTTCGAAAGGCCAAGTCGTTTGACATTCACGTTTCTGGGGGCGAGTACAACGTTGCAGCTAACCTTTCCGATTGTTTTGGATTGAAGACCGGTGTTGCCACCGCCATGGTAAACAACGGCATCGGTGAGTTAGTCCAAGCTCGGGTGCGAGAAATGGGAGTTAAGACTTTCTACAAGCACTACGAGCACGATGGAGTGCGTGGTCCAAACATCGCTACCGTTTACAGCGATCGCGGGCTCGGCGTACGTCCACCGGTCGTTTTCTACAACCGAGCAAACGAAGCTGGTGGATTGTTGCAGCCAGGTGATTTCGACTGGAAGACCATTTTTGGATCGGGCGTTCGATGGTTTCATTCTGGTGGGATTTTTGCTGCACTTTCTGCGACCACGTCCGAGTTGATCATCGAGGGGATGCAAGCTGCAAAGGCCGCCGGAGCGGTAACCTCCTTTGATTTGAACTATCGAGCCAAGCTTTGGAGTCCAATCGGTGGAACAGCCAAAGCTCAGGAGCAGATCAGCAAGATTGTTAAGAATGTTGATATGTTGGTTGGCAACGAAGAGGACTTGCAAAAAGGATTAGGCGTTGAGGGGCAAGACGTCGAGTCGGCTTCATCGCTAGACCCAGATTCCTTCTTTAAGATGATTGAGCGAGCGGTCGAGAAGTTCCCGAACGTGAAGATGGTTGCTACGACTTTGCGTGAGGTGCATTCCACCAATCGCCACGATTGGGCCGCGGTTCTCTGGTATGACGGAAAGCGATATGTGAGCCCGACCTGTCAACTGGACGTTGTGGATCGTATTGGTGGTGGAGATGGCTTCGCTGCTGGATTGATTTACGGCATGCTGGCAGGGAAAGAGCCTGAGCAAGCTTTACGACTTGGTTGGGCGCACGGAGCTTTGCTCACAACATTCCCAGGTGATACGACCATGGCCAAGTTGCCTGAGGTTGAAACGCTTGCCAAGGGCGGTTCGGCTCGTGTACAGCGATAATTCGCTAAGAGTCGAGACAAGGTTTTCTAGTCGAGACAAGGTGTTCTAAAGATCCCGTGCTTCGATAAGGGTAGCCGGGTCTTTGTAGAGCCCAACATGTAGATGCTTCGTAATCAGCGGGTTTCCAGAGATGGCCCCGCTTTTTTTATGTTAATGTTTGGAGCCACGGTTCGAATTTTGATACGGAGATCGGTTATCATAGCTTGATAACGCTTTCGGTTTCTGGTTGCTCTGTACGCGAATTGGCTCATCAAAATATGAAACATTTCCCTCTGTGTTTCGCATTCCTGACATCCCTGCTGTTTTGCGAGACAAGCTTGTTCGCAAATGGTTCACATTCTGAAGAGAAGTGTGCGGGTGCAAAGGAATTTCCGATTAAGACAATTAAGGTCGGCCAAGTGGAGTTGGAGATCGTCGTCAATTCGGACACCTTTTCGCAAGCTTCTGCGATCAACTCGATAGGGTCCATTATTGGCACTCGCGAAGTAATAGGAGAGAATGTCGCCATCATCTCGCAAAAGAGTTTTTACTTTGGAGATCTTGGACACAAAGATATGCCGTTGCCAGAAACCTATACGAATGTTGAGGCGACTGGGGTAAGCGATACCGATCTTGTGATCGGATATGCGGCTCGTGCTATAGGGCACCCGAAGGGAAACTTGGATGGAGTCGCATGGGATCCAAAGACCGATCAAATAGAAATATTGCCCCGAGCTGAAGGGGATTCGGCGTGCCAAGCCCAGTCGATAAACTCCGATGGAACTATGATCGCCGGGTACAGCACTGGGCCTGCTCGATTGCGACCCGTAGTTTGGACTAAGGGTAAAGACACAGGGGTATGGGAAGTAACTGTTTTGCCAACTGCCCATGAGAATAATCCTTATCTCATGTCTGGCCATTTGCGAGTAACTCCCGATGGGACGTGTCTAGCAGGTTGTTGCACCGAAGCGTTTCTGCCGAATAATGTTATCGATAGCTCCCTGTACTTTTGGACTAAAAATGATCAAGGAGAATGGAAGCAACGTCAAGTTTCTGACAAGCAAATTTATATAAAGGGCTTTAACAACAAGCGTCAGATCGCAGGTGTAATAAGGGAGCTTTCGGGCAAGACGTTCCCGTGTTTGTTTAATGACAAAGGAGAAGAGACAAAACTTTCCTTATTGCCAGGCGACGAAACTGGCGAGGCGAGAGCAATCAATCATGAGTCGGTCATCGTTGGGTTCTCCGACGATCCACACGGACCTGAGGGTGGGCCTGAGCCTTGTAGTTGGAGTGTTGATGGCAAAGTAGCAGCAGTAAAGCTCGGGCCATCGCCTTATGGGACCATCCACGGTATTAACGATGCAGGCCAAATGGCGGGTATGGCGACTCTTATTGAATTGGTGAGCGAACCAGGAGTCGAGAATGGTGTGGCTGCGGAGCGAGCACTCGCTTTTAGGACAAAGAGATCAAAGCCTTAAGTTTTATTGAGGGGTTGGCTCTTCGATGCCTAACTTTTTCATCTTTTTGTAGAGCGTGGTTCGATTAATCCCCAGTAGATCGGCGGTAACGTTTCTATTCCAAGAGTTCGCTTTCAGGGCGGACAAAATGATTTGCCGTTCTGGGCCTTCGAGCGCCTCGCTTAGTGGGATGATGTTTGGCGAAGTCTGCCCCATGTTTTGCAGCGATTGTTGGTCGTTGGAAAAATGCTGGTTTGTTTGAATAGTCGTGGAATCCGAAGGCATCGTTTTTTTACTGATCGATGATGGCAACGCATCCGCTTCGATTGCATCGGACTTGGCAAGCAAGACGGCTCTTTGGATAGCGTTTTCCAGTTCGCGAATGTTGCCAGGCCACGAATGAGACAGTAGGGCATTCATCGCGCTATTCGAGAAACCTGATATTTTCCGATTGTATTCAGTGCAGACTTTACGCAAGAAGTGGTTCGCTAAAATGGGAATATCATCGAGCCGGTCACGGAGTGAAGGCAGCTCGATATGAATCACTTGGATTCGGTAGAACAAGTCTTGTCGAAAACGTCCTTCGGCGACTGCCTTTTCTAAGTTCTCATTCGTTGCAAGGATTGCACGAGTATCAACAGAGATAGTTTCTGTTCCACCAAGTGGTTCAAATTCGAATTCCTGCAACGCGCGGAGAAGCTTGATTTGTAAAGCGGTGGATGCTGTGCCAATTTCGTCCAAAAAGAGGGTGCCATGGTCTGCTTGAAGGAATTTTCCGGTCTTGTTGCCTATGGCTCCCGTGAACGCGCCAGCGACGTGTCCAAATAATTCACTCTCGAGTAGGTTGTCAGGCAGGGCCCCGCAAGCTACTTCGACGAAGGGCTTCTTGCGTCGGTCGGACTTTTTATGGATGGCGCGAGCAATCATGCTCTTACCGGTCCCGTTCTCACCGGTTATCAATATGGTGGCTTTCGTGTCAGCTACTTTATCGATCATCTCGAAAATTTTGAGCATACGGAGATCGTGACTCACAATGCTCTCCATGCCGAATCGTCGGTCGAGTTCTTCTTTGAGCCTAGCGTTTTCGTTCTCAATGTTCTTCTGATTTAGAGCACGTTGTATGGTCGTTCTGAGTTCTTGATCGATGATTGGTTTAGAAAGAAGTTCGAAAGCGCCACCAGCTAGGGCTTCTCTGGCCGCATCAGGGCCTGCGTAACCAGACATCATTACTACTGGCAGGTCTGGGTGGCTGCGCCGAACTTGCCGAAGAAATTTAAGTCCGTCTCCATCCTCAAATCGAACGTCGCACAAAAACAGATCTGGCTCGTGTCGCGAAAGGTCTGATTTGGCTTTTTCGATACTAGGAGCGGTACTAACTGCGAAACCCTCGCTGCTAAGCCAGTCTGACATCGACTCGAGGAGCCATCGATCGTCGTCGGCGATAAAAATTTTTACTGGTGTGCTCATATTCGCAGGATCGAAGATTGTTAGGGAAAGACCTTTCTGGAATAGAAGGCTAGGTTGACTTTTTTCAACAGGTGGAAATTGTTATGAGGCAAACGGGCAACCCGAGCATTTTCGAAGTCATTCAAGCAGAAAAACCGCTACAAACGGACATTTCTCGCGGGTAAGCGGCGGGGGATTTTGGTTATAGTGGGTTATGGGAGTCACCTCGTAAGATCGTGGATGGATGGCTGGTTGCAAGGGACTATGCGTTTGGCAATCGCCCTTTTGCGCCGTGAGTAACTCATTTTTTGACTAAAAGGACATTCATGCAATCTTCGTGGACCAAGCTACAACAGGGGCAGGGAACGCCGATTGTTCGATGGCAAGCGATGATTTTCGGAGGGATTTCGGCATTGTTGCTTCCGGTGCTTCTGGTAGCCACGGGTTGGTTAACGCAGCTGTTGTTTGTTGTGCAAAAGGATGATCAGGGTTTGCGGATTTTGCCAGCGACTCTTGGAATTGGTCCTTATTTCACGATAAGCAGCGTATCCCTCTCAGCCGAGCCTAACTTGCTGAGGGTTTCGATCGCGATCATTGTGATCATTGTGATGGTTTTCATAACCGAGCGGATATTTTATTTGTTGTCGCGTCGGCAATCGATGAATGCGTCTCTTGAGCTAACGTCATCCTTACTCCACAGGCTGTATATGCAGGCTCGTGGGCTATCGGCGGATCACGGGCTTTCAGGGCAACGCCAGATGCTTCGAGCGTTGATACAATCTGAAGTACCTCGAGTCCGCGATGCGTGGACCGATTGGTTTCGCGTTTTTCCGCGTTGTTTAATTCAAGCAGCGTTGGCTCTCATCCTCGCGTGTTGCATCAACGTCTGGTTTACAGTGCTTGCGATTTTAGCTTTGGTCGTCGGCTGGGGGTTGTACCTTAAACTGGAGGCGAACCAAAGAAAGAGTCGACCGGTGTTGTCTGAGCAACGACGCAATGCTCACGAGCAACTTATGTACTTATGCGAGACATCGCCTTTATTAGAATCGATCGACAATCGAGTGAGTGTTGAATCGCTCTTTGATGGACAAGTCAAAAACTTTCATCGTTCTCATCTTCGATTGGCTGACGAAGGGAGTTGGCGATCACCATGGTTGTTGCTCGCTATCACGGTGTTGACTGCGTTGCTATTATTCGTGCTCAGCATTCGAGTGCTTGAGCCCAGTTCTCGACTCCACATCGGTGACGTTGTGGTGTTGATTGGGAGTGTTATCTTGTCGGTGAGTAGCTTATTCAGATTGAATAGAGGTATTCGAAAACGGATCAGCGCAAGTGCTTCGGCTGAGAAATTGGTGCAGTATTTGTCGCTGTCAACGAAGTCGTTGGAGATCAGTTCTGGGGCGAGCATGCCCCCTGTGACGAGTGCCGTTATATGGGAGCACGTTACATTTCGCGATAGCAATAAGCATCGACTTCTCAATGATGTTTCGATGAGCCTTTATCCGGGCAAGATTACAGCTATCGTATCGATGGATCAGGGGGCGGCACATTCGCTGAGTGAGATGATCATGGGGTTTGGTAAACCAGCTAGTGGTCGAATACTCATTGACGGAGTAAACATGATCGATCTCGACTCTATGAGTCTGCGAAGAAATGCACTTTTGGTGAATGATCGCGGACCCTTGCTCGATGGAACCGTCGAAGAGAATATGCTGGCGGGGGCAAAAAAGGATACGACTTTAGATTTAGTTTCTATCGCAAGAGAGGCTCGCGTATCGGAGGGTATTCTAAACTTAGCGGATGGGTTTGAAACCATGCTTTCGAGCAACGACGAAAGGCTCGCACCGGATCAGTTGTACCGATTGGGAATCGCTAGGGCTTTGATTAGGAGGCCGTCCATTATTGTTGCCTTTGAACCTAAGCAGAGAGTTTCCTCGCAAGACGAGTTTGATTCCCTTTCCGCGTTGGTTGCGCTTAAAGATATGGGAGCAACTGTTATGGTAGTACCGGAACGATTGAGCACTCTCAGGGCTGCTGATCAGATAATCGTATTTCAAGAGGGGCGTGTCGTCGCGAGTGGCACGCATCAAAAATTACTGGAAGAAAGCGAACTCTATCGGCACTTTAACTACATTCGCTTTGCTTGGAGCTGAACTGTAGCGAATGATATACCGTTTCAGAATCACGGTAATACTCTTGGTGTTTAAGTAGGCTGGCAGCATCTTCGTCCAGAACTGTAATCACATTAGGGTGCAGTTGTAGAGCGCTCGATGGGTTGCTAGAGGAAACTGGGCCTTCGACGCAGCCAGAGACTGCGGTAGCTTTTGATTTGCCAGTTGCCATTAGTAGGATTGACTGGCTTTCAAGGATGGTTGCAATGCCCATTGTTAGGGCCATGCAGGGAACATCTTCAGCGGTGGAAAAAAAACGGGCGTTATCAGTTCTCGTTTGGCGTGTAAGGGTTTTTAAACGTGTGCGAGAGCCGAGCGAGGATCCGACTTCGTTAAACCCGATATGTCCGTCGGTTCCAATTCCAAGAATTTGTAGATCTATACCACCACGATTTTCGATTGTTTTTTCGTATGCCTCGGCACTTTCGGTAAGATTGCAATTCCATGTTTTCGGGATGTGGTTCGAATCCGAAGCGAAATCGACGTGCTTGAATAGCGCATCGTGCATGTAATAGTGGTAACTTTGAATATGTTCGGGAGGAATACCGACATATTCGTCCAAATTAAAAGTCGTCACTCCTCGAAACGAGATCTTGCCTTGGGAGTATCGATCTACCAATTGACGGTAGAGTCCCATGGGGGTTCCGCCAGTCGCTAGACCAAGAACGCAGGGAAGATTGAGCTTCGCTCGGCTGTTTACCAAGTTTGTGACAACGTTAGCCGCGAATTCTGCTACGTCATCGGGAGTTTTAAGAATAACAACTCTCAATTTGAACCCGGACAATTAAGTGGAGGAAGCTCAACGCAGCGACCGCAATTTGCGCTGAGCGTTTTGTAAAAGATTCAAGCAAAAATAGCGTAGGGTAAAACCTAGTTTTCGATTTACTTGTTCGTGATACCGTCGATCATTTTGTCGAAGTCGGCCTTCGTTTTTTCCACTAGGTCTTTCGGGCCGTATGCTTTGATGAAAAGGTTTTGACCTTTAGGCATTTCAACAATCGCTCCGATCATTCGATAGTTCTCTTGTTTTTTGGTGGGACCAGGGGCGAAGGGGCCGCCACCCATAGAATCAAGATAGGTTCCGGCGACGTCGACGGTGTGAACGGTAAGTTTATCTACCGTTTTCTTGTCGACCTTGGTTTCCTCTGCCTTGGCTCCTTCAAACTGGCCAATCCAGCGTTTTACGTTCGCATCGATCGAGCCCCCAGATCGTGAAAAGGTAATGCGGATCGATTCTTTACCGTCGGCAGGAAAGCGGAACTCACCTTCGACCATTTGATTTTTGGGTGGTACGTTTTTCCAAGAAGCTGGGGGAATGACTGCGACCTTAGTGCCTTCGAAAAGGAAGGGCTTAACCTCTGCTGGTTTTTCCGCTGAGGATTCTTGTGAATAGCAGGTTGTGGTGATTGTAGAAATGAAAAACAGAACCAAAGCAAGTCGAAGACGCATTTTAAGAGTTCTCGCTATCGGGTAGGGTTATGGAATCGGTAGGCTGGTATGGAACTCCAGGTCCATGGCTTACACTATAAGGCATCGTAGTAATCTAACAATCCGCTCTGCGGGGACTTTTTATGCAAAGTAGCCACGATTGTCAGTCGATTATGTCTCGCTCGAAAGACCCAATGTTGCTGGATGATTTGCGTCATTTGACGAGGTTAGCAATACGTGAAGATTTGGATCGCGGGATGGATTTGACCACGATGGCGATCGTACCAGCCCAAGTAAAGGGACGAGCGGACATCGTCGCCAGGGTCAACGGTGTGGTCGCCGGGATGAATTTGGTGGGCGAGATTGTGTCCGAGTTTGATTGTTCGTTGGAATGGGATTCGCTTATAGCAGACGGTGAGCAATTCACGAGCCGGCAATCGTTGATGACTTTGAGAGGAGACGCAAGAGACTTGTTGACTTGCGAGCGCACGATTCTGAATTTTCTTGGTAGGCTTTGCGGTATTGCGACCTTGACGAGTCAATTTGTGGAAAAGATCCGGGGGACAAAAGCCAACGTTTTTGACACTCGAAAGACGACACCGGGATGGCGGCGACTGGAGAAGTATGCCGTGTTGTGCGGCGGTGGCTGCAATCATCGTATGGGGTTGTTCGATGGGATCCTCATCAAAGATAATCATCTTGCATCACGCGCTGTCAAAGCAGGCGTTGTGTTGGATGCGGGCGAAGCGGTGCGGCAAGCGTTTCAGTTTATCGATGGTATGCCAGGACAGGGTGGACGTCCGGTTGTAGAGATCGAGATCGATTCGATTGACCAGTTGGCGTCAGCTTTGGTGGCTGTGCCCGATATCGTTCTGCTAGATAATATGAGCTGCGATCAATTGAAAGAGTGTGTGCAAATGAGGGATCGCATGAACCCTCGGGTTGAGCTCGAAGCATCTGGTGGGGTAAACATCAACACCATTTCAGCGATTGCAGCAACTGGCGTCGAGCGGATAAGCGTAGGAGCTCTTACCCATTCAGCTATCAATCTCGATCTAGGGCTGGACTGGAGATTCGGTTGAGTGGCCGTTTTGCTTAGTGTCTGATGGATAGTCGCTGTTTATACTCTCGACGAGTTCCTGCGCAGCCGCAGAATTCGATGGGAACAGCACCGCCATCCCAGCGGTGGGCCGCGCTATGGTCAGGGCGTTCTAGACGACTTAGGCAAAAAGCAGAGTGGGCAAGAAACCAGTCGATGAGTATTTACGAATGCGTTTTTGCATTCGTTCAGAGAATCGCAAATACTATCAACATGGCTTTGATCGACCTTGAGCATTTGAGCTCCCTTTCGAATTGATTAAGCCTCTGCGGTAGTCCAGTCTAATACGACTTTACCACAATTGCCTTGCTTCATTGCTGCAAAGCCTCTTTCGTAGTCTCGGAAGTCGAATCTATGGGTTATGACTTGGCTTATATCTAGTCCGCTTTCGAGCAGCACGCTCATTTTGTACCATGTCTCGTACATTTCGCGGCCGTAGATCCCGCGAATGGTCAACATGTTAAAAACCACGAGATTCCAATCGATCGCAATCTGTTCAGATGGGATGCCGAGCATCGCGATTTTTCCACCGTGGCACATGTTCTCGAGCATTGTTCTTAGGGCAGCTGGGGAGCCGGACATTTCTAGTCCGACGTCGAAGCCTTCTTTCATGCCAAGAGACGTCATAACTTCTTGAGTCGATGTTTGACGTGGATCGTATGCGACAGTTGCCCCCATCTTTCTCGCTAGGTCTAGGCGGAACGGATTGAGGTCCGAGATAACGATGTTTCTGGCCCCAGAGAACCGTGTGACAGCACAAGCCATAAGACCAATGGGGCCTGCGCCGGTGATTAGAACATCTTCGCCGAGGCAATCGAATGCGAGAGCTGTGTGGACAGCATTTCCTAATGGATCAAAGATAGAAGCAATATCATGATCAATCCCGGGTTTGTGGTGCCAAATGTTGCTCATAGGCAAAGCGAGGTATTCTGCGAAAGCCCCTGGGCGATTAACACCGACACCTTGCGTATCCTTGCAAAGATGTCGTCTTCCGGCGAGGCAATTTCTGCATCGACCGCAAACAACGTGCCCTTCGCCGGAGACAATCTCTCCGGGAAAGAAGTCTGTGACGTTTGAGCCTACTTCAACGATTTCTCCGACAAACTCGTGGCCAACTACCATTGGAACGGGGATGGTCTTCTGTGCCCATGAGTCCCAGTTGTAGATATGTAGGTCGGTTCCGCAGATGCCTGTCTTATGAACACGAATGAGGCAATCGTTGATGCCAATTTTAGGTACTGGAACATCTTGGAGTTCGAGACCCTGGTCCCTTTTTGATTTTACAAGTGCCTTCATTCCGATCCTCATTGACGTCGCTTCGTGAATGTTGAAAAACTTTCAGAAGAATAACGTAAACTAGGTTAGGTGCACTAGTCGAGTTACATTAATCGGACTCGCCTGAGATTCTTGCTTCCGCTTCGATTTGCCGGACGCGGAGCCACATCTGTACGAGCTGTGGTAGAGATTTGGCTCGCATTTTGGACATTACCCGGGCTCGACGAGTTTCGATGGTCCGTACAGCAACACTGAGAAGGTTTGCCATTCGCTTATTCATGTGGCCATCGACAACCAGCTCGGCAACTTGCCGTTCGACAGTTGAGAGAGACGCCGCACGCTGCATCAATTCGCGATCGTCGATTTCAAAATCGGGCAAATGGCAGTGTTCCGCGTGGTCAGATCGTTTAATAAATCCAACAAATCCGATGATTCGATTCTCCGACATAACGGCTGTTTCCGTAACATCCAGCCTGATTAAGGTGCCCTGGCTTCCCAAGATTTCGATGTTGAAGGAGTTGTTTTCCTCGAGAGATTGAGGGGACCAAAGCATTCGAACTCTCTGGTTGCATGATGTATCGCTAAGAAACTCGAAAAGGGAAAACTCGAGTATTTCATTGAGAGCCCGATCTAGAATGTCACGAGCTGAGGGGCTCACAAAGAGGAGACGTCCAAACGGATCGCGGGTGAAAACTGCAAATGGTGCGTTTTCTGATTTAGCGATATCGACGACAAACAAAGAGGGTTGCGTAAGAATTCGTAGAGCGAACTGGTTGTTAGAATTTACTGGCAAAGATTGGAAGGGTTCTTTAATCACGGCGGCAGGGGATTTATAGTTTCGATCGGGCTTTTTCATCGATGAGACGTCGCCTTCGATTCAATACGCGAGATTCTAACCATTTTTCCGAAGTCAAATTGCATGGTGTCGCGAGCGAAAACCCCACTTTTGGGCGGTGTGAGACTTCTGAAGGGGTTGGTGGAGTACCATAAAATGTGAGAAACGGCGGATTATGAGCCTTTTATTATCTCCAAGATTGTCCAAATTTTTTTTCGTTGACTCCACGATGTTGTACTTTTGGGCTGAATCGCGCATGCTATCGTCATGAACGACTTTCTTTTCCATTATCTAAGACTCGAGCCCCCCGTGTGGGTGTTTCTGTCTTCGTTTTTGGTGATCGGGTTGTTTTTGATGTTTCATCGATTCTGGTCGCTACGGAATTTGGACATTTTGCTGATTTTGCTTTTCACACCAGGAATTTTGCTGGTTTACGAAGGAGCAAATCGTAGGCAAGTGACAACTGCCAAACAGTTAGATGCTGCTGCGGTTGTGGCAAAAGAGGGTAATGCATCAATACCGGGAACGGTTGGTGAGTCGGACAACGGTAAGGAGACGACAAGTGGCAATATTGGGGAGGGAGCCGGTCAGGCTGTGCAAACGGCCCAGCAGACGCCAGGACCAGGTGCAGGGGAATCTCAGACGGAATTGAAATCCGACGAACAGCTTCAGGCGGGAGCGGCTAAGCTTAAAGAGGAATCCGCGAGCAACGATACCCTATCTTACATAGGCTATTTTTGGTTGATCGTCGTAGCCGTATTGTTGGTAATCAGGATGCTGCTGGATACATCCATAGTTCGTCGACCAATGTTGGATCCGAATTTAAGCAGCGGCGGGATGCTGTTTCTTGGGGTTTCAATGCTGGTCTATTTGCTCGTCAACGTAGCTTTGAGTAAGCCAAGCGAGCCATTGAAGCAAGGGCCTTCTGCTGGTCCTGGCTACATATTGATGGCTGCTTTACCGAGCATCACAACCGTGCATGACACTGAGATGCACGCCGACGGAGAAGGTCGGCCCAAGCCGAGTGGCTTTAAGCTATTGGTGGCAAGATCGTTGGCGATTGGTGCTAACCTAGTCATGGTGCTCGCGATTGTTGCCATCGGGTATTGGCACTTTGGAAATTTTAAAACTGGAGTAGGAGTTGCTACCTTTTATTTGTTGTTGCCTTACACGCTTCACATGACCGGGCGCGTAGATCATGTTTTGCCGAGTGCCTTGTTGTTGCTCGCTGTGTTGCTCTATCGACAGCCTTTTGCTGCAGGCTTGTGTATCGGTTGTGCTGCTGGGGTTGTGTATTACCCGTTCTCTTTGTTGCCGTTGTGGTGCAGTTTTTATTGGCAACGGGGGATCCGTCGATTTACTGGTGGATTCGCCGTTTCCATCGGTACTCTCGTCGTTGTCATGATTGCAATGCATCCCAACGATATACTTCAGCACCTTGGGTATATGTTTGGAGTGAAGCAAATTGCCATGACTGGCATGGATGGGATTTGGGGACTGGGATGGAATCCAATGATGCGGATTCCCCTGATTTTGTTGTTTGTGCTGTTGAGTGTTTCTTTCGTCGCTTGGCCGCCTCAAAAGAGTTTATCAACCTTGATGTCCTGTTCAGCGGCTTTGATGGCTGCAACTCAGTGTTGGCACGGTTTTGGTGGCGGTTTATATCTCGCGTGGTTTCTGCCGTTAGCATTGCTGACCATTTTTAGACCAAATCTTGATTACTGTTTGGCATTGGAGGTGGTCAAGCCTAGGCGACGCAAGGTTGTAAAAGCGGCTCCTCCGCCTGAAAATGCGAATGCCGCTTAATAGATGGACGGTTGAGCTTTTTCGTTCTTGCCTGGAAAACTTGTTCTGGCCGCTTATAATTCCCACATGATACTCTTAATCGATAACTATGATTCGTTTACTTACAATATCGTGCAGCGGCTTGGTGAGATCGACCCTGAGTTGGACGTTAGAACTTACCGGAATGACGAATTGTCGGTGGCCGATATTCGAGAATTGAACCCGGATCGAATCATTCTTTCTCCAGGGCCATGTACTCCGAATGAGGCCGGCATTTGTCTGAAGGTTGTCGAGAGCTTGCATTCTGAGTATCCCATTTTGGGGGTCTGTTTAGGCCACCAGTCGATTGGTCAAGCTTTCGGTGGCCAGATTGTTCGCGCACCGAAGTTGATGCATGGGAAAACAGACCGAATTTCCCACGACAATCGTGGATTTTTCGAAGGGATCCCTAATCCGTTTGTAGCAACCCGGTATCATTCGCTCGTTATACTTCCAGAAAGTCTCCCTGATTGTTTGGAGGTTTCTGCCTGGGTGCACGACGACGACGGGAATCGGATTATTATGGGAGTCAGGCATAAACGTTACGCGGTCGAGGGTTGGCAGTTTCACCCGGAGAGTTTTTTGACCGAGCCCGGTGTTATGCTATTAAGTAGGTTTTTGAAATGGAACGGACCAATAGCGACTGTTTCGTCTCAGTGAACTTCAACTCATGGATCCAAAACGATTTGATTCGCACCGGATTAAGGTGGCCCGATTAGTCTTGCGTTTTCCTCATCATCAATTCCTCTTGCCTCCGCCCTATCAGCATGCTTTGCGTCACGATTGCTAGAACACGTCACAAACACATGATTGCCGAGCACCAGCAGGTCGCGGAGCAGGGTGCTAAGCTCGTTGAGTTGAGACTCGACTATATCGGTCGCAGCATTGACTTATCGAGATTGCTAAAGAACAGACCAACCCCGGTTGTTGTAACTTGCCGACGACGCGAAGACGGAGGAAGATGGGAACGAACCGAGGAGGAGCGATTAATGCTTCTTAGATCGGCAATTGCGATGGGAGTCGAATATGTGGACTTGGAGGATGATACTGCTGCCAAAATACCGCGATACGGTAAGACGAAGCGAATCGTCAGTGTTCACAATTTTGAAGGGACACCCAGCGATCTCGGCAGTGTGTATCAGGAGCTATGCAAGGCAGACGCGGATATCGTAAAGATTGCGGCCCAAGCCAACTCTTTTCGTGATACGGTGAAAATGTTCGATCTCATGGCTGCTGCCAAGGTTCCAACGATCGGAATCAGTATGGGGGACTATGGGGCACCCACCAGGATCCTCGCCAGTCGATTTGGCGCGCCATTCACGTACTGTGTTTTTAATGCAGATAAAAAAGTGGCGCCGGGCCAATTGAGTTATGACCAGATGGTGAAGATCTATCGTGCAGAATCGATTAAACCCGAAACGAAACTTTTCGGAGTTGTAGCAGATCCAGTCGCTCATTCGTACAGTCCGTTGATCCATAACGCTTCATTTCAAGCTCACGATATCGACAGTCGATATTTGCCGTTTCGCGTTGCGCCCGAAGATCTAGATCTTTTTCTGCAATGGTGCCGCCAGCAAGATATCGGCGGGTTAAGTGTTACGATCCCTCACAAGACTGCTATTTTGTCGAAGCTTACTCAAGCGGAGTCGGCTGCTCACGGAATTGGTGCTTGCAACACGGTCATTTTTTCGGACGACGATCTAGTTGGGTACAACACAGATTATCGGGCGGCGATGGATTGTTTAACAGAAGCTTACGACAAATTCCGAAATCCCAAAGATGGCTTCAATAAAGTGTCCGTGCTTATCCTTGGGGCAGGCGGAGTGTCAAAAGCTGTAGGGTATGGTTTAGCGCAGCGTGGTGCACAAGTAACGATCACAGCCAGGAATGCTAATGCGGCAGAAGAATTGGCGAGAGCTCTCAGTGGTAAGACAGTGCCCTGGAATGACAGACACATCGTAGTGCCTGATATCTTGGTTAACGGAACTCCTGTTGGTATGTTTCCTGAAATGGACGATACGCCGTTTCAAACTAATAAGTTAACCGGTGAGACGCTCGTTTTTGACACGATCTATAATCCCGAGCAGACCCTGTTTATTAAGGGTGCCCGCGCCGCACGCTGTCCAGTTGTTACAGGGCTTCAGATGTTTGTGAGGCAGGCTGCTTACCAATATCGACTCTTTACTGGAAAAGAGCCACCAGTCCAAGTTATGGTGAAAACGATAAAGAAGGCCATCTCTCCGGTCAATTATCAGGACCTGGAGGAGGACCAAGATGAGGATTCAGCCGTGTTCGAAATGTAGTCATGGCCAAACCTAGCAAGTGGGATTTTTTGATTGCTCCAATTCGGAGACCTTTGGATTCGATTCAGAATTCGATAGTCAATTATCGCCTAAGCCGTCCCTATCCGAGCCGAGAACCAAACGAGACACTAGGGGCTTACGGAGAAAGGTTAGCTGCGCTTTTACTGGAAAGAAAAGGCTACCTCATTCTGGAGAGATCGTTCCGGACGAAAACCGGTGAGATCGACATAATTGCGTCCTATCAGAATCGTATGATTGTTTTTGTAGAGGTAAAAGCTTGGGAGAACGGCACCTCCGACGGGACTGGGCCAGCGGATCGAGTCGACGAGAAGAAGCAAAAAAAGATCACCGATACCGCGCTACGCTACTATAAGCAGCATCGGCTTTGGGGGACACCAGGGCGAGCGGATGTGATCGAGGTAATTCAAAACGGTCCTGGTGGCTCTCCCTTTATGCGTCACTTTGAGTACGCCTTTGATGCGATCGGCCAATTTCAAATGTTTAGTTGAGCGATCTCTCAACTACTCTACAATACGCGTTTCCAGTTCGCCCAAACAATCTGAACCTCACCCAAAACGACGATGTTAGATCTCTACGACAAAATTCAAGAAGCGTGTGCTGCCATTAAAAAGGTCTGGAATAAGACTCCGCATGCGGGCATTATTCTTGGGACAGGTTTGGGGCCTTTGGTACAACGAATCGAAGTCGAAGCCACGCTGGACTATTCAGACATTCCTCACTTTCTCAAATCGACTGCGACTTCACACCGTGGTCGGCTAGTCTGCGGAATGTTGTGTGGACTGCCGGTCATGGCTATGGAGGGGCGATTCCACATGTACGAAGGGTATTCGCTTAAGGAAATCACCCTGCCAGTTCGTATCATGAAGGCATTAGGAGCCGAATTGTTGGTTGTCTCCAATGCTTGTGGAGGGATGAATCCCTTTTACAAAGCAGGGGACATTATGCTGATCGATGACCAAATCAATCTGTTGGGAGATAATCCTCTCATTGGGATCAACGATGATCGTCTCGGTCCGAGATTCCCAGATATGTCCGCTCCTTATGATCAGGAATTGATCAAGGCTGCCTTACAGGTTGCGAGAAAAAATGACATCGTCGCCCATCAAGGTGTGTTTGTTGCGGTCGCAGGACCAAATTTGGAAACCCGAGCCGAGTATCGATTCTTAAGAATGATCGGCGCGGATGTTGTCGGGATGTCTACCGTTCCCGAAGTTATCGTAGCAGTGCATGCGGGAATGCGTTGTGTCGGCTTTTCCATTATCACAGACATGTGTCTGCCTGATGCTTTAGAAGCCGCGGATGTTCAAAAGATTATCGCTATAGCTAACGACGCAGAGCCGCGATTAACAAAGCTCGTGACTGGTGTTCTTGAATACGAAAAAGAAAAGTTGAGCAAGTAAGCAGATGTTAACCGTGGCACCTGGAGAAACTCGGTTGGGATGGATCGGGACGGGAGTGATGGGACGTAGTATGTGTTCTCACTTGCTTCGTGCTGGTTACTCTGTCTCTATCTACAACCGTTCCGCCTCCAAAACAAAAGAGCTCGTCGATTTGGGGGCTGTCCTTTGTGATACTCCGCGTGACGTTGCAAGCCAAAGTGACATTGTGTTTTCGATGGTTGGCTTTCCCGTCGACGTGGAAGAAGTGATCCTGGGAAAGTCCGGAGTATTAGAGGGACTAGGACCTGGTACCGTTTTGGTTGATATGACGACGAGCCGCCCTTCGCTAGCACAGCAAATCTATGCAGAAGCATCGAGAAGAGGTGTTGCAGCTTTGGATGCTCCGGTTTCAGGAGGAGACATTGGTGCACGAGAAGCGAGATTGTCGATTATGGTTGGGGGAGACCGATTTATTTTCGATGCTCTTATGCCATTGTGGACACTCATGGGCAAGACCTTCGTTTTCCAAGGTCCAGCAGGAAGTGGTCAACACACCAAGATGGTGAATCAGATACTGATAGCATCCAGTATGGTAGGATTATGTGAGTCTCTGCTCTATGCTACGCGAAGCGGTTTGAATCCAGAAACTGTGCTTTGTTCCGTATCGACAGGTGCGGCTGGTAGCTGGTCGCTAAGCAATTTGGCACCCAGGATACTAAAGGAAGACTATTCACCTGGCTTTTTCGTAAATCACTTTGTTAAAGACTTGGAGATTGTGCTAGAAGAAGCGGTCAGGATGAACATTGATCTCCCGGGGGTTAGTTTGGCAAAACGGCTCTACGAACAGCTTAAAAGTCTTGGTCATGGCGATAAAGGGACTCAAGCATTGTGGTTGGTGGTCAGGCAATAGACTGAACATCAGTCTGCATTGTCATTGTTCTTTTTTTAGAGTGTTGTCTATCGATTTTCTTGTCGCTATATCGATTTTCTTTCGCAACGATTTGAAGGCTCATCTTCCCTTAGTATCTCGAGCCTAGGTCGGAACTATTGGAACAATCGTCAACCCTCATGAAAATGTCATATCCGAAACGTGACTCTCAGTCATGAGAATCGACAGCTGTCCCCTAAACGGACAACTTTTGCTTACTGATAAAACTTTTGAATCTGGTTTGTTAACTTATCGACCCATTAACTGCTGTTACGACCCCAGAGAGAATCTGCAGATCATACGGAAGTTGATATGTCGAGTGGTCCCAAAGTTGAACAGAATAGAGTGTCTGCCCCAGACCATTCTCCCAGAAAGCCGTTTTTGCAGAGAATCGAGGCATTGTTCGATCGATTTTTTCGTCTTACCCCTCCGTTGGATCCCAAAGAGGTAGACGGCATTTTGTGGGAGGATCGAATCCACTATAGTGCAACACCTCTCGTGATGATAGAAGGTGAACAAGGCGTTCCAGCCGAGTCGAGTTTCACCCCCGAGATGATTGAAGAGGCCCTAGCATTCTTTAACTGTCTCATTTGGTTAATGAGATATCAGCGACGACCCTTCCGGATTCTATAGAGTTGACCCGTAAGATCGACGAGAGCTTTGCTCAGCATGAATGGGTGCAGGATTGACAGATTGGTCGGGTGGACTCTCAAGTTCTATTAACGCCGACGGTTGGCTTGCGGGATTCGATCGATCGTTTCGAAGTGGTTTTTGTGGATGAGGGCTTGGACGACTATGAATCGTTGTTGAACGATCTAAGCAATCGCGAAGGCGAAGGGATCCAAACGCTGGTATTCCGGATTCAAGCGGATGTGGATGGCTTGGATGAAATCACCTCGCAATTGTCGAGAGGTGAAAAACTGTTCGAAGGTTAATATCATTGAAGTTGAACTCAAGCTTAGTAGTTAAGCCCGTGAGTACTGGGAAAGGGGTTCCTCAGAATGTGAAAGGGCGAAAACATATGAATTTGAGCAACTCACTTCGCATTTAACCATGATGATTTAAAGGGTTCCGAGTCGATCTAAGGCTTCTTCTGCCCACGGGCTTTGCGGTGCTAACTGAATGAACCTTAACCAATGTGGGGCGGCCTTATTTGTTTCGCCGATTTCATCCAAGCATCTGGCTATGTGATAATGTAGATCTGGATATCGATCGTCGCGAGTTAAGGCACCTTCAAAGGCGGCGATAGCCAATTCCATTTGTCCGGTTTCAGCTAGAACGCATCCGAGGTTAGCACGTGCCTCGATGAAATCTTCGTCAAGTTCGATTACGTTATAGTAACGTTCCCGAGCTGCTGAGACATCACCAATTCGATACAGTAGTTCCGCTAGTTGAAAGCAAATCTCTGGATGGCTTCCGTATCTGGCTAGAATCACGCGATACCATTCAATCGCCTGTTCAAGTTGCCCGGAGTCTTCTAGTTCTTCTGCGGACCTTAGCAATTCATCTCGTGTCCATCCATGGAGATCATTCGGCGGCGTTCCGATCTCTGAGATTAGGTCATTTTCACAAAGAGAGGCTGGTTGCGCTGCAAGTACGATAGGCAGTGAGTCGTCGGAAACTGGTACAGTTTGATTAGTGTCAAAATCAAGATGAAGCTGGCCATGAGCGCCGAGAAGTTTATCTCCTTGTCTCAATAGAAGCCGTCTTCCATCAACAACCAAGTCCAAATCAAGCAAGGAGCGTTTCTCTACCCAAGGTTTGAAATGAGACAACTGTTTTACGATATCAGAGGGCCGAGCTCCTTTGGTAATCCAAGAAGAGATTTGTCTCGCATTTTGCATCTGTTCGAAGTCAAAGTAGGGGAGTTTTCGAACAACACGTGTACTTTGTAAAAGGCCCATTCTGTGCCAGCGGCGAATATTTCGAACCGGAGTGCCGATGACTTCAGCCATCATGGCTGGCGTATATTGTTGTTTTGGAGCTTCTTCAGCAACGCCGAGTTTTAGCAGAAGTTCGTTTTCATGAATGATAAACGTGATTCCTTCACGAAGTCTTCGACGAATAGTATTGTCAAGAAACCGTGAAATGTCTTCGCTAGGTAGTTCGTCCGCTCCGATTACAATACAGTCGATATCATCTGATATCCGGTCCATCGGTTCAGCGCCGAATTCGCGAAGCATTTGGAAGGCTTCTTTTTTTGAAAACGCGCCGAGTTTGCCTACCAAGGCGACTCGTTTCGTTTCGAGAAATCTTGTGTTGTTTATGTTATGTTCTGACATGCTTAAACCATCTCTACCGTGTTGTCAGGTGCTATAAATTCAGATTCCAGTTTTGCATGTTCTCCAATAACGGGTGTTTTGTCATGTCGAATTGAAGAGGAGTAACGGTAACGAATCCCTTTGACAAAGAGGTAAGATCTGTATCGTTATCAGTTGGTTTCGGCGGTGGATCGTTGGTAGACCAGTAGTAATTTCTACCCTTGGGATCTTTCCGCTTGATGTAGTGATCGCCGTATCTTTCGACCCCCATTGGTACACATCGTACTTCCGGAGTTAACCCCTTGCGGAATTGTTGTGTAGCTGCTGTAGGAATGTTTATGTTGAAGAGATTCTGTTGTTCGAGTTGATTGCGGAGAATCTGTTTTATAAGTATCAGAGAAAGCTCCGCTGCTGATTGGAAGTCTGCATGTGGATCTTCCTCAAGAGAGATCGCAATACTTGGTATGCGGAAAAATGCTCCTTCAATGGCAGCAGCGACGGTTCCCGAATACAGGACATTTATTCCTGCGTTGAGTCCGCTATTGATCCCGCTGATTATGAGATCAACAGGTCCGTTTGCGAGTTCGCTAACACCCAGCTTGACACAGTCTGCAGGAGCGCCGTCAACGGCCCACCCGAGAAATTGATCTCCTTCAAAGATCTCTTTGCATGTCAATGGGGTAAGGTAGGTTATGGAGTGACCGACTCCGCTTTGCTCCGTAGCCGGTGCAACCAGTAATACGTCGCCGAGTTCTTTCAATGCTCCTCTGAGCGTACGCAAACCTGGAGCATAAATGCCATCGTCGTTCGCAAGAAGTATTCTCAAGGTAAATTGCTCCGCTGGTATGACTTATCAACAAGGATGGAACACGAAGTTTGAAGCAGCAACCGGTTTTGAGCAATGGCTTTTATCCCAGTTAGCCAGAGTACTGAGTGAAATCGTGGAACGTATAAGAATTCAGCATGTTCGGAAGGGACTAACTGGGGCACCAGACAGTGGATTTCACTACAGCAAGCAGAGATTTAGGTTACGGCTTCAAAATTCGAATTGTTGCGAAATACGAGATCCCTAACGAAAACGGACTCAATCCATTCTCGCTCTTACGAATGTAGCCGAAGCGATCCCTAAATTAATGCCAGTCGTTAAATTCGGCAAAAAATACCTATTCACCACGATTTCCCTCAAAGACAAAGTTTGTCTTTCCTAATTTTTAATCCGACATTGATGTTATTGCCGTTACGTGCATTGTAAGCGCTTACTGAATGTACGGAATCATCCATGACCAAAGTTCCCATCTCGGACAAAAGAAAACCGTCTGCCCCAGACGCAGATTCGGGGGGGTCCTTTTTGCATCGAATCGAGGCATTGTTCGATCGATTATTTCGACTTACGCCTCCGTTGGATCCCAAAGAGGTGGACGGCATTTTGTTGGAGGACCGAATCCTCTATAGTGCAACACCTCTGGTGATGATAGAGGGTGAACAAGGCGTTCCAGCCGAGTCGAGTTTCACCCCCGAGATGATTGAAGAGGCTATAGCATTCTTTGGTCAAGCGAACGAATTAGCCTGGGTAGAGAACGGGGGCGATAGCCTAAGCACAAATGAGGAACCTCAGGGTCAAGAAGGATCGCACCGTGATAACACGCTGACGCAGGATGAGCGAACTCGGCGTGAGCTGATCCCAAACCAAGAGGGGGGCGTTTCGACCTATGATGTTTTGGGTTCCCTTGAGGCTATCGAAGGGAACACGGAAGTCGACTATGACGTTTTCGTTGTTAATCGGCTAGAAAGTGGATTAGCTCAGATCGAGTCGTCGTTGTCGGATTACGATCAACTCGATACAAATTCATTATTCTTTGAAAGTGATTCGGGCGGGTTAACGCTTGGTAGTGAGCGGGTTGACACCATCAGCATCGCCGATTTTCACGATGACCTGAACCGATTGCAGGAATCTCTGAGCACGGATGGGGCGATCCTGTTCAATTTGAACACCGTCGATGAAATGAGTCAGGACCATCAAGAACTGTCTCATTTGGTGAATGAGCTATCAGCGACGGCCCTTTCGGATTCTATAGAGTTGACCCGTACGATCGACGAGAGCTTTACTCAGCATGCATGGGTGCAGGATTACCAGATTGGTCGGGTGGACTCTCAAGTTCTATTAACGCCGACGGTTGGCTTGCGGGATTCGATCGATCGTTTCGAAGTGGTTTTTGTGGATGAGGGCTTGGACGACTATGAATCGTTGTTAAACGATCTAAGCAATCGCGAAGGCAAAGGGATCCAAACGCTGGTATTCCGCATTCAAGCGGATGTGGATGGCTTGGATCAAATCAACTCACAATTGTCGACTTTATCAGCCCCGATTGACGCGATACACTTTTTAGGACACGGCACGGACCGCGCGTTCAAGCTTGGCAGTACTTGGTATGATTATGCTGAGGTGGTAGCTAGGCAATCTGAGTTTAGTGCATGGAGCGGATTGTTGGCAGCCGAAGGCGATATCCTGTTTTATGCGTGCGAGCTGGCGCGGACCCCGGTTGGCGTATCGATTCTAGAATTGATAGGTGACTACACATCAGCAGACGTCGCAGCTAGTACGAATGCGACAGGTTGGGCTGGTTTAGGAGGAGATTGGGAACTTGAATATGCCGACGGCGACTTAGAGACAACGATTATTGCGAGCCAAAGTCTGCAGGCCGAGTGGGGCGGATTGATGGCAACGTTTGTGGTAACCAACACCAATGACAGCGGCGCAGGATCGCTACGTCAAGCTATTCTGGATGCCAATGCGTTAGCCGGAAATGATACGATTACATTCAATATCACCACAGGCAGTGGAACCCAAATCATCAATGTGTTGTCGGCTTTACCGACGATCACCGACCAAATCACGATCGATGGAACGACCCAGGCAGGCTATGTCGCGGACAGCTTTCTTCCCATCGTTTTGGATGGAAACAATCTCAGTGCCAGCGGGCTGACACTGGGGCAGGGGGCTGAAGGCAGCTTGATTCGAGGCCTTGTCGTTCGAGACTTTGAAGGCGTTGGGATCAACGACACATCGATCGCCTCTTCGCAAACGACAGACAACGTGATCCTCACTGGAACAATCGGCGCGACGACCCAAGAGCTGGTCGTAATCGATTCTAACCTGCCGGATTATCAGCAACTATTGTCTGCCTGGGGATTGTACTCGGCACCGGGGCGATTTCTGGATGTGCTGTTTGTGGATCAGACGGTCGACGGGGTCCAGTTGGTGACCGATTACCTGAATCATACAGACATCCGTTACGATGCCGTTCACATCGCGTCGCACGGTTTTGCCGGTGGCTTACAGTTAGGCAATGTGACGTTGACGGCGGGAAGCCTGGAGCAGTACACGACGCAACTTGAAACGTGGCGTTCAAGTCTCGGTGTCGACGCGGATATGTTCCTATACGGTTGTTCGATTGCAGAGGGGTCGGCGAGTTCTACCTTTGTCGACAGATTGGCGAGCCTTTTGGATGTAGACATTGCCGCGAGTACAGATGCAACCGGGGCATCATCGCTGGGTGGAGATTGGGATCTCGAATATCGGGTCGGCCAGACTCTCGACAGTCTAACCGTATCAGAAATCAACGGAGAAACTTGGGAGCATCTGCTGTTAACCTATACCGTCCGAGATGATTTTACCTCGGCGGCGTATACCAACAATAATGGTACCAACAGTTGGAACGCAGAATGGAGCGAGACTGATGAAGGTGGAAGTGGTGCGACCACTGGAAATATCCTGATCACCGGCGGCCAGTTGCGAATGCAAGCAGCCAACGCAGCCGATCTGATATCCCGCCAAGCGAACCTCACGGGTGCCCACTCAGCAACCTTGAGCTTCAACTATGACAACACACTCGATAGCAACGCATCGGCATCGAGTATCACGGTCGATGTCTCAAGCGATGGAGTGACCTGGGTTACGCTGGATACTTTTTCGAGGACCCTGAATACGACGGCAAGCAGCAAGTCCTACGACATATCTTCCTACATCTCCAGTGGAACTCGAGTCCGATTCGATGTCAGTACGGCAGCTGCAGGTTCCTTTTATCTGTTCGTCGATAACTTCCAAATTTCTTACGATATCAATACCGCCCCGACGGCGGTTGTCGATACGGCAACAGCGGTCGAAGCAGGTGGTGCCAATAATGGTACGGCCGGCACCAACCCCACGGGCAATGTTTTGACCAACGACACCGACGCTGATTCAGGTGATACGAAGGTGGTTTCCGGCGTCGCGGCGGGTGTGGTCGGTAGCGCGTCGACCAACGTGGGTTCCAATGTGACGGGAACTTACGGTACGATCAACATCAGCTCGACTGGTGCATTTACCTACACCGTCGACAATAACAACGCCACCGTACAAGCATTGCGTACCAGCGGAAATACGCTGTCCGACACGTTCACCTACACGATGCGCGATACGCTGGGCCTCACCAGTACCACGCAAATTACCGTGACGATCCAGGGAGCTAATGACACTCCGAGCGACATCACCGGCACACTAACGATTGCAGAGAACTCAGCCAACGGTAACGCGGTTGCCACGGTGACCGGTACCGATATTGACTCGGGAGATACTCGCACATGGTCGCTGACCGATAGCGCCGGTGGTCGCTTCGCGATCAACTCCTCCACCGGTCAAGTCACGGTAGCCAACAGTACGTTGCTCGATTACGAAACCGCGACCAGTCACAATGTTACGATTCGTGTCACCGACACAGCCGGCGCCTTCTTTGACAAGGTCTTTGCGGTGACTGTCTCGGACGTTGCCGAAGCACTAACTCTGACGGCAGGCATTGACTTGTTTACAGACAATGGCGTCACGGAAACATCCGTTGATGCCAGTGGGGGTGATGACCTCGTCTATGCATCCAGTGGAAACGACAATCTGAACGGTGGAACGGGAACGGACACCGTCAGTTATGGAAATGCGACCTCGGCCGTTACGGTCAGTCTCGCAACCACCTCCTCTCAGGCTACGGTGGGTTCCGGAACTGATACATTGCAGCAGTTTGAAAACCTTAGGGGCTCGGCCTTCAATGACACACTGACGGGTGATGCCAACGGCAATACGCTCCGCGGTCTCGGCGGCAATGATACGTTCACGGGCGGTGCAGGTGATGATACGTTCAATATCGACTTGGGAACCGATACGATCACCGATCTCGGAGACGGGTTCGATATCGTCAACATCTCTGCTGGTGCAACGGCCAATGCGACTGTTGCTGCCGCATGGACGGCAACGGCATCGACGAGCAACGCGGGCACCGCGTCGGTTACAGCGAGCGGTTTTAGCATCAACGTCAGCGCAGCGACAGGTGCGTCGGGTTGGACGATTACCAACAGCGGCAATGCGACCGCGGTCACACTCACTGGCTCCGCGAACGCTGACGTACTGACCGGTGGCACGAATGCAGACACCCTCGTCGGAGGCGCTGGCAACGATTCGCTGACCGGTGGTGCTGGCGACGATACTTTCACGGTGGCTTCTGGTACCGACACGATCACCGACCTCGGTAACGGCGCTGATGTGGTTAACATCTCAGCAGGCGCGACCGCCAATTCGACCGCTGTCGCTGCCTGGACGGCCACGGCCTCAACC
>JBKDKR010000106.1:0-3021 GCA_046344995.1 Pirellula sp.
CCAGAATGCCTTGCCAGTGTTGCATTTGATTTGGGTCAGGGGTTCGCGCCACGAATAGGCTCCTTAAGGCCGGGGAATGAAAACCCCAAAGCCTACCGCCCAGCGATCATGAAGCTACCAATGGTTACCATTGGCGCTCACGGCACTGTAGGGTCCGATTTCGTGATCCCCCACAATCGGCATCGCTGGCAGCATCGCCATTAGCCGAACTAAAGGTGGGTTAACTGCGAACAAAGAAAAATCTGAGAATTTCCAATGTACCAGTCCAGCAGCAATGTGCCCAGTCTCGTCGAAGGTAACACTGTTCCACGACGCAAGCATTGCAATGAGGGCGGAATGGATCGACAAAATTACAATGGCTAGCCGATTATCCTTCATGATATAACTCAGAACCACTGATCGCTGCAAAGAGACTCACTCCGATTGATTGGCTGAAAAAGCGCACCAAATCAAGGATGTCACATTATGTGACGTCCTTATTCCAACGAAGACATGTTGAGAAAACAAACCTCGACACATGAAAGATATGCCTTGAAGCTGCTGAGCCATACGAAACTTCCGCTCAGATTTGAAATAGAACTTGATCCGCCTATTTGTCTGTATAAACCATCGCTTAACGTTCCAGCCAAGCTTCAATCGTTGCAAGAAATACGCTCCATTCCTCGTCTGAATTGAGGAACATAAGCGCAGCATGATTGGAGTCAAAACCCGGAATTTCGCAGACAATCTTCGTGCCTGAGGCTGGAACGCCTCTCGTCCTATAAGTAAAGTCAGTATCCGTAGTTTCGGCCTGATGGCTATACAATCTCATTTGAATAACTTGTAGAAAAGGAGGGCCTCCTCCCGAAATTTTCCTACATATCGAATTAAGGTCTCGATTGAGACTGGCTGTGGATCGCCTTTGTCGCTCCCCAGAAATGACCAGTAGGTTCAAAAGAAACAAACGATTAATTATCCTTGTTGGCATAAAGAGTTTCGCACCATTGGCCCGTGCAATCTCCGGCACTCCGACTGCCTCGTTCCATTCTCGAATTCTCGATTTCAACGCATCAGTCGAACTGAAGTAACTACAGAGAAATAGGCCTGCCGATAATGCATGATGATGGGGGCCCGTATTCGGGAGCCCGCCTTCTCTAGCAAATTTACGCCATTCTTCAACAAAGATTGGAAGTTGATTGTCAAAAATGCTTTCAGCTTTCAATGCTGCTTCCTTCTGCGGGAGAGTTAGTAAGTGCTCAAAGATCTTGCAGACTCTACGGTCGCCTCGCATGCTATTAATAAAAATATCCCCCTTGGCGGATGAGGAAACCGTAGCGAAATCCGCAAGCATGTAAGATTCGTTGCTTTCACTGAGATTGGCAATAGTCTCTTCGATGGTCAGTTGCTTAGTGAGTTCTATTGAACGGTCGATTCTTTGTCGTTGCACGATAGCGCCGTTACTCAAATCACGAATCTTCGGTGGATCTTTCTTTTCGCGAATATTGATCAGAGCAATATACGTGATCATCAAAACTGCAGTCGCGACTATGAATGTTATGGATTTAAGACTCACTGGAAATCCTCTTTGCTTTCTACATCGAAAGAAGGCATCGTTAGATCAACATTCAGTTGTTTTCACGATGTGGAATTAGAGCCATCCCACTCCTGGGGCCATTCCCAACAGATGTGAAGAGTTGTTGCCCAAAGCAACTGGACGATTTATGGTAAACAGCGCTTTCCTGAAACTTTTCCGCGTAATACGTTATTCTTTTGCCTATTGACATGGGGCAGTTTTCAACAGTGATTTTTATAGTGTGAATTGTATTGTCCGCGATCGTTGCATTTGACATGTCATCTATCCAACATTGAACCCCGCCGCCGCTTTTTAGATTGGCGGAGTCGTGGGGCCAGTCGTTCAGGTTAAATGCATACGCATGGCAATTCTTACTCCAATCTGGATTGCCACCTCCTTCATAACCTTCGTATACCCAGTCCCAATAATCCTCGTTGAGGGATTCTGGGAGGCCATCGATCGGCCATTGCGGTGGAGCATTGTATATATCATAACCATATTTTTCACCGTTACACCCTTCTCGTCCGTCTGCTAATGTGTATCTTGTCATCTGGAGTGGTGCAGCTAGTACATATACCTTATCTTTCACCTTAATGCGTACTTCCGCAAGTGTGATTTGTTGGACATCCGCCCGAGAGTCTAGCGACAACGATAGGGTTGAGAACAAGCAAATCACTAAATAGAACCCTGATTTTCGAATCACAATTCACCTCTTTACTTTGACGTTAACATTAAGAAACGAACCAAATAGCACAAACAAATGCCTAATGCCATCGCGTACGCTACGAAGATGAGGTTCTCGGTCCTTAGCGTCACGCCGCAAAATGATTGGTATTTCCGAAATACTAAGGCGGTTTCGAGAGCTTTTTAGTACCATCTCGCTCGCGAACTCCATGCCGGTGCTTTGCAGTTGCAAGGCAACCATCTTTTCGCGATCAAACGCTCGCAAGCCACATTGCCAATCACGACATGGTGTTCGATAGAGCAACCTGCCAAGACCACTCAAAATCGGATTGCCAATATAACGGTGATGCCACGGCATGGCACCCGGTTGGATGCCCCCAGCGAAACGATTGCCTACTACGAGATCGTTGCCTTCTTCGAGCTTCGCAATTAGTTTGGGTATGTCGCTAAAATCATAACTGCTGTCGCTGTCCCCCATGACGATGTATTTGCCTTGCGCGGCAGCAAAGCCGCCAAGCAATGCGGCTCCATATCCTCTTTGCTCGACAGATATGACACGTGCGCCGTTGGCGATGGCGATTTCTTGAGAGCCGTCGGTACTGCCGTTGTCAGCGATGAGGATTTCGTAGTTGAGGGGACTGTGTGCTAGCGCACTGCGGCTGATGAGGGCGGCTTCGCAGCCCGCGCGGGCTTCGTTGATGCACGCGGCTAAGGTACGGGATTCGTTGAGACAGGGCATGACGACCGAGATGAGGATCGAGTCCTGGGGGAATGCCCTCCCCTCG
>JBKDKR010000107.1:0-17088 GCA_046344995.1 Pirellula sp.
CAAACAGACCAGATGAAATCGGCATGCGACTAGCCAACACAACAGTTAACGACAGTATCGAACGATGGGGATTTCGTATTAGCGACGGTTCTGAACATCTTTGGCGGGAGATTCAAGCCAACGAGAGCAAATTTCATTCGGATGAAATGCTCCAATCTAACAACACGCTTTCTAAGGATGAGAGCATTCAGCTCCCGATCGAATCTGATGCTAATCACCCGGTATTGTTGCAATGGAAGACTAACGAAACACTTCCGTTGCAAATTTTAGAACGGGCGAATATGCACTATGGCGGATTTGATCTTTATCAGGGGTTGCCAATCACGTTCAGTGTTCAGATCGCAGCAAATTGGGCACCATCGTTAGCCGTCCGAATCGAAGGCGAAGACCCTGATTTGCCGGGCGACCCATTCCCCGGTGGAGCGGTATTCGACGAATTACAACTCGAGTTTTCCAAAGCGGATCGCGATTGGCTTTGGCTCCAAGCGAAAACGAAATAGCGAAACTGACATTTAAACGATTGGCTGCATTGCGAGGGTGGTTATCATCGATCGATCAGCTCAATCTTGATTTGGTGTTCCACTGGAACTATCGCCTGTCGAATCGCATCAGCCAGCGGCTTGCGTTCGGCTTCGGTATCTTCAACGGCTTTTTTAAAGTCTCTCTTGCCCGCTTCACCATGAAAGATCTGCTTCACCTGCTTGGTTTCATAGGTCTGTTTGGCTAACACGGCGGCATCAAGCTTATCGAAGTAAGGGCTGAATGGATTCTTCTCGAAGCGATCTGCAAGTCGAATCCCTTGAGCCGCTTCTTCGCTTGAAAACACTTGAGATGACTCACCCCATGTCACGCGAACTTGTTTGCCATCGGTACCAGCGACCTTTAAAAAGAATCGATTGAGAGATTCGCTAAACGGTATCAATGACATGCCAGATCGAATCGAGTTGTCGTCATCGATTGGTCCGGTGGCACAGTAGGGGTACTGAGAGCTGACAACAGTAACAACGCCGTCCGAATACGCTTTGATTTCATGTTTTCCTTCTGCTGACGCGGAGCTTTTTTTCATGTCGACATGAATCGTCCCGAGGTTGCCATCGAGCCCCATGGCTTTGAGAAATGCGAAGGCCATGATAACTTGCCCTGCCCATCCTGGGTGAATTCCATCTTTACCTGCGACGGCATACTCATCGGCGGATTTATTGAATCTCTTAGGCGCAGTGATTTGTTGTTCATACATCGGCCAAAAGATATCGGCAAACGGAGATTTTTCTTGTATGGCGATCTCCAGTGCTATGTCTCGCAAAGCGCAAAGATTTAGATTGTGTTCTTGAAGCGTTCCGCTTTTTGGGTTGACCCAACTCGCGATTTTGCCCGAGCAACCGGGCGATCCAACGATGACACGTACATTGTTTGCCTGGAACCGGTCGACAATCGCGGAGTAGTTATCTCGGTACCAATTGCCGTTGGTAACATCAAAAGGGCGGTACTTGGCATCGTTCATGCCGTAGCAGATAGTAGCGACGGTTGGATCAAAGGTTAAACAGTCTTTGTCCATGCGCCGTAGAAAACCCGCAGCGGTTTCACCGCTCCATCCATATTGACGAACGGTGATCTCAAGATCGGGCACGCATGCTGTGAGATAGTTTTCTATGATTCGGGAATACATCTTCTGTTCGGTAATCGAATCGCCAATGATGGCGAGTCGATCCCCTTTTTTTAGAATCAAGCCACTTGTTTGAGGGGCTTTCGCAGGATTAAAAACGGCGAATTCATCCCCTGCTGGTTTCGATTCATACTCGTAGGTCCGAGTGGGGAAATCTTTGATTCGTTTTTCTTGAGCAGAAGTAAAGCTGACAGTGCTCGTAAGAGTTGCGATCAAACAAAAGGTAATTCGATAGAGTGACATGGTGTTATTCGAGACAGTGAGAGGATGCCATGCTGGGGCTCGTTGCTTTAATCGGGAGCAACCGCTTATTGTAACTGCACTTTACGGAGGGTGTCTTAGGGGAGCATTTTTAAACGGAGTTGAGCGAGTTCGTAGGCGGAGTCAACTTCTTTTTGCAGTTCAACACGTTCGTATGCTTTCCTTGCTGAATCAAATAAATCACATTGTTCTGCGATCATGCCAATAACTAGCCAGTCGGCACTTTTGATAACGTTTCCTTGTTGATTGACCACGGATTCTAGATCTTCGATTGCATCCGAGATTGCCCCCGTTTGAGCTTTGACGCAGGCGAGAGTATGAAGCGTCGCAGCAGAAACGGTTTTCGGATCGAATCGGTCTTTAGACTCATTCCATAGTTCCTCGATGGGGTGATCCGTGAACAGTGCAGTCCAAAGAAGCGAATTCCATAATACCTCATTTCCGTAAAGAAAAGCTGCTTTCTTGAGAGCCTCGATTGCCTCTGTCTTCTTTCCTTGCTGAATCAAGATTTTTGCTTCAAATTGGGCGACCATCGCGGAGGGGAGTTCTTGGTTCCAAGCGTTCAGACGATCGCTCGCAATATCCAGTTGTTCATTCTCCATGTACAATTTTATAAGATTGGATTTGTAGCCGATGTAGCCATCTTTTTCTTGCAGAAACTCTTCGGCTTCTTGGGCGAAAAGCGATCTATCCAACTCGTAAAGGTTTTCGAGTAAGGCTCGATGGTAATAGGTCTTTTTGGTGCTAGACTTTTCGGCCGCTATCCATTCCTTAAACTCTTTCATGAAATCTTCGGGGGCCGCATTTGCATCGAGTACCTTGAGGACACGATCCACGAGTTCCGGAGACTTGGTTCGCGATGAATTCCAGATGGCTTTCGCAGGAGAAAAGGATTCTGGATATAGAACATTGCCGTCTGGAATCTCTTTCATGATCCACTCGATCCACTTTACTGCTCCCGCATTGTTGCCATTTTTTGACAATTTGCGTGCTTGGTTCACAAGGGATCGAAGCTGTTTACCTCGCAAAAGAAGTTTGTATTGATCTTCGGTTTTTACCACGTAAAAAACTATTGGTATTCCAGTAATCTTCGTCTCGCATCGGAAACCTATCTCCTCGGATCCTTCTACTTTCGTTTGCGGTTCCAATGAATCAAAGATGCGACCTTTGTTTAGGCCATGTAGCCGAATCTTGGTTCGGTGAACGGCTAGGAGGGAGTCCAGTATCTCTACGGATTGGTCTGGTTCCGTCGGATTCAGGGTAAAGCTAGTCCAATCGTTTTTGTTAATTCCCATCCGTAGCACACGATAGATGACTTCCAACGCGACTTCTTTAGGGGAGGTTGGGGTTCCGCTAGGTAGCGTTGAAACACGTAAATTCGACACAGAGTTAGCAAGCCTTCTTTGTCCGGCATCGTTCGGCGTTTCCAGTTCATAGAGTTTGCCGCCAGCTTTGTACTGGCGTAGATCAAATAGATATTGTCTCGCCCCATCAAAAGCAGCTTTTACACTTTGTGGGTCGTCGGCAAGACGATCTCGCATGGTGCTGATTTCGTTCCAGTTTTCTTGGAGGCTCCATTCGACGAGTAGCGCGCTTTGCTCCTCAATCTCTCGATTGTATTTCTTGAAGAGTTCTTTGGCTGATTGGAAATCGTTTTGTTTAATGTGGAGCCAAGCTGCTATCCGAAACATGCCATCCGACAAGTCCGATTGTGCGTGGTATCTATTGATTATTTCTAAGCATTCTTTTTCGCGTTCTGCGGTTGTTCCTAGGGTGCCGTCAGCATCTCGGGCGAGGCAGTTTGCCAAATAGTGATTCGCGATACGATTTTGGGGATCAAGTGTGATTGCCTTGCGAAATGCTTCCTCGGCGCGAGTCAACTCGCAACACAGTTCGAACTCTCTACCCAAATGATCAATGATATACGATTGTCCAAGAAGATTAAAAATGAGGACGCGATCGGGAGTTTTTCGAGCCGATTCTTCTAATATCAATCGTGCCTCGTCAACCAGTCCGCAATCGAATAGTGAATTGATGTATTTAGATAGCGTTTCATCCGAATCATTGCGTTTCCACTCGTCTCTTAATTCGATTAACTGGTTGGCTGTGAGGTTTGAGGCTTCAGAGTCGGAGCCGATTTCCAAGGTGATGACAGCCATCCAGCGGTTGGCGGCTGTCTCCAGTTCTTTAATTATCTTTGCGAGTTGTTCGAGGTTCGCTACGGATAACTCGCCTGCATCGCAGGCCAGTTCGTAGTCTACCAATAGATCTCCATTGGAACGTCTTTCTATTGATTTTAGAATGCTAACAGGACCGATTTTCTCTTCGATTCGATCATCATTAACAAGAAAATTAATACCTGGGGCGGGCGGAATTAACGTAGATCGGCGATACGAAAACGGGACAAGAATAGGTGCTGGATTTTTGCGTTCGACTTTAGCGTCTGATTCATCCCCAACCATGAGATAGGCCTCAGGGAGGTGATCGAAGAGTCTCAGCATCGAGAGGATGATTCGTCTTTGCGATTGATTGACGATCGTAAAGGGGAGTCCCGTAGCTTTCGTTGTTGAAGTGAATTCCGTCGCACTATCATTCCAAGGGTCGTCTTCGGATTCAATTTTGTATTCTGGATTGCCGCCCACGCTGCGGTACTGTTCTGTGCGATCTTGTTCTCGGTATGCTTTATCAAAACTCAACGCTTCGTTTCGAGCTTGTGCGGCGAAGAATCCTGACGACTTTAAGCTAACTTCCATTGAGTGCGTACTATGGTCGTCGGAGATACGCAGAATTCGCTCTTCAATGTAACGATTCGTTTCTTTGGGTGATGCTGGAATTCGCGACAGGCCTTGTGTTTTGGGTGATGCGATCAATACATTTTTCCCTTGGAGATACTCCGGGACCGCAAGTGCGTTTGAACCGGGAAAAGTGCAATCGATCCAGACTTCGCGATCGTCGCACATCGCCACGACAATCGCGTGATCAAAGGAGTTGAGTGCTGGAAATGCTTCGTAAGGGACGCGGTAAGTGCTTGAATTGGCGAGTACAACGTAAGCCTCAATGCTTAACGCACGCAACATTCCAACTAAGAGCGATGATTGATCTTTACAATCTCCAAATCGCTTCGTCAGTACTTGCAGTGGCTTAACGGGTATGATTGAGGCGCTGCCGAGCGCAACGCTCGTATAGCGAATGTTATTCTGTATCCACTGCTTACATTTTTCTATTTGCGCTTGCTTCGGTGCGGACCTGTCAATTTCGATCTCGGAGAGAATGGATTCAAAATCGGTATCTTGAAGTTTCTGGTCAATAATCTGCGAGTATTCTGAAGCAATATTATTCCAGGATTGACCGGTGGTGATAACGAGTGACGACAACTGGTGTTGATTGGCGGGAGTCGTGCCTTCGATTTTAGAAGCATCTACGAGCCTCGGTTTTTGAATCTCGATCTTCCAATATTGTTTGCCGTCTCGTGTGTCCTTTTGGATAGGAAATTCAGATCCGAGTATTCCTATCTTGAGTGGCAGATTTTCGGGCGCTTCAATTTCGATAAGCAAGTAATGTGTCGGGACAAGCGTGTCTAGCAGATAGCTCTTTAAGGTGCCGGATTTGAAGAAAGGACTTCGCTCTGACGTAATCGTAAGATCCTCCACAATTCCGCCCTCTTGTAATCCAGGCAAGACGGCTTGTAGAAGCATGTCGTCAGACAGTACTGTTCTGTCTGCTGATTGGATCGATGAAACGATGATGTCTTCTTCTTTTACATCGTAGGACTTTCCATTGCGATCAAAGACCCTCGCCGAGTAACTTGGTTGATTTTGGTACCAGGGAGAGTAGCTCCGTTGGATCGTGCCTTGGTCACCTGTATCTTTGAGTCGGCTTACCCAGACTTCGCGCGCGGATTCTTCGCAGGCCCCTTTCTCATTAAAGGTAAGCTTGTATTCAGAAATCAACTGTTCGCGACCAAACTTGGGATCGTTTGATAGTTTGATGTTGGCTTCGTTTCGCAATTCTTCGAACGTATGGCCAAATTTTTTAGGTAGAGGAGAGTCGCAAAATGCGTCAGATACCAGCGCGAGCAAAACGAGAATTGCGGCTTGGGGCAACCGGTCGATGAGTTTCATTATCTTCAAGGGAGCAAGGGACGATTTGGATTACTGCGGTCGATTATAGTCAATCCGTATTCGGAGGGGTGACTTTCGAATTTATTGTCCGTTATCTTGTGGAGATAAGAAATTGGAGGATCGCAAGTCCTCGTTAAGTATTTAGGAGGGTTCGTACTGTGTCAGACTTTGGTCACAAGCTAGTCGAGGAGAGCTCTTCTCGGGTCTTAGGAGATTCGAGCTCGTCGATTGCGAATATTGCCGACAAGCCGACCAATTTTCGATTGCCGAGCATCGACATATATCGTGGTATGGTGATGTTCTTAATGTTGGCTGAGGTGTTGCATCTGTATAAGTTACGAGATGTTTTTGATCGGGACGACACAGCGGGCAAAATAGCTGAATGGATTCGGTTTCACACAACGCACGTGGAGTGGGTGGGTTGTTCTCTTCACGACATGATTCAGCCCAGCTTTACGTTTCTTGTGGGAGTGTCTTTGGTTTTTTCGGTGGCAGCGAGAAGTTCCAGAGGGCAGACCAAAGGGCAAATGTTGGTGCATGCGTTAGGGCGAAGTGTAATTCTAGTACTGCTAGGTATATTTCTTCGAAGCCTGGGGAAGCCTCAAACTAACTTTACCTTTGATGATACTTTGACACAGATAGGTCTAGGGTATTGGTTTTTGTATTTGGTATCAGGTTGGTCGACTCGAGCGGTCGTCGTTGTTTTGCTGGTGGTTTTGGGCGGTTATTGGGGAGCCTTTATCGCCTATCCGAAGCCACCCGAGGGGTTTGATTATGCTGCGGTGGGTGTGCCATCGGAATGGGGAGCTCACTGGAGCGAAGGGCTGCTCGTTCACTTTAACAAGAACTCGAATCTGGCCTGGGCCTTTGACCGATGGTGGATGAATTTGTTTCCACGAACCTCTGAGTTTTCCCATTCGGCTGGAGGGTACTCCACGTTGAGCTTTGTTCCAACTTTAGGAACGATGTTGCTTGGTTTGTTGGCGGGGCGATTATTGAAAAATGTTGATGACCGTCGCAAGCGATTAGGAGGAATGGTTTTGGTCGGGGTGGTATTTATGGTGTTGGGCTACGGTTTGGATTGGTTGGGTATTTGTCCCGTGGTGAAACGGATTTGGACATCGAGTTGGGTGTTGTGGAGTGGCGGAACGTGTTTTTTGTGGTTAGCAGCCTTGAGTCTTCTGTGCGACGAATGGCGATTCACGAGCTGGGGAGGTTTCTTTCGTGTCGTGGGGGCCAATTCTATCGTGGCCTACGTGCTGTCTTGGACGTTAGAGGGGCCGGTTATCGACGCGTTCAAGCGGCATTTTGGGTTTTTTTTCTCAGCCGCTGCGGAGCGTTTGTCGAAATCGGTTTCAGCGGACGCCTCGAGAATGGCAGATCTGGAGGCCGTTTTACTGGGGTTGGGAGTGCTCGGCATCTTCTGGTTGGTGTTATTCTGGCTTTATCGCCAGAGGATATTCGTGAGGATTTAAGGTTGCTCATGGGCGGGAAGTGTCATAAGTTTCCCGTATGTCGCTTGTTGGCATTGCAAATCATGTCGAAATGGATAAGATCTCGCGTTTTGGAAAAAGAATTTCGGACACTCCGAGGCGAGATCGTAGTTGGGATCGCCGTAACTTTTAGTTTTGTGGTTGATTGATGACTGTTAGCAAAGAACGAAAAGCAGAAATAATCGGAACTTTCAAGCAATCTGACGCGGACAATGGTTCCGCCGACGTACAAATTGCTTTGTTGACGGAGCGAATTAACGGAATGACGGAGCACATGCGACGAGCTCCGACAGATTACTCGAGTCGACGCGGGCTATTGCGAATGGTTAGTCGACGTCGATCTTTGTTGGATTATGTGCGAAAGCATGATCCACAGCGATATACCGAGATCATCGGTAAGCTAGGAATCAGAAAGTAATGGAATTAAAGAGGCTGGTTTATACCAGCCTTTTGTTTTGGTGGACGGTAGGCAATGGATTTGGTTCTGGAGCTTGCTGGCTAGGTCCCTTGGGAAAGACGAATTGGTTGAGTAGAGCTAGTTCGTGTTTGTTTCGTGTTGAAAGTTGATTTTCGCCATCTTTTAGCTCGGCGATTTCAATCGGTTGTTCAGTCATGTTTTAGTGTGGTGCCGCTGCGATGCTAGGACCATTGGGCGGATTGTTGTAGCTTGTTTCGCTGCGATATGCTTCGCGGCGTTGAATTAGTCATTGTTTTTGTTTACTTGCATCGAGCATTCTTGTTCGTTTGATGCGTGAGATTTGGAAGGAAGTAGTTCTGTGAAGATTCGTGTAGAAAAGCAGATTGGTGAATCCGTTCTGTCGTTTGAGACCGGTGCCTTGGCCAAACAGGCCACATCGAGCGTTTTGTGCCAATATGGAGAGACGGTGGTTCTTATCGCCACCACAACCGGACCATCGCGGCCCGGGACTGATTTTTTCCCCCTGACCTGCGATTACCGCGAGCGATTTGCTGCGGCCGGTAAGTTTCCAGGTGGCTTCCTCAAGCGAGAAAGTCGACCAACAACCAAGGAAACGCTAACCAGTCGATTGATCGACCGTCCCATTCGGCCCCTCTTTCCGGAAGGGTTCTATGATGAAGTACAAGTACAAGCGATCGTTTTGAGCAGCGACGTTCAAAATGATGCAGACGTTCTCGCCATGAACGGAGCAGCTGTTGCTCTATACGTCAGTTCGATGCCGTTTTCTGGCCCGATTGCATCCTGCCGCGTTGGTAAAGTAGAAGGCAAGCTCATTGCCTTCCCTACTCATGCGCAGCTTGAGGAAAGCGAACTCGATATGATCGTCTCCGCGAACCAACGCGAAGTGGTCATGATTGAAGGCTTCGCCCAAGAAATGCCAGAAGCAGAGATGCTCGAAGCGATCAAATTTGCTCACGACATTTGCCGCCAAGTGATCGAATTGCAAAATGAATTCCACGCCAAGGTTCAGCCCGTCAAAGTGCCGTTTGTGGCCCCAGATGAGACCGAACTTATGGGCAAGCTGCGAGCTGGTTACTACGATCGGTTCAAGGACGCGAAGCAAATCGAAGGCAAGCAAGCTCGCAACGATGCTTCCAACGCGTTAAGAGTTGAAGCCTTGGCGGCTTTGGTGCCTGACCCAGCAGCCGAAGGAGCGATCTCGGTCGATTTCTTCCATCATGTATGGCACCGATTCGAAAATGCAGTCGTTCGCGATCTTATCCTTTCCGGTCGACGAAGCGATGGTCGCGATGCGAAGAGTTTGCGTCCGATTCATTGTGAAACTGACCTGTTGCCACGGACTCACGGCACAGCTTTGTTCCAAAGAGGTGAAACACAAGCCTTTATCACCATCACCTTGGGAACCCCAAGGGATGAGCAACGCGTCGACGGTCTCGTTGATGAATACAGCAAGAAGTTCATGCTCGATTACAACTTCCCATCCTTCTCCGTAGGTGAGTGCCGACCAATCCGCGCTCCAGGCCGACGAGAAATCGGTCACGGTATGTTGGCTGAAAGATCACTCGAAGCGGTTCTTCCTGATCCAGAGGATTTCCCTTACACCGTCCGCGTTATCAGCGACATCTTGGAGAGCAACGGCTCCTCCTCGATGGCCAGCGTTTGCGGTGGTTGCTTGGGATTGATGGCAGCAGGCGTTCCTATCACTAACCCAGTCGCAGGTATCAGCATCGGCTTGGTTCGTGAAAAGGATCAACACGTTCTGTTAACCGACATCATCGGTGATGAAGATCACTTTGGCGATATGGACTTTAAGATTGCTGGAACACAAAACGGTATCACCGGTATCCAGCTCGACCTCAAGATCGACGGTATCAGCGAAGAGATCATTCGCGGTACCCTCAAGCAAGCTCGCGAAGCACGAATCGAAATCCTTCGCAAGATGCTAACATGCATTCCACGACCTCGCAGCGAGACCAGCCGCTTTGCTCCGCGATTGCTACGAACCAAGATCGATCCAGAGAAGATCGGTGCATTGATTGGTCCTGGCGGAAAGAACATCCGAGCGATCCAAGAGGACACCGGCGTAACCATCGATGTGGATGACGAAGGAAACGTAACCGTTGCATCGGCTGACGCAGAATCCGCACGCATTGCGATCGGTCGCGTTGAAGCTTGCACAGCAACGGTTCAGATCGGCAAGATCTATGACGGTATCGTATCGAGCGTTCGAGACTTCGGTGCGTTCGTCGAAATTCTGCCCGGTAAAGATGGTCTCTGCCATATCAGTGAACTCTCCTCCGGCTATGTTGCCTCGGTTGATTCCGTGTGCAAGGTTGGGGATGCCATGAAGGTTATCGTCATCGACATCGACGATCATGACCGAGTTAAGCTATCTCGCCGACGAGCTTTGGAAGAGCTCGGTATTGAAGACGAGTTGGCAGAGAGCACACAAGAAGACGAAGATGATTTGCCAGAAGATGACTTCGGTGACGAAGATCTCGGCGATGACATTGGCTTTGGTGATGCCCCAGAACGAACAACCGAGCGAGCTCCTGAGCGAAGCGGTGGTGGTGGCGGCGGTCGTGGACGAGGCGGAGATCGCGGTGGTGACCGTGGAGGTGATCGCGGCGGACGTGGACCACGTACTGGTGGCGGCGGTGGATCCGGCGGCAGTGGCGGCAGCGGCGGTGGTTTCCGACGTGGCGGTGGTCGCGGCGGTCGAAGCCGTGGTCGCTCCGGCGGCGGCGAACGCTCCGGCGGCGATCGTCGATAGTAACCGGCGGATTTCAATATCCAAACGATAGATCGCCCTTCAGCGATCGATTGAAACAAAACCCTCTGCAGCCGCGATTGCGATGCAGAGGGTTTTTCTTTTTAGCAAACCAGTTAATCGATTAACCGCGGTCCCATCGGGCCGCGCTGAACGTTCTAGCTTATGCGGTGATGCTATTAGGCAGCCGCTCCAAGCTTGATGGCAGAAAGATCGAACGCAGAAAGATAGGTGATTCATTTTTCTGCCCTTGCTGAGTCCGGAGTGAGAGTGAGTGCAAATCCATAAATCCCTGTTTTCCCTGTCCAGAGAGATACTAGAATGGGATATTCTGTGCTAATCACTACGGCTAGCGATCAAGGTAGATTCGGAAGGGGCGATCGATGAGTATTGCAATAGCGACAACCTGGGAGGAGCGACTCCACGATCTAGGCAATATACCCGCCTCGCGTATTCGAACGGACCCCGCACCGGGGACAGCCACCGTCGACGATGTAACACGTCTACGCAACACAGAAAGGCGATTGTACGAATTGGTGGATGGCACGTTGGTGGAGAAAAGTATAGGTTGGCAAGAATCGCTTTTGGCCGGCATCCTGCTTCAGTGGCTCAACAATTATCTCGACTCACACCGTATCGGCGTGGCCACAGGGGCTGATGGAATGACCCGTCTTTTTGGGGACACGGTTAGAGGACCGGATGTGGCGTTCGTTGCTTGGGATCGAATGCCGGGTGGCCGCATCCCAACCGCAGCGATCCCTGACTTGGTTCCCAATTTCGTCATTGAGGTATTGAGTCCGAGCAACACGTATGCGGAAATGTCGCGTAAACGCAGAGAGTATTTTCATGCCGGCGTAGAACTGCTTTGGATGGTGGATCATCGAGCTCGGACCGTAACCGTTTTTCGCTCGACACAAGACGTCACCGTCTGCCTGGATGACCAAATGCTGGATGGTGGCAAAGTGCTTCCTGGTTGGCAAGTCAGCGTCGCCGAGCTCTTTAGTCGCCTCGACCGTAAGCCATGAACTCGCCGCACCGTATCGTTCGCGCCAAACCGCGTTCAAAAAACCGAATGGCAGAAAGATCGAACGCAGAAAGATAGAAGATCCATTTTTCTGCGTTCGATTTTTCTGCCCTTAAAGTTGATCTCCCTACCTAGTGACGATCAGGAACGATACAAGGTTGGCAGAAAACGGTTCCAAGGCTTTGGATATACCGTTCAAAAATTCATGTCGCGTAAAAGACTAAATCGAAAAATGGACGCCATCGTAAGCCCGGATGACTCGCGTTATTTAGCTTTCAAAAAAATCAAAATGGCAGAAAGATCGAACGCAGAAAGATAGGAGGCTCATTTTTCTGCGTTCGATTTTTCTGCCCCTAAAGTTGATCTCCCTACCTCGTGACGATCAGCAACGAACCAAGGTTGGCAGAGAAGATTTCCAAGGCTTTTGAGATACAGTTCAAAACAGTCTGGAACCTCGATTAGTATCCGGCGGTATTGGGCACGAGTTTCGTTCTTGATCGGTGCAACGCCATGCGGGAACTTTATTCAGACACGCTATCTGCAACTCGGAATTCAAAGACTTAAAGGAAATCGACAGCACGTTAATCGGGAAAAATCCTAAAAATTGACTCTTTTGACTCTTCCCCCCTTTACGATGTTGACACACACACACACTAAGATCCACCAACATCGAGGTTGGGTACGAGGTGGTGATGCAACTGAGTGCTGTGCACTCGGTTGCTGGACGAGCGTACGCTTATAAAATTGTACGATCTGGTGCATGGGTTGGTGAAGCCTATCAAGTTGACCATGTGGAGACGGGTGCTATGAGCGAAGCTGGCGAAAAGCAGGCGGAGTTTGTTCGCTTAATCACGATTCCTAGTTTCGTGTTGTTTGTAATCGCATGCGTTAACTTTTTTTGTTTTGGCGACCTCTGGTCTTTCAAAGATAATCTTGCTCTACGGCCTGTGGCAGGTCACGCGATCTCAAAGCAACTCTCGGGAGACCAAGTAGATGGGGTGCGAGTTGACACAATTAGCGTCCGCAATCTCACTTTAGGAAGTATCCAAATTCTTGGGGTCCAAAACTCGTGTGGGCCTTGTGTCGGAAACAAGGATTTGTCGATTCCTCCTTTGGGTTCGTTGACGATTACCGCTTGGGAGAAAGCAAGCAACCGTCATCCAGTTTACAAGATTTACAGCGATATCAAACGCGACCCATTAGAGATTGAGTTGACGGATTGAATGTGGAACCTTTGTGGTATTCTTCGTAGCTTAGGCAATTGAAAGGCTGGGAAAGTATGAACAAAATTCGATTTGGAGAATTGTTTGCTATTTGTATTGTGCTAACAGCATTTGCCACGATCTCGGGGTGTGATCCAGTCCAAGTACAGAATGATCTGGATCGTTATAAGACGGCGGTGGGGGGCTGTTCAACATGTCAGGACAACTGTAACGTTAACCCTGTCTCTCCAGCAGGGAACTCGGGTTGCCAAGATACAGGGGGAGCAACGGTAACGATTGACGGCAAAACCTATCCGGCTTACTGTCTGTGTTCCTGTCAAGCACCATGGGGAGCAGGAGATCTTTCTTGCTCGTGGAATCCCAATGCACATATCCCAAAGCTAGAGCGATTGGTGAACCAACAACTAGAAGTTCTGGAATAATAGTGCGATGATTCGTCTCAATTGGCTTTGCATCCTTCTTGCCGTTGCTGGCACGCAAGTCATCGACTCGGCAAGCATTAGAGCGGGGACGAATGATCTTCCCCATAGGAACCATGTAATAGGCAAATTTAGTTTCTTTGAGGAAGAGCACTCATTCGAGTACTGGCGAGAAGGGGAGGATTTACTTCTCGAATTGGAGATGAGCTATGGTGTTAGCGAGGTGCTCGTCATCCAAGACAATGTCGTGTTCCATTTTTCAAAAATACCCCGGTCGCCACGCTATTTATTGATTTCAAACTTTTCCATGAAAAGGTTTTCTGAAGAAGAGTTTTCAAAACAAATAGGTGGTTTGTCTGCCTCAACTTATCTTTCGTTTGCAGATCCGGAATGGTATTTCCAACAGAGGATCGCTCAGGAAACGGAGCTCGGAGCCAGAGTGACGGAAAAGAAGGAGGGAGCTGGAACTCTGCAAACTCTTACGAGGTCTGAAAGTAAACAGGTCATATCTGTATGGAGCGAAGAAAAAGGCAAAGTCGATCGAATCGAATTTAAAGGCCCCTCCGGCAAGACTCTAGTTGGCTTTGAATATAATGAAAATGGGCTTGAGAAAATTCAGGAGACTCGACCGGGTGGTCTTGTACGAAGCGCAGTTTACATTTCACGTGACAACGACACCGCCTTGAAAATCGATCTGTCAAAGTATGACTATGCTCAAACAGGCTACTACCTACCGATAGGACTTGTCGTTTTCGCTATTCCTATTTTGGGATATGTCTTCTTGCTATTCCGGAACCGCTATGCAAGCAAGTCGTAAAGCAACAGGGTTTACGCTCATTGAGCTGATCGTTGTTATCGCTGTATTAACATTGCTGGTAGCGTTAGTATTTCCTGCACTTAACGCTGCGAGGGAAGCAAGCCGTGTGGGAAAGTGTAAGTCCAATTTACGACAAATTGGGCTCGCGGTCTCGCAATTTCGGACTGCTCAACGGGAATTCCCAAGTTGTGGTTGGGGAAGTAAATGGTACGCGATAAGCGACTTGGGATTCAGCACAGATCAGCCCGGCGGCTGGTTCTATCGCATCTCGCCGTTCCTCGAAGTTGAGCTTAATTCGCTTCATCCAACAGTCGAAGAGATTCAGAATTCACCAGCGTTTGATTACAGTCGTGTTGCGAAGCAGCGCGTCCCAATATTTCATTGCCCATCAAAGCCGGATCGCTTTTCTGAAAATCGTCGCGTACCCGTTTCCATGGCGCATGGTGTGTTTATCAACCAATGCCATAAGCCGGATTATGCGTTGTCGCTGGGCCCTTGGAGAACTGGTGATGTGTTAAACAGTCCCTATGGACCGCAAGAATTACAAGACGCAACTGGCTATAGTTGGCCGAATGATGGTTGGCTAGGAATTGCTAAACGACGATCTGGTCGCAAAGAAAATGAAATACTGGATGGTGAATCGCAAACAATTCTTGCTGGTGAAAAACGAATCGATCGGTTTATGACTTTGCGAGCAGGCGATGATCAACCCTATTGGACTGGATGCGGTAAGGATACTTGTCGATGGACAGCGTTCTTGGGAAGAGATTTCACATTCTTTTATGGTGCTATGACAGGATTTGGCAGCTCCCACGGGGGATTTACTGTCTTTGTCCGATGCGATGGCTCCGTCCATTCGGAATCGAATAACATAGATCCAAAAGTCCTCGACCTGCTCGGCGATATCGCCGGTGGACAGTAAGTACGAAACATTGTTTCTTACAGGGAGCATGAATCTTTGGTACGACTTTATGTTAAGCCCATTTATGATTCATCATGTAGCCCTTGAGAGACAGCAGCGAGGGAAGTGTCAACGGAGAACCGTTTTTCTTAGAAGACAGCTTGGCAGAAAGATCGAACGCAGAAAGATAGGAGGCTCATTTTTCTGCGTTCGATTTTTCTGCCCCTAAAGTTGATCTCCCTAACGAGTGACGATCAGCTACGATCGTCGGGTGGTAGGAGAAGCTGCCAGGGCATTGAAAATAGAGCTCAACAAAAATGGATGGCAAACTCTTGAGGCGCCACACCTTATTGAGTGGCACTGGAACATGCCCCTGAATATGTCAGTCCTGAGAATGCTGAGATGTGCGTTGCTTTTCAGTGTTGAGCGTGCTTTAAGTGTCCCCAGAAATTCGGAGGGTAAGCATCGAACCGCTGCTCGTGCCTGGTAGCCAGGACAATGGTGAGGTGGTCTGCATCGCAACGCTACGCAGTCGCTGAACCAGCTCAGCATCTCGGGCGAGCATGGCTTCCATCTCGGACTTGAGTGGCTCTGGTCCGTCGATGTTCAGCGATTGGTCCTGATTGACGTCAAGCTTGAGGTTGAGGCCCTCGACAGAGATTCCTAATTCTTCAGCCGTGGACTTAAGCCACTTCGTAAGTTCTTGAGCTAGCTTACTCAGCTCGCCACTAAGGGGCTGATCGCTTGTTTCCTGGGATTGCGGCTTCGTGCTCTCCGAGGGGCCACTGGTTTTCGATACGTCGGGTTGCAGAAAACTGCCAAAGGCCTGCGCCATGGACTTGTTCGCCATTTCGAACGTCTTCATGGCGACTGGCGCTGCGGCCGCCCCGACGCCCAACCAAGAGAAAGGTGTTGTCATCCAAACGTCCCATATTGCCGTCGGTTTCCATACTGAATGCTGTCATATCGAGTAGACAATCGCAAACAAATACTTTTAAGCACACGATATCTACTTCGGCAGAACGGTTCGTAAGGCGTTAATCTATTCGGGTTAGGTAAGAAAATTCGGAGAATCCATTTGTTTCGAAGAGTTTAGTTAAACGTGACATGCCGATGCTTCCGATAAAGGACGATGTGCCAAAGGGGGAAACAGCGCACAGTGGTAGTTTAGGCAACGTGCCTGCCTGAACGGAATCGCTGCGCTTCGCCAGTTAACGCGGCTTCCCCAAAAAATGAACCAGCAATCACCAACTACATTCGACAACCTGTCTCTCCGGTGCCGCGGGGTGATAGCATGCAAATGGTCTGCGGTGTTCTATCTATTCGCCCTGACTTTGGTTTCAGGCTGTGCTGCTTTTCCAGATATCAAACACAAGCCGCAGTATCACAATCCGTTTCCTGAACTAACGGTGATTGCGATTCTTCCCTTTCGAAATCAAAGCCAAGAGCCCACGCTAAGCGGGGCCAGAGTTTCGATGGCATACTACAACGAATTGCAATCGATTCCAGGATTCGAAGTTCTACCTGTTGGCGTGGTGGAAACCCAGTTAGCCTATTTCGAAACCCAGGTCATAAAGCGAACAATATCGACCACCGAAGACTTCCAAAATTTCGCTCGTTCGATCGGAGCGGATGCCGTTCTGCAAGGTGCCGTGACCGATTATCACGCCTATTATCCGCCTCGAATGACTCTTAAAGTGAATTGGTATGCGGCTAATCCCGGTTTACATCCCATCCCGGTTGGCTACGGTCTTCCATGGGGAACCAAAGAAGAAAAGAACATTCCTAACTGGGTAAAACTAGAAGCGGAACGCGAATTGGCCCGAGCGCAAATCGCGACACAAACACCGTCGATGGAGGAGGTCGGTTCGGGAGTTGCAGGCACCACAGCGGCGGATTCTGCTGGGGTTCGTCCACCTGTGGCGAATGAGGTCGAGGAATCGAATCTGCCATCTCC
>JBKDKR010000108.1:0-58051 GCA_046344995.1 Pirellula sp.
CAAAGCAGATGGCGAGACTTCTGCAACTGGCTCCGCCACGGCGATATTGAGCAAGTTGGGAATCGCGGATGGAATGTGGTGTGATTTGGTATGGAACTTCAAGAAGTACTTTGGTCGCAGTCGCGGAGCGGGATCGCCGGACAATATGCGCGAGAATGCGGTATCGCATAGTTTGTCCTTTCAGCCAGGGCAGAAGATGGCAAAAGAGTGTTTTGCTAAGGCGAAGTAATCGGCCGCTTGTGCGAATCGATTGAAGGGGCCAAACCAAACCACTTCTAAGGGCAGAAAAATCAAACGCAGTAAGATACTGAACCCATTTTTCTGCGTTCGATATTTCTGCCCAATCAGTATTTTTGTTCTGTGACAAGATAAACAGGTGGCAACAGTTCTTCAAACCTGGACAGTCAATCCTAAGTGTGAGCCACCCGAAGTGGCAAAGAGAAGAAATGAAAACGCAGAGGCGCAGAGAACGCAGAGTTGATTCCATTTGTAGTGCTCTTCGGCCAAAGTATGGGTGCACATAACGTGGATGGCTCGACAGGCACGAATAATGATTCAACAACTACCTTCATGTTGACTGGTTGATTATCGCCCTCGGCGAACAAATCCATGGCCTGTCTACCATTAAAGCATCAAGCCCTGATGGGGTGGGGGCGTCTACAGCGTTTGCCGACCGGTTAAGGCGTCGGCGAGGATCTCTTTATTGGTAGCTTCCAGAACGCTGCCCGTCGTGACTCCCCGAGCAAGCCTCGTTAATTTGACCGGGTATTCAGCCAACTGGTTAGACAAAAATAAGGCAGTCCCGTCCCCCTCAACGTTGGGGTTGGTCGCCATGATGACTTCGGTGTAATTGCCTGTTCTAACCCGATCGACGAGCGCCTCGATAGTCAGCTGATCGGGACCGATCCCGTCCAACGGGGCGATACGGCCCAGCAGCACGTGATAATGGCCTCGATACACACCTGCTTGTTCCAAAGCGATCAAATCTCTAGGTTGCTCAACGATACACAAAAGATGGTTGTCGCGACGTTGGTCGAGGCAGATATTGCATAACTCCCCCTCGGCTAGGTTAAAGCAAACCGAGCAATACCGGACATTTTCTCGCACGCTGCGGATCGCGTCCGACAGGGCCAACGCCTCGCTAATGTGAACCCGCAAAAGATGATAGGCCAAACGTTCGGCCGTTTTTCTCCCAATTCCGGGCAGCTTGCCTAGCTGCTCAATCAATTCCGTGACGGATTGTGATATCTCTGCCATCTCTTCGACGTTGCTCCTTGGTCCCTGATCGGTCAGCTGATAACATAGCAGATAGGTCGATTTCGGCCGAGAGTCTTATTTTTCCACTCGTTACCCTTTCCGGCAGCTGGTCGATTAATCCCGTCAGTTCGCTTGCCAGATAACTCAGTATGACCGTTTTGCTTCAAATTCGAAAAGCCTGTAAACGCTACGGCGACCAAGTTCTCTTGGATGATGCGGAGTGCACCATCACCAGCGACAAAAAAGTCGGATTTATCGGTCGCAACGGGGCAGGCAAATCAACATTGCTTCGTTGTATCCTGGGTGACGAAGAGCTCGATTCGGGACAAATCATCAAGCATTCTCGGCTCAAAATCGGCTATTTGCGACAACACGATCCGTTTCTACCCGGTGAAACGGCCCTCGAATTTTTGATGCGAGATAGCGGCCAACCCGATTGGCGTTGCGGCTCGGTCGCAGGCGAATTTGAGCTCAAAGGCCGATACCTGGAGGGACCCGTCAGCGAGCTTTCTGGCGGATGGCAAACGCGGGTCAAGCTCGCGGCTTTGCTTCTTCACGAACCCAATCTGCTCTTGCTCGACGAACCAACCAACTTCCTTGACCTTCGCACCCAAATCTTGCTCGAGCACTTCTTAAGAGGGTTCCGAGAAGCCTGCCTTATCGTCTCCCACGACCGAGCCTTTTTAGGCGCGACCTGCGATTCGACGCTCGATCTCTCGTTTGGCGAGTTGACGATGTACCCGGGCAAGGTGGATGACTTCTTGGAATTCCAAGCCGAACGCAACGAACACAATCAACGCGTTAATGCAGCCACCGAAGCCAAACGAAAACAGCTCCAAGAGTTCGTCGACAAAAACCGAGCTCGCGCTAGCACCGCGACCCGAGCCAAATCCAAGAGCAAGATGCTCGAGAAACTCGAGTTCGTCGATGTGCAATCCAGCCAAGCCAGTGCCGTCATCCGAGCACCCATGGTAGAAGCTCGCAAAGGCCCAGCCATGCGATGTATCGATCTCACCATGGGCTACCCCGATAAGAAAATCGCCGACAACGTTTCCATCGAAATCGAACATGGTAGTCGATCTGCTATCGTCGGAGATAACGGTCAGGGGAAAACGACCTTGCTTCGTACCATTGTCGGTTCTCTGCAACCAATACAAGGCGAAGTGCGATGGGGCCACGGTTGCAATATTGGGACTTATGCTCAGCACGTTTATACGAGCTTGCCCGAAAAGAAAACCGTGCTCGAGTATCTCGAATACGAAGCGATCCCCGGTACCAAGAATCAGACCATCCTCGATACCGCTGGCTCGATGCTCTTTCGTGGTGACGCAGTCAACAAAAAAATCTCTGTCCTCAGCGGTGGCGAGCGTGCTCGACTCTGTATGGCGGCCATATTGCTCGGCAACTACAACATTCTGGTGCTCGACGAACCTGGTAACCACCTCGATGTGGAGACGGTCGAGGCCCTGGCGACTGCCCTATTGGAATACAAAGGGACCGTCATCTTCACATCTCACGATCGTCACTTTATGAGCCGCGTCGCATCGAGCATCATCGAAGTCAAAGATGGAACCGTAGTGAACTATCACGGAAACTACGAATCCTATCTCTACATGGTCAATAAAGAAATCGACGACGCAGAGGAAGCTCGAACTGGCAAAGCCCCCGCCAGCTCCAACACCAAAAAAGGCAAAGGCAAAGAGGATAACAAATCTGGTGCACCGAAGTCAAAGAATGCGATCGTCGACGACCGTGTTCTTCGAAAAGAAATCGGCAACCTAGAAAAACAAATTGCCAAATTGGATACGAGGAAGAAAGAGTTGAACGAGCAACTCATGAACTCGACTGACGCCATGTCTGCCATGCAACTTCACGAGGAAATGGTCAAGGTCACGGCAGAACTCGAAACTGCCGAGATGCGTTGGGCGGAACTCCAAGAACAAATCGAGAATCAACAATGACCAAACCTTTATCAGTTGCCCATCGACCGGACCTGATCTCTGAGTCTGCTTATGTCGCTCCCAATGCCACTTTAATCGGTGACGTTCACATTTGCGACGAAGCTTGTATTCTTTTTGGTGCGGTGCTTCGTGGTGATTGCGAGCCGATTACCATAGGCGAGCAAAGCAACATCCAGGACCTTTGCTGTCTGCACGCTGATCCCGGCTATCCCTGTACAGTCGGGAAGAGAGTCACCGTTGGGCACGGTGCTATAGTTCATGGAGCGACGGTCGAAGACGAATGTCTCATTGGCATTCGTGCCGTTCTGTTAAACGGTAGTGTTGTCGGCAAAGGTTCTGTCATTGCTGCTGGTAGTCTCGTTCCCGAGGGGAAAGTCATCCCACCCAACTCCGTAGCGATGGGTGTGCCTGCCAAGGTGATTCGCGAAGCAACGGAAAAGGATCGTGAAATGATCGAGCGAGGTTGGCACCATTACGTCGAAACCGCGAAAGCCTTTCGCTCTTAAAAACCTTACTCGTATGTTGGTCACTCTTGACCGACGAGGGCACTGGAGACGGGTAGGAGTGCCCATCCTAACTAAATGTAGGTTGGCCACTCTTGGCCGACCGGTGCATCGTTTAGTTTCGCCAAAAATTGACAATGTTAGGTACCAACTCTGGGTCGCGAGTATGCTCAGCTAGCCAAACCGTCGCGTCGACATAGTTCGAGATAGACTCGACCGATCCATCCAGCTTACACACATTAACAAGCGTTGGATGTCGACTACGGGCGGTCGCGATGAAGTTGGCTTGATTGGCTGTCATCGCACAAGGCATCTTCTCCTTTTCGAGCCATTCACGACCAAACTCTATGAGCAGTCGATCACATGAGTGAATCGCATCACCAATTGTGCGAGCATTAGGTCCACCCGGGTGAGCCGCTGTAATGCTCGCTCCGATGGAACCGAGCGACCAAACACCACGCGGATCGACGGGAGAAAGTCCGATTCGAACCTCCTCGACGGCGATCAAGTTCGATGTTCCAGTCGCGACTTCTGCCAAACGTAGGAACTCGTTAAAACCGCCAACTCCGCTTCCACGAATTCGGCTTGCAACGTTGATGATATCAGGTGAATCCGATTGGAATCCAGCCTGACAATTGGGTTGGTGCCGAAGACAAGGTGTATTGACCCCCATATTCATGGCATAGTTTCCTCGTTCATACTGTTGTTCTGATAAGCCAGAAACAAGTCCACGGTCATAGGGCCCAGTATGCGTATCGCTAGGGCACAAGAACAAGGGAACACGAGTCTCTCGGACCTGCCGATTCGAAGCATGGCTCAAGCTCATTTTCGGATCGAATGAGTTAGCCAGAGGTGACTGATCGAGATAGGAGAGGATCGCGACCAGCCAGTTGCCTTGCAATCGATCGAGACTCGTCGAATTCCCAAGAGCGATGTGGTCCAATGTTCCGACTGGAAAAACTCCTCCTCCTAACAGTTCTCCTTTTCCTCCCCAAGTCATAGCAGTCGGAATTCGGCGATTGGCTGCCTCGTACGCGTGGATCGCAATGCCTATTTGCTTCAGATTGTTTTGGCATTGAATTCGTCTCGCGGCTTCTCTGGCTGACTGAACGGCAGGAACGAGCAATGCAACGAGAAGTGATATGCACGCGATAACAACTAGTAGTTCTATAACCGTAAAGCCACGATGTCGTCGACAAAAGGGTTGATTGGGTTTAACGAACCATTTGACACAATTACGCATTCGTGAGCCCTCTCCACCGCACAAACCCGAAAGCGAAACACATTATGCATACAAGAACCAACGAAACGTAGATCCAAAAACGACTGCTCTCTAGGTTCGGTTCTGGCAGTCCATAATGACTAAGCTTGAAGATGGCGTCGTCTGGCCTGGAATCTTTTACGGAAATCGACCACTTGTTTGTAGAGCGAGCGCCTTTTGAATCGGCGTCGTTCGCGACAACCGATACAGCCAGAGGGAATCCGTCGTCCAAGACCTTTAACTCGATTTCGCACCGAAGATCATGTCGTACTTTATCTTTGCCCTCGATGGTCTTTGTTTCAAACTCAACGATTCCCCACGATCGACTCGGATCACAAACAAAGAACGATGGCTCGACAAGGACCGGATACTTACCGTCCCAATTGTATTCGAACTGAAAATCGACACGAACAAGTCCCTGATCTTGTTTCTCAATGCTGATGAGTCGAAAGTCCTTGTTATTGATGAGCTCTCGAAGCGGCATGCTGAACAACGTAACCCCAGAATGGATCGCTTGAAGAGGCTCGCTCAATTTCTTTTGATCCTCAAGGATCTTTTGGCCAGCTTCCGTCCCAAGCGACTCAAGGGTAACCAAGGAGAACTTTCCTTTTTTCTCCGTTAGGCCAAACAAATAGGTATCGTTTACGATTCGAAGAGTTGCGGAATTGCCGGACTTGGAGAGTTCTTTCAATCGAAGCTTTGATCCAGCAATCTCCGCTTCGTATCGAAACTCGTTTCGTTGCGAAGCCTGTGATTTCGCCCCACCAGTACCAACCACGTTGAAAGCCGCAAAACCCTCTATTGATGCCACAATTTGGCCGCTAAAACTAGTTGGCAAATTACGGACAGCTGCTCGGAACTCTTTTTCTAGCGCTGTGTCGGCGAATGATGGTGACGATAGAGCTAATGTTGTTAGGACTGAAACAAAGAACCAATAAAAATGACTTTGGAACAAAGGCGCGCGAGCCATGGCATTGCTTCGGATAGATGTCAGAGACGGTAATAAATCCAGCAACAAATTCTAAAGTAACAAGGAACGGAAATCAAAGTTTCATTTCACCTAACCCAAACTGCGTTTGGGGAGGGTCAGCCCGCGATAGAGTGGTTGGGCATCGTAGACGGGCAGGAGTGCCCATCCTACGTTTGGTAACGTATAAAGCAACTTTTAGATACACTACTTGAGTCGTTTGAGTTCAGGTCGCTCTGTTGATGCTTGAATGAACTCGATCGCTTCTCGTATAGCTTTCGCTTTTCGTTTGCTAAGTTGCTTGGGGAAATCGACTTCGCCCTTATCCCAGTCGGTCGCGGTTTCATTCAATTGTGGGATAACTCGCTGAGCCTCCGCTCCATAGGACTTGAGTATCTCCAAGATCTCAGGAGTGCGGTTCTCGCTGGACCATGGGTTCTGAGTCCGCAAATAATTCGTACATGCTTGGATACCCTCTTCGATATGATGCGAAGCTAACACCTTTAGGCCATTTAAACGCACGCCGTCAGCAAACATCTCTCCGCTCGGTGCTGGCTTTTCAATCGCATCTACAATCGCCGGAAATATTGGCAATAACTCTTCATAATTGAGATGTCCGTAGATCGAACTAATTTGACTTCTCGCGTGGCCATCCTGGTTTTGTAGCCCTTTCGAGATAGCTATACGCAATTTATCCCGGTCGACCTCTTCAAGCGATTTTGTTGACTTTAATAACTCCGTAAAGATGGCTTCGGAAACATATCGCTGCTCCATACCACGTGGATCGCTTGGCGTCGGCCCGCGCACGATGATATCTAGCATTTCTGGCAACGCAGTCAAAGCCGGTTTCCCAATGGCGGCCAGAGCGGATGCGGCTCGTACACGAACCCACATGTCGTCATCCCAAAGCAGTGCCTGAAGCTTGGGTACAGCCGGGGATGCCTTGCCTCTTAATTCCTCTAAGGCCGTGCAACCTCCAACGCGAGCGTTAACCGATTCCGAGTTCAGCATGGCAATGATCTCGGACACCGGTGGTTCTTTGCGACGCTTGATCGCATCGGCCGCACGTTGCCGTACCGTTGGTGACCAAGAAGCTAATCGCCTTAGCAACTCCTTATCCTCAAGTGCGTCATAAAAGCTAGTTCGATCTTTATTGTCCCAGCCCTTACCATCTTCGATCAAGCTCTGAACTTGTTCACGCGAAAGATTAGATGTGAGACTTGCTACTCTTCCGGTTAAAGCGGTCTTCTTTAACGGTAACGCGTACGCCAGCAGATAAGCTCCTGTCGCATCCCAACCGTGGTAACTATCATGCTCTGGCTCTGGTGGACCTTGGTGGGTAAACGAACCATCCCAACTGCGGGCTAAATCGTGATACCACGCGCCGAATTCATCGGTCCATGCACCGGTTGCATTCGGTCCCCCGAGCGCTATAGCTGGCATCGACCAAAGCATGTTAAAGTAATTGCCTGTATGCCCACAATCTCGCTCGCCACCGTGCGAAGCAGTCGCCATGCGTGTAAAGTACTCTGCATTGTCCGATTCACCAAGCAAAGTGAAAAGTATAGCTGCCATACCGCACTTGCCATTATCCTCGTGAGTTTCGATCCATGCGGGGTGATCACCATAGGGCACTGCTCCTTTACCTGCGTAAAAGCGAAGGAGCCTCGCACTGAGTTCGATAGCATGGGAGACCTCAGCATCGTTCACGCCCGCCTCGCGAGCTAGAACCATTCCTATCGTAAGCACTAAGCCTGGTGAATTCATCATGCCGTAGCCTTTGAGTCGACCATCAGGTAATGCGAACGTATGACCCCATGATCCGACAGCGCTTTGGCCACTTGCAGCATCCAATGCCAATCGTCTTAAGCCTGGCAAGACCGATTCGTCACCAGTGACTGTGATATACTCAGCGAGAAAGATCATGACGTACCCGTAGTACCATGTACGGAAATCGCGAGTAGAAAATTTAGACGCCCAAGCCGCTTCTCTCTCTACGAGAGCCGCGTAGTCAGGATCGCCACTTGCCAGGAGAGCGAGAGCATTTAAAGAGCGAGGGATCGCGTCCTCCGATTGCACATAGTCTGGCTCGGACATGCGATGGGCAAGTGCTTTGAGACCATTTTCGAAGATATGTCGCGATTTAGAACATTGGTAGGGGGCTGTTGTACTAAAGGAGCCAAGCACGGGGAGCACGATCTCTACCTCTTCGGTGACTCCACTTCGCCAGCGAGTCAGTCGCAGCTTTCCGTCACTTGTGTCGGATTCAGCAGTTGTAATTGCGCGTCCCATTTCGGTGCGTGGATCGAACGAGAACGCTTGCCCTGCCACACCTAGAATGACATCCCCGACCGCCATGCTTCCGTCGGCAGGAGAACCCTCAGCTACCGAGGTAACTCGTATTTGACGAGCATCCTTCGTGACCAGTTTGTCGCAGTATATCCAGCCTCGCAAACCTGTTGGACCTAGATTCCAGTCATGTTTGGCGTTCTCGGGGATGGAGTCACCTTTTGTGAAGTCGGGAACAGCTTGCTGCTTGTTTGGAGGTGCGGCCGTTACACTCGTTGTGAGTCCAAAGTAGACCGCGAGTATTAAAGCAAGATATTGGGCCTTCACGGAGACTACTGATCTTGAGTTCATTCGTTGTTCTGACCACATTTTGAGATAGGGCTAGGCGAACGCAACAGTCTTGGCCTGTTGTTACCTATTCGAGTGGCGTTGGTCAGATTGTAGTCGAATCCATCCAATTAGAATCTCTTTGTTTGTATTGAAACTGATATTTGAAGAGAAATGAATCAGAAGGCTTGGTATCACAGCCTTGAAGACTTTTCGTTTAGCCGCGTGCCCAGCGGGCCGTGTTGGCGCTCAGGGCCGGTGATGATCGCGCGAGTTAGTGAGCATGGCTGACTTGTGAGCGATCAGCGCAGGGCGATGCCCAATGCGGTTAAACGATTATGGCCTTGCTACCACACACGCGTTAGATCTACGAATGCATAGGGAGAGGTTTTCATCGTGATGGACTCTGTCTCGGTCTTTTCTACATAAACCCCTTCGACCAAAGTCAATTGTAATACCGAATGATCGTAGGGTGAGACAATCCAGTACTCCGGAATACCAGCTAATTCGTACAGTTTTCGTTTCGTCTTAAGATCATGATCCGAATTGGAGCCCGACAATATTTCGATCACCAAATTCGGGATTCCTAGGATCTTAATCGGCGTAAGAATATTATTCCGCTCCTGCAATACCACGACAAGATCGGGCTGCACAATGTCGTGATCTGATAACTGTAAATCGACCGGCGCGTCGATGACTTTACCAAGTCCTTTGATTTCAATCTGAGTATACAGTTGAAATTGGATGTGGCGGGAAAGCTCTTGGTGATAGAGGCTGGGCGCAGGATTTACAGAATGTTCTCCGTTGATTACTTCGTGTCTTTTACCGTCCGGAGGGATAGCCGCGTAGGCCGCATAATCCCATTGACCTTGTTCGACAGAAATCGACATAAAACGTTCTCGCAACTTACGGGAAGACTCTCCATTTCATGAACATCCATTGTAGTGCTGCGAACCGAGCCGAGCAATAAAAAGATTGTCCGTACGCTCAGCGCAGTGCGATGCCCGTGCGGTTAAACGAATTCCGGGCTGCTTTGGCGTTCCGCGCTGGTGATCATGCTACCAACCTACTATTATTTGCAATATCAACCATCAGGGCGAATTAGCCTACTAAAATCGGAATCTCCATTTCATGACAGAAGATGTCTCAAGAATTAACGAACTTCGGCGGACTCTGACTGCTGCAGAACCATCCGCCTTTCTCGTCGAGGAACGGGTCATTCGGCGTGTAATTCGGGATCGTCTCGCGTTAGCGAATCTTGCCCTTGCGCTTCCTCATACCGACAGTCAAGTTGTCAGCGCCGACGATGTCCGCAAGCTTACGCACCCCGACGAGCTAGGACTGGAGACATTCGCCGATTTACCCAATCCATGCCTACTGATCTGCGAGCCCCACAAGGGTGAGATGGACCACTGGCCGCTGCAAGAACTCAAACTCAAAGTTTGGCGTCACTTGTTTCATGCGAAGCTGGATCGAGAATTACGAGACCGATTAACCCCCGAGAATCGAGAGTTACTCCGCAGCAACATAGCAGCGATTGGCCAAGTCGAATTTGACGAGGCCCACTACGTATTGCGATCAGAACACCGATTGATGTCCCCCAACGCGCGCGATGAAGTTTGGCGCGAGTTGGTTGCCATCTATTGCGAACTACGTTGCTTCGAGCCCGACATGTTGCCTACGTGGTTTCCCTCACTGCAACGAATCCCTCAAGCGGAGAGGATCTTGTCACAGGGAATCGACATAGACCAAGTTTTCCGAGAAACACGACTTGAGGGGGCGTTGACTCCAGAGCTCAAGTCTCACTCAGAAAGCGATGAGGATCGGCTTCAAAGTACACGGCGCAGTTGGTCGATGGGAACTGGAGTGTCCCAATCGGATCGAAGCTATCTACGTTTGTTGCGATCGAGAGATCGTTCTAACGAACGTGGCAATACAGTTTATGCGATCACATGTGCCATCCGTGCAGCTCAATGCGCTACGTCAGAAACGAAACGAGCCTCGGCCGAACAAAAGGCCCGAGAAGATGTTGGTCGATTGGTCAATCGACTCCGAGAGGCCATAGCGTTTGCCAAACAAGACACCGACAATTGGCAAGCCGCTCTTTGGACCTTGGCCGAAAATTCCGTGCATGGATTTTGGAACAAAGAAAAGCGATTGCTGTACGACCTACAAAAAGTTTGCTTGGATCACGAACGACTAACCTACAAAGTCGATTTGGTGAAGTGGCTGATAAGTCGTGGCAAACGGCCGATAAGACACCCGCTCCGTAGCGTGCGTGAAGTCGCTATGGCAAAACACCTTGCCAGTGCCGCCTCAAGACTGTCACTTGTTCGGCTAAGTGGCACCGAGCGCGATCGGCTAACCGAATTGATCGAACACGCTGCCCATCTATCCGAATCTCAAATGCGTGAACGCATTCGGCCTGTTCTCAAGCAAGCGCTCCACAATGTGAATCTCCTGCCGAAAAGCGTCCCTGAACAAGTCGCATTTGACAAAGTCATTGAGGAATCAATCGATTGCATCGTCGATCGTGGCTATTTGACGATGGGCTATCTGCGCGACGTTGTTAGCAAAAACGATCTCAAATTGCCTGATCTGCAAGATGTGCGTGAAGTATGGCACGGCGACCAATTGCTGAGGGTAGATGAGCAACTCGATCTAGCTTTAGACGGCGTGTATCGCAAAGGAGATTTCTACTTGCGATGGCTGCAAGTCGTCAGTTCACTGTTCTTCGGAACACGAATCGGTCGTTTTGCCACCTTATACCTGATCATCCCGTTTGGGGGTGCCGTAGTGATCGTTGAGGGTGCGATACACGTCATCCATACACTTCAGAAAGGTTCGAAAGCCCAGCGCAAGGATAGCGACTCTGCAGCCGAATCAACCTCAACGCTGGTATCGAATCAAACCGACACAATCGTTACTGATGCAGCTGATGCAGCTGATGCAGCTGACTCAAACGCAGACGCTGCTGCCGCATCCAAACCAAAACCCCTTTTGCTAACCGCCGACGAGACGGAAACGAAGGAAGATTACTCAAAGCAATCAAATTCAGGTTTAGAGGAAACCACATCGGTCGTCGCAGTACTTCCCAAGACAACCGATCAAGCGGTTAATCAAATTTTGACTCGCCAAACAGATACCATTTGGGTAGTTTTGATATTGGGCTTCTTGTTGATGGCACTTATACACTTGCCATCGTTTCGCAAGTTTTCGTTGGGGCTTCTTAAATCAGCGTGGAGTTTGACTAAAAGGCTTCTCATCGACATACCTATTCAGCTTTTCAAACTTCCTTTTTTCAGAAACCTTTGGGATGCATTGCCATTGGTTTATTTCAGTGGGTTTGTTATTGTACCTGGCCTTCTGGCCCTGTTTTTAGGACGATGGTTGCCTCTTCTCGTAGGAGTGAAACCGCTGGATTGGATTTGGGTAGGTGCCCTGTATGTGATTTCGAGTTTGCTGGTGAACTCTCGATTGGGGCGCGATGCTCAAGAGCTAACACGCGATTGGATTGTTCAATCCGTGCATCAAGTTCAATCGAGGCTGGTTTTTGCTTTAATCGGGTGGGTAGTAGATTTCTTTCGATTATTGCTAAACACACTAGAACGTGTTCTTTATGCGGTTGATGAATGGCTTCGCTTTCATAGCGATGAGAGTGGTCTATCCATTGTCATCAAAGCCATATTGGGTGTGATATGGTCATTCGTTTCATTCTTGATACGGATCTATGTCAATCTATTGATTGAGCCAACGTTTCATCCGGTGAAACACTTCCCAGTTGTAACGGTTGCACACAAGATTTTCTTGCCTGCATTGATCATGCTGGAGGGGCATATGGTCCACTTTCTCGGACAGTATATGGGTACTCCTCTGGCAAGATCGATTACTTGGTTCAACATCTTTTTCTTGCCCGGTTTTTTTGGTTTTGCTGTTTGGGAACTCAAGGAAAACTGGCGACTGTATTTAGCGAATCGCAAATCCCGATTATTGCCTGTTCCCGTGGGAAGCCATGGTGAGACGATCGCGCGATTGTTGCGACCTGGGCTTCATTCGGGAACACTTCCAAAGTTATTTCGCAAGCTACGTAAACTGGAGCATCAAAGTGCTTCGCTCGGCCGATTTACAAGCCGACGTGCGATTCGTGAGAAGCTCCATCATGTCGAAGTTTCCATCAAGGCGTTCGTGGAACGCGAACTGGTATCGCTGCTTGAAAAATGTTCGGTTTGGAGTTCTTTCTCGGTCAAGTGTTCCCATGTGGAAGCGTTCTCTAATAGCTTTTTTGTCGAATTAGAGTGCCCCGAGCTCGGCGCATCGGCACTTCAAATTCGGGTTCAAGAGCAAAGCGGATGGATTGTTGCCTGTATTGCGCAAAGCGGATGGTTGAGGTCCGCAAGCGATGAGCAGTGGAATTCTTTTTGCAACGCCGTCGAAGGATTCTATCGAAAGAGTGGCATCGATTTAGTGCGGGAACAGTTAGAAAACTCCTTTACTAAACGATATCCATACGACATCGATGCTTCGGGTTTGTTGATTTGGCCATCCAAATCCTTTGACCTTGAACTAGTTACTGATTTGAATGCTGAGGGAGATCTGCGGCCAGTTCCTGAATACAAAGCTGATGAGGCTGGTTTGCAACCCACCCCTCGCGAGCGCGTCATCTTCTCATCGACTAGCACCATTTGGGCTGATTGGGAAGGATTATGGAGTGAACGAGGCGGCATCTCACAAGCATGCAAGCAAAGTAACCGCGAGCCGATCGTCATCGCTGAACGCCCCAGTCGCTAGCCATCAATTTCACCCTTCCCAAACTCAGTTTGGGGAGGGGCAGCCCGCGATAGCGTGGCTGGGGAGGGCCCTCCACATTGTTTAATGGTCGATCAACCGCAACCTGCCCCTAATGCGGTACACTTGTATGAATGAGATTCCCATCGATTGCAAAATCCTGATATTTATGGAGATCATCTATGAGTAATGCAGAGAAACCTGAATACTTTACGCCCGACGAGTACTTGTTGATGGAGGAACGAGGGCCTACCAAGAGTGAATACGTCGATGGTTGGATTCGAGCGATGTCCGGGGCGACGCTGCGGCACAATCGAGTCAAACTAAATTGCCTCGTACAACTTTCATTGAAGCTCAGAGAGCAATGTTGCCAACCCTTTGACTCCGATACGAAGATACGTTTGGATTACAAAGGTAAAAAACGATTTTACTACCCGGATGCGCAAGTTGTTTGCGATTCGAATGAGCTTAGCTCGGTCTTTCAGGATCATCCTGTTTTGATTATCGAGGTTCTTTCGCCATCAACACGTCGATACGATTTGGATGAAAAGATGACGGCCTATTTGACGATCCCATCTCTGCAGTGTTACTTGCTGCTAGAACAACACCAACCCATCGCCATCGTTATGCGAAGAACCAAGTCCGGATTTCTTCGCGAAGACATGCAAGGCATCAATGCGAGCATCGATTTACCCACTCTAGGAATCTCGCTAGGAATGCGAGACATTTACGAAGGTATTGAATTCACCACGGAGTGTGTACAAGAACCTGAACAGGAGTACGAGACTCTTCGTAATAATTGAATCGCAGAGATGCTGAGGACGCAGAGGGGGTGCTAAGTATTGCTCTCCGCGACCTCTGCTCCTCTGCGTTGAATTCGATCTTGCGGGTGGGTGCTGTAGTCGCGGGGTACTTTGAGAGAAACTCGGGTGCAATCCCCGAAAACATCTGCTATGCTTTTCCTAGTGATTCGAATTAAGATTTCCAGGAAAATTCCACATGTCGACAGTGCCCAAGCATTACATCACTGCAGATGAGTATCTGCATCGCGAACGCAAGGCCGAGTTTCGGTCGGAGTACTTTCGTGGCGAAATGTTCGCCATGGCAGGTGCCTCGGCCAACCATAATTTGATTGTCCTGAACGCTGGCTCCCATCTAAGGGAACAGCTCAAGAAGAAGCCTTGCAGAGTTTATCCTAGCGATCTGAAACTGCGGATTGAAGCGACCGGACTTTACACCTATCCTGACTTGTCAGTCGTATGTGGTGAACCCCAACTAGAGACGGATGCAGGCGATGTTCTACTCAATCCCATCGTGCTAGTGGAGGTTCTCTCGGATTCCACCGAGGCCTACGATCGAGGTAAAAAATTTGAGCATTACCGAACCATTCCGAGCTTGCAGCACTACGTCATGATCGCCCAAGATCGACATTCCATCGATTGTTTTTCGCGAGCTGCGGACGGCAGCTGGAGTATGACCAGTTGCCAGGGACTCGAGGGTAAGATAACGCTCGACGCAATCGGTAGCGAATTGGTCGGGGCTGAAGTCTACGACAAAGTTGTCTTCGCGAGCTGATGCGCGATTTTGCGCAGAGGTTTTTGTAGTGGACGATGCCAAGAGTCCTTTCGCTCAGAAGACCTCCCGCTCCGATGACCAAGAAGATGAAGAAGCCACAACATACTCTAACGTATTGTTCTTCGATCATCCTGCGGGTGGTAGTGAGTGGCATGTGATATTCTCAGGTAAAACGCAAAGGCCTCGTTGCCTCGGCCACTACATCTAATTTCCCTTGCGTTTAGCGATTTGGTACTTCGTTTACAGTATAAAACGCGTTGCGATGCAATAACTGCTCGTTGTCGCGTGATCGTATCTTTATCAGGTCTAGCTCGTAAACGAAACCAGGCTTTAACTTGTCGACCGTGATAATGGCTGACATGCCATCATCAGCTAGTTCAACCGATGTAACTGCTGGTTGATACTGTTCAATCTCCGGCCCACCATAACCAGCATGATAAGGATACGTAAATCCTGCTACCTGATAGGAGCTAGAGTCTTTAGCTGTCGTCGCTTCAACAGGCTTGGTAAACGCTATCTTGAACCCATCGGGTTCAATCGTCACGCACTGGATCTCAAACGGCATCTTGCCACTCCACTCGAGTCGCTCCAGAGCAAATGGTTTTATGCCTCGCACCGGCCAACCTCGGTTTGTTCCGCCACACAATAAGTTGCCGTTTGCCGTAAACTCGACGTTGAGAATACCTGTCGAGAGTCCCTCGCGGAATGGATAACATGCTCCCTGCCATATTCCGTTAACTTGCTCGGTCGTGGCACGCATAATGATCGATTGCGTGTAGTCACCCAAAAAGATCTGATTCTCAAATGGCCCAAACTTGCCACCGGTGCGATCGACGTTAAAACCAGTAATCGATCGTCCCATGCGAATGTAAGGGAATACCACGGCGTAGGGCACCAATTGTTTGACCCGATTTTTCTCCACAAGAATTCGACTACCCGAATTGGGCATCTCCGGTTCATCCCCTAGTTCAGGCGAATACTTGTACCAAGGAAAGCTAGCCGGATGACCTTGAAAACTGTTAGGCGAAACTGCTTTTAGGCTGCATGAGCAATTCCATGGACCTTGGCTCTCGATGTAAAACAGAGAACCATTCTCGTTGAATCCAATCCCACCGGGACTACGCAACCCGCTGGCGAACGCGGTCGACTTGCCGTGGGAATCGACCTTCATAATGAAGCCACGATTCAAAGCGTGCGAGTAATAAGAAGCCGAAAGCCCAAGTGCCACAAACTGATTCCCCTTGGCATCGAGCTTGGACCCAAAGGCGTACTCGTGATAGTTTGCGTAGCCCCACGAGTCGGAGATCGTCTCGAATCGGTCGGCGACCCCATCGTTATTCGTGTCGCTGACTCGTGTTAATTCGCAGCTTTGGGTAACTCGAAACGCATTGTCTTGCCAAGTCAATCCAAAGATCTCGTCGAGACCGGAAGCAAAGCGGTGGAAAGTTGGATTAGGCTTAGGTGCATCGACGCCATCGATGATATAGATATCGCCACGCCGTGTGCCAACTGCGATGCGACCGTCTGGCATCAGAGCAAACGCACCGGCCTCGATGACTGAGTCTTTGGGCAACGGAATATTGACGATTGGGTAGTATTCCCGCTCTCTCTCTTCAGTGCCCCATCGCTGGCCAACATCCTCAGCGAATATCGACCCGGCACCAAAATTCACAATCGCGATTAACCAAAATACGATTCGCACGGGACTACCTATCAAGGACATCATATTGAAGCTCCAGTGTCGACTCACCTTGGGGGATTTGTATTTTTAGTAGCAGCTCATATCGTTGCGGATCATCAGGCAACGAACGTAGTTGAGTCTCTACTTCTGGAATCGAAATGCGTAGTCGATCGATCTTATAGACTCGATCACTCTCCTGGTTGATTGTACCCGTGAGAGCTCTAAACCAGATCGTTTGTGCACTGGGCGAGTCGAATTGCATGACCCGTTTTAGTATTGGCTTATCATTATCGTTTATCGCGGTCGATCGATCTTTGATTTCGACAGGCCCGCTGCGATAAAGAAGCGTTGGGATGGACTTCTCATCGAGATAGTAGCCACGAAATTGATAGCCAAGATTTTTAGGATAGAGAGGATCGGGATTGGCGGGAGCTTCTTTCGTCATCACAGGCAAAAGAGGCCATGGAGCATTTTTATCTGCGAGTGACGCAAACGACACATCTTGCGATAACTGGATCGGTTCGCGAGCCGGGTTGAAATCTCCGGCGGCTTGGCCACTCCAATTTACATTGACGAAATCGCCCGTCCAAATAGCGGATAGTGTCCCAGTTTCTGCATTGAATGCGTAGCTGACACCTTGTGGTAAACCGACCGCGATCCCGCGGTAGCCAGCCACTCGGCTTCGTCCCCGGTACACCACTGCGCTATCACCGACTTCGAGTTTTGTGTTGACGCTCCGAACACCCGAGGGGTCCGCTGCTGAAGTACCGAGCGAAAGATAATACCAAATAGCCTCGATTTGTTTATGAGTGTCACCATCGAGTACTGCTTTGAAGTTGGATTTGCCATCTGGCCATGCGGTCGGCATAACCGTTCTGGGTCGAAACGCTCCGGGATTAAGGAGGTATTTATAAAACCATGCGGGCTGCAATCGTTCGTAGCTGGTTAACAAATCGATGCCCTGATTGACATTGGCCGCTTTCGCATTGAATTGATGACATGCAACGCAATTCGTTCCTTTATCGCCCAACAGTTCGCGTCCTGCGGCTCTCATTATCTTTTCTCTTTCTCGCTCTTTCTCATCCTGATTCTCTGGACTAGGGATCTTCATCTCCGGGCCATCCAACACATCGAGTCGAGCAAAAAGGGCCGGTAAATGTCGCAAGCTCTCTTCACCATACTGAGGCATCCGAGTGGAAATGTAGCTGCGAACACTTTCGCCATCAAAGAGAACTTTCTTGAGCCAGTTCGGTTGCAGCTTGGCTCCCATAAGGGTTAGGGGAGGTGGTATCCTGCCATCGTCTCCTAGATTTAATTCGCTCCCCTTGAAATAGGGACTATGAGCCTCATGAACGCCACCATAATCATCGCGAACGTGACAGGATGTGCAGCGCATCGAAGTAAGCGTCTTAGCCATCAAGACTTGATCCGAATCTTCGCTAGGCTCTTCTCTGAGTGCGGCTGAAATCGCCGTTACCTGTTCAGCGCTCAGAAAAAACTTGGGGCTTTCGTTCGAATCGTTCGAGAGGCAGCCGCGAGTGAGTTCCGCTGACTTGAGCGATCCTCGCCGAGGAGCAGCTTCGATTCCCGTGAGGGAATGGCATGCAGCACAATTCAACGATTGAAAATACTGCTTACCTGCTTTGACTAGAGATGGATCGGGAGTTAAACCTGCACGTGGCTTCGCTGTCTCCCCCACAAGATAGCCTGCGATGGCGATGGATTCTGCAGGAGTCAGTTTCATGTCGGGCATGCGACCTGAGCTACGAACTTTTAGCGGCTCGAAAAGGAAATCTGCAAGGGACTTTACGCTGTACTTTTCTGAAACGTGTTCCAACGAGATTTCGGAGGGCTTAACGTCCTTCTCTGTAGTCGATTTACCATTTGCGTCCGCATCTGTTTCGTCCTCTTCATCTTCGTAGCCAGGGCGGACCTTTCGTGGAGTCGGGGCAATCGATTCCTTTGGTCCGTGGCATGCGACACACCCTATGGAATGGAATAGCTCTTTGCCTAGTTGACGGTCGATCGAGTTGATTGGTTCAGCTGCTGAGGCTGATTTGGACTGGGCAACGAGAAAATGAGTGAGTGCTTCCGCAATCTTGCTTTTCTCAGAAGAAGACTTCGAGGCCAGCATATCGGGCATGCTGGTTCCCGACTGGGCCGTGTGGGGAGATTCGAGAAATCGTCGCAGGTAGTCCGGTGAGACGCGATTGCCGACCTCCGATAGATCGGGAGCGGACTTCTCCAGGATCGGGTTAGCTTGAATGCTTGAGTGGCAAGCCGAACATCGCAGATCAGATAGCAGCACACTTCCCGCTTGTTCCTTCGTCAAGGGATGGTGACCCGGCAGTGATGGATCACCCGCCCGCGCCACACCAATGCTGAAAAGGGTCGCGAAGAATACAACGAATCTCATCATATTGATTTGCTTAAGGTAAATGGTTCGCATGTGACGATTCGCTCGATCACTGGTAATAGGATACCGGTCGAGGTTTAACACCCAGCGCCTCGTAATCAAAGCCACTTTCGAGAGGTTGATATTCGCCCACGATGTCTACGCTTCTTGTTGGAGAAATCATTGATTCTATTTGCAATCCCCAGTAGGCCGCATTGATAACAAGGCGACGAAGACCAGGGTTTTTCAAATCGATACCGCTGCCCATGGTACAATGAAAGACACGTGACGATTTACCATTGCTCGTCGTCCATGGTTTCACCCAAGCGACCGGTAACCGCTCCAGTTCTTTGTTCGGCGCATCTTCTGGTTTGCGCCCCATGAGGGGTTGACCCCAAACCAATGCAGTACAATCGGGCGGTAGACCGGTTCCTTCTTTGTAGGTTCGATAGACATCCGAGTCACCCCAAATATCACTCACCCCGGCTAGGATTGGATGATCATTGTGATCTTTATCGAAGAAGCCTCGTGTCGAATCGGCATGCCATCGGCCGTGATGATTTAGAAAAGTACCACCGAGAATGTCTTCGCCCCATCGGATTTGTTTGCCGTCGATGCGGTAAGGAAGTTGTGTTCGGAATCCATGATTAGCGGTTCGTAGAGCAATGAATGGCTTGCCCAAGTCAATGTAACTTACAATTTGTTCCAATTCCGATTTTGGCAGCGTCAGCAAACGAGTAAAGAAGATAACCAAGTCTGCAGATGCTAGCTTCTCAAGGCCCGGAATGTGATGCTCTTGGAATTCAGACTCCTTGCCTTTTTCAGGATAGACCGGAAGAGTTGGATCGACTTCACCGTGTTGATTGACGCCGAATAGGACCGTGCAATTAAAGCCGTGATGTTGGCTGAGAATCTTGGCCAGCATGGGCATCGATTGTTCGCTGCGGTATTCTTGTTCCGCAGCGATCAGCACGATATGTTTACCTCGTCCTGGGCCGTCGACACCTGGATAGCTGAGCCATAAGGGGCTATCTGTGGGCGTCTTCGCTGACAGAATGTCGTGCTGGAAACCCAGAAAGAAAGCGAAAGATAGAAGTTGGAGGACGCATCGAATAGCTTTTCCGGTCATGGTCCCGATGGTTGGCTGAGAGGAAGAACGCAATGTTTGAACGATTCTATTGGGAACCGAGAGGTCGATTGTAGTCCCATGCGATTGTATATTCTTGCATAACAAACCAGCTTCTTCGCTGAAACGCGCACAAAAGGACGATAAACTACGGAGCCACCAGTTGGTGCCGTGCAAGCTTCACTCCCGCACCATTTCCGCTTTCTTGGTACGCCAGCCGAGCAAAATCCAGCCTAAACATGCTTTCACGTATTACTTGCATTTCCATAATTGTCGCATTGGTCACCGTCGCAATCGCGCCATTACAGGCAGCTGAGAGGCCAAATGTTTTGTTTATCGCGATTGACGATTTGAGATGTGATTTGGGGTCGCTCGGGGTTAAGCATGCCAAAACACCTCATCTCGACGCCTTTGCACAAACGGCGAGAGTCTTTACCAAACACTTTGTTCAGGTGCCAACATGTGGCGCTTCCCGCTGCGCTTTGTTACGGGGACTGTATCCAACGGTAGCATCTCAAATCAACAATGGTGGGATCCTCCAAACGCAAGCGGAATGGAGGGAACAGAGTTTGCCGATGATTTTTCGCGCATCAGGTTATCGGACACTAGCACTGGGCAAGATTACGCACCACCCCGGTGGCAAAACAGGCAAAGATTGGGTCGATGGGCCCGATGAGCTTGCTGGAGCCTGGGATAGATCATGGATTCCCAACACTCCGTGGAAGACACCAGAGAGGTTGATGCATGGTTATGCGAATGGCATGCGTCGACAACCTGGTAAATCGCCTGCATGGGAGGCTCATGAAGGGCCGGATGAAGCGTATCCAGACGCTTGGATCGCGACAGAGGCGATCGAAACGTTACAAGATCTGGCCGCGAAAAATGAACCTTGGTTCTTTGGCGTCGGATTTTTTAAACCGCATTTGCCATTTGCTGCACCGAAGCGATGGCATGACATGCACGCCAGTAGCGTACCGACTTTAGATCCGACCGTTGCGAAGAAGCCCGAGTGGCGATCTGGTTGGCATAAGAGTGGTGAGTTTCGGACTAACTACGGTCATGAATCTGGACGTGATCCGGAAACTGACCACGAATATGCTCAGTTGATGCGACGATCCTATGCGGCATGTGTGAGTTACATGGATGCGCAAGTCGGTCGTGTACTGGATGAGTTGAAACGACTGAAACTGGATCATAATACAATCGTTGTTTTTTGGAGCGATCACGGATTCCTCTTGGGCGAACATGCGATCTGGGGTAAGCACTGCCTCTATGAGAGAGCGTTGCAGTCACCACTTATGATTCGTTACCCAGGACTATCTTTTCCGGGCGTACCATGTCATGGCATCGTGGAGACTGTTGATTTGTTCCCCACCCTTATGGAACTATGCGAATTGCAGTCTCCGACGAATCTGAACGGCAGAAGCCTGTTGCCACAACTGAGAGACCCGAACAAACCGACAAGCAAGCCGGCGTACAGTTTCTGGACAGGCGGTCAGAAAACGGTTCGAACAGATCGGTGGCGGCTGATTGCAGGAGATATGAAGAACAATAGTTATCTTCAATTGGAATTGTTTGATTACAAAACAGATCCTGAAGAAACCAGGAACCACCATGATCAACATCCTGAGGTCGTTGCAGAGTTACTCAAACTGCTAGAGAAAGTCCCGCACCCGACAAAATCGGTATCCCAAAATCCTGGATAGTTGCAAGCGTCAGAAACACTGTTTAGTTGCGGTAAAGAGTCTGTGAAGAGCTTGCTAAGACCGCATTTAGTTGCTTGTTCGTTCGAGATAACTCAGTTAAAACGGCCCAAAATGGTTTGCGATGTTTCATCGCAACTTAGTGCCGCATCTTGGAGTCGATCTCGATCATAACCCGATGCGTAAGGGCGTGTTGCTTTAATCACATTTCGAAAAACAGGCATTAGCCGCAGGGCGCTAGCCCGCGGTTAACGGCCGACAACCGGACGCTAGAGCGTTACGGTTAATTAAAGCAACACGCCCTTTAGCGAGGGAATTTCCAGTAATTCAGACCCTTGCTTACGCTGCGGGTTGTGATTTATTGGCTTCCCTAAGCAAGGGTGTCTGCAAGTTGCCGCCTAGATTAGTATTACATAAACGTTAAACCGATTGTCCCCCAGGAGGAATCCCATGTTTTCTTATGAACAGATACAGCGATCGATCAAGGATCAGCAACTCAATCGCCGTTGGTTTATGGCTTACGCGGGAGCGCTTAGCTCCATTCCGTTGCTAAGCCGGACTTCTTGGGCCAATTCGAATCCAATGTTCTCCAGCAATCCATTTACTTTGGGAGTTGCGTCTGGCGATCCTGATTCCTCTAGCGTCGTACTCTGGACGAGACTTGCGCCAAAACCGCTCGAAGCAGGCGGTGGCATGACCAACGAACCAGTGCGAGTAACTTGGCAAATAAGCTCGGATGACTCCATGTCAAACATCGTGGCTTCGGGTACAACCGTTGCCGCGCCGCAGCTGGGCCATTCCGTGCACGTCGAAGCACAAGGTCTAGAGCCAGACCGATGGTATTGGTTCCGCTTTCGAGCAGGGGATGCGGAAAGCCCGATCGGTCGAACCCGGACTATGCCTCGCGCGGATGCGCTAGCGGACAGCCTCAAGTTTTCGGTAACAAGCTGCCAGAACTTTGAACAAGGTTTGTTTACCGCTTACGAGCAAATGGCTAAAGATGATCTAGATCTCGTTTTCCATTTGGGTGATTACATCTACGAGTATGCGGCCGGCAAGAACGGCAAAGTCCGTACGCACATCGGGGCAGAGATTGAATCGCTTGATGACTACCGAGTTCGACATTCTCAGTATCGATCCGATCCGTTGTTGCACGGGATGCATGCTCTGTGCCCATGGGTTGTCACGTGGGACGACCATGAATTCGACAACAATTGCGCCAGTGACATATCCGAACAACCTGGCATCGACCCAGTCGAATTTCTGGTGAGACGAGCCAATGCCTATCAAGCTTATTACGAGATGATGCCCCTCAGAGCTCGATCTCTGCCAAGCGGTTCTGACATGTTGCTTTACCGAGGTATCCAATTCGGACAACTAGCTCAGTTCCTTGTTCTGGATACCCGTCAATATCGTTCTGATCAACCCAACAATGACAAACGCTCGCCACTCAACGAAGCCGCTACATCCAGCAAGCAAACTATGCTGGGAGTACCACAACGCAATTGGATGTATCGTGAGTTGATTAATTCACAATCTCAATGGAACGTGCTAGCCCAACAAGTCATGATGGGTATGGCCGGTCGCTCCAAGGATAGCGAAGCACTTTACTCTATGGATCAATGGCCAGGTTATGCCCACGAGCGCAAGGCCATTGTCAAGTTCATGCAGGAGAGAGCTATTTCGAATCCAGTTGTGCTCACAGGGGACATCCACTCCAACTGGGCAAACGAGCTTCGTGTTGATGATCGGCTAACCGACAGTGCCGTGGTGGCCAGCGAATTCGTAGCCACTTCATTGTCGAGTGGTGGCAACGGAAAACGAGAGCCTGCCTATTTGAGTGAATTGCTGGCCAACAATCCTTGTGTGAAATTCCACAATGAAGAGCGAGGCTACATTCGATGCCATGTCACACCCAAGTCGTGGCAATCGGACTACGTCGTCGTCAGCGACGTCCTGCAACCAGGTGGCAAGTGCGAAACCTACAAGTCCTTTGTGGTGGAAAACGGCAGCCCCAAAGTCCAACCCGCATAAGCGGATCCGGATCTGTGTTAGCTCATCGAATCGTTTAACCGCTTGCCCAATTGGCGTGCGGTTGAACGGGATTGTCTACTTTTTTGTGATTACGGGCTTCTTGCGTTTGGGGTAGAGTTCGCGGCAGATGCCGCATACGGTCCCGTCACATCCGCGAGCAGTGCAATGCTCTCGGCCATAAAAAATGATTTGCAAGTGAAGACTATTCCAGTACTCGCGAGGAAACAGGGCCTTTAGATCCTCTTCCGTTTGCTCGACCGACCTTCCGCTTGTCAAACCCCATCGCTGTGCGAGGCGATGGATGTGAGTATCTACTGGAAAAGCTGGTACGCCGAACGCTTGGCTCATGACGACCGATGCCGTTTTATGACCAACCCCAGGAAGCTGTTCGAGCTCCTCAAATGATTCCGGGACCTTGCTACCATGCTTCTCGACAAGAATTGTTGACAGTTCTTTTATCGCGACCGATTTACGCGGACTTAAACCGCACGGCTTGATGATTTCACGGATAGCTTCAGCTGTCTTTTGACTCATGTCAGCCGGGTTGTCAGCCAGCTTCCAAAGATCGGGTGTCACGCGGTTGACCATTTTGTCCGTGCACTGAGCACTTAAGAGCACCGCAATGAGTAGTGTGTAGGGATCGCGGTGATCGAGTGGGATTGGTGTTTCGGGATACAGCTCGTTCAGTCTTGAGAGAACAAGCTCGGCACGTTCTGATTTTATCATGAGGAATGCATTGGTGTTTTAAAACGAAAAAAGAGGGGCAGTTAAACCCCTCTTTTTGTATGTGTTCGATTTTGGTCTTGTCTTTCGTTACTTGCGAGCTCGGGCGGCAGCAAGTTCCTCGACATCGGCTAGGCCATCTTTGTTGGTATCAATAGCAGAGAAGTCCGCTTTGGAGTCGTAAGCTCGAAGCTCATCGACATCCATTTTACCATCGTTGTTCTTGTCATAAGACTTTATCTTCTTGGCAACCCAGTCACGCATGCGAGCATCGGCGGAAGAACCTCCGCTGGATGGCTTCGAGGCCGAGCTAGAAGAACCGCTTGCGGCTGTATCACCGGTGCTTGATGCTGAAGCGGTGCTGGCGCTGCTGCTAGAACCAGAGTCAGAGCCTGAAGATCCTGGGATGTAACCTCGCTTTACGGCTGCTAAACATTCTCTCGTTGTAATAAGACCATCGGTATTCGTGTCGGCTCGGTTAAAATCTTCGATCACATCGTCAGTCCATTTGCTGGCGAACTCTTTCATCGAAACTTGGTTGTCGAAATCGGCATCCTTCCGAACAAACCACTCGGGCAGGCCAGCAGGACGTTTTGGATTGCCGTCTTTGTCAGCCATGCGGTAGCTGGTGATCTTCTCGAAGATATTCGGGGCTTTGTCTTTTTCTTCATCTTGGCGAGGTTGTTGAACATTGCTCGCCTGGGAGCGATTGTCTCGTTGGTTACTTGGGTTCGTTGCCGCGTTTTGGCGTCTCTTGGCAGAGCGGACCGCAAGTTCTTCGCGAGTGAGTTTGCTGTCTCCGTTCTGATCAAAGGTCATTGGATCATCCCCCCAACGTCCTTCGCGTAGCTCATTCGCATCCAAGGTCCCGTCACGGTTGCGATCGTAACGTTGAATGCGTTCACCCGCATCACGAAGATCTTGTTCTTCAACTTTGACATTGAACTTGAACGGATTAGATCCGAAGCCTGGAATTGGGGCGAGTTCTTTTTTGACACCGAAGCCGGGGACGAGAACTCGTTCTTCCAAGGTCATGTTTTCTTCACCACCGTTGCCACCCCACGGGGAGTCGCCTCCCCAGCCACCACCACCTTCGCCGCGGTCGCGACGAAAAGATGACATGGCTTCCGTGATTGCTGTGATGGGAATCGGTTTCGACATGTCGATGTTCGGGTTGTTCCGAGCCATGCGTTCCAACATGAATCGAGCTGGTCCTTCCATTTCGTCAGGGTCGATGTTTCCGTTGCCATTGCGGTCCATGCGGCTGATAAAGCTTGACGGGTCGAATCCACCACCTCCGCCTCCAAATTCCATTCGCATGCCTCCACGGTCACCACCTCGGCCTCCAAAAGGGCTGCCGCCGGGAGCACCGCCGGGTCCCCCTGGACCGCCGGGGAACATCCCCATCGGGGGCTGAGCCTCGATCGATGGAGCAAACCATGCGGACGTAAGGATCGTAGCGGCGAAAATGGATAGTTTCTTTTTCATGACTTGGATCCTGGATCGGATTCGCAAAATTCTGGTTCGGTACGCAAAATTACGGTGAGCAAGCTAATCGTTTCGCCCGCTTGGGTAGTACTTTGGTGAATATCCCTAGATTTTAGCTGGATGATTCTTCCCATACTATGGAAAACCCCGGTCTCACGTTGTTGTTTCGGCGACTTACCGGTGGTTTACCTACTTGGACCGTCCGAAAAGGCTGGTTACCATCACGGGCATGAACCTATCCCCTATGATGAAACAGTACGAAGACGCCAAGGCCGCCAGCGGAGATGCCATCCTTTTCTTCCGCATGGGGGACTTTTATGAGCTTTTTCATGATGATGCCAAGACTGCGGCCCGCGTTTTAGGGCTGACCCTGACCAGCCGGGACAAAGGGGAAAACCCAATCCCAATGGCCGGTTTCCCCCACCATCAGCTGGAAGGTTACCTAGCTAAGCTTGTGCGGGCGGGCTTCCGAGTGGCAGTTTGCGAGCAAGTGGAAGATCCAGCTTTGGCCAAAGGTCTGGTTCGCCGCGAGGTTCAGCGGATCGTTACAGCGGGAACCTTGACCGATGAAGCGTTGTTGGACCCGCGAACGGGTAATCTGCTGCTGTGCGTCTACCATCCATCGCCGGGTCAAAGTTCGGCGGGCTGGGTTGGACTGGCTTGGGTGGAGCTGTCGACGGGCCGGTTTGAGGCGGGAGCGTTTCCCTTTTCCGCCGTGGCGGACCAAATTGCACGGCTTGAGCCTGCCGAGATTTTGACCCGCGATGACGATTCGAGCATCGTTCGCGATGATTACGAGCGTTGGGCACTAACCCGTCGTCCCGCGTGGCAATTCGGTCTCGAAGAATCGCAGCGAGTGCTGCACGAGCATTTCGGTATATTGGATTTGACCGGGATGGGCTGGGAGTTGCAGGCCGACGCCAAAGCACACAACACGCGATTGCAAGACGCGTTAGCCATCAGTGCGGCGGGAGCTGCAATGGCTTACTTGCAAGAAACTCAAAAGGCATCGCTCGATCACATTCGGCAACTAGTCCCAGCGCGACTCAGCCGAAGTCTTGAGATCGATTCCGCCACACGTCGTTCGTTAGAACTGACGCAAACGATTCGCACTGCCACGCGCGAAGGATCGCTTCTCGATGTCGTCGATCGAACGGTGACTTCGATGGGTGCGCGACGGCTTGGTCAGTGGCTCGCCTCGCCTCTCATCTCGAAAGAGCAAATCGAATTGCGATTGGGAGCCGTTGAGGAGTTTGTCACTAACGATCGATTACGCAATACGGTTCGAGAGCACCTATCAGACGTCTACGATATTGAGCGTTTAACAGCACGTGTTGCTACAGGCCGGTGCAGTCCTCGCGATTTGCGGCAACTGGGCAAATCTTTATCGCAGTTACCTCGAGTGAGGGCATTGCTCGAAGAACGTCATTCCGCACGTCTCGGTCAATTGCGAGATCGCATCGATTTATTGCCGATTCTACGAGATCATTTGGAGTCCGCATTAGAAGATGACTGCCCGCTGGTTGCTAAGGATGGAGGTTTCGTCCGTACGGGCTATGATTCGCGATTGGATGAACTGCGTGAGTTGGCGGTCGGTGGCAAAGAGTGGATTGCCCGCTATCAAGCAGAACAAATTCAATTGACCGGCATCACTAGTCTCAAGGTCGGTTTCACTTCCGTGTTTGGTTATTACCTCGAAGTCACCAATACCCACAAAGATCGCGTACCGCCGAATTACATTCGCAAGCAAACGTTAAAGAATGCCGAACGATACATTACACCGGAGCTCAAAGAATACGAAGAAAAGGTACTGTCGGCTGATGACTCCGCCAAGTCGCTAGAGTTCGAGCTGTTTCTAGAGCTTCGCCAGAAAGTCCATGAGCAAACGCAGGCGTTGCAGATCAACGCCAATGCTTTGGCAGAGCTCGATGCTTTTGCTGGACTCGCCGAGTTGGCGGTCAAGCAAGGATATATAAAGCCAGTGATTACCGAGGAGCCGATCCTTGAGATTTACGAGGGTCGGCATCCAGTGCTAGATAGTTCCATGCCCAAAGGGACATTTGTTCCGAACGATTCGATGATCGGCACGGAGCATGGGAACATTTTGCTGATCACCGGCCCTAACATGGCGGGTAAGAGCACTTACATTCGTCAAACCGCGTTGCTAACGATCATGGCTCAGATGGGGAGCTTTGTCCCAGCAAGAAAAGCGACCATCGGAATTGCCGATCGATTGTTTGCACGTGTGGGTGCTAGTGACGAGTTAGCCCGTGGTCAAAGTACATTCATGGTGGAAATGGTCGAGACCGCTAGGATTCTCAACACCGCCACGGACCGGTCATTGGTGATTCTCGATGAGATTGGTCGAGGGACGAGTACTTATGATGGGCTTTCGCTCGCGTGGGCCATTGTCGAGTATCTGCATAGCAAGAATCGATCGAGAACCATGTTCGCAACTCACTATCATGAGCTCATTGAGTTGCAGAACACGTTGCCTGGAGTGCGCAATTGGAACGTATCGGTCAAGGAATGGGATGACAACGTTATCTTCTTGCACCGCATTGTGCCTGGGGGGGCGGATCGGAGTTACGGAATCCATGTCGCTAGGTTGGCCGGGGTACCGCAAGATGTCAACGATCGGGCCAAAGAGATTCTCTCACAGTTGGAAGAGAATCATTTAGACAAGTATGGTCGGCCCAAGATTGCCAAGCCCAAGAAGAACGCCACGGGCACGATTCAGATGACATTGTTTGAATGGAAAGACAACGCCGTGGTGGATCAGCTTAAAGCGTTATCGATTGAGACCATGACTCCTCTCGAAGCCATGCAGAAGCTTGAAGAGTTACAGCGCGTCGCCAAGCAAAGCTAAAGCTCGTTTAACCGCATTGGGTATCGCCCTGCACTGAGCGTTCACAAGTCGGTAGAACTCACCAACTCTAGCAATCATCACCGGCCGTGAGCGTCAACGCAGGATCGCTGGGCGTGCGATGAAACGAGTTACTTACTTGCCGATACAGAAACGGCTGAAGAGTACGTCGAGAATGTCGTCGGTATAGACCACCCCGGCAACTTGTCCAAGCTCATCCAAAGCCAATCGAATCTCTCCTGCGACGATCTCTTCTCCCGCCGCATACTCGTTTGCTCGTATTGCTTCCTCCAATGCTTGGGTGGCATTTTGGAGTGCGTCGTAACAACGCTCAGCGGTCATAGGCATCGCATCGACTAGTTGTTTATTCTTCTCAGAGAGCCACACTCGAAGGGCCAGTTTTAAGGTGTCCAACCCTTGCCCTGTTTTCGTGCTGATCGGAAAACGGTGCGGTGCAACAATATGTTCAGAGCACGTGGGATCACGCAGGTCTATTTTCGTAATGATCCTCCATGCCTCCGCGTTATGAGAATCGTTAGACTGTTCTCTGGGGTCAGTTTGATTTCGTGCAGCCAGATTCTCATAAGAGTCGCAGAGCAGGATCAAGTCGGCTTGATCGAGTTGCTCTTGGGTAAAGGACTGGGCCAACGCGCGCGGGCTGTTGTCGTTGATCGATTCCAAGCCTGCTGTATCGAGAAGATCGAACGGAATGCCATCGATCTCCATGCGGCAACGAACAAAATCGCGAGTCGTTCCCGGTTCGGGACTGACGATGGCCAGAGAATCATGGGCCAAGGCGTTTAGCAAAGAGCTTTTGCCAGCATTCGGGGGCCCTGCAATAACGACTTGGAAGTGATGCTGCTGGCCGGCGCGCGAAGAGATTTGCTTTACGATTTGCGAGACAAGCTCGTTCGCTTCGGTTAAGCGATTTTGAACTTCGGTATTGGAGATAAACGAAATATCTTCGTCGACAAAGTCCAAGCCCGCTTCGATGTCGGCCAGCAAGGTAATAAGGATCGTTCGAACGGTTTTGAGTGGGGTTGCTAGGCCGCCGCTGAGTTGCTTGAGAGCGATGTTAAGGGAGCGTTCGTTGGTCGCGTGGATCACACCGAGGACAGCTTCGCATTGCGTGAGGTCGAGTTTGCCAGCCAGAAAGGCGCGAAGAGTAAATTCACCGGGCTGGGCCAGAGATGCACCCGCATCGAGAAGCTTTCGCTGGATCATTTGCAAGACAATCGGAGCGCCAAGGCAATGAATTTCGACCGACGGTTGCCCGGTGTAGCTTTTTGAATCAGGCCAGACGAAGAGAGCAACATCGATTTCCCCGAGGCGTTCGAGAACAATCGAGCCTGGAATACGTCTGGGGTGTTTAGGGGTATTAAAATCTCCAAAAACACGTTTGGCGACCGTTATGGCATCAGGTCCTGTAATACGGATAGCACCACGGGGGGCTCCGATGGGGCCAGTCGCGACCGCGCATATGGTTGTTTCAGTGTCGAACTTCAACATTGCCTCCAACACGGTTTGCCATCCCAGAAAGTTGGTTTACATTGGGCGTTTTCCGTGCCGCTAACTCTGGATGAATGTAATAAATGGAGAAAACAAAAGTCGCGATTGTTGGCATGGGGACTGTCGGCACTGGGGTCGCTAGGTTGCTATTGGATCATGGCGATCGATTGGCCAGGCATGCAGGCCGGGTTTTGTGGCTGGAAAAGGCCGTGGTACGAGACATGCAAAAGCTCCGGGACATCAATCTGCCCGCAGGCATCTTAACCGACGATTTAAATCTTGTCCTGTCGAATCCCGAGATCGAGGTAGTGGCGCATTTGGTGGGGGGAATCGAGCCAGCCCGGACCATTATGCTGCAGTTGCTAGAGGCGGGGAAAGACGTAGTAACCGCCAATAAGGCCCTATTGGCGGAGCATGGCGAAGAGTTGTTCGATCGGGCGCGTTCGTTAGGAAGAACGATTGCATTTGAAGCTAGCGTTGGTGGCGGGATACCGATCATTGCCAACATTACCCAATGTTTGTCCGCGAACCAAATTCTATCGCTGCGAGGTATCCTTAACGGTACCAGCAACTTTATCATTTCTGAGATGGAAGAGAGCGGCTTAGATTACGCCACGGCGCTAAAGCGAGCTCAATCGCTGGGTTATGCTGAGGCCGATCCGACTATGGATGTGGATGGCAGCGATGCCGCGCAAAAGCTGGCCATTTTGGCGCACTTAGCTTTTGGAGTGCGGGTGAAATGGCGGAACCTACATCGTCGCGGGCTGGAGGCCTTTCAAACGGCGGATATCAAGTTTGCCAGGGAGCTTGGGTATCGCATTCGTTTGCTTGCAACAGCGCAATTGCACGAAGATCGCAGATCGCTCGAGTTGCACGTTTCTCCAACATTGATTCGATGTGGTCGACCTTTGGCTGAAGTACGCAGCGCCTATAATGCCATCGCGGTGATCGGCGATGCCGTTGGTGATATGTTTTATCATGGCAAGGGAGCCGGGCAGATGCCGACTGCTAGCGCCGTTGTTGCAGACATGATCGACACAGCAGCGGGTCGGACCGACATCACCTTTAGAAGGCTCGAGCTATGGTCTGATCGAGAATCAAAGATTGGTGTGATGCCATATGAAGAGTCACTCGGTCGTTACTACATGCGGTTTCATGTTGCCGATGAGCCTGGTGTCCTGTCTCAGATCACCGGCATCTTGGGCGAGCATGGTATTTCCATTTCATCCATCATTCAGCACGAGCCAAGCAAGTCGAATGAGCGGACCGATTCGAATCAGCTTACTGTGCCTTTGGTCATTATGACTCACCATGCCAGCGAATCGGCGGCATCGACAGCCAACAATGCGATCCGCCAACTAAGTAGTGTTCGCGGCGAATCCGTGTATTTGCGAGTCGCCGATAGCGATAAACTTGATAAGCCCTCAGAAAGATAAACCAATGAAACGCGTCATTATTATTCCCGACGGTTGTGCTGATTTGCCAATCGAGATGTTCGGTGGAAAAACCCCATTGCAAGTTGCAAATATTCCGAACATGAATCGCATTGCCCAGCAAGGGATCATGGCCGCGAGTGACAACGTACCTCGTCGCTTTACACCAGGCAGCGAGGTGGCAAACATGGCGTTGTTTGGATACGATCCCAACGTTTACTTTACTGGTCGGGCTCCAATCGAAGCGGCTGCGCAGGGAATTCAATTGGGTCCTCATGATTGGGCCATTCGTTGCAACTTGGTAACGATTGAGGATCAGATCATGGTGGACTTTACGGCCGATCATATTTCGAATGCTGAGGCGGCAGAACTGTTGGCAACGGCTCAAAAGGAGATGGGAGGCCCCAGTTGGGAGTTCACGCCTGGGGTTAGTTATCGAAATCTCTTGATACATCGTGGCTCGGAGGGGCATGAAGTTCCCTTTTCGTCTGATAGCAAGACGACAGCTCCGCATGATTTGACCGATGATTCGGTCGCCTCTGATTTTCCCAAAGGGCCTGGTTGCGAAGTGCTCGTTCAATTCATGGACGAAAGTCGGAAGTTATTTGAAAAACATCCGGTTAACTTAAAGCGAATTGCCGAGGGCAAGAGACCGGCAACCAATGTATGGCTTTGGGGATTAGGCCGGACTCCGCAGTTGCCAGCCTTTGAGTCGAGGTTTGGTGCCAAGGGTGCCATGATCACCGCCGTGGATTTGTTGCGGGGACTTGCAGCACTGATTGGTTGGGATCGCATCGAGGTCGAGGGAGCCACGGGTTATCTGGACACCAATTATCGTGGCAAAGGTCAAGCTGCGATTGAAGCCCTTAAGAAATATGACATCGTTTGTGTTCACATTGAGGCTACCGACGAAGCAAGCCACGAGGGGCGGGTCGAAGAAAAGATCAAGGCGTTGGAAGCAATCGACCGAGAGATTGTCGGTCCTGTCCATGAGGCTTTGAAGGAGTACGGCGATTACCGAATCTTGGTCATGCCTGATCACCCGACACCGGTTTCGACCAAGAAGCATTCGCACGGATTTGTGCCCGTTGCAACTTGTGGTACTGGCATTACAGCTGATTCCAGCGATTCCTACAATGAAGTAACCGCAGAGGAAAGTGCCCTCCGATTTATCAACGGATGTGAGTTAATGCCATGGTGGATGAGTTAAAAGGAAAGTTGAAGAAAGAATTGAAGAGTTGATGAATCATCGCGGAACTTGCTCCTGAGCCCCGGGAGTAGGGTTCTAAACTGTTATACTAAAGGTTCGATATTGGAATTGCCTTTGCCGAGGCAGTTTGGGGTACACGCCAAGATTCGAGCTTTTACGCGAGGTATGCACATAATGTTCAAGACATGTTTTTCCGCTCTTTTGGTCGTTTCGCTAGGCTTCGGTGGTGTGATTAATCCAGCGAATGGGGCTGACGATAAGCGACCAGTTGCAGGAGAGTCTGCGCCTGAGTATTCGTTTCAAGGAAGCGATGGAAAGAGTTACAGCTCCAAGGATATGGTCGGAAAGCAAGCAGTCATCATTGCGTGGTTTCCGCGAGCCTTTACGGGAGGATGCACAAAGGAATGCAAGTCGCTAAAAGAAAGCGGCGCGCAGCTAAAGGAGTTTGAAGTCGCTTACTTCACCGCCAGCACCGATGACGTCAAGAAGAATGCTGATTTCGCGAAGAGTCTAGAGTTGGACTATCCGATTTTGTGCGATCCGTCTGGTGAGAATGCCAAGAAGTTTGGTGTCTATAACGCAGAGCGCAACGCAGCGGCTCGCGTCACCTTTGTGATTGGCAAGGATGGCAAGGTGCTTGCCGTTTTGGACAAGGTTAACACCGAGTCTCACGGTAGCGAATTAGCGAAACTGCTCAATGACCTAAAGATCGAGCGAAAAAAGGCTAAGGCGGCAGAGTAGCGAAAGATCGAGTAAGATTGCGATTAGACATCGTCATAACGGAACTGGATACGGGTGGCGCAGAGACGTTTTGCGTCGAGCTGGCTAAGTTTCTTAGTCATCGAGGGCATCGAGTTCGAGTCATCGCGATTGGAGCAGAGCCCCCGACAACGCACGATCGTTTATATAAAGACCTTATAAAGCAATCGATCGAGATACATTTTCTAGGTTGTTGTTCAGTATTGGACATTGCGAAAGCGACGAAACGACTAAAGAGGCTCTTTGAGCTAGATCCACCTGAAGTAGTACAGAGTTTACTTTGGCATGCCAATGTGATTACGGCCTATGCTCTAGGGGCGAAGAAAATACCTCTCATTGGTGGTGTTCGGGTAGCTGATCCACGGCGATGGCGATTTTGGTTCAGTCGGTGGTATGCAAAGAGGATGTATAAAGTCGTTTGCGTTAGTCGATCCATTGGTGATTGGTGTGAACAACAGGAAAGAATTTCACCCGAGAGGTTGGTTGTTATACCGAATGGAGTTGATTGTGAATCCGTAAAGACACGAGCCACCGAAACGGTAAACCATTCTGCGTTTCAATCAAAAAGGAATCTATTGCTTTTTGTAGGAAGGCTTCACGAACAAAAAGGTATTGACGTTTTGATCGAGCGCGGCGATAGATTATTGACCTCGTTATCAGATTTTGATTTAGTGGTGGTGGGAGATGGACCGATGCGATCTAGGTTGGAATCGTACCGTTTTAGCTCCCTACACAGAGACCGGATCCACGTCGTAGGTCAAAGCGATCAAGTACCAAGCTGGATGGCAAGGTCTCGCCTTCTAATTCTCCCAACCCGATACGAAGGCATGCCCAACGTTATCTTGGAGGCCATGAGTCTCGGTAAGCCCGTCGCCACTATGGCGGTTCAGGGGGTCGAGGAAGTGCTGGGAGAGCAATGGGCAGAGCAAGCCGTTCCACCGAATCAGTGGGATGCTTGGGAGCGTTTAGTGTTACAATTGGCTAGAAACACCGATCGATGTCAACGTTTAGGCGAAAGAAATCGCGAGAGAATCAAGTCAGAATTCGAGTTGGCAAGTCAGCTTGAACAGTACGAGTCTCTTTACTTAAGCTCCATCAAGTGATGCACTCTACTCTGCTTGAATCGTAAGCAGCGTTCCGGACTCGAACTTGATTTGCGTAAGGTGTTTCATGTGTTCGACTTGTTGTTCGGCGAGTTCTCTTTCAGCGCTGAATAGCCGCATTTCAGCATCAAGCCATTCTGACAGGATCACGCTGCGTGAGGCATTTTCTGAGAAGTAGTCCTCGTATCGATTTTGATGCAGTTCTACCTCGGACACGGCAGCGTTCGCTGCGTTAAGAGATGCGAATATAGCCCTGTAAGATCCTTTACTTTTCTCGATAGCGCTGTTTACCTGAGAATAGGCCTTTTGCAGATTGTCGTCATATTCATAGGTTAGTTGTGCTAGACTTTCGGAGTTAGCGAAAACGTTTGCTTTCGCAGCTCGGTTTCCTTTGGGCGCTTCGTATGTCAGACCGGCGGCGTAACTAGGCGAACCAGAGTCGAACTGTCTTGTAAGGGAACCAAATAATTGCTTGTCACCCTCGAGGCCTCGAACATAGCTTTCAAGAAATAGATCTAATTTGCTTTGGAGTTCGTGAACAGCCACCTTTTTTTCTATAGCAACTTGTTCGATTTTAAATCGCACGCGAGCTACGTCACCTCTGTACAAGATCGCGCTGTAGTACTCGTCTATGAGCAGCTCATCTGGGGGAAGAGCGCTGGTCGGGATAGTAAGCGGTATGATTTCACTGCAAAATTCGGCTTGAAGTTCGGGAGCTGCTACCAGTTGTGCGATTTCATATTGAGTTGATTTAATCTGCGCCTTGAGAGTCGCTCGAAGGCTCTTGATGGTTTCAATCTCTTTTTCTACTCGCTTGATGTGGGAATCCAGTAGGTCTATGCCTTGACGATCGCTTAGGCGTTTGTGAATTTCTTCAAGACGGTATTGAGTGTTTACAGCCTGGACGAATTGGAATCTGCTAGCCACAAGCGACCAATAAGCATTATGCAATTTCATAGCATGGTTTTGAAGGCCTTCGTTCGCGATCGCAATTTCCTGTTGCGTTTTTGACTGCTGGATTTGGATTTGCGAGGTGTTGTAAAAAGCTCCATAACCTCGGCGAAGCGGTTGGGTGTAGTTTAACGACAGCTTGGTATCGACTTGATCGCCAGGAATGAAAAAAAGGGAGTTGCTATCGCGAGCGTCCATAGCTTGACGAAGTTCAGTTTTGCCGCCGATCGTATTTCGATCGGAGATCCCAACTGAGTTTTCCCAAAAGTACTCGTTGAGTCGGTTTGGACCACCAGTTGTAAGAGTGTTACCAACAGGGTCCGATGAGTCCTTAAAATTGGTGCGAGCATTGAATCGAGGATCGAAGTCAGCCCGTGCAAGCTCTTCTTCCGAACGCTGGATTGAGGGAACTTTTATGATAGCTTGGATGGCTGGCGAGTATTGGACTGAAAGCCAGACTAGTTGCTCCAGATCTAGGAATTGAACACGGCTTGCATCTCGTGTTATCAACTGTTTATTGACGGCGTGGGGTTTTTCCCACCAGCAACCACCCCATTCGGATGGAATCAAATCATCGGCGTCGTTTGGTACATACTGTTCGACTCCTGGTTGAGCCGACACAGTATCGCCGTGGCTCTTAGTGGTTTTCGGGTATTCACTGGATGGAGGTAGGGTCGTTGAAATCGCCGTATTAACCTCCGATTTCGTAACAATTTGAAGATGGGGTGGGGCTATGGATTTTTTTGACGCAGTGGGACCGAGAGCTCTGGGAGTTGCGGGAAAGACTCCATGACTAGGCAGGGACTGCGGCTCGGTAGGCAACGATTGCGGTGTGTTAGAAGAGGGGTCTGGGGCTTGCGTTGCTGTCGGCAGCGAAGGCGTTTGCATGGACAGTTCAGGGACAGGACCCGAGATTATGTTTTTCGTCCGGAGGAATGTCTCGAAGGCCTCGCTAGAGATGACTTTAGTGGTGTCGTCGAAGGCGAATCCGAGAGATGGCTGCAAAACGAAAGCGAACACGAGGCAAAAAGCCCGTCGTCGCGATTGATTTTTATTTAAGCCCACCAACCTAGCCGTCACGTATTCCTCCCTGAAATGTGCCCGCTAAAGCGTCGTGTCAGCAGGTATCGAACGAATTTGTTTCAGAGTTAACCCAATCTGGACAACCAAACAAGTGGGATTAGTGCTTCCTCGGATCAGGCTGAATAACCGTTAAGAGCGGACAGATCGGCACAAAGATTGCGACTGGACGCGTTGGGGTGCGCATGGATAAGAGTCCTAGCAAAGCGTTAAATTCGGCACAGGCCGCAACGTCATTTAACTACCCCGTCTATCTAGGCAATTAGGATCGGGTTGAGACGCATTCCTTTAAGTTTGTTCAACATTTACAAGTCGACTTGTGCCATCTTGCCCCTATGGCACGTTTTACCTGATCTACTCCTCTGGTTCCAAATGCCAAAAATCAAGATCACCTACAAAATGGCGATCATCCTAGCGGCTATGTCGTTCGGACCGATGATGGCTGGACATTTGGTAAACCTACTGACACCTGATCTGCAGCGCATTCAAGTAGAACGAAGCGAAGCTGGGCAGAAAATCGCGATGAGTTGCTCCAAACATTTGGCAGGGAGCGATCAAATCAGATTGCAACGAGCCTGTAGAGAGTCGTTGTTAACCATCGATCAGTTGCAGAGTCTAAGAATTCTTCGGTACGACGGTCTAGTCCTGTATTCCTCCCCAGACCATCTTCGTTTTTGGACTTTGACTCCAGAAGCCCCCTCAGATTTGAATCAAATTCGCATACCATTGATAAAGGGGGAATCGGTTTATGCCGAGATCGAACTTGCATTTGAGCCGGTAAGTTATTTCTGGAGTTCCAACTATATCCGATGGGCGACGATTCTTGGTTTCGGCTTCTCATTAAGCGTGGGAAGCTTCGCCTTTTTCTTGAGTCGCGCGTTAGGTGTGCTAGATCCCAAAAACGCGGTGCCTAAACGTGTGCGCAACACGTTGGACACAATTGTGGGTGGGGTTGTCATTCTGGATGAACAGGGCAAGATTTTGCTTGCGAACGATTCCTTTGCTCGTTGGTTAAACCTGTCAGTCGACGAGGTCGCTGAAAAGGAGCTTTCTAGTTTATCTTGGACAAGAGAAGAAGAAGGAGTATGGCCCTGGGAATTGGCCATTCTGCATAAGGCACCCAAGACTGGCATAAAATTGCACTTAAGCGCATGCGATAAAGAATACACCTTTATGGTGAATGCGACTCCTGTTTTCGATGGCAACGAAATACTAACAGGCGCTTTAGTTTCGTTTGAAGACATTAGTTTGATGGAGGAGCAGCGGCAGCACTTGCTGGACGTCTTGCGAGACTTGGAGGTATCGCGCGAGCAGATCCGAAGGCAAAACGAGGTGCTTCATGAGCTTGCAACTCGAGACGGTCTGACAGGCGCATTGAATCGTCGAGCACTTTTTGAAAAGGTTGAGGCGATTTGGGAGAAACGCAATGAGGGAAATCGTGGATTGATAACCATTATGATGGACGTCGACCACTTCAAGAAACTGAATGACCAACACGGGCACACAGCCGGTGACGCAGTTTTGAAGGATGTAGTAAAAGTCGTCTCTAAGATCGTTGATGGCCGAGCTGTTTTGAGTCGATATGGTGGCGAAGAGTTTTGCGTTATCATGCAGAAAGCCACTATTTCCGAGGGCGAAGCCATGGCAGAGGAAATTCGTGCTGGTATTCAGACCTGTTTGGCCGAACCATATAAAGTGACGGCAAGCTTGGGCGTATCCAGTAGTATCTTCAATGCGCCTAACATTGGTGCACAAATCGAACAAGCCGACCAAGGCCTTTACGCGGCGAAGAGGGGGGGCCGAAATGCATTCCGAACCTGGAGCCCCCAATTAGTATCAGACGCACTCGAAGATGAAAAGAACAAAGCTGCAAAACTCGCTGCGACCGATATCGAAGATCATCCGATTTCCTATCATGCCGTTGTTTCGTTGAATGCAGCCTTAAGCAAACGATTTCCAAAGATTGCAGCACACTCAAACCGGGTGGCAGAGATTGCCGTCGAGTTAGCTAAAGGTCAACTCAAAGTCGATCAACTGTACACTCTCGAAATTGCTGCGACCCTCCACGATGTTGGTTGTTTGGGGATGACACAATCGGAATGTGATCTCCTCAAAGATCACGCTTTAATCGACGACGATCGAAATCTAGATCGAAATTTGGTCACACAGGAACTCTTGGATTCGTCGTTCAATTCGAATGAGCTTCGCGACATCATTAAATTCCAGACCATTCCGTATTCTCAGCAACATCAATATCCAGGTGGCATACCACTTGGAGCAAGAGTCATCGCAATTGCCAATTCTTATGACGCATTAACCTCGGCTCTGAGTGATCAATCGTTTTCGCATGAGCAAGCGATCATGTATATGAGGAGTCGGGCGGGGGACTTATTTGATCCTGAATTGGTTGAAAAGCTCGCCACAAATCCGACTGGATGGAGACCTGAAAATACTTTGACAGATTTCGAGATGTGTACTCGTGATGTACTCATGGTTGGCTATCAAATAGAGCGCGTTATACATAGCTATGAATCAGGCAACTCGATTGTTCTCAAGGCAAAACTCGACTCGTTGGAGTCGTTAGCCCATAAGATTGATATGCCCACCATTGGCAAGATCATCAAAGAGTTAAAGTCTGAGGTCGAAAGAAAGGCGATTGCCGATTGGGGATCGCTCATGCCGATCATGTACGATTTGGTCGAGTTATGTTTGACCGTACACAGGTCCCATTTAAGATCTTCGCGAAGCGCTAGTCAGGCAAACGACCTTCCAGCCGCTAAAAGGAACGCATCCATCCGTCCTGCAAGATCGTAGCAATGTCTCGTTTTGAGACAAACTGATACTTGCGGCACGAATTTCCTGTGGACAACGATGTTCGTTTTCAGCTAAAACCCAGGTTTTTTATTATTCTTGAACATTTTCGAAAAGTGGCACGCTCCTTGCTGCATTTTAGATCTTGTAACGACATTAGAGAAACGCGATTTAAAAGCCGTTGACGGATCGAACCAGGCGTAAAGGGGTTGGTCCGTTAGATGTTGAGTCAGAACAAATTGTTTTGAGCATTCGGAAAACTGTTGCAGGACCCTAGCAATGAAAACCACATTACACGTTCGATCCATCAGTTCATTGTTAACAGTGGCCGTAGGATTGGCTGGCTTATCCAACGCACAATCGGATGGCCCAGCCATAGCGGCTCCAACTACCAATTGGGAGTTTGTCGATCATTCCAGCACGTTTGGCGAAGGAATGCAGCGGGGGTATGCGTCCGTTTTGAGAGGAGCGGGCGAGCTTGCCTACATGGATAGTCTTGCGGCAATAAATTACCAAGAGGCGTTTAGGAAGGCATTGGAGAATCGGGTTGCGTACACCAAAGCGGCGATGGACATCAAGGCAATGCGAGCGGAGTATCGCGAGCGATACGCTCCACGACCATTCGTTGGAGAGGCTCGCAAGCGAGCAATTGAGTACTATCTTCCGAAGAAGTTGACGGCTACACAATTTAATTCCGACACAGGCGAAATCGTTTGGCCCCATATTTTAAGACAGACTGAGTATGCTCCTGTCTGCAGCGAAGTTAATCAGATTTTCAAGGCGCGGACATTCGAAAACAGTGGTGTTGGGAGTCCAACTCAAATCACAATCGACAGACTGACCAAATCGTTGGCAGCTTTGTTGCGTGAGAACATCAACTCGATGTCGGCTGAACAGTACATCTATGCATCGGAGTTCATTCGTTCACTTAATTTGGAGGGGAAATCGATCGTTCCACCTCGCAATAATGTTGGAGAAGAGCCTGTGAAAATTGATGTAATTGAAGTCAGTCCGCCCGTGGTACCCCAAACGGACAAGCCTTCGGAGGCAGGGGCTGTTCCAGTGAAAGTGCGTGCCAAAATTTGATCTCGGATAGCAATCTGACGGGCCGGTCGTAAAAGTTTGTGCCGCCCGTCTCGAAATTTCTCTTTCTGGCTTTTTGGTAGTGTGTGTGGGGCCAGAGAGAGAAGAGGCTGCCGTGGAGAGATTCCCCGTAAGGAGAAGCTCTCCACGGTTTTTTATTGCCCCCCTATTAGGGATCAATTGACTTGAAGACTAGAGATTTTCCTGACTTTGAGAAAAAACGCCGAATGAGTAATTCGCCTTAAACGCAGCGGTTCAGGACTATTGCTTTGTGGTCGGGGGCTTTTTCGAGATGTAATGACTCGCGGCAAGCTCTCGAATCCTAGTAGACATTTCTCCTTAGCCCACCAATAATGTAAGGTTAATCACTCTTCTCTCAACCAGTATATTTTGTTCTCCAAAGGGGCATACCATGAAAAGGTCTTGGCTTCAGATCGTTTGTATCGTCGTAGCTGGCCTAGCGTCCACAACCGGTTGTGGGAATAAACCCACTCAAACGGCTGACGCAACGGGGGCTCCATCTGCAGGTCCATCACCAGGACAATATAACCCGCCGACCGGGGCCAGCCACGGGGCAAGCAGCGGAAGTGTTGACGGAGATAGTGACACAGGCTCTCCTGCGGGTCCATCAGGCCACGGCGGTCCTGCGAGCGGTGGTCCTGCGAGCGGTGGTCCTGCGAGCGGTGGTCCTGCGAGCGGTGGTCCTGCGAGCGGTGGTCCTGCGAGCGGTGGTCCTGCGAGCGGTGGTCCTGGCGACGGAGGGCACGGTGGACCATCAAGCGGTGGACCATCAAGCGGTGGACCATCAAGCGGTGGACCATCAAGCGGTGGACCATCAAGCGGTGGGCCGAGTGGTCACGGTGGTCCCGCCAGCGGAGGTCCATCAACAGGAGATGTTAGCTCGGGCTCGGCTCCTCCTTACGGCGCAGGGTACGGCGCTGCGACTGGTTATGGTGGTGGCGGAACGGGATCTACCGGAATGAGTGGTCCAGGAGCCCCCGGAGTGGGAATGACGGGATTGACGGGAGCGGGTGGATCTGGTTCCGCTCCAGGTGGGAACTCGGGTAGCATGGCGGGAGGATTGAGCAATGGCGGCAACGCAGGAACTCCACCTATCTCGAGACCAGCCCCTCCGAAAAAGCTTACCTTTGAAGAACGATCGAAAATTGCATTTCAGGCAGGTAATACGACTCGTGCTTACGACTTGGCATACGCCCATAGTTTGATGAGTCCGGACTCTGATGCGATGAAGGTTGCTGCGGCATATCGAGTCGCGCCGACAAAAAGCAGTCCATCGCTCGGAATTCAGGTTGCCGTAGGCCTGTCTCTAGAAAAACCTGATGGACTAACCGATCTGAAGCCAATCGGTACCGATTGGCAATCTATCACCGGAAGTGGTGGTAGTCCCGGCGGCGGACCTGGTGCCGGTATGGGAGCACCTGGAATGGGTGGTATCGGAATGGGTGGTATCGGAATGCCAGGTATGGGAGGAGCCCAAACTAGCACCTCTGCTGGTTCCAAAGCGCTTACAGATGCTGCCGGAAGTTTGGCCACCGACTTTATCGATGCATTTAAAGAGGAACACTCCGAAGGTAAATGGAGCTTGTTCTTTAAAGACGAGGAACTCAAGGGACGTGCTATGGCAACAGGCCAGCCAGGCATGGGAGGCATGGGAGGCATGGCCGGTGGCTTTTCACAAGACGGCGAGGGGACTGCCGGTGGAATGTCGGGTGTCGGTGGCTTCGGCGCTGCAGGGGCTGCAGGTTCAGGCGGATCAGGAGCACCGGGTGGCGCTCTCCAATTCCGACAATCTGGAGCCGGCATTCCAGGAATAGGCGCAGGCGGAGGAGATGATATGCAAGATGGGCCAGGCATGGCCGGAGTTGGGATCGGCGGCCCAGGTGGGGTTGGTCACGGCGCTCCAGCTGGTGCTGGCCCGGGAGCGGGAGGCCCTGGTGCAGGCGGTCCGGGAGGTATAGGTCACGGAGCAGGCGCCCCCGGTGGTATGGGACCCGGCGGTATGGGACCCGGCGGTATGGCGGGAGATAGTGGCTTTGGTTCAGCACCAGGAATGGGTGGATTCGGATCCGCCCCAGGTATGGGTGGGCAAGCAGCTGCTATGGGTGGAGCGCGTCAAGTCATTGATCCTGCAGACGTAAAGCTCGAGCAAGGGATCGTGCCTCTTGCACCCTGTCTCCACTATATTGGATCGGGGGACGCAAAGACACTTGTCGAAACGGCCTTTGAAAGAGGATACGACGTGCTCGTTATTTTCGAGGTGGAGGTAACGCAAAACCGACGAAACAATGTGGTCACCAACACTGCGTTGATCCGTTGTGTTATTCCAGCGGACACACCAAAGAATGTAGAGAGCATTGTTAAATCCAAATCTCTAGTAAACCGGGATGTTGCCCAAGCAAGAAAGAAAAGTGAAGACGATGGTATTGAGGACGTAATCAAGTCCGTGTTGCGACGAATGGGTGAAAAGGTCTCACTGCAACCAATACCTGACAAGCTAACACCAGAATACGTCACTCTAAAGAGGCTTCCTGCGATCTTAGCAAATGAGAAGCTTAGCAAGCTCTGCAAGCTATCCGAAGTGAATTTCTATTATCACAAAGGATACTTAGATGAGGCCCAGAGGGCGGATTTCTATGAGCGAATCGCGGGAGATTTGGCAGAGGACGTGTTGAGCGAAGACTTGGAACAGAGAGAGACTGCGATCTTAGAGCTACTCAACAGCTAGTCGAATGGTCAATGCAAAGTTTCTTTGGGTAGCACGCACCTTCCTAAGGCAATATATCGGTGTTTTAGGTGTCGCGTGTGCTCTAAAATCCGGATCCTATTGCCTGGGAGATGATTCGCAAGCTTCGCTCGAATTCTTCGAATCCAAGGTTCGGCCATTGCTATTGGATAAATGTCTGGAGTGCCACTCACACCAAACGGAAACCAGCGGCGGTTTGAGCTTAGACTCCAAAGAAGACTGGATAAGGGGTGGGGATTCAGGACAAGCGATTGCACCGGAGCAATGGGAGAAGAGCCTGTTTTGGAAAGCGGTCTCCTACCGCGATCCACATTTGCAAATGCCGCCCCATGGAAAGCTAAGCGATAAAGAGATTGATATTCTAAAGCAGTGGCTCGCAACGGGGGCAACGGACCCGCGATCTCCGACTTCAAATCGACCAACTCAATCGCAGGGGCTTTCACTCGAGAATGCACAAGACCATTGGGCTTACCAACCCGTGGCTCAATTTATTGACGTTCCGATTGCAAGAGATGCTACCACTCCGATTGATGCGTTTCTCTCGGTGGATCAATCAAGAGTGGGGTTCGAACCGGCACCTCTCGCGAATGATGAAGTGATCCGCAGACGACTTTTCTTAGACCTCTTAGGAATCAATCCACCCGGCTTCGTCCTCCCAGCGGATTCGAACAATTCACGTCCTGAAAGTTATGAGAAGCTAGTGGATGAATTGCTCGCATCGCCGGGATTCGGTGAGCACTTTGCTCGGCATTGGATGGATACTGTTCGGTTTGCGGAATCGATTACTCTTCGAGGTTTTGTTTTGCCGGATGCGTGGCGATATCGAGCCTATTTGATTGACGCATTTAATACCGATCGACCAATCGACCAATTTATTCAAGAGCAGATCGCTGGCGATCTCATGGACAGTTCCGATTGGTCGGAAAAACAGACTCAATATATAGCCGCGTCAATGCTGGTTCTAGGTGATACCAACCTTGAAGAGCAAGACAAAAAGCAACTTGAGATGGACTTTATTGACGAGCAAATTGACGTGCTAGGTAAAGCTCTGCTGGCTCAGACGATCAGTTGCGCGCGTTGCCATGATCATAAGTTCGATCCGATTCCAACGTCCGACTATTATGCGCTAGCTGGAATTCTTAAGTCCTCGGTCGGACTCGAACATGACAACGTCTCTCGCTGGGTAACCAACCCCTTGCCATTGGAGGCGGAAAAAGAAAAAGAGTTCCAGCATGCTGAGGCTCGTTCGAGAGAATTAAAGAGCGAGATAGATCGATGCAAGAAAGAACTGGCATCCTTAAGTGGTGCCTCTTCTGTAAAGAAGAGTTCGCAGTTGGCTGGCATTGTCGTTGACGACTCCGCCGCCACATTGGTCGGCGCGTGGAAGCAATCGACTTTTCATCCAGCATATGTCGATCATGGATATCTTCACGATGGAAACAACTCCATGACTCATACTGCGAGCTTTAAGCCCAATGAGCTTCCTCCCGGTCGTTACCAGGTGAGGATCGCATATGCGTTTGGAGATAATCGAGCAACCAATGTGAATGTAAAGGTTTTTAGCGCAAATGGTGAAGATGTCAAAACCTTGAATCAAAAGATAAAGCCTCCCATCGAGGGGCTATGGTACTCCCTGGGGGACTATCTTTTTGAACAAGGTGGGAGAGCAGAGGTTGAGGTTTCCAATGCCGGGGCCAATGGACATGTTATCATTGATGCGGTTCAGTTTTTATCCACAGAAGGAATTCCGGCAACCCCGGTATCAACTGGGTTATCGACTTCGGGATCCACGAAATCGGAAGCTGAGCTAAAGAAGCAACTGGAGGCTTTGGAAAAAGAATGGAATGAATTTAAGCAAATTCTTGCGCAGCGACCTATGGCGATGGGGTTAAAGCCGGACCAATCTCCTAAGGATCTAGCTGTGCATGTGCGTGGTTCCGTTCATCAACTCGGACCTATCGTGCCTAGGGGATATTTAAGATGTTTGCCCGTGAATGACCCTCCAGCGATTTCGACGGAAAGCAATGGCAGACTTGAGTTAGCCAGATGGATTACATCAAAAGACAATCCACTTACCGCTCGCGTTTATGTTAATAGAATATGGTCAAAGTTGATGGGGTCGGGGATTGTTCGAACAGTTGATAACTTCGGTACCACCGGCGAAATGCCGTCGAATCACAAATTGTTGGATTGGCTTACCATTGAATTTATGAGGCGAGGCTGGTCTACGAAATGGTTGGTACGGGAGATCGTCCTTTCGAATGCTTATCGAAGATCCTCTATCGCGACTTCACAGCAGATCGAGCTCGACCCTGACAACAGAACTTACGCACGAGCCATGATTCGACGATTAGCTCCAGAGGCCATGCGAGATTCTCTGCTCTTAGCGAGTGGGGAGTTAGATTTGGAAATACTTCGTGGAAGCAGTTTTCCTGCGTCATTGAAAGAGGACTACGCTTACCAGCATTCGAGTCGTTATCGTACGGTTTATGGTCCATGGTTTCGTAACTCAGTACCGGAGCTATACAAAGAGTTTGATGGGCCCAATACCAGCTTCTCAGTGGGAGTTCGGAACGTAAGCACAACGGCTCCGCAGGCGCTCGTCTTGCTAAACAGTCCATGGATTGACGGTCGATGTCGTAAAATAGCCGCCCGCATACTGAGCGAATCCAACGAACCGGCTTCGATTGTTTTCAATGCATATCATCTGATATTGCATAGATCCCCGAGTCCTAGCGAGCATCAGATTGCGGAAGAGATTCTAGGCGCCGCAGACGAGGAATCGGTTACGAGCTTAACGAAGCAACTCATTGCAAGTCTCGATTTTCGGTTAGTCGAATAACGATACTAGGTACGAACAATACTCGATAAGTCGCAAGACGATCAATACATACACTTTATGGAAAAAAAGGTAACCACTTCTGACCAAGGTCGGCACGGCGTGGTCGCGGTCATACAAGAAGAAACTAGGTTTTTGATAATCAGGCGATCTCAATTTGTAAGAGCTCCTAATCTATTGTGCCTGCCGGGCGGTGGGATCGAACCTGGTGAGAGCTTCGAACAGGCTATGCACCGGGAATTGCAAGAGGAGCTGAGCCTATCGGTAACAATCCATCGTCATCTGTGGACTTCGACGACGAGATGGGGCACAAAATTAGAATGGATGCATTGTAGTCGGCATCCCCAATCCACTCCGCTTCCGAATCCCGATGAGGTTGCTGAAGTCCTTTGGCTAAAGGCGGAAGAGCTCCGCCATAGATCTGATTTGCTGGGAAGTTTACCAGATTTTTTGGACGCCCTTTCCAAGGGCGAAATCAGTTTGACGCTTTAAACTCGTCGTTGTCTTAGACGAGATGTTCTGAGTGTTTCACTTTGGGCGTTTACTTACCAGAGGGAATAATCTCTCGGAAATAGATGTCCATGCTCGAATTTCGCTTCTCGTTGCGAGAATTCAATCCGCCAGAAATGAATCGTATGGGTGCATCACCTTGCTTAGAAGCAGGTGTTAAACCTTGGTCAAGGTTGGGATCACCCGATCGTCCGTCCGAGTTATTTGGGCCAACAAAATCTGGATTCCACAATGTTTTGGTCTCCATCCCTTCTGGTGCGCGAAGAGGATTCGTTTTGTAGGAACCACGGCTGGCCTCGGAAGATGGCAACGTGGACGGAATTTCTAGTTTGCCACTGCGATCGACAGGGGCTGGCTTGGAATCCGTTGGAGGAGTTTGGGGTTCGCGATTCCATGGTAGCACTCCCCCATTCAACGGCGGTGTGCTGATCGCAGGAGGATCTATTCGATTGGCTTGCTCTGTAGAGTTGACCAAATGGTCGGTCGTTGCTTTTTGCACCGAGGTGCTACCATCGTACCGAGGTTGCCTTACCGATTCAGGATCCGCGATACCACCCATCCCAGGTTGTGGTCCAGGAGCGTATGTAGGCGAATAGTTGTTGGGCAGAACAGCATTGGTACCCACGGCTGGGGTGCTAGGAGCAAAGCCGGAGGTTGGAACTGGGCTGTAAGTTGGTTGACCAATAGGTTGCATATTGGTCGCACCTGGTAATGGGCACATGCCGTTGGGGCAGCTGGTATTTGGGCCATTAGTTATTGCGGGGGAGTAGCTTGTAGCTGGTGACACAGGATTCATCGGCGCATTGACTTGTCCGTTTGGCAACGGGGTCCAAACGCTGCCATCGGCTTGGGTAAAGCTCGAGGGTTGCGGTCGATAGGTCGATGGAGTCGAATACGCTGGATAGCTAGTTACAGGAGCGACATTCGAGGGATATCCTCTAGTGGCGTTGTATGGAACTGGGCTGACAGGAACTGCTGGAGCAGCCGGAAAAGTGGTAACTGGCAACGAGCTTACAGGCATACCCATCGATGTACCCGAATTACCGTAGGGGGCAAACGTACCGGAGTTTGGCAGCGTTTGATAACCGGGATAGTTGGCTGTAACCGCTAAGCCGGCAGGATTGTAGCCTGGTCCCGTAATGGCGGGCCACTGATTGCTTTGTAGACCGTATTCCCCTAGTACTGCACGAGGAGCGATCATCGGGACTCGCGAGGCTTGATATTGATAGCCAGTGCATGGTTGCAGACTGGTCACGGTGGTTCCCAATCGGGGATCAAACGACGTGACAGGTCGATAGTAAGTTACCGGCGTGCGATTCCAAACGGTGTCGTACTGCGACGTGGGAAGATAGCTTGGAACGGTTTGAGGCACTCCGACAGGAATCGGCCCATAACCGGAATTGGCAGGCGTAACCGCCGGAGCGTAATTGCTCGTGTAGGTCCCGTAATTCGATACAACATTGGCATAATTTGCAACTGGTGCATAGCCTGCGGTCACAGGCGTTGCTGCTTGAATTGGCTGCGCATACTGGCCAGGAGCGCCAACTTGGTACGTTCCCACTGGGTAGGCAGGGTTTCGATTGTTGATCAACGAATCCATGAGCACGCCAGCATTTACGTTTTCGCTGCAAGCAAAAAGAGTCAGACAGCTACCTGCAATCCAACTCGTTAACAGCATTCGCATTTCGAGGACTTCCTAATGACGATATGATTAGTTCGGGCATCGATTCGGCGCGGACGGCACCCACGGCTGTAATTGGATGCCACGAACAGGGCCTGGGTCAACCAAAAGTTAAAGCAATTTGGTTTGTTGCCAAAATTTCCGGCCCAGGCAGTTCCGAATGAAGCGATCGTAAGGGTTGCAGCAACGGGGTTTGAGACAAGAAAGATTTAGGAATTCTACAAATGGATCCCGCAAATCCAGAATGGGACAGTTGGTTATACCGGATAGGATGTCCCGTCTGGGGCTGTAAAGAATGGGGCGGAATCGTCTATCCACTAGGCACCCCTTCGACTGAGTATCTTTCTTGGTACAGCCAACTTTTTCCCACAGTCGAGGGAAATAGCACCTTTTACGCAGTCCCTCCTATTGCCACTTTTGAAAAGTGGCGAAATCAAGCGGCGCCGGGTTTTAAGTTTTGCTTCAAGTTCCCTAAATCAATCTCACATGACAAACAGCTTACGTTTTGTGAAGCGGAGCTAAAGGACTGGCTGCAAAAGCTATCGATACTAGAAGCCGCAGATCGCTTGGGCCCTACTTTCTTGCAACTCGGCCCGTCGTTCGCCTACAAGAGCTTTGATCGGCTCGAAAAGTTTTTGCGAGCTTTACCAAAGCAATGGCCATGGGCTGTGGAGCTTAGGCACCTCGATTGGTTTGACGCCGGTCCGCAGGAGACGCGACTCGAAGATCTTCTTCGTGAGCTGCAGATCGATCGAGTTTTGTTTGACTCAAGACCCCTCAACTCACTCGATCCATCCGATCTAACGGAAACGGCTTCACAAGTCAGAAAGCCAAAAAGTCCGTTTCGAACGTCGGTAACGGGAACACGTCCCATGGTCCGCCTCATTGGAAGAAACAATCCCGACGAAGTCACGCAGTACTGGCAATTCTGGGCAACACAGATTAACGACTGGATCTCGCAAGGGCTGCAACCCTGGATCTTTACCCACGCCCCCGATGATCGCGCTGCCCCGCAATTAGCCTATCTTTTTGATAGTAATATCCGTTCGCTCAGAGGGAGTTTGCAAGCGTTGCCACGATTAAATACAGCTGATGGTGCGAAAAATGCAGGTGAAAACAACATGAAACAGTTAGAATTGTTCTAGCGAGCTTAGGCCCCCTCAACTCCTAGATACAACTTAACGACCGGCTACAATGTGACAAGCACGCTTGCGGCTGCTGGGACACGCGAACTCCGATTGTTCAAAATGGGATCAGTCGGGTGAGCTTCAAAATCGATTCTATAAAAACATATGCCAGCCGACGATTCCACTCTACAGCCAGTCTCAGTCTCGATGACTCCTCTTCAACGATTTGAAGAGTATTTGCAAAGCAAGGGGTTACGAAATACGGGGCAGCGGAAACTACTGCTCGAACATGTCTTTAACCGTCACGAGCATTTTGATGCGGATCAGCTTATGGAACAGTTGCCGATCAAAGGAGAAAAGAACTACGTTTCCAGGTCGACCGTTTACAGGACGTTGCAAGAGTTCGTCGATGCAGGTTTGTTGAACAGCTTTGAGCTCGGTGGACGCACCGTCTACGAACATGATTACGGGTATCCACAACATGATCACTTGTACTGCACCAAGTGTCAGAAGCTAATCGAGTTTACCAGCGACGAGTTGATCAAGATCCGGAACGAGGTAGCTCGCGAACATCGGTTTCGAGCAAGAGAACATCGGTTCATCATTCACGGTATCTGCGACGACTGCGCACGAAGCCGATCTAAGGGGCGCATTCAAGATCGCGTTTAAGTCGCCTAAGCATACTTTCGTGATAGCCACATGCCCTAAGGTGCATGCCACGACCGATCGATGCTGGTGCCAATCAGCTCGCAATTCGGTAGTAGCGATTTGGCCATCGATTGCTCCTCTTCTGATAAAATCATTTTGAGATACTTCAGTTTCTTGAGGTTCTGCAAAGAGGTGAACAGTTCCTCAAGGCTCATTAAGTTGGTTGGCCGATCCTCGGGTTTGTATGTGTAAGAGTCCAAGGTCAGGCTTTCCAGATTAGTTAGCCTCAAGATCAAATCCAGTTCCTGGCGATTCGATGGATGAGGAGCACCTAGAACGATGCATCCAGGGTGATTCGCAGCAAGTTCTTCTGCCTGGATCCATCCCCTAGTGATTTCGATACATTCTGCTTGGCCATGTTCATCGAGCCAAGCCCTTGAATGGTATCGACCTGCTTTCGTGTAAACGGGTTCGCCAAAAAAGTAATCATGAACTTTCAATCGTGGTGCTTGCTTTAATTCGAAACGCCTCTGAGGTTTCTCATAGCGTTCTTTTTCCGGTAAGGGGTGTGCGCTCGCGTATGTGGCTAGCACCGCTGGGTCAATCTTGTTCGATAGAAATTGAACGGCAGCGTCAGCAAATACAAAGTTGCCTCCATCGCTCCATCCACCCATGCTATCTGGTCCGTTGCTAATGCTGGTTAACTCACGCCAATTGTACGGATAGGCAAATGGAGTTTGATTCCCGGCAATCTCTCCAGCTAACCAAGTCTGGGATAGTCCCGACTTGATGTCCTGGTAGGTAATTCTGGAGCCTCTATGCAGCAACGCAGGATTGGCGTGGTAGTCCGTGATGCCTACCCCATCGCTGGTGAAGTGAAGCGAATGTCGTGGGTTCGTGTAAGTGGGCAAGTGAAACATAAATCGATACCGGTTTAGAGATTGTTCCCAGTTGACATTGAACTCGGTATCGCTGTAAAGCGGACTGGATTCTATGTAATTATAGATAAACAGCATCCAGCCATGTCTACCTTCTCGATCGCTACCTGCGGGGAGTCTTTTGAAGGTAGATTCGCAATTCTGGATTGCGAGCCCCAGTTGCTTGAGGTTGTTTGTAGACTGCATTTTCTGAGCGGCAGTCCTGGCGGCATGAATCGCCGGAAAGAGTAGCGCAACAAGGACTGCTAAGCACACCATGAGCACAATCAAGCTACGTTTGCTGTTAATCATTGGAGTGCAGTCCTTTTAAAGCAACTTCTTGCGCAACCGATTAGCGAAAGGTCTATTGTATCCGAGTAGTAGGCCCAACTTCCTTGGACCGACCAATCAAGACCAATTGTATGGCAGAAAAATCGAACGCAGAAAGATACAAGACTCATTTTTCTGCGTTCGATCTTTCTGCCAAATCAGGATTTCTGTTCTGCTTTGACGGTGCTACAACGAAATCTTGTTGCAGCCTTCAGTGCCATTTCGTTTGCTACCGAATGCGACAAGCTCCTTCGAAGTTCGTCATCAATTTTGGAATTTTTTTCAGATTTGTGTCGCAAGGTTTTTTTTAAAAATCTTGACCCTAAAAGCAATGTTCCGTAGTTGATTTCCATTTTTGCATTCCTCAGAATCATAAACATCAGTCCTTACGATTGACTTAACTCCCGTCTCTTCGTTGCGAGCTCCCGAAAATGCCTCTCTCAAGCACCAAGCACAAAGCTGCGGCGTCTGTTTCTTGAAACTCTGGAACTAAGGCAACTCTTTGCTGTTGCAATCTTAGACCCGCTGATACCCGAAAGCGGCGCATTAACATCCTCCCAACCAAATTCTTCCCTTTCATTCTTAACTCCCACGCTTGGTCGTAACCACATAGATGCCGACACGGCATTTCTGTCGGCCCCGCAATCTTTCTCATCGTTTGGTTCCGAAACGTTGCTCGCGATGGATCGAGATAGTCTCACCACGGAACGAGCACAACGAATTGATCGCATCGCTGCCAGGTCCAAACAAACGTTTGCACCGACGAACGACATAGAGCAATTCCAAGCTCTGAGCCCTTCAAGGACTGCGATCCAATCGCGACTGTTAGGGTCGTCCATGATCCCGCAGCCCGCTTGGTCGACCGAGGGGAATGTCGATACATCAACATCAGTGCCTGTTGATACGACGGATGCAGAACGTATCGCGACCGGCAGTATGATTCGCTCCCTCTTCGCCTCGTTAACCAGTTCATCCCCAAGCAATTCAACACAATCATTCAGCGAACGCAGTGTTGCTACGTCGACCAAGGAATGGTTCGGTGCGTTCTGCACGATCGATGGTCATGTCCAATTCGTGGAGAATTCTGGTCTCAGCGGAGGGATGGCACCATGGTATGTCCCCGAAGGAGAAGCCCCTGACGAAGGGGATGATGGCATTGTACCAAGTTTCGAGATTCCGGAATTGCAGTCGGTTTCGCACGCTGGCAGCTACTCGACCTTTAGCCCTGCCACCGCTGGCAATTCGAACTCAATCGTAACGTTTGGTTCGTTTACTCCCGCAGCGGCTGGAGTGAAATGGTCCGTTTCCAGTTCCTTTTCCGATAGCATCAATGTCGCTTTCGCTGCATCGGGAAACGCGACGTTTTCGCCAACCCAAAACGGAGGTGCAACCAATGGTGGCACAACAGGTGGGGGAGACTCCGGACCGAGCGGGGGTGGAGGAGTAGGCCCTGGTAGCGGGCCTGGCGATTCTCCCGACGGGCCGAACGGTTCCGAGTCAGACTACCCCGAAGACTTCAACGCAGAATCTAACTGGAATGCCTCAACAGCTCTTTCGGTTCAAAATCATGGTTCATTCTCGATCAGTGTTACTCCCTCGACTACTTTTGGCGGTGGGACTCGAAAAGCAATTACAGCAACCATGTCCTACGGGGCCAACGGCGTGGGAGCGGCGTCTGCTGATTGGGCTAGCACGAGCAGTTCTGGGAGCGTTAGCCTTGTCAATCAGACTCCTGGAGTTTGTATCATCTGCATGATGAGCGGAGGGGATTCTTCAGGTTTCGGCTCCGAAACACCCAGCGATTGGTACAGTGAAAACCCATCGGAAGAAACCGACATTACGATTGAGCCCTCTCCGGTCGGCCCTATTGAGGGGACTGGCCATTCGGCATCAAGTTCTGGCAATGCAACATCTTTGGGCGCTGGCAATACCAGTGGTAGTTTTCTACTCAGTGCATTGTTCGATAATGATGAGCTCGTGACCCTAGGTGGTGAAACGACTAATTCTGCCTCAGGAACCGCTGCCGATACCGCATCGGGGGCACACGATTTTGTCTTCCGCGATCAATTCGTGACCACGCTTCCTAATGGTATTTCCACAACAACGATCGAGTATGTCAGCGGATGGTCTGGCGATGGAGGTGCAAACGGACTGAGCGAGGGAGATTCCGATTTGGACTTTGGGGTCACGACTAGCGGCACGCCTCAGGCGACAGGCGCCCTCATTGGCAAAGTCAATGGCGACGGTCAGGCCAACGCTGGTGATATGCACTATATACGATACCACGTTGTCGGAAGCGAATCCCTCGATGCGATCGCATCTGCTCCCGGTGTCAATAGCTCAACGATTGGCAGCAGGGATGGAGAAATTCTCATCGTTTATCGATCACAGAATGGCGGCGACCTCATCGGCGACGCGGACGGTGACGCGTCCAATGGGTCGTCGTCTGCGGACATCGAATCCGATGTCGATGGCAAAGCTAATAGTTTGTTGATTCGATTGGAAACGATCGATTGGATCGCACAGTCGATTATTCACGACATGACCGGAACGACAACCATAAGTAACGAGGAACATTATACAGCAGTCGTGATCTCAAAAGGAAAGTTTCAACTTGATGGGAACATCGGTGCAGCCAGAACGAATAATGGCCCGATTTCGTTTTCGATCGATGCCGAGGCGACCGATCGGCTAGATTTGGAATACCGATCTTTATGGACCGTATTCTATAGCAAAGATCACTCTACATTAGGTGGAATGGGAGGTTACGATTATGTACGTCGCGCGAGCATGAGTGCGTTTCGTGATAATCAATCCGACACAAATGGCAGCGTTAGTTTGGGGCTTTTGCCTCAGGACGATATCGGCTCTTTTAATGGTTCAGGATCATATTCCTTCTCAAAAGGGCATCTTCAGATCGACGTGGTTGGTATGCATGATGGAGGAGCGATGCTACCAAGTCCATTTGAGGAGGAGCTACTCGGGCTATTTGTCAAAGTGGAACCAGATCCAGGGGAGGGTAGCTCGGGTCCTCCTACAAACGGGTCTGGTGGTGGCGGTGGCAATAGTGGAGGGGGGAGCGTTGCTTGGGCAGCCGTAAAAGGGGGCCTAGCCGGGTTGGTTCAGGGCGCGTGCAATATTGTCAACGGAGTGCAGGACGCCGCTGTGGGCGCCGCCAATTTGGCGATAGCCATTCCCAATACGGTCGCAGGTGGCATTGACTATGTTACGGGAGTCACCGATCCGAATTATCAGATGCGAATTTCTTACCTCAACAGTCCTGATTGGAGTAGGAATTTAGTAACAGAAGAGTCTGGTACACCGGGCGGTTGGGACGACATGCATGGCTGGAGTAAATTCGCCGGTGGCGAAGGGGTCATGGCCCTCCTCACTGGCGGCGTTACCAAGGCTGCCACTGCGGTCGACGACGCTGGACGATGTGCAAACCGCGTGGCTCGCTTTGTCTTTGGAGAGTGCTTTGTTGCGGGCACACCCGTCACCATTTCCCAGCTTCCCTTCAGCGAATCAAGAGAACGATCACTTTGGACCAATTCATCTTGGCTGGAGGACGAACCGATTGTTGATTTTCTCTTATCTCGTTCCGCCTTGGAAATAAGTGAAGTGGTTGATGGGGCAGGAAGTGCGAGCGCCAAAGTTCGAAGTGTGAATTCCAACTTTGTGGACTACGACCCGCGTTTTTTTGTTCCCATCGAAAACGTGCCACTTGGTGCACGTGTCCCAAGCAAGAATCCAAAGCGATGGGAATACGATACGCAATTTCCGGAACCTAATGAAAAGAGTTGGAAGCGATTTTGTATTCAGGCATACGATAAGGATGGAACTCTCGTAGAGGCTGAATTCATTCGACCTGAATGGTGGATGGAAAAAAATCAAATCGCCGTGGGAGCAACGATACCCATGGTGCTTGCCGAGCTTGGGCTTTCTGGCCTTGCGATCGTAACGTCGATCGAGGAGTGCGGCGCGATTGCAAGAGGCGATGGTAGTGTCGTAACGGGGCGATTTACTACAAGTCGTGTCGATGCCATTGCTCGTTTGACCGTTCGAAACGAGTTCGGTGTATCTGAATTCGTTGAAGGCACGCTCATTCATCCGATTTGGTCGGTTGACCGCAACGACTGGGTTTCGATTTCGGATCTTGAACCAGGAGAACGACTCCAAGGTGCAGAGGGAATTCTGTACGTCGAATCCATCGACCTCGTCCGCCGCAACGTTAGTGTGTACAATATCGAAGTCCACGGCGAGCACGTGTACCAAGTCGGCGAACTCGGGCTGTTGGTGCATAATACTTGCGCTGGTTATCATCACTTTGCCCTTCGAGCTTGGGGAAGTCACGTACCCTATGGCCCGAAATACCTGGCGTGGTTAGATGCGGCGGAGCACACCGCCATCCATAGATGGTTTCTCGGACTTTTTAAAGAATAGAACGGGGCACTTTTTTAATTCTATGTCAGGAAATGATTGGCAGAATTTATTGGATTATCGAACAAGAAGGGCGCTCCTCATTGAGTTTCACAAGACTTTTGATGGTGGTAAGTACTGGGGTGATTTCGTACAGGAGATCATGGTCGCGAGAAGGAATGGTTTCAATCCATGGAAATGAACATACGACTAAAGGAATTGTGGCGCATTGAGCATGAAATCCAGTTTCGGCAAGTCCATGCCGCAGGCAACGGTGAATTTGTGCTTGCCGGAGGCATAGACATTCCGTCGATGCCACAAGCGAAACAGTCATGCTGTATGGCAAAACTTGATTCCGCTACGCAAGACTTTCGTTGGATAACGAACCTGAATTCTATCAAACAATTCGACTACAGCTGCGTAACACAATCAGAAGCAATTGGGTGCATCCCCGCGAAATTCAAGAGTGACTTCGCTGGAGTTATGCGATTTGATTTGTTCTCTGGAAAACTAAATCTCAATGCCGTATCTATAGAAGGCATCAAAGGGCTGGCTTCGTTTGGCGAGGAGTCATTTGCGTACGGTTGGATATGTAACGGGAATTCCAAACTGTCCATTCAATCGCCTAATGGTGTGCGTAATTGCGAACTATCGCTCAATCCGCAGGTCAAATTAACCGGCCTATATGCTGCCAGCAAAGATTCTTTAATCACAACCATGCAGCGCGTATACGTCGAGGGTAAAAATGGTGCCATAGAATTCCTCCACCAATTGCGATCCTTGGATTGCGATACTATTTGGGAGTATAAATCACTAGCCGAATCTGTGGTGAATGGAAGTGAGGGCGAACTACTGATATATAGCGATGCTGGAGAATTGAGTTCATCGGAGATAGAGGTTGTCAACGTGCGTTCGGGAGAGAGAACCAATACTATTCGCATTTCAACTTCGATTGCCTGTTTAACACCAATCGGTGAATCACATTTACTATTTTGCAACCCTTCATATGAATTGTGTCTGTTTGACAGGCGGGAACAGAGAGTCGTGCAAAAAGTCGGGTTTCCCAAAAAAATTCCAGGCTGGCTTTGCGTTGCGGTTGATATTGAATGTCGACTATTATTGGCGTGCAAAGCAGACAACTTTCTGTCACCGCGATCAACCATCGTTGCATGTTCGTTTTGAAGGCCTAGACCGGTGCCACCCACATCGGTACTGCAATGCGACGGAACCGACAAAAGTCAGAATTTGAAAAATAGCAGAAGAGCAAATGCCACAACCATTAAGTTAATGGTCGATAGCTGCACCAATAAATTTTCATTTTTTACTTTTGTCGGCTGTGTCTGCGTTGGCGTATCTCGCGTGTAGTCAACACGATTGGCCGTGCCGAGTTGATCGGCCCGACGGAAAGATTGAAATGTTTGAGGGCGTACTCATGCGCTCCAATTCGCCGGACGGAAGATTTACAGTCTTCCGGGAGGTTCTCATTTTTCTGGCCTATTCTTGGTTATAATTCCTCTCCAATTAAGTTTGTTGAAAGAAGCTTAGTTTGCGACTCCATGAATCGATGAGTGTCGCTTGAAAACTCTCAACACCCCACTCGAAACCACGCACAGTCATGCCCCCGTCCGAACAAAGTTACGAAATCGCATGCCCACATTGCGCCAAGAAATTAAAAATACCTTATCGCTTATTGGGCAAAGTGGTAAAGTGTGCTGGTTGCAGCAAAGACGTAGACCCGTGCCATCCACATAGATGCTAATCTGCCTTTTGTCCTTTACGGCAACGGTGTTGAGGGAAGCGATAATGGGACGGGGGTGGTTTTGTTTCTCGCCGGTATAAAAAGGCGGTTGTAGTGGCAGAAAAATCGAACGCAGAAAAATGAGTCGTGTATCTTTCTGCGTTCGATCTTTCTGCCCTATCAGGATTTCTCTTCTGC
>JBKDKR010000109.1:0-59814 GCA_046344995.1 Pirellula sp.
GGTTTAAATCCCGATAAATGCGACTAGAACAGATTCGAAAACCCGTGTCAAGAAAATTTTTTGGATTTTCGAGAGCCTCCACTCAGGGGGGCGATGCGTATCGATTCGGTAAATCAATACTTCGGCGCATCGACGCGTTTAACCTCGTTCCCATCGGGCCTCGCTGACCGTTCCATGCCGGGGATCAACGCGCGAGTTAACAAAGCGCTCTGACTTGTGAACGCTCAGCGCAGGGCGATGCCCGTACGAAAAACGAGGGCAGGTAATCGTAGTAAGAAAAGGCTGCGAAGCGACGATTTATTCTCCTTGTTGTCGAGAAGCTTTGACGGAAGGGAAAACAAAATCGTGGGCTTCGCAGCCGAATTAGTAATACAACCAGTCGCGATACATGGTTGCACACTCTTAAAGAAGTTGGTTTATTTTGTCGCCCCAACGGTTACGGCGTCCTTAACCACCTCTGGACGTCGTCTAGTTTCTAGTTCGGGGTCGAACTCGATCAATTCGTTGATCTGTCCAGGTCGCTTCTTGAGTTGGAAAGCATCGTAGAGTGTACCCATTGCAGTACGGGCTTCGAAACGAAGCGTATCGCCATCAACGGTGATGACTTGATATAACTGCGTATCTTCCGCCACCCTTCTCATGAGATCACTCGGCTTGAGTGGATACATCTTAGGACCACTAACAGAAACAACATAAACGGTTCCGGTCCCCGAGTCTGCGACATTAGCTCCCGTCGCGGTATTGACTTCGTACCCAATCACAGGGGTATTGAGCCCAGTCCGACCATAAGTATGATCATGACCAGTCAAAACGAGATCCACTCTGTAAGCATCGAAGATCGGCTTCCATTTGTTTCGAAGTTCGGCATTATCACGATCCTTACCCGTGGAATATACGGGGTGGTGGAACGTACAAACAACCCATTGCGATTTGTTGTCAGCGAGTACCTTGTTAAGCCATGCTGCTTGCTCATCGAGCATTCGATTGCTATTCAAACCTATAAATCTTGTATTCATATACTCGAATGTGAAACAAGTTTCTTCGAGACCTGGAGGGCCCATTTCGGGAAGTGTGAATTGTGGTCTCCAATGATGCGACAGACGCTTCGTCTTATCTTCTAAAGTGGCTTGTTCGTGATTTCCCGGTACTGGTACACAGTTGATCGTCGCGTGTAAAAAGCTTCCGGCTTTGAACCAATCTCCCCACTCGGCATCCGACTCAGCAACATTGATCAAGTCCCCTGCATGGATCATGAACTTAGCATTCGGGGCTTCGGTATACGACTGGCGAATAACTCTCGACCATTGACTGCGCACATCGTTTTGCGCATCGCCAAAGTAAACAAAAGAAAACGGTTCTGGCTTGCTCGGTGCTGTCGTGAACTGAAACCATTCACTCCAGTTCGCGCCATCACCGACCCGATAAACATACTTGGTATTAGGCTTAAGATCGGTAAATTCCACCGAGTGATAATGAGCCTCGCTCAAATTCGACTTTAAGTACTCCGTAGCTGCTTTGACCGTAACGGCATTTTGTTCTTTCAATGGACCGTGATCTGCCAATTGAATCTGACCGACAGATTCTTTCACTGCTGTACTGGTTCGCCACGTAGCAGCTTGCGTAGTTCTCGGATCTGATTTCCATGTGAGCACAACTCGATCGGGTATCAAGCTAGGCTTGTGGACCTCTGCTGGATCAGCGACAGGAATCGTTGGAGTGGTCGCTTCAGCCTTTACATCGGTTTTGGCTGCTTCCTGAGCTCGACTGCTCGGAGCATAAATTGTTGCAGCGAGCAATCCGGTGGCAAATGATAGGCCGAAAAATCGGATTCGTTTTTTCATGTTACATCTAGTATTGATGGCGAGTTAAGGTGGGAGGGGCAAATATGTGTAAGGGTGGCGTTCAGTTTTGGGTTGTCGATGATTCTCGTTCTTCAATGCACCATACGTGTTCAGCGCTTCGAACGATCATCACTCCATTTGAAAAAGCAGGTAGGGTTTGCACTCTTTCTCCAAGAGCGTTTTTCGCGAGCACTTCGAATTGGTCGCTATTCTTGATTACGGTGCAATTTCCCTCATCGTCAAACATGTATACCCGATCGGCAACCCCGATCGGCGAACTATAAGTGCTCGCTCCCAGTCTAGTTGCTTTATTCGTTTTTCCAGTCACCGGCTCCAGGCAATTATAAATACCCTCATCATTTGTTATATGTAGAAGTTTTCCATACAACAGTGGCGTAGGAACGTAAGGCATGTTCTTCTTGAGAGCCCAACTAATCTGAGTTTTGGTTAAATCCCCTTCGAGCCATTTTGGCCCATCCTCGCTGGTTTCCGATATTCGAAAGGCGATGGCTCGCGGCTCGGGAGATCCACCAAAACTAAATACGTGATCGAAACCCACGGATACAGAGGAAACTACCTTTTCCGTTGGACCGTCTACATGCCAGACTCGACTTCCAGTGCTTGGGTCAAGGCAGATGGTTTGATTGGCGCCTGCGATAATGATTCGCTCTTCTCCGCTACACTCTGTTACATAAGGGGTCGAAAATGATCGCAGATTTATGTCGGGTTGATAACGCCATTTGCTTTCTCCGGTCTTGGGATCTAACAGCACAATAAACGCTTGTCCGTCTTGATGACCGTTGACGATAAGTCCCTCTTTGCAGAGAACCGGGGAGGCTGCAAAACCATGCTTGGAAAAGAAGCTCCCTGGTGACTTTTTCCAAAGAATCTCTCCATTCATGTCGCATGCCACAACATTCATCTCTTTATCATCGACAAAGACAGCATAGATAGCTTGCCCATCGCTCGTCGGAGTGGCCGAAGCACTCGTGTTATCTCGATGTTGATTTTCAACAGGACCAGAATGAGCATCGGTGGCCCATACAAGTGATCCATCCTCGATCTTTACGCATATCAGCCTCCTCATCGTAGATTCAGGATCAAACGAAGTGAATATGATCTTCTTGTCAACTATGATGGGAGATGATGCACCAATACCGGAGCAAGGAATCTTCCATTTGACGTTTTCTTTGTCGGACCACCTAAGAGGGGCCTTGTCGTCACGACTGATTCCATCGCCTCGCGTTCCTCTCCATGCTCGCCAATCATCGGCAGGACAATGAGCGAGCGACGAAAGTGACAGCGTAGAAACCACTCCGAGACTGAAGGTTCGCAAAGCAAATCTTCGAAGCGCTTCGAGATTGATTCTCAACTTCATTTCGGTTCCTCCGAGAGTTCTAATTGCTTGAGGCGGGCTTCTTGTATGGCGATGAGTTGCTTTAATCGTGCAGCAGATTCTTCAATCTGTGATAGAGACTCGATGAGTTGCGCTCGCGACAGTTCAATGCTGTCGAGCGCTCGTTGACTATCTGCCAAATCACTCGCCAATCGACTCTTCCAAGTAGCCGGTACTGAGTTCCCCACCTCCATGTTTTTGGATAAATCGGAATCTGATTTCGAATCGCTGACCATGGGCGATACTGCCACTTTGTTGGATTCCGACTTGGCTACCGATGCTAACCGGGCTGGAGCTGACGGGCGGTAAAGAGTGAACTCGGAGTCAACTTTCTTCACGGGCACAGATAGACTGCTCATTTCTTCGCTCAATCGATTATCCGAATCGATTGACAAGGAACTGATCGAACCGCTCGCATCACAAACCATCAGCTGACGCTTATCCGAAGACAGCGAAAACGCGGTTGCAACTATTTCCTCTCCCAACGATCGTTCTGCAATCAACCCTCCGTCGAGATTCCATATGCGAACCCTTCCATCGCGTCCATAGCTGACGAGCGGATGCGCGGCAGAAACGGTCTGATCCCTAGACAGACTGAGTAGCCCATGACTCCCTTTGGTGTGAACAGGCCAATTTTTAACTTCCCTTTGGGTGTGCAAATCCCAGCGACGCAGTGTTCCATCCCATCCAGTCGAAAAGAGTTCATCGCCATCGCAGGACCACACCAGGCCTGTTACGGAACCGACGTGATTTCTCAAATTAGTAAATACCTTGCCGGATTCGGCTTCCCAAACGAGAATACTTCCGAATCGATCCCCTGAAGTGAGAAGAAGGCCGTCCGGACTCCAAGAAACAAACGTGACCCAATCCGTATGCTTCTTCAGAGTATGGACGAGCTTGCCCGTAGAGACTTCGTAAACATTGATGTTCTTCGAAGTGTTTCCGATCGCGAGAAACCGTCCGTCTGGTGATTCGCTCATGCAAAGGGGCGTATCCGACTCGTCTCCAATCGGTGCATCCCATTGCAATGAATCAAGATCGAGCCTCAGGACTTTGCCCCAATCACCCGGAGTTCCGCAACCAACGAAAAGGTACTTACCATTGCGACTGTAAGACAGTATTGTGATTGTATTGGCAGCTACGGGAATCGCTTTGAGGGACTCTTTTCCAATGCCATTCATGAATAGAATCTGCCCCAACCCAGGAACTACGACCGCTGACCGCGTGGAATGAGCAGCAATGGCTGTGATTGGGTTGGCTTGCGGCAATGGTGTGGCATCAATATAGGATACGGTACTCGTCTCGATTGTCTCTTTGGTGTTGGCTGTCTTTTTTGCACTAACGGACTCTTCTGCATCGGCAGACAACATTGATTGCATGCCTTGCATGGAACCAGAGCCCACTTCTTCTTCGGTCGCATCGCTTTCAGACTGCTTGCTCTCATTCCCTTCCTTGCCGAGCTCCTTTGCTAGCCCGGTGGTAATCCACTTTTCGATAATCGCCAACTCACGCGCCGGGATTTTCGGCTTGTTCGGGGGCATCTTTGGATTTTCAAGGTGAGCGGTCACTAGGTAAAGTAAACTCTCTTCGGGAGCTCCCGGAACAACCACATCCCCAGAGGTGGAACCTGCTTCGATTTTGTCGAGGCCTGACAGGGACAAACCGCCCCGAGCTTGGCTCTCGTTATGACAGCTGAGGCAATGCTTTCTGAGAATCGGTTGAACTTGATCATAGGTTACAACATCATCATCAATCGCAATACCAGCTTCAGGTGCAGCGACGGGTTCGGCGGAATGACTGACGTTCGTGGTTGTCGTTGTGAAAACGACGCTAGCCAGGCCTCGCAGTGTAGCAACACTCACCAGAATCGTTAGGAGAGTCGTAGGGCCATCGCCACGTAACCGACGGAGTACTTGTGACATCATAATGCGGTCTCAACAATCCTAGTGATTGAAAATGAATTCGTTCGAATTGAGAATGGCCCAAAAGAGATCTTCCAAACCTTCGGCAGGATCTTTGTAGTCGGCTAAGTTCGTTTGCAGGGTCTTGATCTCTGCTTCGGTGCATTCACGAGTCAAGCATCGTCGATAGAGAGATCGAGCGACATCAATGGGACTTTGACCTTGATCGAGCTTGCTGCGAATAAGGTCTCCCTCTTTGATTTTGCCAGTTGTTGATTCACCGTTTAGTAAATGCAACGCTTGCGACAACGTCGGCGATGTCTTAACTTCGCAGGTGCATGGTGTGCTTCGGTTTGATCGCCCAAAGGTGTTAAGAAAATAGTGAGCAGCAGTACCATCGGCCACTTGAACCGCTCTTGCTCCAGGTGGTAGGCCAGGCAATCGTTCTTCCGCGTTGGTCGCTTGGCATATGCAGTCCAACAGTATCTCAGCACGCAGTCGCCGAATTTTTTGATGGGAGAATTCACGCTCATCGAGTCGGTTGATCTCGGTTCGTTTGGTAGCCGTTTGGTAAGTTCTTGAATTACAGATCTCGCGGATCAAGTTCTTGATATCGAAATCATCTGCTGCAAGTCGCTGGCCGAGGTAATCGAGCAATTCGGGGTTCGAAGGCGGATTACTTACACGGAAATCATCGACTGGCTCAACGATGCCAATACCAAAGAAGTGTGACCAAACAACGTTTGATATGTTTTTTGCAAAAGCAGGATTCTCTTTCGAAGCCAACCATTTTGCCACGACGGCTCGGTAATCTTTACCGTCAACTTCGGGAGGAGCGTTATCGCCCAGGAACTGGGGAACAACTGTTCGGCCAGCGACAGGATGCTCGATCATTCCCTCCTTTTTATCGAAAACGGTAAGCTCTCGAGGGTCGTTCGCTTGTTTGTAGCCTACTTGACTAAAGAAGGCTGCAAATCCGTAGTAATCATCCATGGTCCAGCGATCAAATGGATGATTGTGGCATTGAGCACATTGGATTCGAGTTCCTAGAAAAACTTGAGCCACGTTCTCAGCGATCAATTGAGGAGTGGTTTCTGTTTGATAGTAATTCGAAACCGGATTTTCGATCGTTCCACCTGATGCAGGTATGACCGCTTGAACGATTTCGTCGATCGAGGCTCCTTGATGCACATAGTCACGTAGCCATTTGTCATATAGCTTCAAGGCTTTGGGACTGATTCCGTTCGATGTTCGAATTTGCAATAATTCAGCCCATCTCATAACCCAGATATCTTTAAATTCGTCGCGAGCAATGAGCAAATCAATTAGCTTGGCACGTTTGTCAGGTGAGGTATCTTGCACGAACGCTGTGTACTCTTGTTCGGTAGGTAACAAACCCACCAGATCCAGATAAACTCGACGGAGGAATTGTTCGTCGGTAGAAAGCTCAGACGGTTCAATATGCAAGAAGTTTAAGCGTTGGTTTACGAGGCGATCGATTTCGTTGACCGGTTGTGGAAAGTTCGGAGAGTATTCCTTACCGGATCGAACCACAAACGCCGTTCCTTGAGTGAACTTATCGAATCGAGCCATCACAAAGGCGGCACCTGCACCTTTGGCTGACACAACGCCTCCTTCATCAACAGCCGCAGCACCTTCGTTATTGCTCATGAATACAGATTGAGCGGTTACATCGCGCCGCGTACCGTCCGCAAAAGTCGCCATAACGACCATTTTTTGCTCCCCCACGGGTTTCGCAAAAACAGAACGATTAGGATAAACCTCTATTCCAGTTGGCTCCGGTGCATCGGCTTGATCTAGTTTAGCCCCTTCTCGAATCCATTGACGGACCAGTTCGAAGGACTCCGATTCCATTTCCATGCATTGGCCACCAGTATGGGCAACTTCACCGAGTGCCTTGAGAAGTAGCAAGCTGTTCTCCGGAGATGCCAAATTGATCCGTCTACCGAAATGTTCGCGGGTGAGGCGGAAATGATCCCCCTCTGGGTCGTAGCCATACAAACTTAAGCGAAACCCATCCTTGCCCGACGCAGCACCGTGGCATTTGCCGGTATTGCAGCCCGACTTCGTGAGGACCTGAAGAACTTCGTTGCGAAATTCGATAGGAGGATTCGATTTGGCGTTCGAAACGGAAAACGGGAGATCAATTGACTGACCTTCGAAAGTGACCGTGATATTTCCTTTACCATCCTGGGTCGGAAAAAAGGTCTCTGCTTCGTATTGAATGAAGCCGTCTCGTTCAAAAGCCACCGAAACGAATTCCGTCACATCGCGAGTGCTACCATCGGAATAAATTGCTGTAGCCAACAGGCTTTGTCGAGCTCGCGCTCCGCTAAGCTCGATAGCTCTCGGCTCGATCTTCAGGGATTCTAGTTTGGCTTCGGTGCGATTCTCAGTGATTCGATTCTTGGAGTCAGCTGGGTGCGTTTCAGCTGCAACGAGATCGTGGTTGAAGGTCATTCCGGTGATAAACCCCAGAAGACCCAACAAACGGATACGTGGAATTCGGCTTCGATTGGTTGACATGCTTACTTAGGGATTGTTATTGAGATTGGTAATGGACGACCTTCGGCGGAGAGCATCCAACGGGCTTAGGGGATTTCCATTGGCATCTCTCATAGATTCGCCAGCTTTGGAAATGACCAGCTTGGTACGTCGAGCCAAGCAATAGGAAACAGTAGTGCCATTTAATTCACCACTCAAACGGCAATAGATATCGGGAAACGTCCCTAGCGGTGCATCACTGGCCATAGTCAATTCAAAAGTGACCATAGAAGTCTCTAGATCAATTTCTACAGGCTCCGCCGTGACTCGATTTGGAAGCCCTTCGAGTGTTGCAACCAACCGATCCGGTACACCCTGGCCAATTTTAACATTGCATTGCACCGACACGGTTTGAGATTGCTCTGCGGAAATCGATGGAATGCTACCCGTGCATGGTGTCTCAATGATTCGCAGAGTTTGCAAACTGCTTGCCACTGTGCCAAAGTCTAAAGGAGTACGTGCCCGACGACGGGTGCGTCGATCGGCTCCATCATCTTCGGCCGCTTTCGCTGGCAGGCCTGCCGACGCTTCCACAACAATGGGCCATTCTCTTGGCTGTGCAAGCTCGAATGACTTTAAAGGAATTACGATCTCGGATTGATCTGCTGGAACGATAATCTTGTCACTGGCCTCGATCCATTCGGGCAGATAGGAAAGTCTAAGTTCGATAGGCAGATCGAAATCCTCGCTTCGCTCGACGCGAACTTTGAGTCCCAAAGTACCATCAGTCGCGAGTGGAACAGCAAGAGGGTCGAGATCAACTTTAAATGGATTAGGAATGGTAGTAGCAACCACGACTCGGTCGGTGGTCGCCGCATTAAACAGTGTGTCGGCGGGACCGTGTATTAAATCCACGACTTGCTGAAAATCGATTTTTTCACTTGTCAGCGTATTCACGACTCCAGCCAAGGAAACGATTTCTTCTCCGCTAGAAGATGACTCTATCACAACAGGAACGACAAAGGAGTCGGGCTGTTCCATTCCTGCCTGTACCGTGAGCGATGAAGGCAAATTGGTGAGTCCGATCGCGACCGGAGCATTAGTCCCTTCTTTGCGGACTCCGAAATAGGCAAGAACGCGATTGCCGCTAGGAACTTCAATGATCTGTCGTGCTTGAGATCGCTTGTCACGACGGGGTAAAAATGCAGTGACTGCAGATTGGACTGGCGTTACTTCGAGACAATACGAATTATTAAAACCGCCGTTACCGCGTTTATCAGAGATGCTTACGAAGTACTGCCCGCCTTCTTCGGCGTTGAAATCAATCTTAGCATCGAGTCCTTCAAAGTCGTCTCCTGTGGCGAGTAGAGAGCCTTCGGAATCGCTTAGCTCGATCACACTATCAAGCTTTGATCCCACACGAGATGCGAAGACTTCAACACGATGAAGGCCATTCTTCTGCGCAACAAAAGAGACCTTATCCGTTTGGCCTTTTTCGAGAATCGCTCCTTGAATGGAGCACGGTACGGTGTTCGTCGATATCGTGGACTGATTGGGTTCTTTATTCGCGTAGACGACAGAGCCATCAAAGACTCGCAATGGAATAAGAGACGGGCAGCTTGTTCCGTTTTGGGAAATCTCGAAACCGCGTGTTCCAGTCAAGACTCTGTCGGATTTAACGGTGTATTCGGCCTTCAATATAGGGTCATTATGTATTGCAACGATTTGTTGCTCTGAACCGGCAGAGACTCCGATTGGGAATATGCCATAAGGCCTGGGGAATGCGCCTACATGAAGTGCATACGGACTATCTGCATCGGCTCGTCCGTCAACGCTGGTGATGGACAATCGATACTTTCCAGATCTGGGAACACGAACAGAAAAACTAGGATCCTGTTGAGTGAGCGGGCTATCATCACTTGTCACAATCGACGAGCTATCGGAATCGAGTAGCTCGAGTTTCGTGTCAAGAAAGCCTGCACCGAGTCTCATCGCGTGCACTTCAGCGGAAAATATCTCCCCTTCCTTAAGTTCGATTTCGTAAGAGTCGATCGAATCTCCTTCGAGGGATCCCAAAATGGTAAAAGTTCCAGTAGGTACCTTCTTGCTCGCCTCTTCTTCAGAAAGCATCGAAAACGGAGTCAATGTAATGGAGCGTATCTCACTAACGCCATTCGGACCGCTAAGACGAAAGGGGTAGCTACCTAGTTTACAATGCGATTCAGCAGAGATTTGAAGTCGGATTTCGTCATCCTGCACCACTTCAATAGAATTGCAATTCATTCCTGGCTCATAGAACACAACGTTCTTAACCTCGTTAAGCCCAGAACCGACAACGACCACAGAAAAACTGCTACCGCGTGTTCCGATGGGTGGTGTGACCTTTTCCATCGATGGCTTGGACGCAAAAGACAGTCCGCCCGTTAAACCGAGACAGACCATAATGCTAAATCGCAAATAGAACTTCATTTGATTCACTTACGCCAATAGACCTTAAGCCAATAGACCCTGTGCAACATTACCGTTCATCACAATTTGTTGGGGACGATCCCCGGGGGACATCAAGGATTGGCTGGCATCAATTCCTAGCAAGTGATATACCGTGGTAACGTAGTCTTCAACCGAGAGAGGAGAATCGGCTGGCTCAGCAGCTAAACCATCTGATGCACCGTAGACTTGACCTCGTTTTACACCACCACCCGCCATAACGATGGAGAAGACGCGAGGCCAGTGATCGCGACCGCCGCCTGCATTGATCTTGGGTGTTCGACCGAATTCGCTTGTTACGAGAACCAATGTAGAATCGAGCATGCCCCGAGAGTCCAGGTCCTGAATCAAACCAGCAAAGGCTCGATCGAGATCCGGCATCGAGACCTCAATACCTCGGTAGTGAAACGCGTGCGTGTCCCATGCACCATAGGTGACGGTTACAAATCTTGCACCAGCCTCGACCAATCGACGAGCCACGAGGAACTTTGCCCCAGCGCTCGGTCTGAGGACTGGCCCCCACGCGTTCATCCCATACAGTTCCTTGGTAGCGGCTGACTCTTGTTTCAAGCTGAAGGCATCGCGAGCTTTGGGAGATGCGAGCAGATCGTAGGCGCGCTGATAAAACGAATCCATCGTAGCGAGTGAGTCGTCTGATTCCATTTGGGCGAAATGCTGATCAACCATTTGTTTCCAGTTCTTTCGCTTTTCGAACCGGTTGACATCGACCCCTTTCGGCAAATTTAGATCGCGTACCGAGAAGTTAGCTCGAGCAGGATCGGCACCTAGCGAAAACGGACCCGCCGCATTGCTCAGGTAGCCACTGCCAAGAAACTGACTCCCTTGGTTGGGTACACAAATGTAAGGAGGCATTGCATCGCGCGGACCGAGTTCTTGGGCGACAACCGAGCCAACGCTGGGATAGACCAACGCAGGGCTAGGGCGATAACCGGTGAACATACTATGCTCACCGCGACTATGATCCACTTCGGTATGGGACATGCTGCGGACCACGGTAAGCTTGTCTGCAACTTTAGCGGTAGACGCCATGTGCGAACTGAAATAAACGCCAGGCAATGTCGTTTTCACTGGATCCAGAATACCTCGATATTCAGCCGGTGCATCTGGCTTCGGGTCAAAGCTATCCATGTGAGGAAACCCCCCTTGAAGATAGATATGAATCACCGATTTCGCCTTGGGCTCAGGGCCTTTTCTTTCGCCTGCTATTGCCTCCAATTGCAGCATTTGACCGAGAGTCAAACCTGCGCCGCCCAACCATCCCGCGTAGAGAAATGCTCGACGGTTGGGAGCGTTACAAGCGTGAAAAGTGTTGCCGTTCAATGCAGATTGCTTATCGGTTCGTTGCATGGTTCACTCCGTCGGAATTGTTGGCCGAGTTCTTGGTTAGACGATCTGATTTGGTGGGAACGGTATAGATGATTTCAAGGCGAGGCCGCTGGTTTAAGTCTTCGAATTCACTGGAATAAAAGTCCCAGCCGTTCCCCCCCGTGTTTATAAAGACCCAGCCATGATTAGGATGGCCAGCGGACCAATACTGAAGCGTATCAGTTACGTCGAAGATAGCTGTGGAGCTGTTAGCTGCAATCTTGCCAAAGGTGAGGCTGTCCTTAGTCCGCGAGGCCTCGAGACCGTCAGCAGAGACACCGTCCACGAGTGAGTTCCACGTAGCGCTCTTTGAAAACGGAACGTTCATGCGATGCAAGTGAACGGTACTGCCTTGATCAAAGGCGCTGACGTAAAGGTTCGCTTTTACGATGCGAGCCCCTTTGGGAATTTGTTTCTCAGACGAACCGAAGATGCCATCAAAACGGATTACGACTTGGCTTTCACCACCATCGTTGTCAGAGTCAGATGAAGCGTTGGGATTGTCTGCCAGGATTGTATTCGGTGCCAGAGCCCAGATCTCAGTATCGATGGTACCCGTGTACCCTTCGACCCCTTGTTGGAACGAGCATGTTCGCTCTGCATTTTTGGGTTGCTCTTTGACGGTCCTATCCTCTACCTCTGGGAATTCGATGACCATCGGTGTCAGAAATGTTGATGACAAAGGCGTCAACAAAAACGAAAAAATCCATGCACGCATTGCCGGTAATCTTTCGATGGAAAGGTGTTCAAATCGACACGTTAAAAAGAAAAGCGTTCGATCAAAGCTACAGATTTAGATTGCAATGCAATGATCTGGGCAATGGCATTGTTTTAACCTTCGAGTGTGTTAAACCGATGTGGGATTGGTTAAGATTGAGTTAGAGTTTGTTGAGCCAATGCATCAGCAACGAATCAATTGCTATTCGAATCTTCCTTCAAGAACTTGAGACTTGGAATCTCGATATGGTTTCTCCATTCAGAAGGTGGGATGCTCCATGGTGGCCAGATAAGCGGTTCTGTATTCGGCAGCACCCAAGCCCTAGTCCCCAACCCTCGTTTTTCTGAGGCCAGATTAACATTTGGATCAATCATTAACGCCGGTTTTCGACCGTTTAAGGAGGCCAGAACCAATGCATAGACCTCAGGTTCCTGACCAGTTCTCGATCGATACTCATCACGAAGGAAGTGGGCAAATTGCAGGATCATATCCGGATCTCTTCCCATCCGTTCGTATTGTTCGGGATTCAAAAATCTTGTCGGCTGACCATCACTTACTTGTTTGGTTACAGGATCCTTTAATGCAAATCCAAGAACAACTTTTTTGCCCCTCAACATCATGCGCCAGGAAAAGTAGTGACCACGCTCGTGCCAGCTCGCATCCCCCTCCATGGCAAAGTGTCTTAATGGCCACATAATATGAAAAGCAGAATAAAAACCTAGGAACAAAAGGAAGCCTATTGATACTTGCTTTATGCCTTCGCTTGAGCGTGACTGGACCTGACCAGGCGCAAGAAGCCGTCCGCTGTTCAAAACTCTTTTCGGCCATGTCGAGTCAAAAAAAATGGGGGTAGCAAGGATCATAAACCACGGAAATATGTGGATGTTGAACACAACGGAATTGGTTAAATGAAAAGCAATGCAGCATAGATAAGCCACAGTCCTAGTCCGGGGATACAGCAAAAATAAGACCACCAAGAGATCAAAAAGGAGCCCCCCCCAAGACATAATTAAACCAAGCGGTTCCCATGCTAGAAATGCTCCGATCAACGGCAAATCGCTCTTAGAAGCAATCATTTCCCCCATTGGAAATCCAAGCAGCCAATCGGGGATAAACTTAGCCATCCCACCCATGAAATAGGGCAATCCCACATGAAATCGTATCACCCATAGAACCCACGCCGGAATGACGCACAATTCGGAACTTGGTTTTATCCAAACATCAAAAGCAACAGTTCGGTTCAGTGGCAAGAAGGGCATCCACCAGGCTATCAGAGAAATCAGATAGTAATGGTTTTGATAATTGGTTTTGTCTAGGAGAAATACATACGTAAAGAGCACTGCTAAAAGAATCGACGCAATACGATAACAAAGCCCAAGAGCTACGAACAATCCCAGAAGACAGATGCACGTAAACAATACATACATCCAAGGACCTGGAAGCGGGAAAATAAAGTCCAGGTAGAGATAAGTGAAGTGAAAGTCAGGCTCGATGTACCGAGTCCGAACGATTCCACTGGACATATAATCCCATGCCCAATAGCAAATGCATGAACCGAACGCTATCCTAAAAAAAACCGCACTGCTACTATCAATTGTTGCAGATGCGGCTTGCTGTAATCTCAAAGACAAATCTTTGATCTGAATGGGGTCGATAGGACTAATCCTCAATCGCTTCGTCTGCATTAGACCGAGACTTCTTGGTCAATACGATTTCGAAATCGTTAGTGGCGTCTTTGGTGACATCTACCGTTTTCTGGACGGTCATGGAATTTAAAGCGCAGTTGCATGTACCTGTATTCTCGGTCTTTCCAACCCGAATTTTGTGCTTTCCTAATACTGCACCATCTTTAGTTCCGTACGTCGAAACAGAAAACTTGCCGCTCTCGTCGGTGACTCCCGTCCCCATCTGACCAGTGACCCCGGAGTCACCAGTCCGAACTGGCTCGAAATAAACAAGCACCTTCGCCACGGGCTTTCCTTCGCACAACACCGTTCCTGTCGCAGTCGTAACAGGAAATTTTTCTGCGCCACCACAACCAACTAGGGCACTAAGCCCCAGAAGAAAAAGACTCGATCTAAAAGTGTTTCCCACAACAAGTTCCCTATGAATTCGATTTAAACAAAACTTGCAACTCTCGATCTTCATCAACCGAATGGATCGAGAGTGAGATTGATTCGTTAGCCCTCCCTATCGATCTAACTGACCGAGGATTTCACCACGATTTCGAGAGTACAGCGACTGATATGTCTCAATTTCGATATTAGCCGAGATAAAGGACACTGATCCGTCTGCAAAGACAAACGTACAGCCCCCGGTGTGAAAACTGAACGCACTATCGTCATTGATGGCGTCGAGCATTTTGTTTGGAGTTGTTGCCGCGTTAATCGGAGCACTGAATCTGCCATTCGTTCGTGTACATTCGTCAGATCCCGGAGCGCCCAACCAAATTGGCCAATCTTGAACATTCCCTGGAGCAGCGGGAGTGGCAGAACCACCCCACTTCACAGGAGTACTACCTGAAATGTAAGCAGACTCACAGGCCAATGCAGTATTACTCAAACCATCTGTCACCTCTGCAAACTTGACACCACCATTGGGATATTCCCAAAGCTTGCCCATCATCCCATCGACGTCGGAATACTGACCATGTGCACAAGCTTTGTAGTCAGTCGTAGCATAACCAGCAGCCCATGGCTCACTTAGTGGGGTGGCAACTGCCGCACCTGGAATGACGTAGGTCGGAGGGCAAAGTGCCGGAAGAGTTGATGATGGACACTTATAGAAAGGAATTATAGTTTCCCCGCCTGGGATCGGAGCGCCGTTTGCAGGCGACCCCATAGCAACCCAATGCTTTTCCAAAGCCCCTGGAGTTCCTAATGGAGGAGCTGTTATCCCGTTGTGTGCAGACAATCTTTCGTACAAAGGATTTTGTTCCACAAACGGTAAAATTGAGGTCATCCATCCGTACCCGTCATCGTCGTATCGCCCACTAGTACCGTTCGTGTTTCGGAGCGGGTTCTCAGACCAAATAGCTACTGGAATCCTTTTGAACGCACTCTCATAATTGTGTAGAGCAAGCCCCATCTGCTTCATGTTATTAGAACATTGCATACGTCTAGCTGCTTCTCTGGCAGCTTGCACTGCAGGAAGGAGCAAACCAACCAAGATTCCGATAATCGCGATTACAACCAAGAGTTCCACCAAAGTGAACCCACGTCTTAGGCCTTGCTTCTTTGTCATAGCTAAGTCCCCATACTCCTAGAAAGTCAAAACAAACATCTGGTCGTCCCATCGCAGGCACAAGCAGATAAAAATTTCATGGGAGCATGGTAGGCCTCTCTCGTTAAGATTTGATAGGGCCTCAGTAAAGACGAAGTGAGGGTTCTGTGAAGAACAATGTTTGTGCTTAGTCGCAGTATGTCCTTGCGCTAAACCATTCGCTGAGGATTTGAATCAAGCCTATCCCCGTAGTCTGACTGCTCTCGAATGCCGTGAACGAACGCGGTTTTCGCCAGAAAACCTGGGCCGTTTCCAGAAATTTCTCAAAATCTACTCGCAGTTCGTAGAGGGAATTACAGATGCGCCCTTAGTTAATCTGGAACGATCTTAACATTTCGATACACTTCGTGATGATTGAACTGCTGTCCGATCGATCCGCGAACCGAAATTGTGCTCACACTAGCCGACGCGATTGTTGAACAGCCCTACTGCTAGCAAATCTAGTCAACTTTAACGAGACCTTGAATCGATGCTTGACCGCAAATTTGTCCTCGAAAACCTCGAAGCCGTACGCCAAAACTGCATTAACCGCGGCGTACCAGCAGATAGTCTGACTCGATTCATGGACGCTGAGACAAAGCGTCGCGCACTACTGGCTGAGGCCGAGGAATTTAATCGCCAGGCCAACGATCTTAATAATAAGATGAAGGGAGCGACCCCCGAAGAACGCGAAAAGCTGAAAGAGCTAGGCAAGTCCCTTCGAGAACATAAGGAAGCCGCACAAAAGTCCCATGACGAGTTGGACAAAACGGTGTTGGATATTTTGGCCCATATCCCCAACATGACCAACCCAGCCGCCCCCATCGGCAACGACGATCAAGCAAACCTAGAAATTGCTCTTGGCAAGACCCCGATTCCCAAGTTTGACTTTAAGCCACTCGATCACCTTGAGTTGGGCAAGAAGCATGACATGATCGACTTTGAGGCCGGAGCACGTGTTGCTGGGGCTGGTTTTTACTTTCTCAAGAATGATGCCGTGTTACTCGAACTCGCCCTTCAGCAGTTCGCCGTACAGTTACTGGTTAAGAATGGCTTTGTGCCTGTGTCGACACCAGACGTCGCTAATACGCATACGCTGCACGGAATTGGCTTTATACCTCGTGGTCCTGAAACACAGATTTACAGCATCGAAAACACCGATTTGAATTTGGTGGCAACGGCTGAGATCACACTTGGTGGTATGTATTCAGGACAAGTCATCGAAGCAGAACAACTACCGCTCAAACTTGTCGGCATCAGCCACTGTTTCCGAACCGAAGCAGGAGCCGCAGGTCGCGCGTCCAAGGGGCTGTACCGAGTCCATCAATTTACCAAAATCGAAATGTTCGCGTTTTCGCAGCCGGACCAAAGTGACGCGCTCCACGAAGAGCTAAGACAGCTGGAGTGCGACATATTCGACGCGATGGAGATCCCATACCGAGTTGTCGACACAGCAACCGGCGATCTCGGTGGCCCAGCTTATCGCAAATACGATTTAGAAGCCTGGATGCCAGGCCGAGGAACAGACGGCGAGTGGGGAGAAGTGACGAGTACGTCAAACTGCACCGACTATCAAGCTCGTCGGTTAAACATCCGCTACAAGAACAAGAACGAAAAGGGAACCCATTTCGTTCACACGCTAAATGGCACAGCTATTGCGATCAGCCGAGCCATTATTGCGATTATGGAAAACCATCAGCAAGCAGACGGAACCATCAAGGTGCCCAAGGTCTTGCAACCATGGCTCGGCAAAGAAGTCATCGGCCAACCATAGTAGAACAATCGCCCTCAATTGTTTGGCACTGCGTAGGCCGTAACAAGGCTCGGCGAAGTTACGGCACTGGAACTTGACGGGAACACGAAACGAGGCAGAAACAATGCCGAACACCTGGTGAGAGGGGCCGTGAATGACGCTCTGAGGGGTGCTAAAGGATTGAGGCAAGAAGATAGGGGCAAGAAAATGAAGAGTCGATAGCATTTTCTTGCGGACTTGTTTAAGGGCCTAATTGAGGTTGTAGACCTGAAGTTCGGTATTGGGTAAAGGCAAATCCGTGCAATCGACGTGCTGGGTGTTCCCACGCTTAGCCTTCACGGCTAAATCTAAAGGGGAAAGGGGCAGAAAAATCGAACGCAGAAAGATATACAACCCATTTTTCTGCGTTCGATCTTTCTGCCAAACCAGGATTTTTCTTTATTCGTGTCAGCCATGTTTCAAAGCCTCTTAAACGCGGAGATGCAGAGATCGCAGAGGCTGACGACTTGAATTCACGCTGCGCCCTAAGGATCTCAGCGTTATAATGCTGGATTGCACATGAGACCGTTTCTTCAAACGAAGCCTGTCAACGATACATTGGAAATCATCACGCATCCTGTCCCTCTTGTCGTCTCAGAATCAGTGGTGATTGGCTGCGACATGTGGCTGGTATTGATCGAAGCGTCACTCAATCGTTACTTGACTTAGGCGAAATCAAAAAGGAGGATGATATGAACCAACCGTGGTCGATTATTCGTGCGGAAGATTTCAAAGCCCATACCAATTTCCCGGGTTCTGGTATCGAGTTAAGGTGTGATATCAACGGCGAAGATGTGAATCTTCGCTATGAAGGCTCGATTATGGAAGAAGAAGTGTTAGATGGATTTAAGCTGTTGTGCTCTCGCTATGTGTCGCGACGGGGGCAATTGCTTTCCTTTTGTGAGCAAATGATTGGAGAGCATGATGACATCGGAGATGTGCATATTAGAGGGCATCTAAACCTGTTCGAGATTTATGTATCAACAAGTGAAATTTTTGATGGTTCCGATTTAACCGTTGATCCAATCGGAAGCGTCGCATTCCGCTTCTCACTGGTCGATCTGGACGATAGTTTCTTCAGCAAAGTAGACCGCTTCGGACCAAACGCAATGTTGGAATGTACAGTTCCCTTTTCGAAGAATGATAATACTTGGCAGTGGGAAGAAATGTTTGGCGACATTGTCGATTTCGACTGATAATGACCTTTGGAAGCTTCACAAAGTCCTTTTGCTTCCGACGGCTTATCTGTTACGGGCCGAATTGTGGTGTCAACGAGCAGATAACTTTGACCACTATCGAGCAGTAAGGGCATAGCCATTCGTGCTACCCATAGTTGTCGTGCCTCGGTTTCTGCCATCCCTTCGCAACCAGGATGAACGGGTCAACCGCGACGCGTTTGACCCGTTCAATGCTTTTCATCGATCTTGTTGGTGGCTCAATTGAGACGATCGATTTACGTTGGTAGCAATTGAGACAATTGCTCTACTGTGTTTACCGCAAACAATTGAGACAATTGTTCTACTATCCCTACCAAGGTCCACGGACTGGGTAGACACCGAATTGATCGGTGTGGCTTGGCCAGTATGGGGTCGCATGGAAAACGCCGCCGCTGCCGCCGTTGGAAGCCGCTCCGCTAAACTGATGATAGACCGGAGTCATGGTGTTTTGCGAGACACCCCATGAATAGTTGGACTGCATCGTTACAGTTGGCGGGACAATCAATGCCGTTGGTTGACCAGTCTTGAGATAGTAGTAGCTACCGTGCCATGGCTTTTGCATGGATTGCTCGTAAGCCCAGTAGTCACCCCATGTTGACTTAGAGGCCCACGCCAAACGCGATCCCACGTCATTGGTGTTGCCGTAGCCGATGGTTCGTGCACCTGCCATGCGACCACCAAACATTTGTGCGTTAGCAAATTGTCCGCAAATACTAAGGAGCCCAAAGCAGAGGGCTCCTGTGAGAAATCTTCGAATCATGGACGAATGTCCCTTTTTGGATACCAGTGAATCCCCATTCCCATCGTTCCGTGATGGGCATGAAGGCGGAAGTTCATTCGACTGGTCTCCGACTCAGCCAACTTGTCTCGAAATGCCTCAGCGAGGAATCTCGAGCTTTTTGTAGATTCGCTTGCCTGCAGTTCGCACGGGAGGCGCGTAATAATGAGCATGAGTTCGATTCAATCCCATCCCGTTATCATAGTAGGAATGGTATCGATCGTGGTGTTGATACAAAAATTGGTGAGGGTACAGAGGCTGATAGGTGTTGTAGGTGTGCCCTACCCAACCAGGAACTCCAATCGGGGATATGTACATACCAGCTTCTGCTTGGTTGGCGTATCCACGAGTGAAGTAGTTGTCAAAAACCGGTTGTGTAGTACGACCGTAAATTTGTCCGAAACTGTCCAATCCGCCTGCCATGCCTGCGGGTACGTACCCCCCGCAGCTACCATCGGCACATTGAGCGTTTACCGAGCCAGCGTGAGCTACGGCTAATCCCGCTGCCATCACTAGTGTTGTCGAAACCTTCCGTAGCATTTTGCCTCTCCTTGAGTTTTGCTATGACCTCGATGGATCAACCCATCGACCGGATACATCGACCCTCCAGCCCGAAAAATGCCAGAGTTTTGCTGCTATTGGGGTTTTTTTGTGCGAGGGGCGTGCTGGACGTGCGGACAAATTGTCTTGTGTCGAGAATTCTAGCGTAGACCTCCTGATCGTTATAATTTAACCTTCTCCCTCCCCGCGCTTGACCGCCTCAGGCAGCCTGACGAACCAACAAGATTAGAATTTGAGATAGTTTATGGCGAAACGAACAGGAAACGACGAACCAGATTCCGGCGGTAATTCCAACTCGAAAAAGCCGCGTAAAGCCAAACCGACCTCCCCTTTTGAAGATGCGTCGACCCTCAATATTGACCCTGTTCAACTCCGCACGGCGGCCCAGGAGAGGTACCTTAATTACTCGCTTTCCGTTATTACCAGCCGGGCGCTGCCAGACGTTCGCGATGGCCTAAAACCTGTCCAGCGACGAATTCTGTACGCCATGGATCAGCTGGGGATTCGCTACGAAGCGAAACCTCGAAAGTGCGCCTTCGTCTGCGGTAACGTTACCGGTAATTACCACCCGCACGGCGAAACATCGGTTTACGACGCGTTAGTTAGACAAGCACAGCCATGGGCCTTGAGAGAAACGCTCATTGACGGCATCGGTAACTTTGGATCGATCGACGGTGACAACGCAGCTGCGATGCGTTACACCGAATGCCGAATGTCCCCTATCGCAGCGGAATTAATTGCCGACTTGGGACAGCAGATCGTTCCCTATCGTCCCAACTACGACGGTACGCGACTAGAGCCTGTCGTGCTACCTAGCAGAATGCCGAACATGCTCGTCAACGGAGCAACTGGCATCGCCGTTGGTATGGCGACCAACATTCCGACTCATAATCTCGAAGAAGTTTGCAAGGCACTACTTAAGCTTCTGCGTGATCCGGATATCAAAGACTACCAGCTCGTGGCCAATGATGCCGTCCAAGGCCCAGATTTCCCCACGGGCGGGATGCTGGTTAATACGAAAGAAGAGCTGAGGGAAATCTATCGCACTGGACAAGGGACGCTGAAGCTAAGAGGAACCACGGCACCGGGCGAGACTCTCAAATCGGGCAGCAAGATCCTTCACATCACTTCGATTCCCTACGCTGTTTGCAAAGCAACCTTAGTAGAGCGAATTGCTGAGATTGTGGTCAGTAGCAAAATGCCATTGCTTGAGGATGTGCGAGATGTTTCGACCGACGAGATTCGAATCGATCTTCAGTTGCGAAAAGACGCCGATGAAGCCAAGGTCTTAGCCTATCTCTATAAGCACACCCCGCTGCAAACGAACTTCAATGTCAATATGACCTGCTTGGTGCCAACTGAGAATCCTCTCGTTGGCCGACCAGAGCGGCTTGGACTGAAAGAGATCCTCTGGCACTTCTTGCACTTCCGGCTTCAAGTCGTCACGGCCCGACTACAAAACGAGCTCGATAATCTCGAGCGACGCATGCACATCCTGGAAGGCTTCGTGCATGTGTTTGATGCTCTCGATGAGATCATACGAATCATTCGAAAATCGGAAGGCAAAGCGGACGCGGCCGACAAGATCATGAAGCGATTCCCCGCTGACAAAGGTGGCCTCGATGCCGAACAAACCGACGCCATTCTTGAACTCAAACTCTACCGATTGGCTCGTTTGGAAATCAATTTGATCCAAGAAGAACTTAACAACAAGCAAGCGAGAGCAAAGCAAATCAGAAAGCTGCTCAAGGAAAACACCGATGATACCAATTCGTCGGGACGATGGGGCATTGTGCGTGGCGAAATCGAAGAACTGATTAAGACCTACACAAAGTCAAAGGGAAGTGCACGACGAACGCAAATCGTCACCGTCGAAGTAGAAGAAGAGTTCTCGGAAGAAGATTTCATCGTCGAAGAGGATTGCCATGTTATGCTCTCGACAGACGGTTGGGTTAAGCGACAAAAGCAAATTGCCGACCCAGCCAAGAGTCGAATGCGAGAGGGGGATAGCGTTCTCGCCTGCGTAGCGGGTTCAACACGTTCTACCATCGCCTTCTTCTCTTCCCTCGGGGTTTGTTATACGACACGGTTTATCGATATTCCACCCTCTAGCGGATACGGTGAACCGATTCAAAAGTTGTTTAAACTCAAAGACGGTGAACGAATCGTGTCGGTCATGTCGTTCGATCCTCGCGTTATCGGAAACATCGAAGAGAATCCAAAGAAACCAGATTTGTGCCCTGAGGTGCATGGTTTTGCAGCGTCCAGCGATGGCTACGCATTGCGATTCGGATTGCGACCATTTGCGGACCCATCCACACGAAGCGGACGACGATACGCACGATGCGCCACCAGTGCAGAAATCATCGGAGTGATCTCGATCCACGGTACCGAAAACATCCTGGCCGTCTCCGCCGATTGCCGCGCAATGATTTGTTCTGGCGAAGAGATTAACTACCTCTCCGGAGCTGGCAAAGGTGTCATGTTGATCAAGCTGGCCAAGACCGACAAGCTGATTGGCTTCAAGGCATCAACCGGAGATCGCGATCTACTCGTTGTCGAAACCAATCGCGGTGCCCAAAAGACTATTTCCACAGCGAAGTACAATGTAACTGGCCGTGGAGGCAGAGGCATTGAACTTCAAAAGAATGGAAAGATATCGAAAATCATAACCGAACCACCTGTTGCACCGGAGCCATTCCCCGAGAAATAGCCAGCAACTTACTCGGAAGATCGCTTTCAAACGACGCCTCGAAAACACTTGTTACATCCTTAAAACAACCGACTGATCGAAATCATGGCAACAGCACCGAAATCTACCTATACCGCAGAAGATATCGTTGCCCTCGAGGGGCTCGATCCTGTGCGCAAACGGCCCGGTATGTATATCGGTGGCGTTGGCACAGCTGGTTTGCACCACTTGGTCTGGGAAATTCTCGACAACTCAGTTGACGAAGCAATGAACGGTCACGCGACCGAAATCGTGGTGACATTACACAAGGATGGGAGGACGGTAACGGTTTCCGACAACGGACGTGGAATTCCCGTCGAAAAACATTCCAAAACCAAAAAGAGTGCCCTCGAGATGGTTTTAACCATCCTTCACGCCGGCGGAAAATTCGAAGGCAAAAACTACAAGACCTCCGGTGGTTTGCACGGGGTCGGAGCCTCAGCGGTTAACGCACTTTCCAAACATTTGATTGCGGTCGTTAAGCGTGACGGTTCCGAGTACAAGATGGAATTCGCACAAGGCAAACCGATAACCGGCCTTTTGAAGGGCAAGGGAACAGTGCGTGGCACGGGCACAACCATCACCTTTACGCCCGATCCGACCATCTTCCCAAAAACCGATTTCAATAGCGAGACGATCAAACAACGGCTTGAAATCACCAGCTTTCTTCATCGCGGAGTCAAAGTATCGTACCACGACGAACAAAACGGAGAAAAGAGTACGTTCCATCACGAGAACGGAATCATCGACTATCTCGACAAAGTTATCACGGAACGAACGGCAAGCACCATTCACGACGTGCCGTTCACTCTTCACAAGGATGGTGATGAACGCATTGAGATTGCTCTCAAATGGACAGAATCAACTGACGAGCATGTCCGCAGTTACGTGAACGGTATTCCAACTCCGAGCGGTGGGACTCACGAGAACGGCTTTCGTTCTGGTTTAAGTAAAGCCCTACGAAACTTTATCGAAACACACGATTTGACACCACGTGGAGTCAAGATCGGTCCAGAAGATCTGCGAGAAGGATTGGTTGCGGTGGTTTCGATCTTCGTCGGAGATCCCCAATTCCAAGGCCAAACAAAGGACCGTCTCAATAACCCGGAAGCACAAAATTCTGTCGATGGAGCCGTGCGTGCCAACTTAGAACAATGGCTTAACAACAACCGATCCATTGCAGAATCCATCGTTGCTAGAATCATTGCAGCCTCGCGAGCACGAGCCGCATCGAGAGCAGCATCGGAATCGGTCTCGCGAAAAAGCAGTACCTCGCGAGGCATGATGCTGCCCGGCAAGTTGAGCGATTGCTTAGCATCTGGTCGCGGTAGCTCGGAGTTGTTTATCGTAGAAGGTGACTCCGCAGGTGGCAGTGCCAAACAAGGTCGAGATCGAAACTATCAAGCGATCTTGCCTCTTAGAGGTAAGGTATTAAACACCGAAAGCGCCACGCTCAAGAAAGTGCTGGAGAATAAAGAAATTCAGGACATGGTGACCGCACTCGGATGCGGCATTGGAAACCATTTCGATATTTCGAAACTCCGATATGAGCGAGTTATCCTCTTGGCAGATGCCGACTCGGACGGACATCACATTACAACACTACTGCTCACGTTCTTTTATCGACATATGCCTGGATTGATCGCAGGCGGTCGAATCTTTATCGCTTTACCACCACTCTATCGCATCGACATTGGCAAAGAAACCTACTGGGCAGCCGATGATGCCGACCGAGCACGGATTTTGGCCAAAGCCGATAGCCGAGCCAAACCCGATATTCAACGATTCAAGGGGTTGGGAGAAATGATGCCAAAAACGCTTTGGGAAACCACTTTAAATCCTGTCACACGGCGGTTACTCCGAGTCGACATCGATGACCAACTCGAAACCGATCGGGTTGTCGCAGACCTCATGGGCCGCGATGCGTCTGCCCGGTTCAACTTTATTATGGATCGAGCGGAAGACGCACAAGAAATCGACGTGTAGCAATATCGATAGGACTTGAGGAGCGGGCGCATGGGTTTATTTGACGGAACAGCACTGGCGAGGCCGGTTCTATGTGATCGATGCCATGCAGATATCAAAGTCTGCAAGTGTCCGCCCCCCGACATTGCACCCGAAAAGCAGAAGCTTAAAGTGCAGCTTGAGAAACGCAAAAAGGGAAAAAAGGTGACCGCCATCAACGGTTTCTCGGGAAGTGAAAACCAGAGAAAAGAGATTTTGGTTGAACTCAAAAATAGCTGCGGTGCAGGTGGTTGTTTGAGCGAAGAGGGAATCGAAATCCAAGGCGACCACGAGCAGCGGGTACGCAGCAAGCTTGCCGAGATGGGGTTTCGACTTTAAGCCTCTTTGCATAGCTGCGGGTTGCGATTTCAGCGGTTTTCCAATCAAGGTTATCACCAAAATGTGGCACTAGTCCTCGCTTTGTTGTTCTACAAGATTCGCAACAAACCGACCGCTAACCGTTTTACGTTCTACGAGTTCCTTGGCTAGTCGTTCCACCAGGACCCAAGTTTGGTCGTCCGATAGCAGATAATCGGCCTTGTCCATCCAGCGTCGTTGAATTCGTTCGACCTGTTTCTCAGAAGAACCTCGGTAGCGAGCGAGTTGTCGGATGTGGATCAAGTCCTGCTGAGCACCGCCCCAGTTATACTTACCCGTAAGCTTTGCCTCACTAATCAATCCGGCAAATTGAATGAGTGCTTGGGTTTCGACTTCGTCTTGAATCGGAGCCCCTTTTCTTTTGCTCATTTGGCATACGCCCAGCCGCAAGCTGTTGCGCACCACGGATACCTTTTCCACGGGGCGTCCCAAAAGGATTGCCATGACCGCATGACCGGCTTCATGGTACGCGGTAGCGAGAACGTCGTCGTCTGATTTAGCAGCCTCTGATTCGGCATCGTTTGATTCGGTTGTCATAACGTGTTAGCTCGCTCGCTTAGGAACTAAGTGGGTTGAGATTCCACCAAATCATTAAATTCCAGATCCAGTTTTGGGACCACGGATTCCAAGTAGGATAGCTTACAGAAACCATCGAGATAAAAGCACAAAGACCAAATACCCATCTGCCCAATCGATTCGATAAAACTCTTTCGAGAATGGGAACCGATGCGATAAGCCAAATTGGGTGTAGCCATATCAACTGCCGAAAAGCCACGGATGTGCCACCATAGTTCCGCTGTCTGACATCCAATAAGAATAGATAAAAGATCAGGCAAGCAATGCTTGTAAGGACCATCGAGATTGCGAAGCTCCTTCTCTCGGTCGATGGGTGACCTAACATTACAAACATGCCCAGGAAACCAAAGATCAAAATCGGTGTCAGCGAAAACAATCCATGGTGGCCGATTAAAGAATGAAACAAGTAGTGGGGGGTAGACGATTCTCCGAGATCGAGCGGATTGTTTGGGTTTCGCCAGTAGCTGTCCACTTTTCGGCCATCGAACTTGCGAATAAAGTCGTAGTCATACCAGTTGTTAACTTGTTGGCTTTGTTCCGTATTAACATCGCCAGCTCCGTAGGAATAAGGTGGTTTCCAAACACCGTGAGCAACATAGTTTGTACTGAAGTAAAGCACCAAGACTGCGACAACAACCGGAGCACTAAACGCGAGAGTTTTTCGAGGCGATTTCAGCAATACTAGCAGCCCTACAATGGCAAGCAGGCTGGCGGCTGGTAGCTCGCAAGTAAATGTTGCAGCAGCCCAAAAGCCTGCCCACACAAAGTCTTGCCATCGATCGCTTCCACGCCAGCACCGCGTCGCATACCACATCGTGCCAATGGCGGCGACGGCTCCCCACAGATGGTTATTGAGGGCAATAGCAAAGGTTGACAGCATGGTCGCGAAGACAATCGACCCCAATGACACCGTAAAGACCGCATCCGATTCAGTCCATTCATTGATCAATCGAGCGCACCACCACCAACCAATTCCTAGGGGAATAACGTTGAAGAGAATGAGCAACGTTCTGCCAACTTCGAAAGGGTGGCTTTCTAAAGTGCAGCCAGTTGTTCTTTGAATCAACCAGTAGGGAGCAGCGACCAATACCGCGTGAAGGGGGGGTTTGCTCGAGTAAAGTTTTTGCTCGCCATTTGAGTTCATATGACTCACAACATCGACGGAATCCCACAGTGGCTCGCGTTCCACAATATCGTTGATTTCGAATGTTCCAAGCTCCACTAGGGATCGCACCGTCAACCATCGACTACGGTCATTGCCGCTTAGAAAGGGACGTTGGCGATTACTTTCCAAGACAGCCGTTTTAATAAGGGCTTCTTCTGAAAAGTTCGCAGCCATCCACTCTTGGTCTTTCTTTCGCAGTTCGATAGGCCAATGATGATTGCGTTCGGCTTTGCTTTTCTTCAACTCTGATAGAATCGCTGGATCCTTGAGCTCCGCTGGATCGAAGTCGGGCGACTCAGCTGGAGATTTACTTTCCTGAGCAATTAACTTGAGGACCTTTGGGATTGCGTCGATGTAGGCTTGTGCAGCTGCGTCATCTCCTGATTCGAACGCTAATGCAGCAGACAATTTAAGTTCTTGGAGGAGATCTTCACGACGATACTTGGTTTCCGAGATGACCTTTCCGACGAGTGCTTCTGTGCTCAATTCTTTGCGTCGTGATTCCCAATTTTGACGACGCGATTCGATTGGCCAACGTCGAGGGCTCCGTTCCTTAATGTTTTTCGCCGCTTCAGCTGCGGAGGGATTCGCATCGAGAGCGGCAACATCAAATTGGAACTCATCTTGAAGAGTCTTAGCATAGAGTGCTTGTAGCTCTCGATTTCCAGCATCTCGTGCTGTCACGTACAAGTGCTTCAACTCGTCATTGAGATCATTTTGAGCTGTTTGCTCCAGGGCTAGGGTGTTGATCGAGTTGATAGAGCAGATTCTGCCAACGATTTGCCCCAAGGCCAGCAGGATTAGCAAAACCGCGATGGCTTTACGTTTATCGTTTAGAACTCCTGAGTTAAATGATGAGCCATCAGCACCAACGTCAGCCGGTGATTCTTTTAAGGGCTGATTCATGGCTTATCGTTCCTTGTGGCGGATATGGGACAGGTGGGTTGGGATCAATCTCGTACTGGAGAGAGAAACGGCAGGCAGCATTGGACCTAAAGACCTTCGTCATTCGTGTTGATAGTGTCACGAATAGAATAAGCAGGGAGTCGTCTATTGGCGTTCGCCACTACCAATTCAGCAAGCAAACCCGTACTTAGGAATTGAAGTCCAGCGATGAACAGAATAATCGTCAGGTAAAAGATAGGTCGTTCATGTAAATCGATTGGAGTCCAGCCCTCTAGAGTCCTGCTTAGAACCCAAAGTGCACACAAGACTGTAAGTAGAACGCCGGCGATTCCACACGCCACAAAACCGATTCCACCCAGCAGGTGTTGGGGCCGGTATCGAAATCTAGTAAGAAATACGACAGTAAAAAGATCGAGAAAGCCTTTGAGAATTCGTTCAACGCCGTATTTGCTGACACCATGAACTCTAGGGTGATGTTGTACGGCCAGCTCAGCAACTCGATACCCCCGAGTGCTCACAAGAACGGGGATAAAGCGGTGCATTTCTCCATACAAATCGATTTCGCTTAGAGCTTCCCGTCGATACGCTTTCAATCCGCAGTTGAAATCGTGAAGATTCAGTTTGGTCGCTCGTCTCAATATCCCGTTGAAGACAAGCGACGGGTAACGTTTGTGCCATGGGTCGTAACGAGTCTGTTTCCACCCACTTACGCAATCGAAACCAGACTCGAGCTTTTCAATAAGGCGGGGGATTTCGGCTGGATCGTCCTGTAGGTCGGCATCCATGGTGATGACATAACGTCCCGTTGCATGACGGAAACCAGCGGACAAACCTGCGGCTTTTCCGAAATTTCTGCGGAAACGCAGCCCTTTAAACCTGCCGTCCGATTCGCAAATTTGCTGCACAACGCTCCAAGATTGATCGGTAGAGCCGTCATCAACAAACAGGACTTCAAAGCCCCCAAGATTTGATTTTTCAAGGGTTTCTTTGATTTTCTGTGAAAGTTCTTCCAGAGAATTCTGTTCGTTGAACAGCGGAATGACGATCGAGATCATGCTCAGCAAATTTAGGGACGGTAAAAATGTTAGTTTAACCGAAGGGGGCACGTTTCGGAGAGGATCATCTCGATCAAAACGGATTATCTCTCTTGCTTATGGATATTTCTCGTTAAAATAGAGGGGTGAGTCCAACAACCGTTGATTCATCCCCGCCAAACACGGAGCCAGTCGCTCAGACCTCTCGATTTTCGACACAGGTTTGACTGGCAATGCTCGACTGATTATTTCCGTCGAACAGTCCCTTCCCAGAATTGTCAAATCTCCAATTCCCTTAGACTGCAAACTGATCTATGCGTCTCCAATCGATTGTTCTCACGTTCACAGTCTTACTGGTCTCGATTTCGGCCCCAGCAAAAGTCGATGCTGGGGGGATGGTTCAGTACAACAGGGACATTCGCCCTATCTTGTCCGACAACTGTTTTGCGTGCCATGGGCCTGACGCGAACACAAGAGCGGCAGATTTGCGGCTCGACAGACGGGAAGATGCATTGCAAAACTCGGCCATCGTACCGAACAATCCTGATCAAAGCGAAATCCTTAAACGCATTCTTTCGACCGATCCCGAATCTGTGATGCCTCCCCCAGAGTCGCATAAGACTCTAACTCAGGCTCAAATGGATTTATTGAGGCAGTGGATCGCCGAGGGGGCCGAATACCAAGGTCACTGGGCCTTTATCGCTCCAGCAAAACCAGAGCTCCCACAAGTTCGAAATAAAGATTGGGTTCGTAATCCTATCGATCGATTTGTGCTTAGTGAACTCGAACGCAGAGGACTGCAGCCTTCGCCAGAGTCCGAGTTGCGAACGCTTATTCGCCGAGTTTGTTACGACTTAACGGGTTTGCCCCCAACCCCAGAGGAGATTCAACAAGTACTCTCGGACCCGAGTCCAGACCGTTACGAAAACTATGTCGATGAACTCCTAAAACGCCCATCCTGGGGAGAACATCGTGGCCGATATTGGCTCGACTACGCGAGATATGCCGACACGCACGGTATCCATTTCGATAACTTCCGAGAAATGTGGTCGTATCGTGATTGGGTTATCAAGGCATTCAACAAAAATCAGCCTTTCGATCAATTCACCATCGAGCAATTGGCGGGCGATTTGCTCCCCAATGCGAACTTAGATCAGCGCATTGCGACCGGATTCAATCGATGCAATATCACGACCAATGAGGGTGGGATTATCGATGAGGAATATAACGTCCTCTACACTCGCGACCGAGTCGAGACCACCGGGCAGGTTTGGATGGGACTCACGGTCGGATGTGCTGTGTGTCATGATCACAAATTTGATCCCATTAGCCAAGCCGAGTTTTATCAGATGGCGGCCTTCTTTAATAACACCACTCAAGGTGCAAGAGACGGCAACATCAAAGATACTCCACCAATTGAACTCGTGCCACTCGACGAGGATAGAGAGCGATTCTACGCCTTGGATCCACTCATGGCTGAGGCCAACACCAAGGTAGCGGCTCGAAAAGTTGCAGCACGTGAGTCCTATCAAGCATATATAAAGGACCCAGCACGCAAATTGGACGCCAGTTGGACCAAGACAAGCTCAGCCCCGACAACCCACATTCCTCTGGTTTCTGCCGATCCAAGGTGGCTGGATTTTGTAAACGAGTCTCAGTATCAGCGTCTTGCGCTATCAGCAGATGCTACGCTCGTCGACGGGCATATCTCTGGAAAAGCTTGGCAAGTAAACAATTTGTTCCCGACGATAGCTTCTGCCGGCGACATTGAGCGAGACCAACCTTTTTCAGTATCCCTTTGGGTTCGACCTAGCAGTGGAAATCAAGGTGGAGCTTTAATCGCTCGAATGGATGAATCCAATGACTTCCGAGGATGGGATGTTTGGATGGAAAATGGTTCTATCGGAATGCACCTCATTAACAAGTGGCCAGAGAATGCACTCAAAGCGGTCTCGCAAAAGAGGCTAACCGAAAATCAATGGCATCACGTAGCTATCACCTACGACGGCTCTTCCAAAATTGAAGGGATCAAGATCTTTATCAATGGAGAGCAATCAGGAACTAACACCCAATCCCGAATGTTGAGTGAAAGCATCCGAACCACGGTACCATTTACCATCGGAAAACGCAGTGCAACCTCACCAACCACAGGTGCACAATTACAAGATATACGCATTTATAGCTCTGTGTTAGATAGTGCTACGATTCAAACAGTAGGCGAAGGGATGCGACGCTCTTACCTAATTGCAAAAGATACGCGTAGCGAGGCTGAAGAAAATGATCTCTACGAATGGTACTTGCGTTCGATTGATGCTGAATATGGTCAACTGCTAGCTGCCGCAAATCAACTTACCAATGAAAAGGAAACATTGCGTAGACGCGGTACGGTTGCCCACGTCATGCATGAAGCTAACAAAGAGCCGATGGCACACATCCTAGTTCGTGGTGATTACGACAAGCGGGGTGAAGTGGTTAAACCTGCAACACCCGCCGCGCTTCCTCCCATGGGAGACGAGCTTCCCAGGAACCGGCTGGGATTTGCCCAATGGTTGCTAAAGCCTGAGAATCCACTCACGGCAAGAGTCACAGTTAACCGTTTTTGGCAAGAAGTATTCGGGCGAGGTCTAGTTGGATCATCAGGGGATTTCGGTATTACCGGAGAACTGCCTACGCACCCAGAGTTGCTCGACTACATGGCCGTATCCTTCCGTGAAAATGGATGGAACGTCAAGGAATTCTTCCGAACCATCGTAACCAGCTCCACTTATCGACAATCGTCGGCCACCTCTCCTGAACGAGCAGCGACCGATCCCGCCAACGCCCTTTTGGGACGCGGGCCTCGATTCAGAATGGATGCAGAGATGATTCGAGATACCTCGCTTTCAACGAGCGGGTTACTGGTTGGGAAAATTGGTGGGCCAAGCGTCAAACCTTATCAACCAGCCGGCGTCTGGGAAGCAGTCGCGATGCCTGAGAGCAACACTCGAAACTACGTGGCAGATAAAGGCGAGAGCCTCTACCGACGCAGCTTGTACACATTCCTTAAGCGAGCAGCTCCGCCGCCAAATATGGAGGTCTTTAATGCAACAGCTCGCGAAGTCTGCACGATTAAGCGAGAGCGAACCAATACTCCACTTCAAGCGCTCGTCACTTTAAATGACACACAGTTTGTAGAGGCAGCACGCATCTTGGCCGAAAAGACACTGCTTGATTCTGCACTTCAGTCTGACAACCTGTCAAGAATCCAATCCATTTCGGAGAAACTTCTTGCACGGCCGTTTCGAGTAGAGGAAATGCAGGTTGTTCAATCCAGTCTTAGCGAACTACTTAGTTATTATCAAAACAACCCAGAAGATTCCGCTCGTTTGTTAGCCGTCGGTGAAACAAGATCGAGCGATAAAGTGAATCCCAGCGAATTGGCAGCCTGGACCATGTTGATCAACCAACTGATGAATCTCGACGAAGTTTTGACCAAATAGAACTACCGATTTGATAATTGAATTCGCCCACTCTAAATCGAGTAGGCAAAAAGCTACATCTGTGACCAATAAAGTACTTGTGGCATAGATATACGACATCAAAAATCCGAACCAACAAAGCAACTGAGCTATGATTCATCCACTACTTGAAGAATACGTGCGAAGCGAGACGAGACGACAGTTCTTTCGCAAAGGTGCAAACGCTCTTGGCATGGCGGCTCTCGCTTCGTTGGGAGGGGGCAATGTTTTTGGTGCAAACAGCGACGATGCTAACAACGAAGAAAAGCGAATCGGTGGACTAGGAACCTTGCCCCATTTCGCACCCAAGGCCAAGCGGGTGATCTATCTACACATGGTCGGTGGTCCTTCACAAATGGACATGTTCGACTACAAGCCGCAGATGAATGAGTGGTACGACAAAGATCTGCCCGATTCGATTCGACAAGGTCAACGGCTTACAACAATGACCAGCGGGCAATCGCGTTTTCCTATTGCGCCGTCCAAGTACAAGTTTGCGCAACATGGTCAATCTGGCATGTGGGTAACAGAGTTACTCCCTGAAACAGCTAAAGTCGTCGATGATCTATGCTTTATTCGATCAATGCATACAGAAGCGATTAACCATGAGCCTGCCATCACCTACATGCAGACCGGCAACATGGTTACTGGTCGCCCCTGCATTGGGTCTTGGTTGTCTTACGGTTTGGGTTCTATGAACAGCAACCTTCCGACCTTTGTGGTGCTAGTCGCCCAACCTACCAATACGGAGCAGATCCAAGCGATCTCGGCGCGGCTCTGGTCATCAGGTGTCTTGCCCGGTGAGCACGCAGGAGTCAGTTTCCGATCCGCAGGTGACCCAATTCTCTATATCAACAATCCTGACGGAGTTCCAACGGCAGTTAGGAGAAAAACGCTCGATGGACTAAAGCAACTTAACGAGCTGAACTTCAATGCGGTGGGCGATCCAGAAATTCATACTCGCATACAGCAGTACGAACTAGCCTTCCGTATGCAGGCTAGCGTTCCCGATCTAACCAACATCGCCGATGAACCAGAGAGCACTTTCGAGTTGTATGGGACTGAAGCCAAAAAGCCAGGCAGCTTTGCCAATTCGGTTTTGTTGGCTCGTCGTATGGTCGAACGAGACGTTCGCTTTGTTCAAATTTATTTGAACAACTGGGACCACCATGGTAACGTCGCCTCAAGGCTTCCGTCGCAATGCAAAGACATAGATCGAGCAACGTACGGCCTGATCACCGACCTCAAATCCAAGGGACTCCTCGATTCAACCCTCATCATCTGGGGGGGAGAATTTGGACGTACGATTTATTCGCAGGGAGGGCTTAGCAAAGACAATTACGGTCGTGATCACCATCCTCGGTGCTTCACGATGTGGATGGCAGGTGGTGGTGCAAAAGGTGGAGCAATCTACGGTGAAACGGACGATTTTTCTTACAACATTGTAAAAGATCCGGTGCATATTCGAGATTTCCATGCCACCATATTGCACCTTTTGGGAATAGACCACCAGCGTTTTACCTTCAAGAGCCAAGGTCTAGATCTCAAGTTGACAGGTGTCGAAGAGGCAAAGGTCATTAAGGAACTGCTTGCGTAACTCCCCGCTGGAGAGTGGTTCCGAGACGCTTTCCCCGGATAAATGGAACTCGCTGCTTAAGTTGAAGGTTGGGCACTCTCGTCCGACCAGGGCGCCACTGAACGGGCAGGAGTGCCCCTTCTACGTTGGCTGAACAGCGGCTATTGACTAAATCAAAAAGCCCAACAGGTGCGGATAGTTCCGATTGTGCACGACTGAACCAGGATTTGTTGGGCTCCGTAGTGACCGTTTTGGATTCCCTGAAGCAGCCTTCGGGATTATCCTGTTAGCTGTCACTTGTTCAATTTTCTCTCGCTGAAACCATTGATATGTCGAATGTCTCGATGACCGATCGGTCAGAAATCATGGACGAAAGCAAGCCATTTTCTGTTGTGGCTATTATTGCTTTCGTTCTTTCTTTGCTCGGGATATTGTCGATTCTATTTGTCCCCTTCATTCCTGTTGCGTTGACGGCAGTTGGGCTCGGAGTACTGGCGAAGCTTCTAGGTCGAAAGAATGACTACAACGGATTCTCGATGGTAGTTGCCCTTCTAGCAGTCGCTATTGGGGGGTTATCGGTTACGACTGGATTGTTGGCAAGAAATTTCAGTACACAGGCGGACTTGTTGCAAGCTAAAAAGTTAGCGGAAATGTATCTCGGGTTGATTCACGAACGAGATTTCGATCGCATTTCATTAATTAACGGGATGGAAGCGCCACCGGAAGAATTCGATCGACGAAAACCTACCGATCAAGAAAAGTTCCTATTTAGAAAGAAAACACTTCAAGCAAGTCCGTTGTACAAAGAAATCGCATCCTTGTCCGAGGCGCCAAATTGGAAATTCGTTCGTCTGGAGTCTGAGGAAGAAACCTCTTACTTTTGTGATTATCGACTCATTTATCGCGATGAAAATCGGGCCAAGTCACCACTCTATAAGATCAGCGTCCGACGCAACCAACCTAAAGGCGGCCCTTACGTCCACCCGGAGAAACGAGGACGAGAGCTCACAGAAGAAGACTTTAAGGTGCTATGGACCGTTGAGTTTTTGGAGACAACGAGATAGGCATGGCCAAGACGCTCATCAGTCTAGGAGCGAATCTTGGAAATGTTAGGGAAACCATGCTCGCAGCCAAGCGAATGCTGCTTGAAAAGTTTCCAACCCACAGCCAGTTTGTCTTCAGTCATCTATATCGAACTCCGCCTGTGGGTGGTCCGTCGGGGCAATCTGACTTTCTGAATGCGGTTGTAAGCATCGAACATCCTCATTCGGTTTGGGAAGTTTGGGGAATCGTCAAGTCGATCGAGAGTGAACTCGGCAGACAACGTCAGCAGCGATGGGAATCCCGCCGAATTGATGTCGATGTTCTTTTGCACGATGACCTTCGTATTTGGACTCCACATTTCAAGGTACCACACCCCAGAATGTGTATGCGTTCCTTCATTCTCAAGCCATCGCTTGAAATTGTACAGAACATGGTTGATCCGGTGTCTAGGATGACGATCGAGCAGTTGTACGCGAAAATCAAATCCGATTCAAAAATCTTAGTATCGACTCCCCAAGCAGAGTTAACCAATTCTTTGCGAGCCGCCTTAGCAACAAAAGGTGGCCCGCCTGACGTCCGATGGCAAACATTAGCGATCGAGGATGCTAATCAGTTTTTGGAAGAGACTGATTCGGGTTCCCCTCGACTCACCATTGTTGCCGTATCGACTCCAGATCCTGAAACGGTGCTATGGGAAGACTATTCTCGTAGCTGGGCAATTCGTCTCGGCATGGACCACTCGCGTCACAATCCGATTGAGCATCCTGAGCTTCATCTCCCGATCGGTCCTCGCTATCTGCTTCCAGCAAACGATCTTTCATGGGCTACCCACGAAATCCAATCAGCTGTCGACGCTATGAGTTGTACCGTAGAAATTGCATCCCCATTTGACTGATTAGGTGGTTGTAGTCGGAGCAGCGTCTTGTTTGGGTTGTGATTTGCCAAGTATGACCCAGATCGTGGCTGCCATCACAAGCAACATTCCAAGAGTGCTGAGAAGACTAGGAACTTGACGTTCCAAAAACCATTTGAATATCGCAGCAAAGACAACCTGAGAAAGACCAACAATGCTTACATTGGCAGGCGATCCGGTTGAAAATGCCTTGGTCAGACACAACTGCCCACCAGTCGCCGCAATCCCCACTCCTATAAGCCGGATTAGCGACCAGTCGTCAGTGGCGATAAGTTCTTTGGGCAAAGGAAGTGCGAGCCAAACTAACAAACTCCCTAAAGTTGCGACGGCCGAAAAATGAGTCACTATCGCCCGGGCATCGATCCCTTTGAGCCTGTGCAGATTAATCAACGCGACTCCGCTCATAATGCTTGCAAGAATAGCGGCGGGGATCGCCCAATGTGGATTGGAAAAAGTCGTGACTGTCGTTCCTTCGTCGTAGCTTCCATAGTAGATCCATCCCATCCCTACACAACTGATGGTCAATGCGATCCATGACTTCAAGCTTGGAACGATTCCTAAAATGGGCCATGATAAAATAGCCACCCAAATAGGATAGCTATTTGTCAGAGCCAAAACGATCTCCACGTCGTAGTGGGTCATTGCATAAAAACAGAACATCATGCTGATCCATCCTGAGAGGGAACGGATCCAAAGCGTAAAAGGTTTAAAAAACACCAACTTGGAACCAGCGAAAATGGCTAAGGCAAAAGCCAAACAAGTCGCTACACCGGATCTAATCGCCGAGATCCATGGGAACGAAAACTGCTCCTTGAGCGACTCTGCCAGCAATGCCATGATGGCGAAAAACAGGGAGCCAATCAACATCCATAAATACGCTCCCATACTACACCAAACCAAACCGTTTGCGCAAACTCCATTCCAAGGCTAACACAGCCATAATCATGCTCAGCCAAATGTAGCTTTCGGATAACAAAAGACGGTGGGAGTTGATGGATCCTTTTTTATGAACGGACAGTAATTCTTCAAGTTTGTCTAGAGAACCAATCCCCATCGTCTCCGCCTTAGTTTTTTGGGCAATGGATGCAAGCCGATCAGTATTACTAGCCAGCTTACTCGATTCGATATCAATCGACTGGTCAATTCGAAAAGACGTTTGGGTCTTTAACGCTTCCCATGGAACACCTGATGCTTCTATATGAACTGTAACTTCCTTAGTCGAGTCGTAGGACTTTGATTGTGTTAGAGGTCCCAGCTCACGAAACACTCCTTGGTAAATTCCTCCCGAGTCCGTTTGTTCTATCAAATCCAATCGCGCCATTTGGACACCATCTTGGGAAAGCACCGCCTTAACATTGCCATTTTCAATGGGCAATCGGTTTTCATCCAGCAGCTTCGCCCGAATGATCACCGATTCATCGATTCCATAGACTCTGCTCCCTGCATCAACAGCGAGGTAATCATCGGAGACAGCAAAGGGAGGTCGCATACTCCAAACGGATATCTGGTTCCAAAATCGCTGGTGGTAGAGGTCTGCAACCTCGTATCTCCAGCGCCATGTTTCATCGCTGGCCATCGCGATTACCCGTCCCTGACCAAATCGCGAAGTGATCATTAATGGATACCAATCTTCACTCGGTTGTCCACGCCCCCCATGGTCTCGGACCGCTTTGAATTCGACCAGAATTTCGCAACCAGGTTTTGGTCTCTGAACCACTGCAGATCGAGGCCCAGCGAGTCGGTTCCAAATCGAGGCTTTCGAATCGTCTGATGCAAGCTGCAAGGCTGGTTCGTCAACGGCGGTAACACCCAACCTCAATCCTCCCACCTGGGACAAATCGGTTGAAGAATGAACAATTTCGGGTGCCGCATCCATGCGAATAGGCAACAGGGTCTTCCAATCTTCCGTCAATTCACGCTCGGATCGAGCACTATCGATCCAGATCAAACCACCACCAGTCTTGCCCACGAAATCAGATAGCCATTGAGTTTGTTCTTCATTGAGCGTTTTTGCAGCTTCATTCGTAATGATCACGAGATCGAAAGGCAGTAGCGACTCCTTGCTTTCCAGATTCGAACGTCCTTCAAATTCCGACACGCCCAATCGGCTTACGAGTTCCCAATTCGGGTCCCGCTCTAGCGCATTGCGGATATATCGGGTTTCCCATCGACCACGAGGATCGAGCACTAAGATTTTGTTTTCGCGTGTTATTCCCCATGTGGAACCCATTCGCAAATTGTTAGAGAGCGTTAGTTCCGCGATGTCCGTTGTGGGTACGATTTCGAACTCTAGATCGATGGGAATTGCTCTGCGAGTTTCTTCTGTTGTCTTTAGCCTGGAAGATGCAAGTTCGAACGCTTCCGTTGCAGCGAACTCAAACGAGACATCTCGTATGCCTCGATTTATGGTCGATAGATTCTGCTCGTAAACAACTACGCCTCCGTTCTTGATGAGCAGTGTATAGCGAGTCTCCTCCGGACACTGTTCCTTGATACGTATCGTTCCCCTTAGCAGATCTTCCTTGCGAACTTTGGACGATAGACTCGCCGTCAAGATCCCGAGGTCGGTTGGCTCTGAGTTTTGCCCAACGGAAACCGTGTAGATTGGCAATACGATATCTGAATTCTGGCTCAGGACATCGATAGGCTCCACTGTACCATTACTTTGTCCATCCGATATCAATACGATGGCATCAACCTTGGATTGCAAAGGGTTCAACGCACTTGGTTGTTCGCTTTCATTTTGCTCTCTTACGTGAATCCCCTCACGGAATTGTGTGAGGAGAATTTCACCAAGTGGTGTTTGGGTGCGGTCTGCGATCAACTCTCCAGCCGGAGGAGAGGACTTTGTTTGATCGGACTCCCACAAAACTTTACCTTCCAAATTAAGTAGTTCAATTTGATGGTGGCGACTTAGTCGTGTGAGTAAATCTTCACGCCCATTCCTGTCGTTTAACAGTTCTTGTTTGACCCTATCAATTCGCGACACCAATTCTGCGGGATTGAGCATCGAGGGTTCATCGAGCGTTTGCATGCTAGTGGATGTGTCGATGAGAATTCGCAATCGCGACAGTTCACCTTCCGTCCATGTATATTCGACGGAAGGACGGAGCAACATTGCGATCATTAACAAGAAGGCTACACCTCGCAAGAGAGCCAAAAAAATGCCCCACCTAGAAGCGATCTGTTTTGACTCCCTCCAATACCAAAGAACGATAACAGCGGTACCTATGATCGCGATCGAAATGACCATCCACCAAGGCAAAAAACTCGCGAATCGGATTTGCATCAGCCCAATCCTCTCGCTGCGAAAGTTGGTCGTTTAGATTCAGTGGATTCGATTGGCATCCTACGATGAACGCTGAAAGACTGAGCGATCAACATCTCTGCAATAAAGCAAACTAGAGCAGCGAACCAAAACCAATTGCCTACTTCGCGTCCCTTCCATGTACTTTGATCGCTCGCTTGCAACTCTTCAATCGTATCAAAATACTTTGCGTTCGAGACTTCAGCGATTTTAAGTATCTCGTCTCTGGACATGTCAGAACGATCTGATTCATGATTGTCCTTAGGGGAGTTTGAATAGGGTTCCATCCAGCAGTATGCCTTATGGGTCTGTGAATCCTGCTCCCAGTTGGCTTCATAGAGTCCAATTTGCCGCGTCTCAGTCCAGGTTAGATTGCGGATTTCTTCTTCTGCAAGCCTCGGTGGAATAACCTTTATAGTCGTATCATTCTTTGCGGATACCTTGGCTGTTTCAACGGCAGATTTGATAACCCATGGAGTCCCTGATTCTTGTGCTTCAACCGAAGGCTCAGAATTGGAAACGGCGTGGAATAATCGTTGCATCAATGGGACGAAAACGGGTCTTGTCGGCATGTTGGTATCAGCCGTATCACAAGAGGTTGCTACAACCCACATCGTCCCTTTGCCTACACTTTGCCGAATGATCCATGGTTCGTCGTTCGTAAAACTCGCGATTCGATCTGGCTTGAAATCCGCCAATAAAGAGATCGACGAGGAGCGGTTAACCACGACCGTTGCGATCGACTCGCGACTCGCCTGCGATAGTTCCCTAAACAAACTAGCCTCTAGGCTCTCCAAAGCGATGGCAATCGGATTATCAGTCGTGTTTTCCGATTGACTTTTTGACGCTGGGGATAGGGTAAAAAATCTTAAGCCACCTTGCTCCAGGGTCGGTAATTGATTCCACGATTCTAGATCAACTTTATTCCCAAGAAACGCAATGACTCCGCCCCCCCTTTCCATGAACTCACGCAATTGAGTGCCAATGGCAGGATCCACTCGTGGCACGTTGCATAGGGCTATAGCGGTAACATCGTTTAAGTTTGTGTCTCTTAACTTATCTACGGAAATGACTCGCGTATCAAAGTAATCAGCCCCAGCAATTTGAGAGAAAGTAAAGGGAGATAAAGCAATTCGAAGGAAATCAGATTGGCTCTGCATCGGTTCCGAACGCAGTTCCCCATCCACAAGCAAAATTTGACTTCGTGATTGTACGACGAAAGGAATCTGTTTGGTGTTGTCGATCTCAAGATCATCACTAGCCTCGACTTTTATTTTGAGCAAGTGCCAGCCTTGGTCGGGTGCTACGAATCTTGTTGTAATGCGTGTCGAACTGCTTGGTGCAATATCAACTTTTTGAGAATCGATGGTCTTGTCATCGAGTTGTATTGTGACTGCGAGAGATTCAATAGTTGTTCGCGAATGGTTGTGAAGGTTACAAAGTAAAGTGACGATTTGTTTTTCGGTAAACCAAGTTGGAGTTATGACTGGTTCACTTAGTGAGTAATTTCGATACCCGTTTTCACTGGACTCACTACTTTCAGATGATTCGATATCCGACACATTGAGCCATGACATAACAGGCGGGATAATTTGTTCACTTGCCAGACGTTTTTGCTCATCAATCGTATCAACGTCGCTAGACCAGTCCGTTGACTGGAAATCCGAAACATAGATCAACTGCCTTCTGGTGAGCGATTGATTGCTTAACCAATCGAGACTTTTCTTGGTTGCTTCTACCAAATCGATTGATCCCGTCACACTGGGACTAAGACTCCAAACCTGGAGTTGTTCTTTAATGTTGTTTTGGGCAATAGATTTTGGCGATTTCCCAGCTAGAACCAAATGACTCTCGCTCCCCTCCGGCAAAGATTTCAGAACTTCATCGACAGATCGCAACGCGACAGACCATCGAGTTTGACCACCACGGGATTTCGATTGCATTGAAAGAGAATCATCTAGAACAATAACTGTCGCGATGGGTTCTCGAACTCCGAGCAAAGTCGAGCCACTCAAATAGGGTCTAGCCATCGCCAATGCGAGGCAGATTGGGATTAAGCACCTAATTGCGAGCAGCAGAAGATGTTTCCACTCGATCTTGCGAGAGTTGGATGGCTTCTGTTCTTCCAAAAAAATCATCGCCCCCCAATCAATGGTGCGGTAGCGAGATCGATTTAGCAAATGAATCACCAAGGGTACCGAGAAAGCCAACGTTCCAAAGGCAAGTATCGCATTCAGAAAGGTCATGCGCCACCCATTGAATGCTTGGCGGTTCGCTCGTTTAAGAACCTACTTACGACTTCACCGAGGTTTTCTGAAGTCCGAACGCTTTTAAACTCTATTCCATATTGGCGAAGCCCGTTGGTGAGAGCAGACTGGTGCTTTTGAAGCTTGTCTAAGTACGATTTTCGTAGGGCTGTTGGATCAGCAACAATGGAATGTTCGGTGTTCTCGAGCGATCGAAACATAACCCGCTGTTGAAACGGAAAATCCCATTCGTCATCGTCCAAGACTTGGCACACAACCACATTTTTTACTTGGCTTTTCATCAAAGCCAGCGATTGGATTAATTGCTGAGGGTCACTTAGACAATCGGAAAAGAGCATCGCCAACCCCCGTTTTTGAAGGCGAGGCAACATCGATTGCAGCACGGCGCCAACATCAGTCTCTCCCCCTGGGTTTGAATTCGCGAGTAATTCTGTAATGAGTTGCAAATGACTCGGTTGCGATTTGGGGGGGATATAGTTTCGAATCTCGGTATCAAATGTTGCGACACCTGCTGAATCTTGTTGGGAAATAAGCAGGTAGGCAAAACATGCGGCGAGTCTCACGGCATAATCATGCTTGGAGATCGAGTTGGGAGTCCCGCTTTTATATTTCATCGATCCACTTTGATCGACGATCAATACGCATCGCATGTTGGTTTCGTCTTCAAATTGCCGAATATAAAGACGATCCGTTTTGCCGAATAACTTCCAATCGATTGATCGGACTTCATCTCCAGGAACATACGGGCGATGCTCCTTAAAATCCACACTTGCTCCTACTAGACGAGATCGGTGAATACCGCCGCTTAAGCCTTCGACGACGCCGCGAGAGATCATCTGTAGTTGTGTCAACCTAGATAAATCCCCTGGAGAGAACCAACGAAGAAACGATGCCTTGCGTTGCATTTTCTTTTACGATCGTCTTGGAATTTCTTTGAGTAACTTTTTTACGATGGCATCGGAATCGATCCCTTCAGCTTGGGCGGCAAATGTAGGAACCATTCGATGGCGGAGGACAGGAGTTGCTAAAGCCTCGACGTCTTCCGTGGAAACATGTAATCTTCCGTAAAGTAAAGCCCGAGCTTTGCAAGCCATCACGATTTGTTGGCTAGCTCTAGGGCCTGGTCCCCACTGAACAAGTCCCTGCACCCACTTCGGACCATCATTTTCTTTCGGGCGTAGCGCGCGGACTAGGTCTAACACAAATTGTTTTACGTGTTCAGGCAATGGCACTTGCCGAACGAGCCTTTGATATTCGATGATCTCGGGGCCTGTTATAACTGCCTCGATCTTGGTACGTGTTGAACTAGTTGTTCTATCGATTATCTCTCCTTCCTGATCTCGGCTCGGGTAGTCAACGAGGGTCTGAAAAAGAAATCGATCACGCTGAGCTTCCGGCAAGGAATAGGTTCCTTCCTGCTCGATGGGATTTTGTGTTGCGAGAACAAAAAATGGTTCAGAGAGCTGGTAATGCTTACCGCCAACTGTTACGGAGTGTTCTTGCATCGCTTCCAGCAATGCTGCTTGTGTCTTTGGAGGGGTTCGATTGATTTCGTCGGCCAGGAGAATTTGTGTAAAGACCGGCCCCTTTTCAAAGACCAATTGTCGATGTCCCGAATCAGATTGTTGGATTATATCAGTGCCTGTGATATCGGCAGGCATTAAGTCGGGAGTGAATTGTATGCGTTGAAACTGGAGATCCATGGCTTGTGCTAATGTTCGGACCATCAGCGTTTTAGCAAGACCCGGCACCCCTTCCAACAGACAGTGACCGCCGGCCAAGATGGCGATCAGCAATTGCTCGATCGTATCGTCTTGTCCGACGATGATTTTCGCGACCTGCTGTCGAACGTTTCTGAATGCCACCTGCAATCGTTTTGCTTGTTCTAGTTCATTCGGACTTGGGGGGGCAGATGACGGCGGGGTCATAAGGTCTCGGTTTTAAAGGGTATTCGCGGGCGATTTATTGTACACTGATTTCTATGCCAAATCCTACTCATTCTCTAGCAGCCGTGGTAACGCTTCTCACCTCAGAGGAACGTGGCCACACCTTGAATCGTCGCCAAGTTCTTTCTTCTGACGGTAACTGGGTCGTTTTTGATACTCGCAATGATGACACCCAAATCGGGACAACAAAAAGCGTAGAGCGGCTACATTTACGTACCGGTCGAGTTGAGCCACTCTACCAAGTCGAATATGCGACACAATTCGGACCTGGCGTTGGTGCAGCGGCTTATCACCCGTACGAAGACAAGATCCTGTTTATACACGGTTTGTATAATTGCTGTTCCGAATCACCCTACGGAATTGCGCGGCGATTTGGAGCACTTTGGGATACCGATATCGGTCCAGCCGAATTTCGACTTGGTGCCAGTCACGTCGATGGGCATAGTGTAGCTCCTTCACTCGTACCGCTCGGAATCTTGAGCGGAGGGACCCATGCACATAGCTGGAGCCCAAACGGAAAGCGAATCAGCTTTACCTATGACGACGCTCTTCGACCATCGATGCCTCGGACGGTTGGGTTCATGACTACCGATCCAACGGTTTGCCAGATTGTTGCCGAGTCATTTCAAGCCATAAAACCCAGTCATTCCTCTTCCGCTGAAACGTTTGAAGGTCATTTCGCCAGTTTTCTTCTTTTTGAGCCAGATCCTAACCTGGGCATACGGAAAGCCGTTGAGGAATGCTGGGTCGGGGATCATTCCATCGCATTCTTAGGTACTATCCTCTCGAAACGGGGAGAGGAGATAGTGGAGGTTTTTGTTGCGGACCTACCATCCGATCTTGAGATCGCGGACACCTTGAGATCGAACGGCCGAAGTAGATTCGGGCACGTGCTTCCGGGAATCGAGTTTCGTCGCATTACCTTCTTGGAAAATCGACCTTTTCCAGGCGTCCAGGGGCCTCGGCATTGGCTGGTTGCGTCACCAGATGGCCGATTTCTCTACTTTCTCCTCAAAGATTCGACTGGGGTTGTACAGTTAGCGGAAATTGGGATCGATACGGGAGATTTGAGAATCCTCACTACTTTCGATCATGGCGTTGAGGGACAAATCACCGCCGATCCGTCAGGCAGCCGCATCGCGATGGTCAGTGGCGGAGTTGTTCAAATCCATGATCTCGGTACCGACACAACGGTTGCATGGAAAGAAACGCAGTGGAAGAAGTCGCCAGAATCGGAGCCAACAGAAGTTTCTCTGCCCTATGAAGGCTCTTATGTGGGGGCTGTTCACTTTGTGGGAAATGGAGAGATACTGGTAAATCGATATCTCAAGGGCAAAACCGGTACATTCCTTCAGATTCTGCGACTAGAAATATAGTGCATTCCTGGGATTTCCTAGGACTCTACGTTTGATAAGATTCTCCTATCTGGTTGGTTCAATATTAGGTTCGGAAAATTCCTAAGAGAGGTATGTAATGCTGATAGCGGCTGTTTGCGTCTATATGCTCATCACAATCAGCATTGGTTTGATAGCCTCTCTGCGAGTCAAAGGGGCCAAGGACTTTATGGTTGCGGGCCGATCGCTTCCATTTTACATGAACTTTGCGTGCGTCTTTGCAACTTGGTTTGGTGCTGAAACGCTCCTAAGTATCTCAGCGACCTTTACCAAAGATGGGCTCGAAGGCATCTCCGGCGATCCATTCGGAGCAACAGCATGTTTGACGCTCGTCGGGATTTTCTTTGCCAGAGCGTTTTATCGGATGGACTTGCTTACGATTGGTGACTTTTATCATAAGCGCTATGGTAAGTTTGTTGAGATCGTAACATCAGTGGTCATTACAATTTCCTATCTCGGCTGGACCTCGGCACAAATGACGGCGCTCGGCTTGGTAATTTTTGTGCTTGGAAACACGGGAATCCCTGCCGAGCAGATATTGTCAGACCCCACCATAACTCTCAATTCTTCGATCTTGATTGGTTCGTTTATTGTTACGCTCTATACGTTCTTCGGGGGTATGTGGTCCGTCGCACTTACAGATTTGATTCAAACCGTCGTCATCGTGATCGGTTTGCTAATCGTTGCTGTGGTCATGGGTGGACAAGCAGGTGGAGCGACCAAGGTAATCGAGGCCGCTTATAACAGTGGCAAGTTTCAATTCTTTCCGAAGCTTTCGGGGGATGGTGCCTTCGCGGCGTGGATGACTTTTATTGGTGCTTTTCTTACATTTGCACTCGGCTCAATTCCGCAGCAAGACGTCTTTCAGCGTGTCACCAGTGCGAAAGACGAAAAGACTGCTGTTCGCGGAACACTGTTTGGCGGTGCTGCTTATTTCCTATGCGCATTCATCCCCATGTTTATTGCTTACTCGGCAATCGTTATTGCACCGGACACCTACCAGCCGCTATTCGAACAAGATGACGAACGTGGAATCCAACGTATTCTGCCCGACTTGATTTTGAATCGCGCTCCTATCGCAGTGCAAATTCTCTTCTTTGGTGCACTTTTGTCCGCGATTCTTTCCACGGCTAGCGGCACATTGCTTGCCCCGTCCAGTCTGTTTACCGAGAACGTTCTTCAACCGATTTTCAAAATGAAAGATCGGACCATGCTTTACACTCTGCGTACAATTCTGGTCTGCTTTTCGGCTATCGCAACTGTCTTTGCTTTACAGTCGGAATCTACCATGTACGAGATGGTTCAGAGCGCCTACAAAGTAACCCTGGTTGCTGCGTTTACACCGTTAGCAGCCGGTGTTTTCTGGAAACGCTCGACGACCCAAGGAGCCATTGTTTCGATCGCTTGTGGGCTCGGCATCTGGCTTCTTTGTGAGTACTGGCAGCCAAGTGAAGACGAGAAGGCGACTATGTTCCAACAAGTCCCACCGCAACTCTTTGGTCTGGTCGCGGCCATCGTTGGCATGATTATCGGGACCTTGGCTCCTCAAGTCATTCAACAATCGGAATTCGATCCCGCTACCCTGGAAAGCAAACCGCGAGTCAACACAGGTCACTAAGTATAGCTAACTCTAGCTAACTCATACTCGCCACCACTCGCCCAGGCATTGCTAGCAATGCCTGTTTCGTGGAATCGCATGGTTTCGGCTCGATTTCTGGTCGAGCCCTTCCGATCAAGAATACGAATAGAGAAGAAATGCTCTTCTTTCGAATTCGAAATCGCGTATCTGTGATGCTTTCCGATGACCTCAGGCACGGCGAAGAGAACCACCAGTCCATTGATTGAGCTGCTCATGCAGCACCGATCTCCCGGCGCGATCGCCGGAGGCTTAGCATTTGGTACCATGCTGGGACTAATGCCTAAGGATAGCCTCCTGGCCCTTTGTATTCTTTCCCTCATCGCAATCCTGCCCGTCAATCAACTGATTGCATGCTCGATCACCATAAGTCTAACTCTCCTTGAATCGATGACATGGGGAATTACCGACTGGATTGGTTTTCATACTCTCAGTTTGGGCGCGGTCTCGAGCTTAATTGGTACCCTCTATCAAATACCAATTGCCCCATGGTTGCGTTTGGAAAACACCGTTGTTATGGGGGCATTGATGCTGGGAATTATGCTCTGGGCACCATGCTTCGTACTGACTTATAGAATATCTTCCCGTCTCCAACGATCCATCGTAGCCGATGAAGTCACCGCATTAGCTGCAGCGGCTTTACGACACCAATCGTTTAGCGGTACCGACAAATGCTCCGTTTCAGACCGAGCGATAATGTCGCTTCACAACGATGGCATTGAGCCTGCGGAGGCCAGCCAGTTGACAGTAATCGTTCCAGACAAGCCGCTCTCTGTAGCGGGGAGCCAACCCGTTCCTGTCTCTGATGACCTAGAAGAGCGAATACTACGCGAGACTTTAATCGAGGTCATTCGTTTCAAGCGTCCAGCCCCACAACAGACCGGTAACGACTCTGTTGATCCAATTATATCCTCTTCCGAGAACCAACCTATGCACCTTACGAATTTTATTCGCAAGGATTCAGCTGAATCAAATTCAAGCAAACCGACCCTTCCAGGGCATATTTCGGCATTGCCGGTCGCTGTAAACATGACGCAGCTACATACCCAACCCCACTCGAAGGAAGATTCCCTTAGAAATATCCTTAAGCATATCCATACAGCTCGTGAGTCGAAACGTGAAGTGGAGCGATCGTCATGAGCTGGCGACGACGATTGCTTGGAACGACAGCACTCATCGGTCTATCTGTCTTGTGCCTCAGGCCTGTGCTGACTACTGGCATTGAGCGTCGACTTTCCGAGCAGTTACGTTTGCCTGTTTCTGTTGGTGATACGCAGCTAGCCATGTCGCAGAATTCGCTGCAGATTCTCGACTTTCAAATCGACGATGAAATTTGCCCAATGTCGATCAGAGAGCTATCGCTGAAATTGGATGGGAATGGACTACTCTATCGAGATTGCGTTATTGAGTCTTTCATAGGAAATGGACTCAAATGGTATTTGCCCAAAGCAACAGAGAGCGTTCATACTGCCTCGATACCTAGCGTCACAACGCAGGATAACTCTGCTGTCAAAGATATCCATGGAATCTTTTCGCAAGCATTACGCTCCATCAAAGATGCTGAAATTCTAAGCCTGGACCGCTCTCGCGAAATAGATTTAAAGATGGAATCGATCAAGAATAAGATCGATGAAGTGCTTCACCAAAGCCCTGCACCGAATCCGCTGAGAAACTCGCATGCGGTTGATAAGCTACGCAGTGACTTGATCGCGATACAAGCTCTACTCGCAAGCGACAGAGTTGAGTCCACGAAAGTGGGTACCTCGATGACGCGTTCCTTCGAACAATTGAATTCCGTTTTGGAATCGGCACAGAAAAATCCCCCAAAAGCAACAAATACGACTGACGAGATTCGTAATGTGATTCGAGAGAACGCGTTGCGGCTAGTTGCAGAACGGGTACAGCCGTTCGCTGTTGCAGCAGAAGCCAGCTATCGAAGATTCCTTAAACAATTGTTAATCGATAGTCACGCTGAATCAGTTGGACCAAAAACACCAATTCTTATACATGCAGGCAGAGAGCTCGTTACAGAAAGAATCCGACAAAGGGAGTTCGCGCTGAAAAGGGGTAAAGTAACCGGCCTAACGGCCATTAGTGAAAACAATCTGACGACTGAAATTCTGATCTCTAGCATCCGCCTGAAGCACCACGACGCAAACGTTTTACAAATTTCTTGGACTCCTCAAAACGATGATGGCCCAAAAACAATCTGCAAGATCGGGCCGAGTATTGGATCGGACAATAAAATCTCGCACCTTCTGAGTCTCAATCAAAAGGAAGATAACTTCGAGGTTGCAGTAAAAGTGGATTACAAAACTTCAGGTAGAGACCTCTTGATTTCCTTCCCTTTATGCCATGTTCTCGATGACAAACTAGGTCTCGATCCTGATTTCATCGTGGTTTTTAAAGACATTTGTGAAACGCTCAGACTTAACCTTACTGCTAACTCTCAATCCTCTTTAGAAGCTCCCGTTATAGCTGTGTCTAATGCATGGATTGTTGACGACGAAGCTAATGCAAAGATTCAATCTGCACTCGACGAGGCTATGGAGCAGTACTTAGACGCTCGTCGAGAATCCTGGCTACAACATATGCAATCCGAGCATGCAACCTCCAAACATCTATTGGAGTCTCGTAAACTAGCCATCGAAGAAGAACGTAATTTCAGACATTCCACATGGTCAGACACCTTGAAAATGATGGAAAGCAAACTCAATTCGATCGACCGCGCAGCTAGCAACTCGCTACCTCGAGACTCAAACGTTGTTCGTTAAGCAGCGCTCGCACGACTTCCTTACACAGACGCTTGCGGAAACAAGGGCTTAAGCCCCTTTGTTCTTCGAGAGGGTGCACTAAGTACACCCTCGGCCAGCAAAGCAACTAGCATAAGAATTGCAAACCATCTCCAAATTTCCTGTACGAGAGAATTGGTCGCTTCCACGGCGTCAATTTTGTACCACTTGAGCTCCCCGAACAGACTCTTCAAACTATCATCACTAACGATCTTTACTTCATCCTCCTCATTCGTGCGATTTTGCGCCATGAGTAATTTGTCCTTCGAAAACACCCCAGCTTGTTCCCATTGCTGGCTTGATAACGATTGCTGAGCGATCGCGAGGGGTTGGCTATCCTGCAAAAATTTTGATTGTTCGATCGAAGCTGTAATTGATTTAGCTCTACCAACTTTCGACATTCCCGCATCGAGCAATCGCTGTGTCATTACGTAAATAGCAATCCCGTCTATTGCTAACGTGGAGTCACCAATCGCAGTCGTTGTGCATAACGCGTAAACGTTCCCTTTGGATTGCTCGGATACGGCATCAGATCTCGCTAGTAGAGCGATGTCTCCCTCTAGAGTCGCGAGTTCGGTCATGTTGCCCGTGATGCGGCATGCTCTGGATACATGCAATGTACTTAATGGCAAGGCTGTTCCGCTCATTGTGTTGCCAAGCAACAACGAATCATTCCGCCATTGCTCAACCCTAGCTCCAACTGCAGTTGATGTCTCCCCTGAGGCTCCAACCTGACTCTCGGCGTCAGTCGGATTGGACTCTAATAGGCTTAGCCAGGCGGTCCATTGCAATCCGAAGGCTGTGGTACTGCTAGGGATCTCAGGGGGCAGGAATAATATCTGACCTCCTGAGTTCACAAACGTCTCCGTTTGCTCCAAAGCGGTCCCTGATGGTAACTGTTCGTGCCAAATTACGACGGCGTATTGATCCCAATTGACGGTGTCCAATTGATTTACCGTGACCTGATCCGATGAGGTTTTGGCAGTTGGGTTCGGAGGAATGGACGCAGCGATGGTGATTGCTTCGATCGATGACGGATTATCCGAAACAATCAACGTTCTGCGGAGTGGCTTGGTCTCAAAGGTAAAGTAGGCGATGTTATCTGCTTCATTAGCGTCCGCCGCAATTTGAACGGAGCCCCAGCCGAGCGTTTCGTTTTGCCCCTCAGTCGTTGCTGGGTCCGTTACCGAGGTGCCCAGTTGCGTAGCGGCGTTAAACTTGATGGGAAATCGATTTACCTCGCCATACCCACGCTCGAGAGACACCGGAATGGCAGTCCTATTACCTGCAATTTCTAGCTCGACTGAAATGGATTCCTCGGCCGGTGCAGAATCAATTGGGCTAGACTTTACTTGAAGCGACAATTGCAGTTCATCTTCTGCGCCACTCTCCGTCAACTCGGCTCCCGTTACCTTGATCGCTCGATTAAACGTTTGAGGCGTTAAATCAAGTATCTGAAAACTAACGTCGGCAGCTGTTTTAGAAAATCCATCCCTCACCACAGACCACGTGGAGTCGTTCGTCCGCCAATCAAAGTCGCTTAGATCGGAAGCAATCCATACTGTCGCTTTGGCAACGTTGTTTCTTTCGATGTATTCGCGAGCCTTGTCAAGAAGAACAGGGATATTGCTTGATATGGCCGTTGGCTCAAGCCGTGGATCACTAGCTAGTGACTTAACATCCAGATCCGCAATAGGCTCTTCGTATCCGGTCGCCAAACAAACAATTTTGGAATCACCGGATGCAGACAGCCACTCTTGGACTCGCTGTACTGCAATTTGCTGCTTTGTCTCTCCCGAAGCTCCTAGCTTCAATTGCATGCTCGGTGAACGATCAATTAAGACAATTGACAGTTGTGACTCCTCCGTCCCTAACCAACCGCTGATGCCACTGATCAAGGGACGAGAAGCGAAAAGCACAAGCGTCGCGACAGCCAATGTTCTCAATGCGAGTATGAGGTACTGCTTGAGCTTCGATAAGCCACTTGCCATCTTGGTAGCCGCCAAAAGAAATCGCATAGCGGCCCAAGGCACCGTTTGATGTCGTCTTAGGTGCACCAAATGGATGATGACCGGCAATGCGAGTAGCGGTAATGCAAATAGCATCCAAGGTTGCAGAAACGTCATCGAACCCCTCGCGTGCGCGTTCTGCCTATGAGAAACCTCATAAGTGGCTGTTCATAAGACTCACTCGTAATAACTCGGTGGTAGTCGACACCTGTTTCGATGGTCACCTGTTTCATTCGATCAAGAAATTCCCGAAGGGCTAGTTGGTAGCGATCCGATATCTCGATCGGGTCGACGAATAGAGCATTCCCCCCCTCCATATCTAAGAATCTCACCGGACGCTGGAACTCGAATCCGATTTCTTGAGGATCTAACAAGTGAAAGGCGGCCACATCATGCTTGCGAAATCGAAGATGCTCAAAACAAGACTTCCATTCGATTGGATCAGCAAAGAAATCGGATATCACAACGACTAACGCGCGCTGTCGAACCGTTTCTGCTACTTCATGCAGAATCCGCGGCAACTCGGTTTCGCCTGCCGTCTTGGCCTGTTCCAACGTATCTAAAACCACCTTGAGATGCGCGGGCGATCGACGAGGAGGTATGCTCTGTACGAGCGATCCCGCTGCAAGCGAAACGCCAACCGCATCCCCTTGTTGGCTTGCAAGGTATGCGGTCGAACCTGCGATTGAACGCGCATACTGAATCTTTGAGGGATACCCCTTGCTCGAGAATCCCATCGAACCGCTAGTATCAACCACGACACAGCAACGCAGATTGGTATCGGCCTCAAACTCCTTAACGTAATAGCGATCGGTCCTGCCGAACGCTCGCCAGTCGAGCCGACGCAAATCGTCCCCGGGCACATATTTGCGATACTCAGCAAACTCAACGCTCGAACCCCGGTGCGGCGAAGCATGTCGCCCCGATATGTTTCCTTGCATGGCAAATCGCGCATGCAATGGGATAGCACTCAAGCGAGATAGGATTTGAGGATCAAGAAAAGATCTGGTAACGGGCAACATGCTGCGATGCCTCTATTCCATCTCATCCACTAGTCGCTGAACGATTTGTTTAGCGCTAACTCCTTCAGCCTGTGCAGCAAAGGTTGTGATGATCCTGTGTACCAACACTGGCTTCGCTACAGCTTGCACATCCTCTAGTCGGACCATGTAGCTGCCTTGCAAAGCAGCTCGACTCTTAGCTCCAAGAATCAAGTTCTGAACGGCACGAGGTCCGGCCCCCCAGCTAACGTACGACTTCATCCATGCGGGAGCAGTCTCGCCCTGCGGACGAGTCTTTCGAACTAACTTGGCCGCATAAGTATAAATGTGATCGGGAACAGGAACTCTCCGTACTAACTTTTGAAAGTCCATGATTTCGGTACCCGTCATAACAGGAGCCAATTTGATGGCGTCATCCCCTGTTGTCGTCTTTGCGATTTGAATCTCTTCTTCTTCGTTCGGATAATCCAATTCAATCAAAAACATGAAACGATCCAATTGAGCTTCAGGTAGTGGATACGTACCTTCTTGTTCGACCGGATTCTGAGTCGCGAGCACCATAAAGGGAGACGTTAGGTCAAAGGTCTTTCCAAGCACCGTTACCCGTTGCTCTTGCATGGCTTCTAGTAGAGCGGCCTGCGTCTTTGGTGGAGCGCGATTGATCTCATCGGCCAGAATGATGTTGGCAAAAATAGGGCCGTGAATGAACTGAAACTCTCGTCTGCCCTCGGCTGTTTCTTGAAGGATATCGGTGCCCGTAATATCCATCGGCATAAGGTCGGGCGTAAACTGAATCCGATTGAACGCCAGCGACATTGTCTCTGCCACCTTGCTAACAAGCAGAGTCTTAGCCAGCCCAGGAACCCCCATCAAAAGAGCATGCCGCCGCGCGAACAGGCATATCGCAAGCTGCTCGACCGTATCTTTTTGGCCTACAATCACTTGTCCGAGTTCACGTGAGAATCGCTGAAATGATTCCCTAAGTCGATCGATAAATCGAACATCGTCGTCAGAGAGATTACTGGTAGTATTGGCTGGAGCAACCGACATGGGCTTTAACAAAACCTTGGTGAGTGTGGGAGCTGGGGGTTAGTCCGAAATTCTCGGATCAGGATTCAAAACTAAACCAGCTTGGGTGAGCGAACGGCAATCTGCCGCCTCTCCAGCTTACTGAGAGGAGCAACCAAGCTCAACGACGCGAGAGCCATGGTGACCTGGATTTTCGCGGAATTCCCTATAATTTCGCGTAATCTGTCTTCGGAGAAAATCCCTACGAAGTGGCCGAGACTACGAAGCCCCGTCAGTCTACGATTCGGATGGTGTATGGTTCTGTATCGACAAAGACGATGGAGCAACTCTCGCGTCTTGGATACCCCAACCCACTGCAATCCTCGCTTGTGTTCGACGAATCGTGACAATTTAGAACTGGCTTTGTTTTACTGACCCAAGCCCTACTTGGAACCAACGCTCAAAGCGGCTAACACGCAGTAACAACCGTACCAGCCGGCCACGGCACAGGCCGCAATTCCGATCGATATCAAAGCACTGCCGACTCGGGCGGGCCATCCAGCGAGCCCTCCGGCCTCGGAATGCCCTGGAGCTTGAGACCTTGCTAGCCGACGCCGCCACGAAGGGATTGACCACGCAAGACACAGCACTGCGCAAAAGAAACCCACGAATGCCATCAACGCGGCGGTCGTATATAGGACGAGCGAGCTCATAAAGCATCTCTGATTCCGGAGAATTGACTCGGTTTAGCCAGCCAGCGAAGAGCAAAGAAAAGCAATCAGGCTAGACAATCGATTTCACTCTACAAGGTAAGTCAAGTCAATACCTAATGCGAGTCCATCCATCTATTCGGGAAGCTCGGGGCTCTACAAAAGGAAACTCACGAAACAAAAATGACCAACTTTTTCCGACGATCTTCGTCTTCGTTTTTGTGCCGACTGTTGGAGTTATTCTGCGACAATCTCTACGCCCTTCAATGAGTTCGATAACAGGTCGATTTCGTGGGTTGAGAGACCACACTAATTCGACAACGTTACGGTTTTCAACCGAGGCAATCTACGAAGGCCTTCAAAATCGCTTACCTCGTGTACGAATTGGTTGATGTATAGGTGTTCCATTTATGAATGCAAGCAACAATGCGAAAGCCACAATCGAGAAGATTAATGTCCTGAGCGAGAATTGTCTCCAAGTTGCTTTAACGCGTTGACTAACAAGGGAGATAGTCACGATACGGCCGCCTTTCTTGGGTTCTAACAAAGACGAACGACCGCGATCACTAAGGTCGAGCGGGTACACACAGACAGCCCAATGCCTGGGGTCGAGACGATGATTGCATCCGCGGATTAGCGAATCAATCGATCTGGCCTGGAGCATCGAGTGCCGTCGTCTGATCTGCTGACGTACGATTCTCAATCAGAGACCGTCTCTGACGTCACATTATCGTACCACATGCGACGTCGACATACAGCAGGATGGAAATCACAATCGACTGCATTTAGATACCGCTGGCTTGCCCAACCGGAGCACGTGTTTCGAGTGCTAGATCGCGGCAACGCTATACCAGGGCTCCCAGACTGGCTCGTCCCGTCTGAAGCCTTAGGTTCGTAGGCTAAGCAGAATAGAAGAAAGCGATTCCGCAATCCTGCCACGGGGCTTCATGAACCAGGGCTTAAATGTTGGCTGAGAGCTGGCCAGCAGACATCTAAGAGAAACTATCAGGCTCGACAAGCGTCTTCCCCCGACCACCCGACGCAACATCTAAGCCTATTTATGTTATCCGGTATTGAATGGGGGGGAATCAGGCAGCGGTAGCGCGCCATGTATCACGGCAAGGACATATATCGATTCATTCTCCACTAAGTAGATCAAACGATAAGAGTATTCGATTACTTCACGGATTTTTTCTACGTTATATTCAGGTACCATTTCTCCAGAGAAAGGAAATGCAGAAATCTGCTTGGTTCTGTTGGTCAACCGATCAACCACAGAAATTGCGTAACGATGAGAGTCTTGAGCTATGTGGGCGTGGATTCCAGCGAGATCCTGGATCGCACTACGAGTCCATTCGACACGCATCATTCTGGCAGGCCGAAACGTTTTCTTACATCCGAAACCGTGATCGTATTGCCATCTGTCACGTCCTTAAGTCCGTTTTCGATCTTTTGTCGGACGTAGATTCGATACATGACATCATCCCACGACGCATCGTCGGGCAGCGTCTTGATGGTTTCCGTCACTTTGTCTCGAATGCTTGTGGCTGGTGAACTGCTCATTCTATTTGCTCCTGTGTCCCAATTATCGCCAACGAGGAGCCCCGAAGCAATAGCGGATGATTCTCTGAAAAACCGGATAAGGAAAACGATCACCACTCTGCGAACACGCGACGTCGAAGGCCAACTCATCTCCATCGGGTCCGACGAGACCGATGGGGTAAGATTCCAACTGCCAACCGAGGTGTGATGCCGCTTGCCGAAAGCGCTGGCGGGTAGATGAGTGGTCAAGAGAAAACAATGTTGCGGAGTCGCTCGCCACCGTAAATCTCCACTGCCGAACAATAAGGATCATTCACGTCGAGCGGGGGATGATGGACCGCCCGAGGCGGGGGGATCGAGACGTTGAGTGCATTCGCTGGTTCGCGAATGAAACGTTCTCGCCCCGAGGATCGAGTGCCGTCGTCTGATCCGCTGACGTGTTATTCTCAATCAGAGACCGTCTCTGACATCGAACTATCGTATCACATTCGACGTCAATATTCAGCAGGCACAACTTTTCAAGTCCTAGATTGCGTTGATGGTTGCCCGACGGGCTATAAAGAGCAAGCGAGCAAGGGCAAAAAAATGTTGGGGCAAAAAAATGGATAGAAGTATGGCCGTTTGCATTGATTTTTTTTGCCCAACCATTTTTTTGTTTATTTCAGTACTCTACCTCGCAAGAAACGGAGACCGGGGGGAACCTGAGCGATTATGTAGCGAGAAGCGGAACGATCCCCCGACAAGCGAGGGGCATTCTAAATCCACAATGTTCTTCTCGTTCCTTCCAAGCTAACGCTACGCATCAGCGGGCCGGCGCGATAGGTGTTGATTCCAAAACCGACCCGACAGCCGGCTCCGTTGCAAGCGATTGTTCGCCGCGTTCTAGAACAGCGTAGACCAACGAATGATCCGAGCCATCACGTCTTAGAACCTCAGACTTCTGTGTCGTGAAATGGTTGCTGTGAAAGATGTAATCAATCCGAAGTGCCAGTGGAATTGGCCGCGTTGGCCAGTGCCATGTTGCGTGAGTATCCGGATCTTTAGTCACGGAAGCAAAGGCGTCAATCATTCCCAATTCCACAAGACGCTGAGGTGCCACGAATGTTGAAATGCTATTAAAGTCACCCGCTATGATCACCGGACGTTTTGTATCCATGGATTTTGTGATCACGTCGATCTCATCGGCGTGGATCTTCTCGGTTTTGTAAAGTGCAGCCATCGCATCCATGAATGTGCCTCCGCGTTTTACCTGGAAAGGTGCAAGGTGTATGTTCACAATTTGAATACGCTCACCATTAAAGTTTAGTGTCGCGGTATAGAAGCCAAACAGTCCAGCTCCAGGCGGCACGAACTCAGTGTCCGTGAGTTCTGACTTGCAGGCAAAAGCAAATCTTTCAGCCAAGTATCGGCCTTCATGTCCCACCGAGTAAAAATGCGAGTGGCTTTGTGCTAGTTTCTCTTTGAGAAAAAGTTCGGACTGTTCGGTTGTTTCTTGAAAGCAAATCAGATCAGGATTGGCCTTCGATATTGCATCGAGCACTTGGTCACCGCGCTGATTGCTGTAGTTCAGATTGTACGTAGCGACACATAAAGTCTGTGCGTAAGCGGAAGTCGCTGATGCCACAGTTATCAGTAGTACGATGAGTGTCTTCATAATGTCGGCGAACGGCACACGTCACCGAGTCGCGGCTAGGTGACGTGCCATTTCCAAAACGCACCGACCGAGACTACGGTGCACGTGACTGTTCAAGTAAGCCGCTATCGCGGCAGGATCAGTGATCGGGGTTAGGGTCAGCTTTGATAACTCACTCAGTTGAGATTGCCTCGTAAGTAAACACCCTGGAGGGAGTGTCACCGATTGCTTCAGATCGCCTCTACACGCGATCCGATCGATGACGGTCTCCCAATCACAGGGGTCAATACATCGAAAGATCTACAGCCAACCGTTCCATCGCTCATCCAATTCCAATAAGACCTCAAGCGTAATGGAAAAGGAATCCGAACTCAACAATCTTACCTCCGCGCCCTACGAAAGTTCCACGAATTCCCCTCTAAAGATCCCGCCTCCGCGACCGAAGACGACCTCTGACGCTACCTGCTCCACATCGTCGATACCAAACAATGGCGCCCAAGTATCGACAGCCTTACTCATTCTAGATGCGAGCCCTTGGCTTCGATGGCGCGAGCCCATGGGGGCCTTTACAATAGGCCTAGCCCCCGGTTGGCTTGCCCAACCGGAGCAAGTGGTTCAAGTGCTAGATCGCGGAAATGCTATACCACGGCTCCCAGACTGGTTTGTCCCGTCTGAAGCGTTAGGTTCGTAGGCTAAACAGAATAGAGAAAAGCGATTCCTCAATCCTGCCACGGGGCTTCATGAACACGGGCTTAAATGTTGGCTGAGAGTTGGCCAACAAACATCTAAGAGAAATTATCAGGCTCGACGTACGCTCTCCCCCGACCACCCGATGCAACATCCAAACCTATTTATGTTCTGCATATGTTAACCGTTAACGACATTAGGATCAGATGCTTGATCCCGTTCGCCACGCTTGATGTTTTGCAGCCAATAATACGCTCCGAGAGCGAGGCCGAGAACGATTGCGATTTCAGGAACCGCCCGGTCCGCCGTTCGGGTTAACCGCCTAGTTCGGCACTTTTGGAAGTCCACTATGCGTCAACATGTCGAAGACCAAGTTACAAACGGCCCTCGGAGCCTTCGTCCGAATCTGCTCCTCAATCAACTTCTCGGTGTTCGGAAGCAACAATCCCTTGCGGTGATGATAATGATTGTATCCAACCTCCCAGGCGTCAAAGCGGTTTGCTGTCGGCGCGTCATTCTCACAGACGCCCTGCATTGAACTAGAAAGGAACTGGGTCGCCAACAACTCCATTGCTGCTACGTATCGCTCCTGATTCTCGGCGTACACGTCAACGCCCTGATGCCAAGCGATCTCGGCGCCATGGAGCGCCGAACCAAGGCCAAACTGGGAATGGTGCCCGTTGTCGCGGCACGTCTCTTGAGTAAGCCCGTCAATCAATCGTTTGGGATTCGACCAAAATGCCTGTGGATCGCCTCCGTCGCCCGCAATCGGTGATAGCTTTGGACCGTCAGCTTTCAAGTAAAAGTATGCGCGGCTGCGGATCTGCAACCGATCGAGCGCCGTCGAGAACTCGTGCTGATCCTCATTGAAAACTGCAATCGCCATCAATGCATTGATTTGTGTCAAGTCAACATTCCCATTCCAGTTACTTGCGATCGTTAACTGTGGATAGAAAGCCCTCCTGAACATGTCTTGGAATTTCTCGACGTCGCGCGCTGCCCAATCAGGATGCCCCCGCATAATCTCCGCCGCAGATGCAAAGACCGATCCGATCCAACCGGCTTGCAATCGATCCTGATCGGATCCCGCTGTAAATCCTTGAAGTGATGACCAGGAGTTGAGGATTGCGATGGAGCGGCGTGCGTATACGTCCTCATCAGTGAAGTACCACAGGAGCGACTGAGCGTAGGCCGCAATCGCGTCGTCTCGTGAGAGTTCTGCGTCCTTGCTATTGGAGTCGATGGTTCGCAGGCCATGTGCACCGCGGGTTGAATAACCCGAGTCCCTGAGCTGTTCGAACTCGCCTGTCCACGGTTGGGCTCCTGCATTGATCCGCCCTTTTACGAAGTCAAGTTCCGAGGCTGAATTGATTCCGCCCGGGTGGATGAAGTCCATCGCGGAAGCCATGGCTGTCCATGTTCCCATAAGCAACAGCAGTAATGTTCTCAATGTGATGGCTTTCAAGTGATCAAGGTCCGTCGTCTTCTCTGCTGACGTGCTACTCTCAGTCAGATACAGTCTCTGTCATCACAATATCGTAACACATGCGACGTTAATATTCAGCAGGGCCGATATCGTAATCGACCTACTTATCTGGCCCTCTCGTTCTTTCCAAGCTAACACTAGCCGTCACCAAGTCTGCGAGTGACAGCATCCATTAAGCTTGTGCCGTTCGCGGGCTTTGGTGTATGGCTTTGTTTGAGGATTCAATTTGATAGAATTTAGAACGCCTCCAACTCAGACGAGATTTTAGCAGATCATCTCATTGATTGCACATCAACCCTGCGGGAACCACAGAGAGGAGTCAAACCTACAGAGAACGAACATAGACATTGCTAGAATGTGAAGATCAGCGTCTTGGGCAAACAGGAACACTAATCAGCACTAATTCGCACTAATCTAAAGCCACGACGATCCTGTTGCTATTCCTTATTAGTGGGGATTACTGACGATTAGTGTTCCGATCACATGCAACATGTCGAGAACGTTGTCGCAACTCTACTGAGCTAACGTTGGCGATCACGCAGTCGCCGCAGATAGCTATGATTCGAAATTGCGGCCGACCGGCGACTTGCGTCCATGTACGCCCAGCATGGGCGTGATCTTATCGGGTGAAAGTCCCGTGTGTTTAGTTCCAGTACTTTCGGTAAGGAGTCATCATACCAGATGAATAGCTCATAAGAAAGCAACACGAGGTGAAGGCAACTGCGGAAG